>DASPTU010000099.1:0-62050 GCA_035623255.1 Terriglobales bacterium | reverse complement strand
CGCGCGTTTCAGCGCGATAGCGCTGAAACAATAGTGCGCGAAACGAGCATCCTTTTATCCGGGCAGCCAGCCAACTAGACCGGGACCGCGAGGTTCCGGTTTTTTTACGTCTCCAGCTTGAACCGTGTCTCCGCAAGATAGTACAACCGCCGCCACAGCAGTCGATTTACAGTGACAACCGTTGCCGCCATTACAATCGTGGAAGCGATCAGAAGATCAAAATTCCCGGTGTCAGAAGCCTGGCTGATCGTTGCTCCCAGACCGGTTGTGGAATAGATCTGGCCCTTGAAGTGGAAGTACTCGGCAACAATGCTGGCATTCCACGCGCCGCCCGATGCGGTCACAAGGCCTGTGACCAGATATGGAAAGATTCCCGGCAGGATCAGTTTTCGCCAGCGTTCTAAGCCGGTAATCCGGCACACCGAGCAAACCTCTTTGAGGTCTGTTGGAATGGCCATCGCCCCAGCGATGACGTTGAACAGGATGTACCATTGCGTGCCAAGCAGCAATAGAACAATGGAACCGATTCCCAGCCCTCCGCCCAGGCGGATCAGGATCATCAGCACCACTGGGAATAGTGCCGTCGCGGGCACCGAAGCGGCAATCTGCGCAAGTGGCTGCGCGACTCTCGCCAGGCGGGGATTCAACCCAATCCACACGCCAGCCGGAATCGTCCACGCCGCCCCAATTAGCAACGCTAACTGCACGCGCAGAAAAGTTGCCCCCAGCCCCCAGCCCAACTCTGTGATCTCAGGCCGGGTCAGCCCGGTGAGCAGTATCACGACTCGCACCATCGCGTAGGTGATCAGGCCCAGCGCGGCAAGCGCCAGGATTCGTCCTGTCCAGAGTTTCCGGCGATTCAGTGGAACCGCCTCTCGCTCCTGACTCCGCGAGAAGTGCTCCATCAGGGACTCCCGGAGAGGAAGAACCGCATGCTTGTGAATGCCTGCCAGAATTCGCGAATGCCGCAAAAAGTTGAGCACCCATGAATGTGGCGCATCGGTGCTCTCCACTTGCTCGACTTTGAATTTCTCCGCCCACGCAATCACTGGCCGCCACACAAACTGGTCCAGCAAGACGATCAACGCGATCATCGTGCCCACGCCCCACAGAATCGACGAGGTGTCGCCCGCGCTCGCCGCAGTCTGCAAGTACGATCCAAGCCCAGGCAGCCGAAAGTCACGGGAGCCAAGCACGAACATCTCACACGCCATTAGGAAAAACCATCCTCCCGCCACCGACATCATCGAATTCCACACCAGCCCGATGGCTGCGAACGGTAATTCCATCTCGGTGAAGCGCTGCCACCAACTGAACCGGTAAATCTTTGCTGCTTCCCGCATCTCCTGGGGGATACTTTTCAGCGAAGCGTAAAAGCTGAATGCCATATTCCACACTTGACCGGTGAAGATGAGCAGAATGGCTCCCAACTCAACTCCCAGTTGTCGGCTGGGAAACAATGCAACCATGGCAAGCATTACGCCCGGCAGGAAACTCAGCACAGGGATCGACTGCAGCACATCGAGCAGTGGAATCAGGAACTTTTCGGCTTTTGGGTTGTACGCTGCGACATAGCCGTAGACCAAAGTGAAAGCGAGACTCAGAAAGTAAGCAATCGTGATCCGCAGCAGCGACAATGCCGCATAGACCGGAAGCGCGCGGGGGCTCCGCGAGATCTCGACCGACGGATTGAACGGCGCAAACCAAGTGCGACCCACCAGAACGATCGCGTAGAACAGGGCAATACCTGCTGCGAACATCAGCAGGTCCGGCAACGTGGACTTCTCGACCCGTGGCAGAACCGACCATAGCCGCTCAGGTGAAAACGCCTGGAATGTGTACTTGCGATCCATGCGATTTTTCTCTTATACGCGATTGGCAGGCATGGTTCCAACCACAACTTACCCGCAACTTTCACGCAACTCTGGGTTTATATAGTTGAGTAAGGAACTTAGAGTTGGTTCGTAAGGAGCGCAAAGTGAAAGCCCTGCGCTTTACTGTCGCAATTATGGCCATCATGGTGGCCTTGGCCCCTGCACAGGAGAACGGTGTCGCTGCCGGCGGCAAGTGGATGAGGTACCAGGCCGAAGAGAAGATGACAGGACAGCAGCGGGTTAAGTTTGCGCTTCCCGCGGACAATTACCTCGACAACAGCGATCGGCGCCCTGAAGTCACGCTCTTCTGCGTTGGCGGCAAGCTGAAGCTGGCCGACTTTCGTCCCAACTTCAGAATGGCTGGTCCCAATCGCGCGAGTTTCTGGGGACGTCCGCAGATGCGCGTCACGGTTCGCGTCGACAACTACCACACCAACCGCAATTGGAATTGGGTCAATGGCGATTTCCTGGCGATGGACGAAGACACTGCTCGCCAACTGATCGGCGCCAACATTTTCAAAGTGCAGTTCATCACCAAAGACGATCCACAGATCGCTGAGTTTAGCCCGGCCGGTCTCGACCTGGGTCAGGTTCGCAAAGCCTGCGGGTTGAAACCTGAAAAGCCGTGATCCAGGCGGGAGTGCAGAAGTAAGAATGCAGAAGTCAGAACTCTGCCTACCCTCACGCCCAGCTTTCCCCGGCCTGCGGGGGCGCCAGCGCTTGCGGCAACCGGTCTGTAACCTCCGCCAACGCTGCCAGCTTCTGCGCAAATTCTGGCTTCAGTGATCCCGGCTGATAACGCCAGTGATAGTTCCCCAGCGGTGTGCTGGGAGTGTTCATTCGCGCCTCACTCCCCAGTCCGAGCACGTCCTGCAACGGAACCACAGAAAGACTCGCAGGTGAATCCTGCGCCGCCCGGATCATCGCCCAGTTGATCCCGTCTTCCGAACAACCCATATAGGCGAGCGCGGACCTCTTTTCATACTCCGTCGCAGTCGTATTCCACCAGCCTACGGCTGTGTCATTGTCATGGGTGCCCGTATAGACGACCCGATCGGGGGTCAGGCGGTGCGGCAGGTAGACGTGCGCCCCCGGATTCCCGAATGCGAATTGCAGTACGGCCATGCCAGGAATGTGATGTCTTTCCCGCAGCGCATGGACGTCAGGAGTGATATAGCCCAGGTCTTCCGCAAAGAACGGCAGTCCGCCTAATTCTTCTTTCAGTTTGGAGAACAGCTCATCGCGAGGCCCGTCAACCCACCTGCCGTGAATCGCAGTTTCCTCGCTTGCCGGAATCTCCCAGAATTGCGCGAAGCCGCGGAAGTGATCGAGTCGGATCAGATCGCACGTCTGGGCCGCCCAGCGCAGCCGCTGCACCCACCATTTGTAACCGGTGGCGCGCATCGCGTCCCAGTTGTACAGCGGATTGCCCCAGCGCTGACCATTGGCACTAAAAGCATCGGGAGGAACTCCCGAAACCACCTCTGGCTCAAGGTCGTCCCGCAAACGCCAAAGCTGGCGCTGTGCCCAGACATCCGCGCTGTCGTAATCGACAAAAATCGCGATATCCCCTACGACGCGGATGGATTTTGCGGCGCAGTACTGCCGCAACCCTCGCCACTGCTCCCAGAAAAAGAACTGAATTACCCTTCGAAGCCCAATCTCAGATCGCAGTTCAATACGGGCGCGTTCGAGTGCGTCTGGATCGCGGCGCGCTAACTCCGGCGGCCATTTTTTCCAATTGCGATGATCATAGCGATCTCGCAAGGCGTCATATAGGACGAAATCCTCCAGCCACCATGCATTTTCACTGCAAAATTTTTCGAACCGGACCCTTGCCTCATTCGGCGACGATTTCAGAAAATTCCCAGCGGCTCTCTCCAGCAGAGGCAACTTGTGCGCACCTACTTCGTTATAGTCGATGCGCTGGACAGTCTCAGAAAGGCCAGACAACTCATCGCGGCTGATCCATCCGCGATCGGCCAATCTTTCCAGGCTGATTAACAGAGGATTTCCGGCGAACGCCGATGTCGAGGAATAGGGTGAGTTACCATTTGCCGGAGGTCCAAGCGGCAGGACCTGCCACAACCCTTGCCGGGCCGCCGCCAGAAAATCGAGAAATTCGTAGGCTGCTGGACCAAAATCTCCAATTCCACCCCGTGATGGCAAGGAGATCGGATGGAGCAGAATTCCGGTCGAGCGGGGGAATGACATATCGGCTTATGCTTCCATTCTGGTTGCGCCGGCCCTATTCTCCCTCGTCTTCCGTACCCTGCTGTTTGGTAAGCCCCTTCAATTCTTGCTGGTTGATCTTGATTTTGCCGGCCTTCTCCATCTGGCTCTCCAGATTGGCGACAAACATCCCAAACAGTTCCGACTGCTTCTGCTGCAATAGCCCGTCGCGAATCTGGTCTCTCTTCGCCGCGAACTCCTGTTCGCTCGGTTCTTGTTTTTGCAGGACACTCAGAACCACGCCTGCAGTGTTGGTATCGATCGGGCCACTGATCTCGCCGGGCTTGAGCGTGAAAGCCACCGCTGCCGGGCCAGCCATCGAACCGAGATCGGGGACCTGCCCGTCCGGCGCCACCAGTTCGCTGGTCCTCATGGTCGCACCCAACTCTTTCGCGGCTTTTTTCAGGTCGTGAGCTGCCTTGGCGCGATCCGATAGTTCCTGCGTCTTCTTCGCCAGCAAGGCCGTAGCTCGTTCCTGCTTGAACTCGTTCTCGACCCGCGCCCGAATTTCCTCGAATGTCGGCGTTGCCGGAGGTTTAATGACCAGCAAGTTGAAGATCGCATAGCCCTGCTGAAGCTGTACTTCATCCGGCGGGGATTTCTCCGGTGCATTGAAAATCGCATCCATGAACTGAGCCGAGTTGCCGATGCCAGGCAAGGAATCTGTCCGGCTGACAAAGTCTGTAGTGATGATCTGCAAGCTCTGGGTGGAGGCAGCCTTGTCGAGTCCCAAAGTCCGAGCCTGAGTCAGGACCGCCGTCGCCTCTGCATCTGCGGCTTGGCTCGCCTTCTGCTGCGCCAAAATCGGCTCGATTTGTCCCTTCACTTCCTCGAGCGTTTTCAGATGTGCGTCTTGTTTGTCATCGATGTGAATAATATCGAAGCCGCCCTCGGCGGTAATCACGTCGCTCGTGCCGCCCCTGGCAAGCGAAAATGCTTCTTTCTCCATTGCCGGAGAAGGAAATTGTCCACGCCTGACCCATCCCAACGAGCCTCCATTACTGGCGCTGCTGGTGTCCTCGGAATACTTCTTGGCAAGATCGCCGAAATTAGCTCCCGATTGCAACTGCTTCAGCACATTCTCGGCTTTTTTGCGAGCTGTATCGACGCCCTTCTGGTCGACTTTGCCGTCCGGCCCCGGCAACGGAGTTTTGAAGTAAATGTGCCGCAGGTTTACCTGTTCGGGGACGCGATACTCATCCCGATGCTGATCGTAGTAAGCCTGAAACTCCGCGGGCGTGATCTTTGCCTCGCTCTCCAGTTTCGCGGTGTCAATCAGCACGTAGCTGATTTTTCGCTTCTCAGGAATCGAGTTTGTATAGGACGTCTTGTGCTGATCGTAATAGGCCTTGAGCTCGGACTCGGCGGGATGAATAGTCTTAACGATTTCATCCTTGTGAAGGACTGCGTAGTCGAACTCGACTTTGGTATTGTCCTTCTCGAATTTGTCGCGTATCTCTGTGTCAGTCACAAGCGCGCTGCCCGCGATCAGGTTCCGCAACTTTTCAATCAGAATGTCTTCTTTGACAGCTTGTTCAAACATGGGCACGGTCAGGTCTGCCTGCTGCAGCCGCTCTTCGTAGGCAGCCTGTCCAACAAAATTGCCGTTGGGAAAGAACACCTCCGCATAGCGCCCGTGCTGCAACTCGTCCCGCACATCCGCATCTGTGGCACGTAAACCTAAATGTCGCGCCTCGGCGAGTAGCGCATTACGCTGGATCAGCTGCTGAGCCGCTTGTGAGGCAAAAAACGGTAGCAGCATGGAGGCCTGTGCCCCGCCTTTGGGGAACTGCTGCCTCACCATCTGCCGCGCCTGTTTCTGGACTTCCAAGGTGGTCACATCATTACCGTCAACTGTAGCGACCACGCCTCTTTGTCGAGTGCTTGCACCGAAGAAATTTGAATTTCCGAAACCGGGCACGAGTGTGATGACCATGAAAACGCAGATTATGGTCAAAAGGCCGCCGAGAATGAACTTCTTGATCGGCCCAGGGGTCTGCAGGAAACGAATCATTTTGTTATTACTCCATCAGGCAGGAATTTTGATTATAAACTAGGCAACGTTTGCACGTTGGAAACTGGCGACTGGGATGAAATATACACACGGAGCTACACAGACCTGGATTACGACCTCATGAAAGTCACTTGTCATCCGCCCGGCGACGGAATCGGAACCTCCTCCTCAGCTCGTTCACTCTCTTCCGCAACCTTTCGCAACGAGAGTCGTTCGCGATGTGCGAACAACAAACCTAAGGGCACCACGGCGACGAAACTTACCAGCCACAACAGAATTCCACAACTCACGGCGATTTCCCGCGGGACATGAAACACCTTGTCCAGAGCGCCGATCGTTGCCAATTGCGAGCCGCCTCCAACTCCCGGCAGCTGCAGCATCGATCCCACCATGCTCGATCCCATCAGCAGTAAGACTTGGCTCACGCTCATGTTCTGCATGGCCGGCCCATAGGCGTGGGTGACCTCCTCATAGGAGAGAGCGATCAGCCACCACATTCCAATCGAAACCGCGGAGAGTTGAAGGAACGACAATGGCCCGTGAATCGTGTTCAAGCCACCGGCAAATTCACGCACTCGCTGCGCAATCCGGTGCCCCAGATTCCGTGCCAGATGGGCAAATCGCTCCTCGACCCAGTCCGCCATCGCGGGGCCTTTGTAATTCACTAGCGTAGTGACCGAAAGCATTCCCACCACGAGAACGGACAGGAAGTATCCCGCCACGTGCAGCCAGTGACTATAAACCGGATGAACTGCAGCAAAAGCGCGCAATTTTGTAGGGAGAAAGATGGCCATCACCATGAGAACGGTAAATGAGCCGATGTCAAAAATACGTTCGACGGCCCACACCGCTAGTTGCGACGCAAAGCTCAGGTTTAGCCGTCGCGCAATCAAATAGGGACGAATCAGTTCTCCCGCGCGGCCTAGGATAGCCAGGCCAGTGAAACCGACTACGGTTGGCGAGATCAGCGACCAGGTCGTCACATTCCTCCGCACGGGGCGAAGAAATATCTTCCAGCGCAGCGCCCGAAGAACATAGGCAAAATAGATGAGGCTTGTCGCGTAAATCACATACCGCCAGCTGATATCGCTTGAGTTCCTGACGAACTTGCCCCAATCAAAGGTCTGCCATTGGCGGAACTGCAGAAACACCAAAAGCACCAGGATGCACAGCACTAGAGCGTAGACGAATATGCGATTTCTGTTCATTTTGCGCCACGCATCCCCGAGGCAACCGAGCGGACCTGTTGAGCGCGCCTAAGCGCCATCTGGAGATGCCAATGCTGCGAACTGGCCTCGCAAAGGCAGACGCTGGAGTGCCGCCGCATGACATCAGTCAGGGTGTTCAGCATCCCGATTGTACCAATGTCTATTTCTGCTTTTTCTTCCCTAGCAGGCCAGTGATGCCGTTGACGAGGTTGCCCGCAGGATTTTGGCCGGCGGGATTGAATTGACTGCTCAGCATGCCCTTTACGTTGGGAACAAACTTGGGGTCGGATGTTGTCCCTTGAATGAAGAAAGGAATCGCCGCGTTCTTGCTCCCCAGCCCAGCAATCTGGGTCAGCCCTCCAACCATGCCGCCGAGTTTGGCGTTCATTTGGTAGTTGAGGGCGTTCTGCGGGCTGATAGTGCCGTTCCCCGTAATTACACCGAGCGAGGGGATATTCAAATTCACGTTTTGCGTTTGGATGCCTTCGGGTGCGACGTGCGCGTCGGTGCTAAAGTTTTGAATCGTTGTGTCCTGTCCGGTCTTGGCACCGCTAAAGGCTGAGATGGCGGACAGTTTCGATCCCAGATCGAATCCCGCCAGCTTCGTATTTGCAAGCTGAACCGGACCTGCGATCACCAGTTTGTCCGTTGGCCCCGTGATGGTGAAGTTTGCGGTTAGTGTTCCCCCCTGCAAATGCGAACCAGCCGGCAACGTGATTCCCAAGGCGGGCAGCAACGTTTCCAGATCATCCACGGGCATGTTCTCGGCTGCAAGCTTGGCGTTCAGCACAACCGCAGCGGGTTGCATCTGGTACGTTCCGGTCAGTTTCGCCACCGCTTTGCCGAGCATGACTTCCGCGCTCATAGGCCCGGACTGTTTCTGAAGATCATAAGTAGAGCTGAATTTCAGATCCACTGGTTTTGGCGCAGGAGATCCCTTTGGCGACGCCTTTAGTTGCGCGACTGTCGCGCCGCCATTGGTTTCCGCTTGGCGACCGTTGGAATTGACGGTGCCATCGAAATTTATGAGACCACCAAAACCCGATGCCGGATTGAGGAATCCCGATTTCTCAATATTCAAGCCGTTGATGTTGATCTTCGCTTGCAAAGGCGTAAGCGATGCGTCAGAGGCGTTAATGGGCCCAGCCCGTCCGTCAAGCTTCATGCTGCCACCGCCAGGCAGATCGCAAGACATTTTGAAAGGGAACTGCGAGCTGAAGGAAAAGTTTTCTACCGTGATGTTTACATTTGTGAAAACCTGGGGTTTTTCGTGAGTACTGACGTCCGCCATTGTTAACGTACCGTTCTTCACAGCCAACTTTCCGACTAAGAGCTCAGGATTCGAAGCTGGCGCTGATCCGGCGGCTTGGGCAGGCGCAGCATCCTTTTGATTGGCAGGCGGCGCAGCCTTTTCCGTCGTCGGTGCAGTCGCTCCGGAAGTTGGCTTATTTCCAATCGTTGAAAAATTCCACTTCCCCGCGGCATTCCGCAAAAGTGCGACTTGAGGATTTGCGATCGTCAGATCGTTGACATGCAGGGTCTTAGAGAAGATCAAAGGCCATAGCTCGACTCCCACGTCGAGCGCCTTTGCACGAACAAACGGTTGATTGCTGAAAGCAGGGTCGTCGGCGATCGAAAGATCGTCGGCCGAGACGCTGCCATTCAATATCTCGAGTTTGAGATTTCCTACCTTTACCTGCCGCCCCAGCGCCGAACTCAATTCCGACTCGATCTGCGGGCGGAACGTGTTGACGTTCACCATGAACGTCAATGCAACCGCAATGACAATCAGTACCGCAACGATGATGCCGATAATGGTAAGGGTGCGTTTCATAGGCAGCTCCTGTTCGATCGCTTAGAACTTCTTTATAAGCCTATCCGTTCTAGCCAACGTGCGCATGTTGCCTTGGCGATCCAACCACCGCTAAGGCCTGTTCCAGATCGGCGATTAAATCGTCGGCGTTCTCAATACCTACCGAGAGGCGAATCAATTGCTCAGTTACGCCCATCTTCGCGCGATGCTCAGCCGGGATCATGGCGTGTGACGTCAGAACCGGGATGCATACCAGAGAATCGACACCGCCGAGACTTGGAGCGAGGGTGAACAGATTTAAGGCTTCGCTGAGTTTCCGTGCGTCGTCGCCCGTTCCCTCCACCTCGAAACTTACGATTCCGCCGCCACCGCGCATCTGCTCCATCGCCAATGCTCGTTGCGCATGGCCCTCTAAGAAAGGATAGTAAACTCGGCGAATGCCGGGATGGTGCGCTAAGAACTGTGCAACCCGTAATGCGTTCTCATTCTGTCGTTGCACCCGGACTGCCAGGGTCTTGATGCCGCGCAGCAGTAGCCAGGCGGCGTGCGGATCCATGCATCCGCCGAGCGTGGTTCTTGTTTCGTGAATCTGGTTGATGAGATTAGCCGGTCCAGCGACCACGCCGGCTATCAAATCAGAATGCCCCCCAAAATACTTCGTGCCGGAGTGCATAACCAGGTCAATGCCGAAATCGGCGGGCCGGCAGTTGATCGGCGTGGCGAACGTACTATCGATCATCGTGATAAGGTCATGCCGTCTGGCAATTGCGACGATCCTCCGCAAATCGACCACTCGCACAACCGGGTTGGTAGGCGATTCCACATACAGTAGCTTTGTGTTCGGACGAATCGCACGCTCGTGCTGCTCATATTCCGTGGTATCAACGAAAGTCGTCTCGATTCCGAACTTAGGGAGCCATTGCCCGAAGAATTTTGCTGCACCTCCGTAGATGTCCCGCTGCGCCACCACGTGATCGCCGCTTTTAAGCAGTGCCAAAACCGAAGTAGTGATCGCATTCATTCCGGAAGCAAACAGCAACGCGCGATCCGTCCCCTCTAATTCTGCGATCGCCCGCTCCACAACCGTATGCGTGGGATTGCCGTAGCGCGTGTAGAACATGTCCGTTGGCGTTGCTCGCACTTGTTGCTCGTTGTCCGTAACCTCGAAAGTGGAGGTCTGATAGATCGGGGTAGACAAGGGGCCATTCTTCTTCTCGAGGTTGGTGCCGCCTCGGACGGCCTTAGTTTCCGGGCGATCTGACGTGCGTTTCATGGCCAGCTCCTTACGCATTGTCAGTATAGATTCGAGAACCCCGGCCAGAGCACGAAAATTACAACTAGTCAGGCGCGGTGCGTGCTGCATTTATAATTCCGGCCTATGGAAACCGGACTAGCAGGCCGCGTTGCGATTGTTGCAGCTTCCAGCCAGGGTATTGGTCGCGCTACCGCCGAAGCCTTTGCTGCCGAAGGCTGCCGGCTCGCCATGTGCGCGCGAAATCCTGAGGCTCTCCGCAAAGCAGCCGAGCAGATCAAAAAACAATACGGCGCCGAAATACTAGCCGTGCCCATGGATGTGACTCACCCCGGCGCCGTGCACGAGTTCGTCAACCAGACAGTAACGAAGTTCGGAGCCGTCGACATTTGTGTCACCAACGCCGGCGGTCCTCCTGCAAAAGGCTTCCTTGCCGCCACAATCGAGGACTGGCGGAAGGCCGTCGATGCAAATTTTCTGAGCACAGTCTATTTTGCCCGCGAAGTCATTCCGCAGATGCAAAGCAAGCGTTGGGGACGAATTATCACCATTACCTCCATCACCACCAAGCAGCCCGTCACCGATCTCGTGCTGTCGAATGCAGTTCGCGCGGCAGTCGTCGGTCTGGTCAAAAGCCTGGCAAACGAATTTGGCAAGGATGGAATTCTGGTCAACAATGTCGGGCCGGGATATACCGCAACCGATCGCTTGAAAGAGTTGGCCAAGGCCCGCTCGGCAGCGCAGGGAAAACCAGAGCAAGACTTCTTTGACGCCTGGGCGGCAGATTCGCCTCTCCGTCGCGTTGGCGAACCGCGCGAACTTGCCGACACAATTGTTTGGCTGGCGTCGGAGCGCGCGTCCTACATTACCGGTCAGACGATTCTCGTCGATGGCGGTGCCTACAAAGGCCTCTAGCGGCGCCTCGACATCCGTTTCCAGCAAGGCTACGGCTTGGGAGAATCGTTCCACATCTCTTGCTGAATTTTCCACGCGCCGTGTGAATCGCGATGCAGCATCAGGGCCATCTTGCCATACCCTTCAATCGCCGGTTTCCCGCGCGGCTGCACGATTTGGTGTTCCGTCGCCCATTCCGACGCCCAATCTCCTGATCGCCGAATGCTATAGAACTGCAACTCCTCCCGCAACACTTTCGATCCGGGAGAGCTTGCTTCTATCTGTTTCAGCCATTCCCCAATAGCATCCTTCCCGATCAGCGGTGCTTCCCCGGGCATCAGGTCAACTCCGTCATTTGCCCATAGCGCCAGCATTCCGGGGTGATCAGCCCCCGCAATGAGTTGCCTGAATTTTTCGTTGAACGCGGCGATCTCGTTGTTGCTTTCCTGGCGGCCTGGGGCACCGATTGCCGCGATGGCTATCGAGAATAAGATCACGCTAAATCTCAAGTTCCACATCTTGTGTGCTCCCGTTCAATTGCGGGCAGTTCTCGGTTAGTGGTGCAGTTTGATTGTCATCCCGGGCAAGCCGCTTTTGCGTAGCGAGGGATCTGGGCGATCCGCGCGGGGCGTCGTGTTCTTTGCGACGCAATAACCGCGCGCTTGCATCGCTTCCTTGTCGAACCGCACCACTACCAGCTCTCGGGACTTCTTGCGGCTGAGACGGAATAATAGTATCGAAAAAACATGTGGTTGAAAGTCCCTGCCGTTTTCAGGTAAGCTTTCGCAACCCCGGGGACTACAGCGCACAACCGGGGTGGAAGTGTACCCAATGAGACTCATCCGGCACAAACTGCTGCTTACTGGTTCTGGGAGCATTGCTCTCCCACCAGGAACGCAGACCTTGAGCGCTTTTTCGTGTCGCTCGTCCTGCCTGCTTTTCATTTAGCCGTTCTGCACTGTTACGTTACGAGGGGGTGTGTATGCAGGGTTCATTCGGCAGGTTAGTCCTAATTGGTTTCGTCCTGGCCGCACTTGGTGTCCAAAGTTTTGGGCAAGGTGGCGCGACCGGAGCCATCAGCGGCACGGTGCAGGATCCGAGTGGTGCCTTTGTGGCCGGGGCTGAAGTGCGCATCACCAACCAGGACACCGGCGTGTTGGCGCGCACTACAAAAACCGACGCCAGTGGCTCGTTTACAGCTACCTTGCTGCCAGTAGGCACCTACACGGTGATCGTACATAGTGGCGGCTTTGCCGAAGGAACCTTCCCTGATATCGAAGTGCGTGTCACTGAAACTACCCGCATGGTCGCGAAGCTGAGAACCCAGGCGGTCCAGGAGAAGATCGAGGTTCAGGCGCAAGTTCAAGCGGTAGAGACCACCCAAGCTGCGACCGGCCAGGCAATCGAGTCCGCCACCATTCGCGAGCTTCCTCTGGCCACTCAAAACTTCCAGCAATTGCTCACCCTGTCCACCGGGGTCTACAGCGAGCTGAACGCTTCGGCACAACTCGGCCGTGGCAGCAACAAAATCTTTGTCAATGGTCAGCGAGAAGATAATAACAATTTCTTGATCGAAGGCATCAGCGCCACAGACTACAACGTGGCACAAACCACCAACGTGCCGCTCCCCAATCCCGACGTCATCGGCGAATTCAAAGTGCAAACCTCGCTTTACGACGCGAGCCAGGGCCGCAACGGCGGTGGCAACGTCGACGCGATTCTGAAATCCGGAACCAAGACTTTCCACGGTGACGTGTATGAGTTCTTCCGCAACGACGTACTAAACTCCAACGAATATTTCCTGAAGCAGGCTGGACAAGCGCGTCCGTCAGTTAAGCAAAACATTTTCGGTGGAAGTCTCGGCGGGCCGATCGGAACCGACGGCAAGCTTGGTTTCTTTTTCCTGAACTATCAGGGAACGCGCCAGCGCAGCGGTGAGTCTCCTGGCACAGCCATCAGCAATCCCGGTTTCCCCATTCTGCCCGCACAGCGAGATGCGGCGACGCTGATCAAAGATTTCAGTTCGCCCGCAGCACCCGGCTGTCCCGCGGTGCCAATCGTCATCGATCCGGTGATCCTCAAGCTGCTCAATTTCAAGAGCGACCAATTCGGCGGAGACGCCAACGGCTATCTCATTCCTTCACTTCCCGGCACGCCCGGCGTTAGCGTGAGCGCCGCTCCGGGCTGCACCCCTAGCATCAACACAGCCCCGTTCTTCATCACTCGTCCGGGACGATACACCGACGACCAGTTCACCACGAATTGGGACCGCGAATTTCGCGGTGGTAACGATAAACTTTCCGCTCGCTTTTTCTTCTCCGATTCCGAATCATTCCTGCCCTTCGGCGCCGGAGGCTTACCCGAATCCCTGGGTTCGACGCTGCAAAGCAGTGTCAGCGCCACCGATTTGGACTTTCCTTTTGATCTGCCGATACACGCGCGATTTTTCAGCATCAATGAGACCCACCTGTTTTCATCAACGCTAGTGAACGATTTCCGGTTCGGCTTGGTACACATCGGAAACAGCCTGGACAATATCAACCCGGTCACGGCTGCCGACTTGGGCATTGATCGTCCGACCAATAATGTGACCCAGGCGATCTACAAATTCACGCTCAACAGTTCGGGCTTCCAGCTTGGGCCCGCACCGTTCGCCGATCAGCACCAGACCCAGAACAATTACAACTTTGTGGATAATTTCAGTTGGGTGCATGGAGCGCACGTTCTCAGCTGGGGAGGCGACTACAGCCGCGTCAATCTGGACAAACTCTTTCCCCAGGTCTTCAACGGACAGCTCATCTTCGCCAGTTTCGCCAACGGCAGCCCGCTCACCGATTTCCAGTCGTTCCTGCAAGGTGCACCCCCCTTCAGCTTCGGTGGTGGAGGTGTATACAACCACCAGTATCGAGCCAACGACTTTGGTTTTTATGTGCAGGACGATTGGAAGGCGCGAAAGGATCTGACCCTCAACCTTGGCCTGCGCACGGAAATTATCGGCGGGTACTATGACAGTCTTTGCCACATCGGAAACGCCGATCCACAACTGGCAGACGAGGGCAAGTACCCCTTCATTTACGGCAGTTGTGTCAAAGGCTTGGGCATACCCGGTTTGAATCCCACCGGCAGCAATACGACCTACAAGAACGATTACGCGACCGGCCTTGGTCCGCGCGTGGGCTTTGCGTGGGATATCTTCGGCCACCACACGACCTCGCTGCGCGGCGGCTATGGAATCTACTTTGTCCGCGAGGACGTGGGATCGGTTGATCAACTGAGCTTCCAGGCGCCCTTCTTGCCGGTTGCGTTTGGAGGAGGCGCCCCTGGCTGTGAAGCCACCTTCTTCTCTGCCAATCCGCTCCCGGGCTGCCCGACTCCAAACCCGAATGCCCTGCCCGCCGGGGGAGTGATCGACCCCGGGTTTATCCCGTGTTTAGCGGTGTTCCAGGGATTCCCCGGTAATGACCCGACCCAGGCGCCGAGTTTCTCTTGCCCCGGTGGGGCTGCCGGTCTCCCTTCGCAAGACATTTTCGTTCTGCCGGTGCCGCGCCACTTTGTTACACCCAACACCCAACAGTGGAACCTCACGTTGCAGCGTGAACTTGGCAAACGATGGGTATTAGAAGTCGGCTATGTAGGTACGCACTCTATCCATCTGCGGGAAACACGTACGCCCCTGCAGGCGCAAAACGTGAGTCCAAGCAATCCGCTCGTGATTACTGCTGCCAATGGCACGCAGTACAAGATCATCTACGACACCCTCTCCAACGGGCCGGCACGCTCGCGCTCATTGCCGATCAATGGCTACTCCGGCATGCAGGCCTTCATTGACGACGCCTACTCCCATTACCATTCCTTGCAGACTACTCTCTCTCGACGCTGGGGTGCCGGATACTTTCAGGCCGCCTACACTTTCTCGCGCTCGAACGATGCCACATCCAGCGGCAACACGGCCTTCGCCACTGCCTGGAATGATGAATCAAGTCTCACCGCTTCGCGCGGGCTCTCTGATTTCGATCGCACACACCGGCTTATCGCCAGCTACCGCTACGATCTTCCTTTCTTTCGCAACGAACACGGGCCCAAAGCAACACTGTTGGGCAATTGGTCCATCAGCGGCATCAGCATCTTCCAATCCGGCACGCCGTTTTCGGTGTTCGACTCGGCCGCCGGCACTGGGTTCCTTGGCGCTGGCTTAACCCCAACCCTGGGAGCCGAACTCGCTCCGGGCGCTACTATTGCGTCGGGCAAAACCAGCGGGGATATCCATCAGCGGCTTAACGGATATCTCAACATCAACAATTTCACCCCGGCTCCGCTGCTCTATCCGCAGGTAGCAGGTGGAAATACCGCCTTCGAGTGCAATCCGATCAACAACCCCAATTTTTGCGGCACTAATTTCGGCAACCTTGGCCGCAACATCTATCGTGGCCCCTTCCAGCAGAACTGGGACTTCTCTATCATCAAGAACTTCAACCTTACCGAACGGCAAACGCTGCGCTTTACCACGGATTTCTTCAACATCTGGAATCATCCGAACTTCGCAAATCCGCAACAGGATGACGTGGAGAATCCGGGGACTTTCGGCAAGATCGTTTCAACCGCTGGTACGCCGAGGCTGATTCAGTTCTCGTTGAGGTACGCCTTCTGATGCAGAAGACGGAAGCCTCGCCTCGGGTTCCGCTGCTCGAACGGGACCAGGTTCCACCCGAAATTGCTGCCATCTACGACGCCTTGCTGAAACAGCGGGGCGTCGTGCCGAATATGTTCAAGATTCTGGCGCATGCGCCTGCCCTGGCCATTGGTATGGCCGGCTTTCTCAAGGGCCTCCTCGGTGACAGTGCCTTGCCCGGCTGGTATAAAGAACTGTTGGCGACTCGCATCTCTGTAATTAACGATTCGGCATATGCGATTTCAGCCCATTCGCTCTCTGCCAGGCAAAAAGGGGCCAGTGACGCTCAGATCGCCGCCGTAAAAAGTGATTTTGAGCAGGGTCCGTTCAGCCAGGCCGAGAAGTTAGGATTTCGTTGCGCGGACCGCTTGCACCGATCACCGGACGAAATTGACGATAAATTTTTCGTGGAGTTGAAGACCGTATACAACGATGCGCAGCTCGTTGAGCTTATGGCCACCGCCGCGGCGTTCGAACTCTTTCCGCGATTTATCGGGGCTTTGAGAATTCCCACCACTCAAATTCCCCAGGAAGTTTCGAGAAAGCAGGCTTGATGCGATCTCTTGCGTCGCGAATGTCGGTGATGAGTGGCGAGGGCGCTCTCTCCGTTTACGCGCGCGCTAAACAATTGGAGCGCGAAGGACGCTCAATCATTCATTTAGAACTCGGCGAACCTGATTTTCATCCCGCAGCTCCCACCAGCGAAGCTCTGAAGCGAGCCATTGATCAAGGCAAAGATCGTTACTGCCCGATGGCCGGCGTTCCAGCTTTGCGCGAGGCGATTGCTGAATATCTTCGCCGAACTCGCGATGTACACATCAATCCCGATCACATTGTGATCGCGCCCGGCTGCAAGATTGCTCTCTTCATGTCCCTGATGGCACTTGTTGATCCTGGCGATGAGGTCCTGTATCCCGACCCCGGTTTTCCGGGTTATTCTTCGATCACGCTGGGGTTTGGCGGCGTTCCCATCCCGTTCGAATTATCTGAACGCAATAATCTCCAGCCCGATCCCCATGAAATCGCGCGCAAGATTACCCCACGTACGAAGATCCTGATCACCAACTCGCCCGCCAATCCCACCGGTACTGTTTACACCGACGGTGTACAGCGGGCGCTCGCTCAACTCGCGGTCCAGCATGACCTGATCGTGCTCTCGGATGAAATCTATGCCCGAATCATTTACGGCGGGAAATATGTTTCCATGCTCAGCTACCCCGGCATGGAGGAACGCACCGTCCTCATCGATGGATTCTCCAAGAGTTTCGCCATGACGGGCTGGCGTTTGGGATACTCTGTCGCTCCGCCGGAAATTGCATCCGCGTTGCTTATGTTAGTGGTTAACAGCTACACATGCGTAGCGGAGTTTTCTCAATATGGTGCGATCGAAGCCCTGAAAGATAGCACTGGCGCAACGCCGCGCATGGTTGCGGAATTCGCCAGGCGCCGGGAACAATTCGTGCGCGAGCTCAACCACGTGCCGGGCTTCCATTGCCAGGCGCCAGAGGGCGCGTTCTACGCCTGGGTGAACATTTCCGAGACCGGAGTGAGCGCGGAAGAGATTTGTCGCATCATGCTGGAGGAGGCGGGCGTAGCTGCGATTCCGGGCGCTGCCTTCGGTGCCGCGGGAAGCGAATTTGTCCGGTTCTCGTTTGCGTCTTCGATGGAAACTTTGCGTGAAGCCGTCGCGCGCATTCAGAACGTGGCTTGCGCCTGGCAGCACGTAGTAAATCTCTAGGCAGTCAGCCGTTCTTACGCTTTGGAAAGCCCATGAACCGAACCACTATTGTCGTCTTCTGTTTTCTTCCGCTTTTGTCATCGTTTGCTGCTGCTCAGGCTCGTCCTTTTCCTGGCAGCGATATGGAGCAAATCTATCAACGCTTGTTGCCGCAGATTGAAAAGATCCCTATGTTCGATCATCATGCCCACCCTGGATATGCTGACGACCCCGACGTCGATGCCATGGCCGCCCCGCCGGGCAGCGCTGCCCTTCGTGAACGGGATACCAATCCCGAGTTGGTCGCCGCTGCCAAGGCTGTTTGGGGATATCCCTATAACGATCTCTCTCCCGAACACACCAGGTGGCTCATCCAAAAGAAGGAGGAGGCCCGGAAGCAGCAGGGAATCGCCTACTTTTCCAACCTTCTCGACAAACTGAACATCGAGCAGGGGGTTGCGAACCGTGCCATGATGGCCGATTACCTTGATCCCAAGCGTTTCGTCTGGGTGTTCTTTTCTGACTCTTTCATGTGGCCTTTTGATAATCAGCGCGAAACCGCGCGCAACAGCGATGAGCAGGTTTATATCCCGCTGCAGGAAAAAATGCTGCACCGCTGGATGCAACAGGAAGGCATAACTAAGCTTCCGGCCAGCTTCGACGATTACCTTAGCTTCGTAACCCGCACGCTCGAGGACAATCAGAAAAAAGGCGCGATCGCGCAAAAGTTTGAAGTCGCCTACTTCCGGTCGACGAAATTTTCTGACCCAACTCGAGAGCAAACCGCAGATATCTACGAGCGATTCGTTGTTGGGGGCATTCCCAGCGAGCAAGAGTACCGCACATTCCAGGATTACGTCTTCCGCTATCTGGTCCGCGAGGGCGGGCGGCTCCATCTGCCGGTGCACATCCATTCCGCCGTTGGCATCGGCGATTACTTCAATTTGTCAGAAAGTAATATCCTGAACCTCGAAACCGTGGTTCGTGATCCCCGCTACGCAAGTACTACATTCGTGATGATCCACGGGGGATATCCCTATGACCGGCAGGCGATTTGGCTGGCGGCCATGAAGAACGTCTATCTCGACACGTCGGAGACCGAGGTTCTGCTCTATCCCTCCGAATTCAAGAAGCTGCTCAAGCAGTGGCTGGAAACTTTTCCTGACAAAGTTACATTTGGGACCGACTGCTTCCCTTACAATCAGGCTCTGGGCGCCGAGGAAAGCTATTGGCTGGGAGTGCAATCCAGCCGCACTGCGCTCGCGGCAGCGCTGGCGGAGATGATCTCGGAAGGCGAGGTTACCGAAGCCCAGGCGCTTCAACTGGCGCACGGCTATCTCCACGACAATGCCGTCGGAATCTATCAGGGAAAGGTCCACTGACATGGCAAGCACAGCGCGAGCCAGCCGCAAGATGAAAATCAAGACAAAAAAGAAATCCTCCCGCAAGAAGCATGCGGCGCACAAGGCGACGCTGCAGTACATTCCCTGGAGTACCGTCCCTATCGAAGACCTGAACCCTTTGCTGCAGCGTCATTTTGTCGTTGGTCAGAACATCATGCTCGCTCGTGTGTTGCTGAAGAAAGGCTGCATCGTCCCGGAACACAGCCATCATAACGAGCAGGTCACATACATCCTGGATGGTGCGCTGAAGTTTTGGATCGATGGCAAAGAAATCGTGGTCAATGCGGGCGAGGTGCTGACGATTCCTCCCCACATGCCGCACAAGGCCGAAGCTTTGGCCGATACCGTGGATCTGGATGTTTTCAATCCGCCCCGCGAAGATTGGATCAACAAAACCGATCATTACCTGCGCGGACAAAAATAAATTAAATACAATGTCATTCTGCGTGCGGCGTTGCGCGAATGCGACACGCCGGGCGAGTCGAAGGATCCTTACGAATGGCTCAGAGCGTTTCTCCTGTCCGCGGGAACACGCATGAACTTCGCTGCATCGGCTGCGATCGGGTCGCCAGCGATCCGACGCAGTCGTTTCGTTGTTCCGCCTGTGGCGATCTTCTGCAGATCGTTTACCCCGGGTGGCAAACAGATCAGGGCTTGCGTCCCTCCGGACTGAACGCATCTTCCCTCAAAGCGCTCTGGCGAACCCGAAGGAAATCTCTGCTCCCGATTGACCAGAGCGGGGTTTGGAGATTTCGCGAACTGCTCCCACCTTTTCCAGATGAATCCAAGGTGATTACTCTGCGCGAAGGTAACACCCCAATCTATGAGCTGCAACGATGTGCTCGTGCCGCAGGAGTCGAAACTCTTCTTGCCAAGCATCAGGGCATGAATCCAACCGGCTCTTTCAAAGACACGGGGATGACTTTGGCTGCGTCGTTCGCCCGAATACAAGGATTTACCTGGGTAGGCTGCGCTTCTACCGGCAACACCTCCGCTTCCATGGCGGCGTATGCTGCTTACGCCGGGATGCGCAGTCTCGTGCTGATCCCCGAGGGCAAGGTTTCATGGGGAAAACTCTCGCAAGCGCTCGATTACGGCGCGCTCACCTGCCAGTTGAAGACTGATTTTGATGGATGTTTACGCATTTTGAACGATGTTGTTCAGCGCATGCGGGTCTATCTGTTGAACTCTGTCAACCCCTACCGCATTGAAGGGCAGAAGACCACCGCCATTGAGCTTCTGGAACAACTCGACTGGCAGGTCCCGGACCACGTCATCGTCCCAGGGGGCAATTTGGGGAACTCATCGGCGCTCGGAAAGGCATTTTTGGAGCTTAAGGAGCTGGGGTTCGTCGAGACTCTGCCCAAGCTTTCGATTATTCAGGCGGAAGGCGCAAATGCCTTGGTCCGCACAATGCGTGAGACCGGAGGCAAGAGGTTGATTTCGGTGCAGGCCGAAACTGCCGCGAGTGCGATTCGCATCGGCAATCCGGCATCCTGGAAAAAAGCAGTTGCCGTGCTCCGGCAAACCGGAGGAACGGTTGATCAGGTGAGCGAAACCGAGATCGCGCTGGCAAAGGCCGAAATCGGAGCAGACGGAATCGGCTGTGAACCTGCTTCGGCTGTGACGTTAGCTGGACTGAAGAAGCTAGTGAAATCGGGTTTCGTCAAGTCACGCGATTCCGTTGTGCTGATCTTGACCGGCCACCTGCTGAAGGATCCGGACTTCACATTGAAATTTCATCGCGGCGATTTGTTCTCGGGGAAAGAGGCAGAAGCTGTCCAATCCCAGCAGCATCCGCCGATCACCCTTGAGGCCCGAGCAGATCTGGTAATTGAGGCCCTAAAACAAGCCGAAGTGCCCCGTGGCTGATTGAACCAATAATGTCCTTACGTAAATCGAAGAGAACGGACGAATTCCGGCTTCAGCTGCCAGCCACCTCCGCCAACCTCGGTCCGGCATTTGATGCGGCGGCGCTCGCGCTCTCGCTTTTCCTTAAAATCTCGGCCAAACCAGCACGGGAATTTTCCATCAGGGCCCGCGGCCGCGATGCTGAAATCTGCAGGGAAATGCAAGATCATCTCATTGTCGAGACCTATCGCGACGTTCTCCGAGGCAATTCCCAACCCCTTGTTCCCCTCGCGTTGCAGATTGAAAATGAGATCCCGATTGGTAAAGGTTGTGGATCATCCGCCGCGGCCCGCCTCGCCGGGATCGCCATGGCTGACCATTTCGGAGGATTGGGTTGGAATGCGGAGCGCATCATTGGCGAGGCATCTTGGCGCGAACACCATCCGGACAACGCTGCAGCCTGCTGGAAAGGTGGCTTGGCCATTGCGCGCATGTCGTCAGAGCGCGAAGCTCAGATCGCAAGCATTCTGCCCAAAGGCAAGTGGCCACTATTGCTTGTTGTCCCGAACGAGAGTCTTCCCACCGAAGAAGCCCGTCGTGTGTTGCCCCAACAATACCCTCGTGCCGACGTGGTGAACAATATTCAAAATTCCATGCTGCTGCTCGTCGCCTTCGCGCAGGGCCGTCCGGATTTGCTGACTGCTGCCATCGGCGACCGCGTCCATCAGCCTTATCGCGCGAAGTTGTGTCCATTGTTGCCCGCACTCCAGCCTTTAGCTGGAAAGGAAGGAGTCCTGGGAGTTGTGCTTAGCGGGGCGGGACCTTCCGTTTTACTCTTCCTCGATCCGAACACAAGCCCCAGGCGGGTGAGGAAGCACGTTGGCGAGTCTCTCAGAGATCGAAATCTCTCCGCCGAACTGATAACAACCGCAATCAGCCGTTATGGCGCGAGTTCTCAATCTCCCAGGTGAATCGGGAATACGTGAAATACGTGCAGCATTTCCCATCCTAAGAAACACACGGACAGAACCATGGCCGTGATCGCCAGGATTTCTCCCGGCTTGAGTCTGGCGGGCCGGCTGTCAAAGCCCTTCGAGGCAAGCGCCAGAATGTTGAGCGTTGAAAAGCCAAATACCAGGGCAATCAGGATGTTGAACAGGCTCCCTTCCTGCAGAAAAGAACCAGTACTCTGAATGACAAGAATTACCCCGAGCTGCACGCGATCGGTCAGCCAGAGCATCCCCTCAGAGTGGGGAACCAGAGTCATGAGCGAAAGAAACATACCTGGGCGCTTGAGAGGTTCGCGTCGGGGGAGGCAAGAATAATACAACCAACTCTGCGTGAAATCTACTTAGTCAGCCAGATCTCTGCGGTTTGGCTCGGTTCCAGGTTCACAATATGGGGTGTAATGACTACCAGAAGTTCGTCTTCTTCCTGGGTTTTAGAATTCGTGGTTGCCAGCTTGTTTAAACCCGGAATCGATCCCAAACCAGGGATTCCCGTCATGCTGAGCTGTTCGCTGATGGTGAGTGATGATGCCACCATCGCCGGCTCGCCATCGAGCAAGTTGATGCTGCCTTTGTATTGACGGTTGGCTATTACCGGGACACCATTCAAGTTCTGGCCCGCCAGGTTACGAAGCTGCATCTCCAGTTGCAGGCCAACGCCTTTATCGGAGATCTGAGGCTTGGCCTTGATATCCAATCCCAGGTCTTCGTAAGAAAACGACGGAATCGGCGCCTGGAAGCTGCCATTCTGCAGAACTTGAGAGATGGCCGCCGTATTGAAGATCGGCGCGAAACTGGCGTTGATTATGGGGAACCTCTGGCCTAGCCGGAAAGTCGCGTCCTGTCCTTGACTGGCCCGTAGCGTGGCATGATCGAGCAGTTTGACCAGGCTCTCATTCAAAGAAAGTTGGGCGGCAAGCCTGTCGAGGCTAAGACCAAAGAAGGTCAATCCTCCGCCGAAAGTGGCCAATGGTTGGCTGAAGATTGAATTCTGCTGACCCTGGAGTTGTGATAATAGTCCCGATATTGCCTGCGCGCTCGCCTGGTTGATCCCTCCGCTGGCAATTAACTGATTGATCAGACTCTGCAGGTTTTGCCCGCCTAAAGCCACCAAAGCAGCGGCAGGTATGTTGAACAGATTAAACGTGTCAGGAATGTGAACGCCGAGACTGCGGGTTAACTGGTGGTCAATTTCAAAAACCCGAATGTCCAGCATGACCTGCGGCCGGGATTTTCCAAGATTCTCCACGAACCGGGTCGCGGCGTCGAGCGTGTTCATCGGCGCGCGCACAACCAGTCTGCCAGATCCGGCCTGTTGCTGAACATAGCGAATCTCGAATATCGTTCGCAGAAGGTTGGCTACTTCCTGCATCTCCTGTGGCGTAGTCGCCGAACTCACTTCAAACGTGCGTGTCGCCATGCGTTCAAACAAACGGCGGTTGTCTGTTGTGTCCTTGGCGATAAGGATTTGCTTCTCAGAGAGCGGACTCCAGAAAGTGCCGGTCACATTACTCGCGGCCTGCATGGCGGTGTAGAAGTCCGTATCGTCAAGATTGAACTGCAGGTGACGCGACGCCACCGAGTCATCCAGTTCAGCGCTGATGCCGAATGTGCTCGCCACCTCCGTCAGCAGTTGTTGAGAGTCTCCGCGGAAATGAAACCCATGCTTCTCCGGATTGGGAGTGATCCGCAGTTCTGGAGATTCCTCGACTACGCGAGCGCCAGCTGCGGTATGGGGAGCCCATTGATCCAGAGACTCCTGCAGCCGCTGCTTGGCAAACGAATTTTCGGGATCCAGCTGCAGAGCGCCGCGAAATTCAGCTTGCGCTTCCACCTGGTGCCCATCGCCCAGATATTCACTTCCCCTCTTCAGGTGTTGAGAAACCAATTCTTGCCGGGTAATCGCCAGCGCTGAGAGGTAGTCGATGTCTCGCGGCACCAGCCGTGCTGCTGTGTCAAACTCCGTGTATGCCTCCTCGACCCGGTTCGCCTTTTCCAGTTTCAGAGCTTTGGAGAACGCCTCCGCCGCTTTCTTTAAGTCTTCTTTGGAAGGAATGCATTTGGCGCCGGGACCTTCGGCCTGGCTGCAAGGTAGGCTTAGCAGATTTTGCTGCTGATCGGCGGCAAAGGATGACAACGAGAGCAAGGTAGCGCCTGCAACCGTCATCATCCAGCTCACGCGCATAGCTTTCGATTCTAACCGCGAATCCAGATTATCAAGCTATTCCCGGCAGGGCGGTGTACCTTCGGGTTCCTACTAGGAACGTAGCCGGCAAACGAACTTGCCAGTTGAAATTCCGGAGATCGACCGATTCTTGCTCTTCATTAGCTCGGGGTCACGGGGACGGGCGCGTTCTTCGGAGTACTGAGGTATCCGGTCGCCTGGTTCTTGGTTACCGACCATACGACCAGCTCGTAAAGCATGTGATCGCGTCCGGTGTAAAACTGGATCGGCTCGCTTATGTTCCGGTCTTTTTTCTCGATCGTTTTGTCGTCAGCCGTCACATTCAGAGTGAACTTGCCGCGTTTAGGGTCGACTTTCTTGAGCTGCAACGTCACCGTAGAAATGGCCTGCGGCTTTGCTCCCTTCACCAGCGTAAATTCGTAATAATTACGATCGCCCTTGTGTTTCAGAATCTCCAGGTCGTCACGAGTGTGGGCGATAAGACCGCTCTGCACTCCCAGGTCGCCGATCGTGCTCTGCAGCTTCGCTTCGGTTGCGGCCAGCTCCGACTTGGTCGAGGCCACATCCGTCTTAACCCCGCCAACATCACTTCTTACGTTGGCGATGTCCCCGCTGACCTGACTGATCTGCTGTTTCTGCTCCTCAGAAAGCCGCTGTTCCGCAGCTTTCTGTTCGCGGACGAGTTCCGCCGAGCGCTGTGCCAGCTCCTTCTTGGTGAGCCCAAGCTGTTTCGCTAGCGTCTCCGAGTCGGCCTCGGCCGACTGCATACGCTTTTCTAATTCAGCAATCTGCTGACTGCTCGCGGCCTGCCCTTTGCCCAGGTCATCGATCCGTGTCCGGAGGCTGAACAGAAAGAACAAGGACCCAGCCACGTAGATCACCGCTAATAGCAAGAGGATCCACTTGCCAATTCCACCCGACGAGCCGCTCTCGTATTCAACAACCTGGTCCGCTTCCTCAGCCATAGATTCCCTCCAACCCCAACGTGCGCTTACTGTTTCCATTGTTGAGCACGGCGGATAAGACTGTCAATTGAGGCAGATGCGCTACACCGACTTTTGCACCGCCCTGATTGGCCATTAAAATGCGCAATAACTGCTCTGTATAATTAGCAGTGTCGCTGATTATCACAGCACAAGCGTTGACTCGTGATCTAGAATACTTGGCTATTCGTCTCCCCAAAACCTATTAACCAGCCACCCTCAACCCGTAATTTAATAGGTGCTTGAATGACCGGTCATAATAATGGGCTCTGTGAAAGACTAAAGAAATTGGGCTTTACTCAGGAAAGTCGTATGAAACTCTACGGAGAGGAGTTTGAACTGTTAAGTGATCCAGTCATCGTGGGCAATGGCCTCGTCTTCGTAGATGTAGTGGAAAGTAAATCGCGCACCCAGAGAAGAGTGCGCATCCCCTTGCCCATTATCAACATGGCCAATAACCAGCGTTCAGCGGCCTGAAACTGGGCTGTAGCGCTGATCTAAATACCCTCTTGACTGCTCTGCCTTGGTGTTGTCGGCGGAATTCATCACAACTTGGTGTTGCGTAAACGCAGGGAATTTGTAATCACCGACACCGAACTGAAGCTCATCGCCGCCGCTGCCAGAATCGGGCTCAGCAGCAAACCGAAAGGCGGATAGAGCACACCCGCGGCTATCGGCACTCCAATTGAGTTATAGACAAACGCGAAGAACAAGTTCTGCCGAATGTTGCGCATCGTCGCCTGGCTGAGTTTTCGAGCGCGCACGATACCAGCCAGATCGCCTTTGACCAGCGTAATCCCGCCGCTTTCCATCGCGACATCGGTTCCGGTCCCCATCGCGATTCCCACGTCCGCTTGCGCCAGTGCCGGTGCATCATTGATCCCGTCACCCGCCATCGCAACTTTCCTGCCTTCGCTCTGGAGGCGCTTGACGATCTCCGCCTTCTTGTCCGGCAGCACCTCCGCCTTGAACTCCTCAATTCCCAGTTTTCGTGCCAGGATTTCTGCCACCACCCGGCTATCGCCAGTCAGCATGACAATGCGTAATCCCGCCGCTCTCAAATCTCGTAATGCTGCCGGCGTTGACTCCTTCACAGCATCTGCAATCCCGATCAGGCCGGCAGGACGCCCATCGCCCGCCACGAAGATTACGGTCTCGCCATTTCGGCGCAGATCATCTGCCCGCCGCGCAAAGGGCGCATCCGAGATACCTAGCGCTCCAAGCATTCTGGTGTTTCCGGCGGCAACAACTTTTCCTTCTACCTTTCCGATGATTCCCAGGCCGGGGCGCGATTGAAACTCGGTAACTGGTACCAGTGCGATGTTGTTGCCTTTGGCAGCCGCCACAACGGCAACTCCCAACGGATGCTCGCTCGCCTGCTCCAGGCTCGCCACCAACCGCACCAGTTCTCGATCCGTGATTTCCGACACTGACACCACCGACTCAACGCTCGGTTTGCCTTCTGTCAACGTACCGGTCTTGTCCACGACGAGCGTATCTACTTTCTCCATCGTCTCCAGTGCCTCGGCATTCCGGATCAGCACGCCTGCGCGGGCCCCGCGCCCGGTCCCGACCATGATCGCCATCGGAGTCGCCAAGCCCAAAGCGCATGGACAGGCAATAATCAGCACCGCCACAGCATTCACTAACGCGTGGGCAAGCCGAGGCTGAGGTCCAATCAACCCCCACACAGTAAACGTAACCACCGCTGTCCCGATTACCGCTGGAACAAACCACCCAGCTACGCGATCTGCCAATCTTTGAATCGGAGCCCGGCTTCGTTGCGCCTGGCTCACCATTTGCACGATCTGCGCCAGCAGTGTTTCGCTGCCCACATGTTCGGCGCGCATGATGAACGATCCGGTGCCATTCACAGTTGCTCCGATGACCCGACTACCGGCCGATTTCTCGACCGGCATCGACTCGCCGGTGATCATCGATTCATCAACTCCGCTCGTTCCTTCAAGTACAATCCCGTCCACTGGGACCTTTTCCCCCGGGCGGACCCGCAGGCGGTCTCCGGGCTTTACCTGTTCCAGCGGAGTGTCTTCCTCCCGGTCGCCTCGCAAGATGCGCGCGGTTTTCGGACTGAGGTCAAGCAGCGCTCGAATGGCAGCACCTGTCCGGCTTCGCGCTCGCAGTTCAAGGACCTGCCCAAGCAGAACCAGCGTCACGATCGCCGCCGCCGCTTCGAAATACACTGGCGGCTTCCCATTCATGCTGCGGAACGAATCGGGAAATATGCCCGGCGCAACCGTCGCAACCAGGCTGTACAGATAAGCCACTCCGGTGCCCATTGCGATGAGCGTGAACATATTGGTCGAACGATTCACGATCGACGCCCATCCACGCTGAAAAAATGGCCAGCCTCCCCAGAGCACAACCGGGCTCGCGAGGATTAACTCCAGCCATGGCAACCAACTGCCTGCGCGATCCATGCGCATCGTCGGAAACATGTCCGCCATGGCTATCGCCAGCAGCGGCGCGGTCAAAGCCGCGCTGACCCAGAATCGCCGGGTCATGTCGCGCAGTTCCGGATTTTCTTCGGCCTGCGCCGTCACTGTCCGGGGCTCAAGCGCCATTCCGCAGATTGGGCATGATCCCGGCCCATCGCACACGATCTGCGGATGCATCGGGCAGGTATATTCCGTTCGTGTCGCCCGGTAAGGCAGCTCCGGCTCAAGCGCCATGCCGCAAGTGGGGCACGGGCCAGGCTTCTCCTCACGTACCTCCGGGCACATTGGGCACACGTAGGTGGAAGCTTTATCTGAAACCTTCTTCAGGGGAACAGGCGTGATCTGAACCGCAGTTTCAGCACCCTCCGCAGGTTTCGAGTATTTGTCCGGATCCGCGCGAAACTTTTCCAGGCAATGTGCACTGCAAAAGCAATAGCTCTTGCCCAAGTGGTCCAACTTGTACTTCGTGGTCGCCGGATCAACTTCCATCCCGCAGACCGGATCTTTGATCTTCGTCCCCGGCTTCGCAGCTGTCCCCGGGCCCAGCCTCACCAATCCAGACGTCACACTCGGCTTGAGATATTTTTCCGGATCACTTTCAAACTTCTCCGCGCAACGCGCACAACAGAAGTAAAACTTCTTTGCCTTGTGTTCCCGGCTATGCTTGGCCGTTGCGGGATTCACCGCCATGCCGCAGACAGGATCTTTCTCGGTGATTGCCGCAGCGCTCGGTCGATTCGTAGACATGAGCTCGTCTTCCGCAGACTACAAAACTCTCTTGCTGTAAGATTGTGTGTCTGCCGCCTTCGATTCAGGGGCAAACTGCTGACAATTCTAATCCTTTGACAGAGGTCAACTTATGACCCAGTTTGAAGTTGCTTACCGCTACGCTGGCAGGACCGAAGAGGCCGAGATGCGCGCACTCGACAGCATGCGCGAAGTCTACGGGGTTCGCCGTATTTCAATCGATGAAAGGGAGCACATTATCCGCGTCGAGTTTGACGCCTCCCGGTTTAAGGAACCGGTGGTTGCAGGCTTGTTACGCCGTGCGGGGGTGGAGATCACCGCACGGTTGGTTTTGGCTTGACGGCCAAGCACGGGGGAGGGTCCTTGGCGTCTGCTTAAGAAGGGAAATGCAAGGGGCGCCCAAGAAAACCTCTGGCCGAAGTTTATTCTCGAGAGCGCCCCGTTGCGCGCCACTTCGTCTGGGGTTTCTGAAAGCACCCTGTTTGCCATTTCTTAAATCGCTGAAAAGACTTGTCCAGCAAGGGTTCTGCACCGGGTAGGAATTGCCGCACTGCGGGCAAGATTTACGTGCGCTTCGGCATAGGCAAACCGTCTGCCGAACTGTGTTGAAATCCTCACGGAATGCACTTCTCAGACTGATTTTGATCCACTTCCCGCGAGCCACTCCCCTCAAAATTTCCGCTATAATCGAAACCGTCACACTCCACGTTGCGCCCTTAGCTCAGTTGGATAGAGCGTCTGGCTACGAACCAGAAGGTCGGGAGTTCGAATCTCTCAGGGCGCGCCATCTTCCTCTTCCCGATTCAAGCACTTACCCGTCCTGCGAAACTGGCTCACCTCTCGATAGATGAAAAACCTTGTTTTGGGGTGATTCACCCGCGCTCAGTGTAGCTGCGCGTGGGTCGGGATGATCTTGAGTATGATGGCGGCCCGGATTGCATTGCATGCGGAAAGGAGGAGGCCGTACTCGAAATCGTGGAACTGGTAGCTGCCTTGACCCGGCTCAGTGAATTCGTAGATGTATCTCCAGGAAGTAAAGACATCCCCCGATCTCTCTAGGACTGCTCCGAGATTCTTGGGTTGGTTACGATAGTCCCTCCATTCCGGCTGCTCCAGCGGCCCCTTCGCTATGGTTATGGAAGCGCGCTTACCATACCAGTGCTCCCTCCAGTTCGTGTCGTATGACTTCTCGATCTCATTCCTGAGGGACTGGGGAATTGCGTCATATAGCTTACCGAGGTCGTGGGTTTGAGGCACATTGATCTGGAACTCGGCAAGGAGTGCTTTGATGTACAACTCTACAGCAAACGCGAGGTTCACCGCCGCCACCACCAAGTCTCCAATGTTGCGGGGCGCGTGCGGAAATTGGACGTTCCCTTCCACGTCTTGGGCGATACCAGGGAGGAGTGGCTCTGCGATTCTTTGGAAGGCTTCGGCACAGGCAAGCGCCGCACTTGTGTCACGGTCACGTTTTGCCTGTCCCATTGCTTACCTCGGGTTGAGGATGGCTCTTATCTTAACCGTAAAGTGGGCGCGTGGGCGCAAATGAGATTTTTCACAGTGTTGGTATGCGCTACCAGACCAATCACTTACAGCGTTAACTTTCTACCTACGAACCAGAAGGTCGGGAGTTCGAATCTCTCAGGGCGCGCCATCTTCCTCTTCCCGATTCAAGCACTTACCTGCCCTGCGAAACTGGCTCACCTGTGCTCGCTTGCCCTCGTGACCACTGACTGAGTTTCGCTGCCGGGAGCTAAGCCACCACACTAAAATCCTAGCTCATCGCCCCGTGGTCCTGTGAAAGAGCTCTCTCATTGCAGCCATTTCTCCGGGTCGCGAATCCTTTCAACCAAATCGTTCAAAAAGGAAGCAGCCCTCACGCCATCAACCACCCGGTGATCACAGGAGAGAGTTAGCGTCACCATAGGGCGAATTGTGGCCTGACCAGCCACGACGATGACACGGTCGGTGATGCTGCCAACCGCCAGAATCGCTGCTTGAGGAGGGTTGATTATGGCACTGAAGGCGTCTACGTGGTACATGCCGAGATTGCTGATAGTGAAAGTTGCGCCAGAAATGTCCTGGGGATGGAGTCGACTTGCCCGTGCGCGCTCTGCAAGTTCGTGCCTCTGGACTGCAATCTCTCTGACTTGCAAGGCATTAGCGTTGCGGATTACGGCCGCTACAACGCCATCGTCCACTGCGATTGCAACTGCGATGTTGATCCCCTGATTTAGGCGAATTTTTCCGTCGATCCAGCTTGCATTGACGCGGGGATGCTTGGTTAGAACGCGGGAAACTAGCGCAACCAGCAGATCGGTGTGCGTCAGCCGCACATTCGATTTTTCTTCACTCGCGGACGCCAGCTGCTGACGGGCTTCATTCAGCGCGGATGCGTCAACCTCGCGCACCACAAAAAAATGAGGCACAGTAGTCCAGCTTGCCGTAGTGCGCTCCGCCATGAGACGTCCCACCGATCCGGGGGTTTTGAAATTGCCGGATTGCTGGTTCGTCTCAGCTTGGATGGCCAGCACATCTGCGGCGAGGATGGCGCCACCGGGGCCCGAGCCGCGTAGTTTTAGGGGGTCAACACCGGCTTCTTGGGCAAGTCGGCGAGCCTTCGGCGATAGACGCGCAGCAGCCCCAGCCGCCAGTTCAGAAGGAATTTCGTGAGCTGCCGTGGGCCGTGCAGGTTCGTTAGCGGTTCTCCGCGTGGAAGAAACCGGCGCCCTCGGGGGAGCGGACTCGCCGGGGCGGACGATCCAGGCAATGGTTTCACCAACCGGCACAATGTCGCCTTCCTGGGCGGCGATGCCAGTAAGAACACCGTCAGCAGGCGCTTCGACCTCGAGCACAGCTTTATCGGTTTCAATCTCAAGCAGCGGTTCACCTTTGCTGACAGTCTCCCCATCTCTCTTGCGCCAGGCCACTAGCTTGCCCGTTTCCTGGGCCATTTCGAGAGCCGGCATGACGACGCTAAAGGCCATTTTGATTAACCGATGGAATGCAAAGATTCTTCCACTGCGCGAGCGGTTCGTAAGCGAATCACGTGGCGCTGCTCAGGAGGACAATGGGTGTAGACGAACGCCTAGAGTTGCCCGGCATTTAATCGGCCACGCCGACTCGTTCCGCCTTGGAGCTACCCTCGATCATCTCGATAACGCGCTTGCTAGGCGCAGACTCGGTTTCTCGAGTTGTGGGCAGCGGACCATTGACGGTGAAATAATGGGCCCCCGCGACGAGCAGTTCCTCTGCCGGGAAACGGGTTATCACTTCGTGGCCGGTTGGAGTAACGACGATTTCTTCTTCGATTCGCGCCGCGCTCCAACCGTCGGTTGAGGGCCAGAAAGTTTCAAGTGCAAAGACCATCCCGGGCTTTATCTCGTGCGGATGCTCGAAAGAAACCAGGCGACTGATGACGGGCTTCTCCCAGATTGCCAAGCCAACTCCGTGACCATACTGCAAGGCAAAACAAGCTTCCTCATTGGGAAAACCGAACTCCTCGGCTTTCGGCCAGACCGCGGCAATTTCGGCGGTGGTGCGACCAGGACGAACGAGTTCGATGGCTGCATCCAGATATTCACGGCAACGCTTGTAAGCATCGACCATGGCATGTGAGGCGTAGCCGATGGTGAAACAGCGGTAGTAACAGGTGCGATATCCCATGTAGGAATGAAGAATGTCGTAGTACACGGGATCGCCAGGACGCAACACGCGATCGGAGAAAACGTGCGGGTGCGGATTGCAGCGCTCGCCCGAGATGGCGTTGACTGCTTCGACATATTCCGATCCGAGATCGTAAAGCTTTTTGCTGACCAGGCCCACTGCCTCGTTCTCGCGCATGCCGGGCTTCATGGCGCGGTAGAGATCGTCGTACGCGGCATCGACCATCATTGCGGACATGTTCAGCAGAGTGATTTCGTCCTGCGTCTTGATGACGCGGGCATCAGACATGATCTGCTGTCCATCAACAACCTGGATTCCTTCTCGTTGCAATGCAAAGAGCACTGGCGGCTCAATGATGTCAATCCCCAGCGGTTCCTTGTTTAGGCCGCGCATTTCAAGTTCGATGCGAATCTTGCGGGCGACATCTTCGGCTCGGCCCATCTCCGGGGACATAGCACCACGTAGCATCGAAATGCCCGGACGAGAGCGCTCGCCGAGCCACGGGCAATGAAGTTGATGGTGCTTGGCAGCAGAACCGAAGTCCCAGAGAATGGGTTCGTCATTTTGCGGCAGTAAGGTAAAGCGATTGCACTTGTCCTGGGCCCAGGTGCCGATATGCGTGGCCGTGAGGTAGCGCACATTGTTCATGTCAAAACAAAGCAGCGCGCCCATCTCGGACTTGGCCAACAACTCCTTGGCGCGGGCCAGGCGATCACGCCGCAGGCGGTCAAAATCCACCCGCTGTTCCCAATCCACTGCCATGGTTCCGGTAGTTGGCAATGCCATGAGGACCTCCTACTCTGCGCCCACATCGCTAATTTCGAGAACATGATGACGTGGTCACAGTATCAATTGTCATCCTTCGCAGGCCTAAAGGCCGCTCCGGATGACAATAGAAATTGCTAAGCCCTTCCGCAAAGTTTCCGGGCCATCTCCAAAACTGACTTCTCGCTCGGCACGGTCTCGTCTTCAAGAGGCGGGGAGAATGGAATGGGCACATGCATCGCACCCATGCGAGTCACCGGCGCGTCCAGATCGTAAAAGGCTCCCTCGGCGATGACCGTCGCAATTTCTGCGGTCACTCCATATCTCCCATAACCTTCGTCTAGAACAATCGCGCGAGACGTCTTGCGAACCGAATTAATCAAAGTCTGTTCATCCAGGGGCCAGGTTGTGCGTGGGTCGATCACTTCGGCGCTGATGCCGCTTTTTTCTAGCAGATCTGCAGCTCCGAGTGCGACCTGTACCATGCTGCTGGTTGCGACCATAGTAATGTCGCTTCCAGCGCGCTTCACGTCAGCCACGCCCAACGGAATCGTGTATTCCTCTTCCGGCACGGGACCTTTGAGCTTGTACATCATCTTGTCCTCAAAGAAGACCACTGGATTTTCGTCGCGGATAGCGGTCTTGAGCAGACCCTTGGCATCGTACGGTGTCGAAGGCAAAACGACCTTCAAGCCCGGTACATGACTGAACCAGGCATGCAGGGACTGCGAATGCTGAGCGGCAGAGCGGCGAGTCGCACCCAGGGTCGTTCGCATCACCATCGGGACCTTCCATTTCCCGCCCGACATGTAATGGACTTTGGCGGCTTGATTCACCATCTGGTCCATGGTCAGGGTGATGAAATCACCGAACATGATATCGACAATAGGGCGCAGGCCGGTCATGGCGGCGCCCACGCCAATCCCCGTGAAGCCTGCCTCTGATATCGGAGTGTCAAGTACGCGCTCGGTGCCAAATTCCTCTACCAGGCCGGAGAGCACTTTGAAAGGAGTGCCGGCCTCGGCCACATCTTCTCCGAAAATGCAGACGCGCGAATCGCGGCGCATCTCTTCCGCAAGCGCCTCACGGATCGCCTGAGCGAAGGTCAACTCTCGCGGATGGGCATCAGGCGTAGACATCCTGATCTACCTCCTGAAGTTTCGGATACGGCGCGTCTAAAGCGAAGTTGACGGCAGCCGCCATTTCGGATTCGACTTCAGACTCAATGCGTGCGAAAACGTCGGCCTCAACTCCGCCCTCACTCATGAGCCAGTCGGAAAGCGATTTGATTGGATCGCGCTCGTTCTTCCATCTCTGCTCTTCTGCTTTTGACCGGTAGTATTCACGATTGATGTCGCCAACATGATGGCCGTGATAACGGTATGTGTTGCATAGGAGAAAAGATGGGCCGCTTCCGCGACGCGCACGCTCCACCAACCCGGTCGCAGCACTGTACACAGCGCGTACGTCCTGGCCGTCCACGGTTTGAGTTTGCAGTCCGAAAGCGGCGGCGCGGGCAGCAATGTCGCCCGCGGTGGTCTCGGTGTAATGCGTGTATTCAGTGTAAAGATTGTTTTCGCAAACGTAGATGACAGGGAGCCTCCACAGCTGAGCGAGGTTCATTACCTCATAAACAATGCCTTGCCCTAGCGCACCCTCACCGAAGAAACAGATGGCGACGCGATCAGTGCCGAGGCGTTTGGCGGAGAGCGCGGCGCCAGTGGCAATGCCTACGCTGCCCGCAACAATGGCATTGGCGCCCAGATTGCCAGTGGCCGGGTCGGCAATGTGCATTGAGCCACCCTTGCCCCGGCAATACCCGGCTTCCTTTCCTAGCAATTCCGCGAACATCAGATCGGGTGAAGCGCCCTTGGCGAGGCAGTGTCCATGACCGCGATGCGTGCTGGTGATGTAATCCTCCTTGCGCAGCGCTTCACAGACCCCAACCGCCACGGCTTCTTCCCCTGTGTATAAATGAGCGAGTCCTGGCATCAGAGCTCGCGTATAGAGCTGGTTGACTTGCTCCTCAAACAAGCGAATGCGGAGCATTTGGCGATACATTCGCAGCCACTGTTCGACACTGATTGCCGAAACGCTTTCGCGCTGGTTGGCAGCAATGGTCATTTTGGTGCCCCGCTGCTCGCGATCCCCGACATGCGTGCCAAAACATCAAAGACGCAGGCAAAGTCCAGCTTTGCCATGCCCATTCCCCGGGCGGCAGTCAAAAACTCATTGCTCACGGCGGTCGTGGGCAGCGGGACCTCGAGTTGGCGGCCAAGTTCCATCGCCAGCAGCATGTCCTTCTGCATCATGTTCACATCGAACCACGCCTCGGCAGGCTGCTCGAGTACGAAGGGACCGCGATACTGAATCATGGGTGACGCGACGGCACTGTGAGTGAACACTTCTACGGCGGTCTGCCGGGCAATGCCGCTCTTCTCCGCCAGCAAGACGCCTTCCGAGAAAGCCATCATCTGCACGGCGAGATTCAGGTTGACCGCGATTTTCAGGACGAGGGCAAGACCGTTGTCGCCGACATAGGTCACTTTAGGACCGATATCTTGCAGAATCGGCTTGATGCGCTCGAAGGATTCGCGACAACCGGCGACCATTACGGAGAGCTTGCCTTCCTGTAGCGTGATCACGCTGCCCGATACCGGTGAATCGAGCATGTCAGCACCTTTTTCCCGAACCTTGGCCGCGTAAAAGCGGCTGACGCCGGGGCTGACGGTGCTGATATCTGAAAAAATCTTGCCGGAGCTGAAACCCGCGAGTAAGCCATCCGGACCTTCCATGATGTCGGTCAAAGCGGCGGAGTTCGTCACCATGGCGAACGTGACATCCGCGGCCGAAGCCACGGCGCGCGGCGAGTCGGCCCAACGCATACCTTTGTCGATCAGCCACTGGGCTTTCGCGCGCGTCCGGTTATAGCCGGTAACCGTATGGCCTTTGCTGAGCAGGCGATTCACCATCTGCCCGCCCATGGTCCCCAAACCGACAAAGCCAAGGATTGCCATACTTGCTAGTCTCCAGGTACCAAGGTCTTTTTAAGCAATGGTTGAGACTCGCTGGATTTCGAATCCTCACGGACTTGGAGTAAGTGGGCTCGCATGGCCGCACGGGCCTTTTCCGCATTGTGTTGCTCGATCGCATCCAGAATCCGTTTATGGTGGTACTGTCCGCGCTCGGGCCCGCCTTCGACATAGAAGATGCGCATCCGCTGTTCGCGAAGAAGGCCAACAATTGAATCGATCAAAGAAAGAATCAGGGGATTAGCCGCAGCTTCAGCTAGCGCCAGGTGAAAGTCCAGGTCCGCCTCGATGTACGCCGCTGGGTCTTCCCGCGAGCGATCCATGACATTGAAGGCGTCGCGCATGGCGGTCATGTGCTGCTCTTCGGCCCGGGTAGCTGCCAGGGCGGCGATCTCCGGCTCTAAGATGGAACGCAGCTCAACCAGGTAAGGGAGTCCATCCTGCCGACCCACTTTCGTCATCCAGTCCAGCGATTGCCGCATGGCTTGCGCAGTGCCATCAGTGATGAAGGTGCCTCGGCCGGAGTAGGCTTCTACCAGGCCTTTTTCGCGCAAGGCTTTGACAGCTTCACGAACGGCTGTGCGGCTAACACCAAACCGCTGCGCGAGTTCGCGCTCGGCAGGCAACTGGTCGCCCGGTTTGAGGGATCCCTTCAGGATGGATTCCTCAATCTGCTGCACGATTTGCTCGTAAAGACGCGATGTTCGAATGGCTTTATACATTTGCCATTACCGTATCAGGCAAGCCACTATAGCATGCAACGGGACGCAAGGTATAGTGGTCTGACCAGAATACCGCAGTCGCCCTTGTTGATCCTCCAAGACTCGTCTGAGGATCTATGCATTACCGGTCCTCAATGGCTCGCAGATGTGATTGGCCCATTCAGCATTCGTACCAGCCAGGGAATGATCACTTGCTTGAATATGACCCCATCAGGCCAGACCTTGACCTGGCGTCCCAGATGGCCTCCAGCGGGATTGATCCAGGCATCTTTGGGAGTGTCGCCCTTGCTCAGCAGCAGGTAGATATCAGAGATCGGCACCTGCGTATCCTTCACTCCGGCGATCACCAACATCGACGCCATCGGCTTATCCAACAAACCTTGTCGCACCAAAGACATCTTTTCTAACGCAGCAGCGAGTTCATCGACATTGCTCACACCATCGAAAATGTTCATGAGCGCGGGCACTTGATCGAACAAATACTCGCGGTTTCCCAGCAGCGAGCTGGTCAGAAATTCCTTTGAAAAGAATTCGTCGATGGGCGGAGATTGAGCGCTGGTGCCGCGCAAGCGATCGCGTTCCACAATGGCCAGTTTAGTCGCCCAATAGGCGCCCCAACTCACCCCATGGACAGCCAGCCGGTTCTTATCGATTTCTGGCCGCGATTGCGCGTAATCGATCACCCGTGACAGCATCCGATCTGCATTAGGGCTGGCCTTCACGGGTGATTGCCCTGTGCCGGGACCATCAACCGCGAGGAAGCCGATGCCTGAAGGAAGAATCGCCGAAAAGCTTTCGGACAAATCTTCCTTTCGGCTATCGAGGCCATTGACGGCAATGACCAGCGGAACCGGAGCAGTCGTATCCCTCGGCAGACGCAAATAGCCGATGATCTCCGAGTTCTCAAACGGAATGTGAACGATTTCCAGTGGAGGCTCCCAAAAGCGCGCATGCGCGAGGAAAGCTGCAATCGCTTTTTGGTAGGACTCCCGTTTTTTCGCCGACGCGGGAATCGGCCAGCGGCCAAAGGAGTAAAGCCGCCAGGCACGGATGTAGTCGGCGTTCGCCTTGACAGGGTCTGAGGTCTGCAGTGATTTCGCTTCAGACATGTACTTATCGCCCACCGCCATGAACGCCGAAGCCCATTCATCTTTGTCTTTGGTATGGATGGAAGCAAATGCTTCGCGAACGTCCGCGGGGTCAAGTCCGATGAGCGGATACATTCCGTTCTCGGCACGCTTGATTGCTTCCGCCTTGATTTCGTCGATGGTGCGCTCGGGCGCTTGCTGAGCGAAGCTGCCCATCGGCGAGTAAATTAATGCAAATACTATTATCGCGATTTGCAGGTTAGTTCTCATCGGGGACCCAAACGTAGCGATCCTTCGACTGCAAGCGATTCGCAAGCGGGTCACTTTGCTCAACCCAGGGTGACGACTACGGCTCGTGGTGAAGAATCCCAAGCCGACGTTACGCATATGCTTGTCGGGCCAGCCTAGAAGAGAAATTTCAATCCAAATTGCGTGGCCCGTGGCCCTCCTGAGCCAATCACCGGATTGGCAGCTGCTTTGTCGGGCGTAGAGCAGCCACAACCAAACGCGCCGGGTACAGACGGATCGTTGAACCCTCCCGTCCCAAAACCATTCTGCCCCCCAAAGGGGTTGGCAAAATTAGGATGATTGAGAATGTTGAAAAACTCGGCGCGGAACTGGGCGGTGAAGCGCTCCCCCAATCTCCAACTCTTGGCTACCGAGAAATCCCAGTTACGGAAACCGGAGTCGCGGAAGAAATTGCGCCCCATCGTGCCGAAGCTTCCCAGAGCAGGAGGAATCATCACAGAACCGCCCTTGGCGTAACAGCCAAAAAATCCCAAAGATTGCATCATCGCCGGAGTCGTCGCTTTGGCTACGCAAGCCGGATTGCTGGTACCCGGAAAAAAGGGAGTCGGCAGCGGCCCCGAAGTGAAGTCAGCAGAATTGCCGAAGAAATCCCAGCGTTCAATTCCCGTACTAGCGATGCGCGACTCGCCGGTGCCACTGACGTCGGTGCCGGAATCGGTCGGACCCCACGGCTGAGCACTGTCCAAAGTTATGATCGAATTGATCTGCCAACCTTCGAGCAACTGCGCGACTGATTTTTTTCCAGGAATGACATAGGTTGCGGAAAGAGTGAAGCGATTGCGGATGTCAAAGTCACTGCTCGCATATTCTCGACCAGGATGAGCGCTGTCCTGGGGAAGACCTAGCCCTTGACCGAAATCCCAATTAGCGCCGACATCATCGAGAGCGTGCGCGTACGTGTAGCCAATGACCGCAGAAAGGCCATGAAAGTTACGCGCGTTTAGTGTGGCCTGCAGGCCGTTGTAGTTCGAACGATAAATGTTTCCCATCTGGAATATGGAAGAAAGGAATGGGAATTTCGCGTTGAACGGTCTTGCATTTTGCTCCGCAACGGGATCGGGAGCGGCCGCGGCGATAGCCGCCGGCGTCCAGCCGGAACCAGGCGGCGGCTGATTAATGTCGTGAACCCCAACCAGGTTAAAGCCATGGTCGCCCACGTATGCTAACTCCAGGGACAGATTGTTGGAGATCGCGTGCTGAAGGTTGAGGGTCCAATTTCCAACATAGGGAGTGGTGATATTCGGATCTATTCCGAGTATGTTGCAAGGGTTGGCCGCGCAATTGAGTTGACCCGGGGGGAAAACCGGCCCGGTATTGTACTGGGCCACGGTGGGAAAGACGCTGATATTTCCTACCGCGATGTTGCCACCTCCCGGCAACACGCCAGCGCTGCTGGCGGTTGGAATGCTCGCGAGACCGAGTGTATTGTTGAACGCCAGAAAAGATTCCCAATTGACGGTCTCATAAATAAGTCCACCTGCCGCGCGGAGGACCGTAGTTCCTCTGCCAGTGACGTCCCAGGCTAGGCCCGCGCGTGGCGCAAAATCCTTGTGATCGCCGTTGTACGGCGAACCGACTTGATGGCCCACTTGAACGTTGCCCAGGGTTGGCTCAAAGTTGCCCAGCCGATTGTGCTCCTCTGTAATAACTCCGTTGTACTCGTAGCGAATCCCAAGGTTCACCGTGACGTTCCGGGTGACGCGCCAGTCATCCTGAAAAAACCCGGCTTCCGACCAATTATGGATGTAACGGGTGGGATCTCCGATCAGCACGCTGCCTACGGTGGGGTTACCGCCGAAGAAATCTTCCAACCCCGTGGAGGTCGGGAATTCTGCACCCCCGAGGAATTTCAGGCGGCCTCTGCCGCCGGCATAAGCCCCTCCGCTGAAGCTGTCACGATGCAGTTCGCCGCCGAATTTCAAAGCGTGCTTACCGCGCGTATAAGAAATGTGATCGACAAATTGCACTCGAGTGTCCGGCCCCTGCACTTTGGGCCATACAAAACCGCCCAAGGTATTAGGAACGTTGAAGGGAAGGATGGTGATGATCGGCAATCCGCCGTAGAGCGGATTGGTGACACCGGTGTTGATGCCATAGTTGGATGCAGGCACATTGTGGTCCGCGGTGAATGTGGGTTGATAGAGCCGGTTGTAGCCGACCCTGGCCTCGTTTACCCAGCGGGAGCTCGGGGTCGCGGTCCAGTTCACTCCCACTACCTGGGCTCGAGTGTGAATCTGCGTCAGCCATTGCGGTTGTAATTCCCCCGCGTCGTTGACGGTCCCTGAGTTGTTGCCGTAGAAGTACATCCCGCTTATGGTGTGGCGATCGTTGAAGTGGTAATCGATTTTTCCGATTGCGTTGTCCGCGTTGACCGTGTTCGGCAGGCTGATGTTAATCAATCCCGGACCGGCCGGATTGGTGCCAGGGTTAAGCGGAAACCCTGAGCCGTTGCAGGTTACCGGAGGGCCCAGCGTGCAACCGGCCAACTTGAGGCTGACCGGACTGATGGCGAAGCCTCCGGCTTGGAGGTCTGCAATCGCGTCAGGAATACTGTCCGTGCAATCACCAGAATTTGAAAAGGTGCAGTCCGAAGTTGCCGGGGTTAGCGGGGAAGTCGCCGCGCTTGGCTCCAGGCCCGAGTTCCCCACGCGATAGCGCTGACCCTCGTACCCGCCAAAGAAGAACAGTTTGTCCTTCACAATAGGTCCGCCTAACGTGGTGCCGAACTGCTTTAACGCTCTCGGGGTTTTCGCCTGCGTATCCACGGGGTTGAAGTAGTTGCGTGCATCGAAAATGGTGTCACGGTAAAAACCGTAAGCAGTGCCGTGAACCTGGTTTGTGCCTGACTTCAGCGCGACGTTGACGATCGCCCCCGGTTTCCAGCCGTACTCCGCAGGTGGATTTTCCTGAACGTTAAACTCCTGAATTGCATCGACCGGCAAGATGGTCGCTGAATCTCCAGCGATGCCGGCACCATTGATAATGCTCTGACCGGAAAACGGCTCGCTATTGAAAAGACCGTCAACGAAATAGGCATTGTCCTCGGCGCGCAAACCATTGGTGCTGGTGGTTGAGAATCCCCCGCCGGGATACCGCACCACGCCGGGACGCAACTGCAAGAGGTTTTCATAGTTGCGGCCGTTCAAAGGAAGGTCGTTGATTTCCTTGTTGCTGAGAGTGCCACCAAGCGTGGAGGAGGTGGCATCTACCAGGGGAACATCGCCGGAAACCTCTACGACCTCGGAAACCTGCCCTGGTTGGAGGCCGAAATCAAGGCGCGCGTCTTTGGCGACCTCAACCGCGAGGTTGACGTGCTGCATGCTCTTGAAGCCTTTAGCCTCGACTCGAACCGTGTATGTGCCCGGCGACAAATCGGGGGCGACATAGAAGCCGGCGCTATCGGTCGTGAGGGCGCGCGAAACTCCTCTTTGAACGTCGGTGATAATTACGTTGGCTCCAGCAATCGCAGCCCCGCTCTGGTCCGATACATTGCCAAGAATTCGGCCTGTATAGGTTTGCGAGAACAGCGGCAGACAGAGGAGAGATGCACAGATGATTAACGCCGAGATCCGAACCGCCTTCATCACAGAAGCCATGGACAAACCCTCCTTGAAGCTGGAGCACGATATTGCTAAGTCTTGTGTCAGCAATGTCTCCGGGGTGGAAATCGCCAGCGGTCTGACAGCTGTACCACCATATCGGTGCAACTGTCAAGAACCTCCTCCAGAAGAATCTTCGAGGTTGCACGGTTGCAATGTTCGGCAAGAGAATAAGCGAAGTTCTTGAATCGCGTGATTCGACTACGGCGAGTGAGGACCAGAGAAAAGGGCGGACAGCAAGCTGACTCGCTGATTCCCAAACTGGTGGTGTTGCTGCTCACCATAATCAGCTTACTCAGCGCCAGCTCTGGTCAAAGCCTCCCTGAATCGAACAAATCGGTCACCACCATTCACGTGGATGCTGTCCATTTGGTCAAGAAATTTGATCCTGACCGGGCTCTCGGCACCTCAATCGACATTCTGCGTCCCGGGGAACTCGATAAGGTGTACAGCGAAGTGAATCTGAAAGAAGCGCTTTCGGCAGGATGGGGGCCTATCACTTATCGCCAAAACACGGAACTGCAGGGCGCAGCTTGGCATTGGAATCCGAATGGCGCTTGGAGTGATCCCTTGCATCAGAGCGGCTACTTTACTGGCAACTCGGAGCCGGGAGAATTCATCCGCCATTCCTACGGCTACCCACTCCCGCATCGCGGAAACACTCTCGGTGACGGCCGCTCGCGCACCAAGTACTCTCGGATGACGGATGGCGATCGAAACACCTATTGGAAGAGCAACCCGTATCTCACAAGCAAGTACACCGGCGAAGACGACGCTCTGCACCCGCAGTGGGTAGTCGTCGATCTCGGCGCCACCGAGAGATTCAACACCTTGAGAATTGATTGGGCGAATCCATACGCGCTCAGATACGAGGTTCAGTATTGGAATAGCGAAAAGGAACCGCTGACCAATCCGGCTGGTGGCACGTGGATCGCGTTTTCCCAGGGCATCGTTGCAAACGGCAAAGGTGGGACCGACACGCTTAAGCTTTCGTCCGAACTGGTTCCCGCGCGATACCTGCGTATCTGGATGACAAAATCTTCAAACACTTCCGAGCTTCAGGACAACGATCCGCGAAGCTCGGCCGGATACGCCATTCGCGAGTTATATGTCGGGACTTTGAGTAGCGATGGCCAATTTGTAGACCTTGTCAAGCACGCTCCCGATCAAAACCAGACCGTAACGTTTGCCTCTTCCGTCGACCCCTGGCACTCCGCTTCGGATTTCGCGCCGGAAGCAGGAGACCAGACCGGCTTCGATCTTTTCTATACAAGTGGGATCACAAACAAGCGACCCGCTATGATTCCGATCGCAATGCTCTACGGAACCCCGGAGGATGCTGTAGCGGAAATTGCCTACATCAGGAAGCGGGACTATCCGATTTCTTTCATCGAAATGGGAGAAGAACCGGATGGCCAGAAAATGTTGCCGGAGGATTACGGCGCCCTCTACATGCAATTTGCCGCAGCAATTCATAAAATCGATCCAACTCTCAAGCTCGGTGGGCCGGTTTTTGAAGGCGCAAACGAAGACATCTTGGTCTGGCCAGATGCTCGAGGACGCGCGTCCTGGCTGGGACGCTTCCTGGATTATCTGCGGGACCATGGGCGCTTGGCCGACTTATCTTTTGTCTCATTCGAACACTATCCGTTTGCACCCTGCGAAATCACCTGGTCGGACCTCTTTCGTGAACCCGAGCTCACCCGGGGCATTTTGAGAATTTGGAGATCGGATGGCGTGCCGCCGAATGTTCCTCTGATGAACACAGAAAGCAATGTCTCGTGGGGCTTGACGCAGCCCATGACTGATATCTTTGCCGCGCTGTGGTTGGCCGATAGCGTTGGTTCATTCCTAACTTTCGGAGGCGACGTGTACTATCACTCTCCGATCCAGCCGGAAGCTCTGCGACAAGGCTGCCGCGGCTGGAGCACCTACGGAAATTTTGTGGCAGATGCCAATCTCAATATTCACGCTCACACTTCGCAGTACTACGCGAGCCGTTTAATTAATCTGGAATGGGTAAAGCATGGCGCGGCAGAACACACTCTGTACCCGGCGACGACTGATTTGACAGATGAAGCCGGCCACGCCCTGATTACCGTCTATCCCGTTCTACGGCCAGATGGCGAGTGGTCATTGATGTTGATCAACAAAGATCAGTCAAATGCACATTCTGTGCACATTTCGTTTGAAGGCGCCACAAGCGCGGCCCAGGTGTTCACCGGACCCGTAACAATGGTTACCTTCGGAAGCGGGCAGTATATGTGGCACTCGGACGGGGTGAACAGCCATGCCGATCCAGAAAGTTCGCCGGTGAGCAGCACAATATCGGCAGACGCGCAGACAAGCTTCCTTCTGCCTCAAGCGTCTGTTACCGTCCTGCGGGGTAAGATCGGCAGTTTCTAACCTGAAATGGCCGCTAGCAGGGAAGTGTCGGAAGTCATTCCGATGTGGACGCCTGTTCAGCCTGAGGGCGCTTGTAGAACCAGGACGAGGCCATCGCAACCGCGAAGATTCCCCAGAAAATCTTGATGTTTAGGGTGATGGCGAAAGCGGCCATGGCAAGCGCCAGGAGCCAATACATCAGCTCCGCCCTGAACGCGGCGCTCCATAAAGGAATATTTCCGCCAGCCGGCAGGCGGGGCCTCAGTGACGGCACGATTCTGGGTACTGACGCGCAGTAGCGGCGATACGAATCACCCTGATCATGCAACAGTTCGGCTTCTTCGCGCAAAAGCAGCCGGATGACGAAGACAGTCATGCCTATCACAAGAATAAGGAAGCCCAATCGGCTGGCCATCAGGCCGATCCCCGTTGCCATAAAAATGTTTCCGAGATAAAGCGGATTGCGCACATAGCGATAGGGACCATCGGCCAGCAGCTTTTCCGTGTGGACGCGAGAATCGCGCATCACCTCCGGCTGCAGGTACGACGTCCCCCAAGTGCGCACCAAAGCGGCGATGGCTAACAAGAGCGCACCAAAGCCGAAAACGAGATGGTAGAGGTTATCAGGCGTCAATCCTTTATGCTTTGCCAGCCAGTCGGCAACCGCAATACCGGAGTTCAGCGGATCAATGAAATAAGCGAGGAAGGCGGTCCCAAAAATGGAGAAGATGATCCACCATCGGCGCTGAAACTCGAATAGGCTGGCCTGCATGGTGGCCAAAGACTATCACAAGACGTTATGTGATCCGCCACCGGGCTTCGCGCGTTAATTGCACAAGGCAGGGGTCAGTCTTTGAGTGGCACCATGGTCTTATCGCCCTTGCAGAAGGTGGCTACACGCTGCAATGTTCCTTCTGGTTGTTTGACAAGGAGGACTGGACCATAGCAATAGACGGCGTGCCCGTTCTCGGCCAAGTACCACTTGCCGCTCGGATGGGCCCGCGTGACTAGCTGCTTCTCCTGCGGCGATCGCGCCGCAGCAGTAAGCTGCGAACTGGGAAGGTACAACGACAGCAATATTGCCAGGAGATGCATGACGCTTTCCTGGCCCTGGGATTCAGATACTCAGCACAACTCGGCGCACATCCTCCAGGTTGAAGTCATACTTGGGCGACCGCGGCAGCTCGGGATTGCGGATCTTGCCCGCTTTCGAGTCTGCTTTAGTGTGGTTCCGTGTTTTGTCCTGGGTCGACGGAGTTTGCGCCTGGGAGTGCGCGTTCGCCTCAGCCTGGGCCTGAGCTGCGGCGCGCTGCTTTTGAAACACCTGGCCTTTCAAGTGGCTTAATTCCGAACTGTCATTGAAAAGCGACTGGATTAAGGCGCGCTGGCTGTCGATGGTGCGCCCTTGCTCAATGATCAGCATGGTCATCAAGCTGTAGGAAATAACAAACAGCACCACCAGGACGGGCAGCATCGAATGCTTCCGCTTCGGACTGGCTTTCGCCACCAGAATCGGCTTCAGCTCAGAAGTAGGTTCCAGGGCGCTACTGCCAGACGTCCAAGTCAGCATCTGCACCTCAATCCCATGCCCAAAAGCAGCAGGTGTGGCGATTAGTGCAGCTTGCAAGCCACGATCAGAGGAGACGGCAACGCATTCTCGCAAAGGCATTTAGCTTCGATTGGCGGGTATTGGGAAGCATTCATGACTGCAAGCCCCTGCACAAAAAGGTAACCAGCCTGCGTTACCGGGATGAGTTGAAAAGGCGACTTCGGGAGTGTGATTTTGCGCTACTTTCCCAGTACCAGCTTAGCGATGGTCGCCAGTTGCATGTTTGACGTGCCTTCGTAGATCTTGCCGATCTTCGAATCGCGCCAGTACTTCTCAACAGGGTAGTCCTTGGTGAACCCATAGCCGCCAAAGATCTCGATTGCCAACGACGTAACCCGTTCCGCAACTTGCGAGCAGAAGAGTTTCGTCATGGCCGCCTCTTTGACAAAGGGCATACCGGCATCCTTCATGCGAGCGGCGTTATAAACCATCAGGCGCGCCGCTTCAATTTCTGTGGCCATCTGCGCGATCTGAAACTGAATCCCTTGGAATTCTGAAATCGACTTTCCGAACTGCTTGCGTTCCTGCGCATATTTTGCGGCATACTCCCAGGCGCCTCGTGCCACCCCTGCCATCTGCGCTCCAATTCCAATGCGGCCCTCGTTCAGGGTTTCAATAGCGATCTTGTAGCCTTTCCCGGCTTCACCCAAAACATTCGCCTTCGGGACTCGGCAATCCTCCAGGATCAGTTCGCAGGTGGACGACGCTCGAATGCCGAGCTTGTCTTCCTTCTTGCCGACGATGAATCCGGGGGATCCCTTTTCGATGAGAAAAGCCGTGATGCCTTTATATCCCGCCGCCGGATCCACTGTAGCAAAGAGAATGAAAATGCCGGCCTCTTTGCTGTTGGTGATCCACAGCTTGCGACCATTCAGGACGTACTCGCCGCCTTTCAGTTCCGCCCTGGTCTGCAGTCCGAAAGCATCCGAGCCAGAACCCGCCTCGCTGAGCGCGTAGGCTCCGCACGTATCCGTGGAAGTGCGAGGCAAGTAGCGTTTTTTCTGATCCTCGCTGGCCCAGCGCAGCAGGGCATTGTTGACGAGAGTGTTCTGTACGTCAACGATGACGCCGGCGGATGCATCTACGCGGGATAGCTCCTCCACCGCCAGAATGGCTTCGAAGAACTTGCCGCCTCCACCGCCGTATTGCTCTGGTACCTCGATGCCCATCAGGCCGAGTTGAAAAAACTGATCAATCAGCTCTTTTGCGAAGACGCCCTTTTCGTCCATCTCTTTGACCAGCGGGCGGACTTTTTCTTCCGCAAATTGGCGGATGTTGTCACGGAACAAGGTTTCGTCTTCGGTGAAGCTGGTTAACGCGACCGGCGGGGGAACTTGCAACGTGGTGTCATGCATAGGAGTGCTCTTTAAATTGGCGTACTGCGATGGAAAAATTCTAGCACCTTCTCTGATTTTCGGGACCTGCGCGCAGACGGTCTTACCGTCCTTGTCAGTAAATCCGTGAATGGAAACTTCGAAAAATCAAAAAAATGCCCTATTAAAACCTTTCAATTAGCTTTAAACTGAGTGGCTCGGAACTCATGCACGCGGAGATCTTATCGTGAAAAACTTTGGAGTCATTCTTGTCTGCGTCACTTTTTTTTCGTTGGCGATGGCGGGACAAGCCATTCGCGTAGATATTGCCCATCCCACGAATCATTTCGTGCCCAATCAAACTTTGGGTGCCGGCGTGGATCGGATTCCGGTCGAGGCTATCGATAAAGACCTTGTTCCGGATGTCCTGCAGAAGGTCTTCGAGGCTGGTTGGCAACCTGTCACCTATCGCCAAAACACGGAACTCGCAGTGGAAGCCTGGCATTGGAATCCGCAGGGCACCTGGAGTGATGCCAGCGGCAAAGGTTATTTCACCGGATCGACCACCCCCGGCGATCCTATTCGTTACTCTTACGGCTATCCCCTGCCTCACCGCGGCGATACTCGCAATGATGGGACCGATACCTCCGGCTACTCTCGCTTGACCGATGGCGACGTGAATAGCTACTGGAAAAGCAATCCGTATCTCACCCAGCGTTTTACCGGAGAAAGTGATTCGTTTCATCCCCAGTGGGTGGTTTCGGATCTCACGCAAATACAGCCGGTGGACGGCCTTCGCATTAACTGGCAAGGGCCGTATGCGACCCACTATGTCGTTCAATACTGGACCGGCGCCGAGGAACCGATGCACTATCCCACTCGAGGCGTCTGGCAAACCTTCCCACAAGGCGAAATCGCGAATGGAAAGGGCGGGATCGAAACCGTGCGCCTGAATTCCACGCCCATGCCAGTGCGCTTTCTGCGGATCTGGATGACGGAATCCTCCAACACTTGCGATTCTCATGGCTCATCGGATCCGCGCAACTGCGTCGGGTACGCCATCAACGAAATCTACATCGGAACTATCACAGCAGACGGTGACTTCCATGACGTCGCCCGTCACACCGCAGATCAGGAGCAAACCGCGACGTATGTGTCATCCATCGACCCATGGCACCAACCTTCCGATATTGGCTCAACCAGAAGCGCCCAGGTCGGCTTTGACATTTTTTTCACCAGCGGAGTTACCCGCGGACTTCCCGCGATGATTCCGGTTGCCGTGCTCTATGACACTCCCGAAAATGCCGCCGCTGAGATCGCCTACTTAAAGGCCCGCAATTACCCGATCTCTTATATCGAAATGGGCGAGGAAGCTGACGGGCAATTCACCTTGCCGGAGGACTACGCCGCGCTTTACCTTCAGGCCGCTACCGCGATTCATCGGATTGATCCCAGCCTCAAGCTGGGTGGACCATCCTTCACCGGCGAGAATAAGGACATCGAGACCTGGCCTGACAACAACGGCAAGGTCTCATGGACTGGCAGATTTATCGATTATCTCCGTCAACACAACCGGCTCAATGATCTGGCCTTCTTTTCTTTCGAGCACTACCCCTACGATCCTTGCCGGGTCCCGTGGGGCAGTCTCTATGACGAGCCAGAGTTAGTGAGCCACATCATGCAGGTTTGGCGCGAAGATGGATTGCCGCCCAATGTTCCGATGTTCATTACCGAGTCGAATCTTTCTTCCGCTGCCAGCGAAACTTATATGGATATGTTTGCCGGTGTGTGGCTTGCGGATTACATCGGATCATTCCTCAACGCCGGCGGGGCCGGCGTTTATTACTTCCACTATTTGCCCCTGCTGATTGAGCACGGCTGCAACAATTCCCAGGGAACATTCGGACTGTTTACTGTCGGGCCAGGCTACAAAATTGAGCAGCCTATTTCTCAGTTCTTTACTTCACAACTGATCAACCTCGAATGGGTGCAGCCCGGCGCGGGCGAGCACCAGGTTTTCGCGGCAAAGAGCGACATCGATGATGGCGCCGGCCATGCCCTTGTTACCGCGTATGCGGTGAAGCGTCCGGACAACCAGTGGTCGCTCATGCTCGTAAACCGCGATCAACAAAACTCGCACAAAGTGCGGATCGGGTTTGAGGACCAAGGTGGGCGTGAGCTCTCGTTTCTGGGGAACGTGGATATCGCAACCTTCGGCAGCGGTCAATACGAATGGCACGCCGCGAAGACGCGTTTCGTTCCGCATGCGGAATTTCCCGGACAGTTGCCGGCGATTGCCTACATCCCCGGGAACGCCGATCCGGATGGTCCTATTGCACACTCAAAGCAGACTGCCGGGAAGGATACTTCCTACGATCTGCCGGCCGCTTCGGTGGTGGTAATTCGCGGGCACATTGGCGGCAAATAAAACGTTAAGACCAGATGAGAGAATGAACGCAGCCATCGTTGGGGCGGGCTGTCGCTTCGCAATCCTTTCGTAATCGTGATCGCTTCCGGCATCATTGACGAGTTCGAGCGCGCTAGGTACTCTGAGGATGAGTCGAAAACTCAGAGGAAACTAATTGGCGGTGAAGTCGATCAAGCTCGGGCAAGTCTGGCGCAAGGACGAAGACGGAAATGACTACCTTGTGACCAAGGTCTATAGCGAAGTATTCACACAGTACGCGGTATTGCGGCCTGCCGCCGTTACCGCACCGGACGCCCCCACAGTTCGGGTGAAGGTTTCCAAGGGTGCGGATGGCATTTCTCTTCCGGGCTTTACTTTTACCCAGGAAGGATCATTCTAGCGAGCTTCACGGGGCCACGCCTTGGGCTGGCGAGGGCTCCTCACTTCCCGTGCTCCGATTCATTGCCGCATGACAGAAAAGATTCTCGCAGTTCTGTTTGTCTTCATTAAATCGGTCATCGCTGCAACCGGCTACGGCGGCTTGGCCCTCTTGATGGCCATCGAATCCGCCTGCATTCCGCTCCCCTCGGAACTGATTATGCCGTTCGCCGGCTACCTGGTTTACGAGGGAACGCTCAAGCTTTTTTGGGTCGCCACCGCAGGTGCGCTTGGCTGCAATTTGGGATCGCTTGTGGCGTACGAGATTGGCTCCTTCGGCGGACGTCCGCTGGTCGAAAAGTACGGCCGCTGGATCCTTCTCAGCCGCCGCGAACTCGATTGGGCCGACCGATTCTTCGCCCGCTGGGGATACTTGGCTGTCTTTATCGCCCGCCTGCTTCCGGTAATTCGCACGTTCATCGCGCTGCCCGCTGGAATTGCCCGCATGCCTCGCGGACGATTTCACGTTTACACTTTCCTTGGCTCCTGGCCGTGGTGCTTTGCCTTGGCATGGCTCGGCATGAAGCTCGGCGAGAACTGGCGCGGACTGGGAAAGTATTTCCATCAATTCGACGCCGTGATCGGCGTCGCCCTGGCGGCAGGTATCATCTGGTTTGCCTGGTCGCATTGGCAGAATAGAATCGGTGCTGAGACTGCAGAGTAAGGGTTGTGGACTGAACAACTTTTATTGAACAGTTGAATCAAATCTGCGCCCTTCAATGCAGATTTTCGATCTGAATTCCCAGCGGTTCCAGCAGCTCAAAGGAGGCTTTCCTTGAAACATCTTCTCCTGGCGATTGCGTTGCTCCCCCTTACTACGACTTTCAGCTCGGCTCAAACAGCCGGCTCTGGTCAGCCGTTCGTGGTGGAGTACTACTACAAAACCAAGTGGGGCCACGCCGACGAATTTCTGCGTCTCTTCAAGAAGAACCACTATCCACTCCTGAAAAAAGAAGTGGAAATGGGACGCATGCTCAAGGTCTGGATGGATCAGCCACGCTATCACGCCACCGAGGATGGCCGCTGGGATTACCGCGTTACTATCGTCTTCAAGAATGCGACCGTTGCAAACGAGCCGTTCGATGAAGATGCGCTCAAAAAGCAGCTATTTCCTGATCAGGAAATCTACACTCGCGAAGAGCAGCGCCGCTTCGAAATTCTCGATGCCCATTGGGACCTGCCAATTAAGACGGTAGATCTGGAAAAGTAAAGGTTTTTGTCACTACAGAGACCTTTTCCAACTGGCGGCTGCGGCGCGAAGCAACCGGGCGAGCCACTGCGACCCCCACCGTGTTACGATGCGCTGAATGCCCATCATCGACACCAGCAAACTAAAGGTGATTGAACGCCTGCCCGGATGGCGAGGCCGCTACTTCCATTCGCAGAACATGACCTTCGCCCACTATGAATTTGATCGCGGCGCCTCAATTCACGAGCATTTCCATCCTCAGGAGGAAGTCTATGAACTCATTGAAGGCGAGCTGCAACTGACGATCGATGGCGTGGCGCAGATTGCCAAGCCCGGCATTGCAGCAATCGTTCCTGCCAACGCACGCCACTCGGTGAAAGCTCTCACCAACGGCCAAGCCATCATTGTCGACTATCCAGTGCGGCGCGACTTCGACCAGTAGGCCCGGAGCTGTGACTCCAACCTCGCGCCCTGCTCAATCGTACTTTCGCAATAGAAACCCGTAAGCGCCTTGCCGTCGCCAGCCAATGCGGCTCCTCGCCGGTCAACTTGCGCTTGCACGGTGTTAGCTGCGATCGGGTTGCAATTCTCCGCCTCAATACGAGAACATACCTGTTTGCCATAATCCCAAAATTCTCATAAGGAAAACGGCCATCATGCCGACTCAGCCGAAGCACGCAAAAACTGAAATCAAGAACAATAAGGGCAGCGAGATCCAAACTCCCAAGGGCAAGCTTGGTGTGATGATTCCGGGCATGGGCGCGGTCGCCACAACATTTGTTGCCGGAGTCGAGGCCGTACGCAAAGGCATCGCCAAGCCCTTCGGGTCCCTTACGCAGATGGGAACCATCCGTCTGGGGAAGCGCACTGACGCCCGCTCTCCCAAGATCAAAGAATTTGTTCCCCTCGCCGCATTGGATGACCTCGTCTTCACAGGCTGGGACATCTTCGAGGACGACATGTACGCGGCGGCCACCAAAGCTGGTGTACTCGAGCGCGACCTGCTCGACAGGGTGAAGCCACTGCTCGCGTCGATCAAGCCACGCAAGGCTGTCTTCGACCGCAATTATGTCAAGAATCTTGACGGACCCAATGTCAAGAAGGGCAAGAACAAGATGGATCTTGCCGAACAGGTTCGCGCCGACATCCGCGAATTCAAGAAAAGCTCCGGCGCCACCCGTCTGGTCACCATCTGGTGCGGATCGACAGAGACTTTCATCGAGTCCAGCGCCGCCCACCAATCCGTGAAAGCCTTCGAAAACGCCTTAACCAAAAATGACGAGAACATCGCTCCTTCGATGATCTATGCCTACGCATCGTTGAGCGAGGGTGTGCCTTTCGCTAACGGTGCGCCGAACCTCACCGTGGACATTCCTGCCATGCACGAATTGTCACGAGAAAATGGCGCCCCGATTTGCGGCAAGGATTTTAAGACTGGCCAGACGCTGATGAAGACTATCCTGGCCCCGGGTTTCAAAGCTCGCCTGCTTGGCCTCAGCGGCTGGTTTTCGACCAACATTCTCGGCAACCGCGACGGCGAAGTCCTCGACGATCCCGGATCCTTCAAAACCAAGGAGGAGTCTAAACTTTCCGTGCTCGAGCACATCCTTCAGCCCGAGCTCTACCCCGATCTTTATGGCCATTTCACACACAAGGTCCGTATTAATTATTACCCGCCTCGCGGTGATAACAAAGAAGGTTGGGACAATATCGACATCTTTGGGTGGCTCGGTTATCCCATGCAGATCAAAGTGGATTTTCTGTGCCGCGACTCAATCCTGGCCGCTCCCATCGTCCTTGACTTGGTCTTGTTCAACGACCTCGCCCAGCGCAGCGCGGAGTTGCGCGGCCTCGGCATCCAGGAATGGCTCAGCTTCTACTTCAAATCTCCCATGACCGCGCCCGGCCTCTATCCCGAGCACGATCTTTTCATTCAGCTCATGAAGCTGAAAAATACCTTGCGGCACCTCCGCGGGGAGGAGCTGATCACTCACCTGGGGCTGGAATACTACGATTAGGTGCACACTACTCGGTGCGGAAGACGGTAAAGCAAGTGTCCATTTTCCGCATATGTTCAACGCGGAGGCTACTCTTTCAGGTCCACGTGTTGAACGTCGTCAACTGATTGGCCCAAAAACCGTGCTCCCAAGTGCCGAAACTTCATCACCGAATCGGTCGCGAAAAATCTTAGACGCGGCAAACGCCGCCGCTCCGACTCCCGCGAATCGGCAAGAGGACTTCGGCGCATCATTCTGGCAACCGCATGCGCCGTTGATTCTGCAGAATCAATGATCTCGACGTGCTCCGGCGCCACTCGCCGCAGCAACGGTCTTAACAAAGGATAATGCGTGCAGCCCAGAACCAGCACATCCGCCGACTGAAACCCATCGCCAAAAGCCTCACCCAGATAAATGCGAGCGACCTGTTCGGTCACAGCGTGCTCAATCCAACCTTCCTCAACCAGGGGCACAAACAACGGACAAGCTTTTTCGCGCGCCTCCATTCCGCGCGATTGCAGCGCCTTCAAATAGGCGTGGCTGCTGACTGTAGCCTCCGTGCCAAGAACCACCGCTTTGCGTTCGCGACTTTGGGCGGACGCCTGCTCGGCTCCCGGTTCGAGGACCCCGATGACAGGAATGCCAACCGCTCTGGTGATCTGGTCCAGAGCTAATGCAGTTGCCGTATTGCAGGCGATCACAAGCATCTGCGCGCCATGCTGCTCCAGATACCGGCTCGCCTCAATCGCATATTTCGAAACCGTTTCGACCGATTTGGAGCCGTAGGGCAGCCTGGCCGTATCGCCAAAGTAGAGGTAATCGGCGTTGGGGATGACTTCAAGTAAAGCTTTAAGGACGGTGAGGCCACCGACGCCCGAATCGAACACGCCAATGCAGGTGCGCCGTGGAGTCACCCTAGTTGAGGCGCATGGAACAAAACGCCTGCTCCTGCTTGCGATGTTCTTGAGATTGCAACCTCACCCATTACGGACTAGCTCTCCTTGTGCAGCTGTTCGGAAAGGTAGTTCCCGATACCCATGTCATGGACGGCCTGCAGCTGGGCCTCAAGAAAGTTCACGTGGGTTTCTTCATCCTTAATCATTTTTTCGAATAGCTTGCGCGAGCCATCGTCGCCCGAGTTTTCGCACACCCTTATGGATTTGTTGTACTGTTTGACCGCGTCCCGCTCGTCCTCAAGGTCGATCTCCAACTGCGCTTTGACATCGGGCCCAACTCTCGGCTTCAGTCCCACTTCTATTTTCGGGGTGCCGTCGAGAAAAATAATTCGTTCAATTAGTCCCTCGGCATGATGCATCTCCTGAATCGCCCGCTGCTTCGTGAGCCCTCCCAGGCGCCTATAGCCCCAGTTATCACATAGCTCGGCTTGCACCATGTATTGAACAATTGCGGTAAGCTCCGCCACCAGCGCGGCGTTCAGTTCCGTAATCACCTTCGCATTTCCGCGCATTTCCCCTCCTGTCTTCGCCCGGATTATTGCATACTCATCAGCGTACCAGAGATGCGCGATTTCCCTGGAAAACACTACCCACTTTCATGGGCGAGGCGCGTCTCTCAGGTTACCTTGGTGGAAGCCGGGTACGACAAGACTTCAATCGTTCTCCCGCAGCACGCCCCCGGTGGAATAGGCGCACCGTGCGGGCAAGTACGCGGATGACCCAAAAAGCGGCAAATCTTATCGGTCGCTTCGGGCGACAGGATGTGCTCGAACTTGCAGGCCTGTTGTTCGATCTCCGTCTCGCTATCGAGTGCCAGGCTGTCCGTAAACAGACGTTCGGCGAGGCGATGCCGGCGAATAATGTCAGCTGCGCGCTGTCGACCCCGCGGCGTCAGCTCAACAATCATGCTACCGTCCCCCACCGAGACTCCGTCCGGTTTCAGCGCGTCATGGCAGGGGTTCACGAATGGCTTGTGATCATGCAGCTCCGGCGGATGCGGCAAAGTTACCACCAGTCCCAACTCTGTCATCTTTTCTACGGCAATACTCACCGGCAGCGCGCCGTGAACTTCCATCCGCCCAAGTTCCGCAATCTCTCCGTGCTCCGCCAGAACCCAGAGTTCTTCCAGCACTTCGTCGAACTGCTCCTCGTCCGCCATCGAGAACACGACCTGCGCAGCGATCTTTCCGTGATGCAGCTCGATTCGCCGATCCGCAAGGCGCGCCACCACCGGATCATGGGTGACCATCACAATTGTGCGGCCCTGCTGATGCAGTTCACGCAAAAGCCGGAGCACGATTTCTTCGTTGGCCGCATCAAGATTTCCAGTCGGCTCATCGGCAAGGACAATCCTGGGATCGTTGATCAGCGCGCGTGCGATGCACACCCGCTGCTGCTCGCCACCAGAAAGCTGCGAAGGAATGTGATCAGCGCGCCCTTTCAAACCCACGCGCTCCAGGGCCTGCAATGCTTCGTTCTCATCCGTCATGCTGTGGAAGTATTGCGCCAGCATTACGTTCTCCAGTGCAGTGAGATAAGGAATCAGGTGAAACTGCTGGAACACGAAGCCAATTTTCTCGGCCCGAATCCTATTCAGCTCCGACGCAGACATACTCGCTACGTTCTGTCCATCCAGCCAGATTTCCCCTGACGTCGGCCGGTCCAGGCAACCAATCAGATTCACCAGAGTCGATTTGCCGGACCCGGAAGGCCCCATAATCGCGATCCATTCCCCGGCATCTACGTTGAGGGAGAAATTGTCGAGCGCACGGATCATGCCGCCGTTGGCCTCGGCCTTGGCAGGATACAGTCGGCTGACTTCCTTGAGCTTGATCATTTCACTCCCCCCTCAGGATCACCGCCGGTTGCACGCGCCGCAACAGAGACATGGGCAAAGCAGCTGAAATCAGTGCAACACTTACACTGCCCAGCAGCACCCAAGGCAGTACATTCAACCGCGGTACCACGGGCGCATGAAAGTTCACCCGCCCGATCCACGCAGCTACGCCAATCCCGACGATGAATCCTACTACAGCCCCGATCGCGCCCAGCGCGCCGGCTTCCGCCGCAAAAAAACTGCTGATCAGCCGCTCGGAGGCCCCCAGCGCTTTCATGATGGCAAAATCGCGCCGCCGATCAAGCACCCAGCCCATCAGCGTAGAAAGCACGCACAGCGCCGCAGTCAGAATGATCAGACTAGCCGATGCGAGCAACGTCGCTTTGGTTTTGCCCAGCACCCTTGCCTCGCCTTCCACGATCTGGCGCACGGGGCGAACTTCCGTCTGAGGCAACGCCTGGGCCAGCTTATCAATCGCCGCGTTGACTTCCTCGGGCGAGCCAGAAACCGCGATCTCGATGGTCGAGGGCTGAACCTCCGTCCAGCTCTCAAAATCCGACAATGATATAAAAATCCGGCTTTCCTCCCCCGCCCCCGTACTCAGCGAACCCGCCGGGTTCAGATGAACCGTGTGTCCCTGAAAGCTGAGATCAAACGGTTTGCCTTGCGCGCTCACAACCGCCATGGCGCGTGTTCCAACAAGTGCATCCTGGGGGGCCTGTGGCCAATTGCTGACCGACCACCAACTGTCCAGCCGGCGCACCTGGGCGAAATCAGTTCCCGAGACCACCACTGACTGCCCGTCAACGGTCCGCGCGACCACATAGGCAAACGGCACTGCCAATCCGCGCCCATCCAGAGCTGCATTCACCACCTCGAGAGCCCCTTTGGGAAGCGCTTCACCATTCTTACCCACGATCACCACATTTGCGCCATAGTTGCGGAATTCCTTGCGCAGCTTGGCTTGCACGTCGACATATAGATTGAGCATGGCTGTAGCGGCAGCAGCCGCTACAATCATTGCCAGCAATGCGGAAGCTGCTCTGCCCCGGCGCAGAATCGCCGCCCGCATCAGCAGGCGCAGGAACATCGAAGTATGGCGACCGTCAGCACGTCGCGTTGCAACGATCGGCTGGGAAGTCATACTTCACCTCGCAACGCGAAAACCGGATCGAACTTCACTGCGCGCCGAATTGCTAAAGCGCTGCCGGCAAATGTCACGATTACCGCGAGAGCAAGAATCACTGGCAGCAGTACAGGATCAATGGTGATCTGAGAGTCGAATATCGATCGTCCCATCTGCCGCGCCAACACCGCTCCTCCCGCAAATCCGATGAGCCCGCCAATCAATGCCAGCAGCGCAGCCTCAACGAAGAACAGCGCCGCGATCGAAGCATTTCCCGCCCCCAGCGCTTTCATTAATCCCACTTCGCTCCGCCGCTCAAAGATGGCAGTCGCCATTGCCGCCGAAACCGCCAAAGCTGAGGCCAGCAAGGCCGCTAGCGTGACCAGCAGCATGAGTCCCTGGATTCGCGAAAGTACCGTGCCCTCGTTCTGGGCCACCTGCCGAATTTGCTCAGCGTGGGAGTGGGGAATTGCTTCCTGCAACTGGTACGCGATCGATTCCACATACGGCGAGCAGTACCAACGATCAAACAACTCGGCATTCATTGTCTTAGGATCGCGCCGCGCCAGCGCATCCTCCGGCTTGGTCAACGCGCTCACATAAAGTCTGCGCACCGCTTTCGGCTTGCCTAAAATCTGCTGCGCCAAACCGAGTGACGCGACCAGTTGATTGTCTTCGGCGCTTCCGGTTGAAAGAATCCCGACAATACGATGCGACTGTCCCCCGGCCACGATCTGATCCCCGGGTTTCACGGCGAGCTTCGCAGCCAAACTCTCGCCCACCAGCACATCCGGTGATTCATCGTCTGGCCAGGCACCCTGCACTTTCCACCACGGATGCGTGATCCGCACTCCAGTTACGAACTGCTCTTTGCCGAACGCGAGTTTCTTGGAAAAGTAAGTGCCGAGCAGAGTGACATTCTTTCCAGCCACTTCGATGTTGACCGGCAGCATCGGGGAGAAGCCGACAATGTTGTGGTGCCAGAACGTGCCGCGAATTTTTGGCAGATCAGCTTCGTTCAGGTACGTGCCGTCGCTTGGCGGTTTGAGATCCACTCCGCCAATCTGCAGGTCGAGCGAGTCTTCCTGCGGAGTCACCAGCAGATTCGCTCCATAGCTTCGCAGCTCACGGCTCATCTTGTCGCCGACATCAGTCGCCACCGCGATCATGGCTGTCGCCACGCCTACACCTAGGACGATGGCAACTCCCGCCAGAGCTTTGCGCCGCTTCTGCCGCCGGAATGATTCATAAACTAGGCGAAGAAACATGGTCTATTTCTGGAAAAGGCGGCTGCGCGCTGCGAGGTCCGCCTCCCGGATGATTACCGAATCCGCCGTGACCTCCGCCGTTACTGGGATCGGATTGCATCCCCCCGGCATGCCCACCGACTGCGGATTGATCGGCGCTGCGCAATTCTTGCAGATCACGCTGTTCTGCCGCTTGTAGAATCCCACGGCGCCGCAGATTTCACAGGCATCGAGCACGCTCGCAATCTTGCCGTCCGGCTTCTGATATAGCCAGAAGCGCACTTCGACGCCGTTCTCTTTGGCTTCGTAACGGTGCAGATCGCCATCGTAAATTTCCTTCAACGGAATGCTCACCTGCCCATTCACAAACGTGACTTCCGTTGCCGGCGAAAGGGCGCTCACGCTCTTCGCATAGATGAACTCAGCCGTGGCCAGAACGATAAAAACAAACGAGCTGGCGTAGACCGCGACCATCCACAAACGCTCGCGACGCGCGCTCCACACCGCCTTCCTCCGCTCGGCCGCTGATACAGGCACGGCTGCCGGCTGACGCCGTCGGAGTTCAAACAACACCATCAGCGCAGCCAGCGCCAGAATGGTAATAAAGAAAAAGACGTCATTGCGAACGATCGGCCCAACGACCGCCATCTCCTCTTTCGACGATGGCAACACTCCGTTCTCGGAAAGCTCATGCAATCCGCTGATTACCAATTGCGCCGCTACAAAGAACAAAATCACCGTGGTTACGCGAAAGAACTTTGGCAGATTGATTCGGATGCTCCCCTTCACAAAGATCACGCCAAACGCCACCGCCGCCACAATGCCCAGCATCGTCCCAATAAAGCTCAGCAGCGCTGTTGAGTTCAGCGAGACGGCGGCCAGCGCCAGCACTGTTTCCGCACCCTCCCGCAGTACCATCAGGAAAACAAACAAGAACAGGCCGAACCACGCGTTCTCGCCCGCCAGCAACCCGACTTTGCCTTCGATTTGTCCCTTCAGTTTGCGCCCCGTCTTCATCATGAAAATGATCATGGTGATGACGAAGAATGCCGCGACCAGCATGACCCAGCCTTCAAAGACGTCTTCATTCAGCTTCAGGCGCGAAAGCAGGACGGCCCCTGCCACGCTTCCCACAAAAGCCGCGCCCAGTGCCGCATACACCGCTTTGCGCAGTTGCGGCCGCCCGATTTTCGAGAGATAAGCCAGGGTGATGCCGACAATCAGGGCTGCTTCGACCCCCTCGCGCAAGGTGATCATGAATGCTTGCAACATGTCAGAAACCGGCTTCCATGATTTTGAAAATGAATTTCAATTTCAACTACTTAGGATAGTCGCCGCAGGGGCAGCCGGTCAACGCGTGGAATCACGAACCGCAGTGACCTGCATCACACGGGGAAAGCCGGCATTGAGCGGTGCGCAGCGGGTGAATGAGTGCAATCGCGATTTCTCGCCATCGACCATGTCCCGAAGCTAGTAATTGCTTGCGACAAAAATCACTGACGAATGAACTTAATGGAGATAGGCTTGCGACTTTTGGAACCCCGGCTTGAACGGCGTGCTCCGCACTTTTAACGTTTATGTTGGGCGCGCTTGGTGATCGTTAGTTTTCGATCTCCCACGCCTTGGTGGGGGACAAGCGATCTTCCTTCAGCGGTTGACCTGGGTTGTGCGCGTCCGCGCCCCACTCGTCAAAACAAATGATACCCTTGCGCTGCGTTACTGAACTTAAGAGAGCTGAACTTGACTCAATAGAAAAGAGGCATCGTGAAACACATCCCATCGCTCCTGCTCGGGTCCGTCCTTTGCGCCGTCTCGGCCTTTGCTCAAACTGAATCTGAGATCCGTAATCAAATCGTAGGCACGTGGGTGCTGGTTTCCACGGAGGAGACCATGAAAGACGGCACAACCCGTCCATTCCTTTCATTTGGACCCCACGGTAAAGGCTTTCTCATGTACCAGCGCGATGGTTATATGTGTGCTGAACTGGTGAATCCCGATCGTCCCAAATGGGCCGATCCAGTGCATCCCAACCTCGAGGAAAAGACAGCTGCTGCCGATGGCACATTTGCTTATTGTGGTCGCTACGAGATCGATGTCAAACACAGGCAAATCGTCCACTTGCCGGACATCGCAACCGATCCCGGATATGTAGGATCGCGTCAGATTCGGCCTTACGTCCTAGAAGGCCGACGCCTGATCTTCAGCGATGTCGAGAAAGACGATCCATCCCTTGCACGCTGGGAAATCGTCTGGGAGAAGGTTCACTAGCAGGAGCAGCCAACGCTGGCCTGTGCCAGAACGTCACCGCTGAGGTCAATGAGTGCAAGGTCCTTCGCTTCCACGCTATCTCTTTCCTTACTTGGTGGGAACCGGTTTGCCAGCCGAAATCTCACTGACTGTGTGGCTGTGGCAAAAGCGGTAAATGTTAAACGATGGCAGGAGCAGGCCGCCGCTGCGCAGGACTGAGGACCATGGTCAGCTTATGGTGTTTGAGCCGGGAAACGTCAACTACTCCAAACTGGTGAGCTTTAGATTAACCTTCTGCACGCCAGAGGCGTTCATGTCTATGCGTTCGGCGCTGTCGCGGTGGTTGTCGGCAAAATCCAGAGCGAAGTGCTTATTGTCGGGGCTCGGGGGCACAGCAAGAAGGAGATAATCGCCCGGAATCACTCCGGAGATTCTGTACTCTCCATCCGCATGCGTCTTAGAGGTGAGCGTGTATCGCGGAATGCGGCGAAGTTCCTTTGATTCGGGGATCAGCACAACGACCATTTTCGCCACGGGGTTGTCGCCGTTCATCACCTTTCCATGAATCACGCCCGTGTCGTTGGCCAAAGTGACATTGCAGTCGAGAGTCGTTCCAGAAGCCAGCATGATGACAGTTGATGCGTAATCCCGGCCATTACAGACCGCTTTCTTGACGTAAACGGGATTTCGGTCGCTGTCCAGAAGGGTAAACATGTTTTCGCCCGGGGGAACATTGGGGATAAGAAATCGCGCACTGGAGTCAACAGTGCCTTGGTGAAGCAGATAAAAGCCGGGGCCGAACGTTTCCAGCGCAATTTTTGTGCCACCGAGCGAAAATGCCTGGGGCGCTTCCGCCCTTCCACGCACGTCAATGGCGTGGCCGATCTGGATATCAGCGTGTTCATCCGAGTCCACGATCCGAACCGAAGCATACCCCAGCTCGGTTTGAACGCCTTCGCGCGTTACATCGGCACTGAGCGTGTAATCTCCGGGAGGCAACGGCGGGGTCTTGAACGAGCCATCCGGGGCGACCTGGGCAAAGCCTAAACCAGTGGTGCTGAACCCATATCCTTCCGTGTCTCGCCCAACATAGCGAACTTCCTCAGCCCGATCCCGCGGGGATTTGGCCAGAACCTTCCCGGCAATGGTAAACGTTCTTTCGGTGGGAACCGCGAATTGAATAGCATTGATTCCCTCCGGCGTCAGATGCAAAACCTGCGCTTCATCGAGAGAGGACGTTCCCGGATAGTAGGTATTGCGATATTGCATGCCACCGGCGGGACCCTCCTTTAAACCGACTTGCTTCATGGGACGCGCGATCAAGCCGCCCGCACGGACGTAGTACGGTCCCGGCGGCAGATTGGGGATGCGGAAGTTGCCAAGGTCATCCGTGACGGCCCGGCCTACTGCAATGATTTGTCTGCGCCCACCGCGAACAAACTTGACTAAGAGAGCATAAACGTCAAGCTCAGGCACCGCGTCGTGATCTTCGTCAGAAATCTGACCGGCGAGTACTCCCGCAGGGTGGAGACGAATCCTCAGATTCTCCAGCTTCTCTCCGGGTTTGAGCAATAAAGTTAATCCGCCGGTTCGTCCTTCGAAAGCCGGATCCGCTCGCGGCCCGGAAGATTCCGTAAAGCCATTACTCCAGGCCTCAAGCTGATACTTGCCTGCCGGAATGTCGGCGAAAATAAAGGCGCCGTCGGCTCCCGTGCGCACAATGCGCTTATCGCCGATTGCCTCGGCAGTGGCCTGGTCCGTCGCGGAAAGTTCCACTTCTGCTCGCGGGATCGCTTCTCCCGTATCCGCGCGA
>DASPTU010000098.1:0-80034 GCA_035623255.1 Terriglobales bacterium | reverse complement strand
GATCTTCCGGGAATGGACAAAACCCAAACTTCTCCAGAGAAGCAAAAACTACAGTGGGCTGGATCTCGAGAAACACTCTCGCTCTCCGGTCGAGGCAGAGCTTTTTTCTTGACATCCCTTTTTATAGAACTCATTGACCCTGCGGAAACTGCCGGATAGCTACATTTAATGTATTTCGGCAGGAAATAATCACGGATTTTTCCACTGAATAATTGCAGCGATCCAATGAGAATCAGGAAGATAGCTTAGCAGTGGTTGGATGCTGCGAAATTTTGCGATCCCTGATTTGTGCAGGTCTAACCCACCATGGCGCATCACCATTGCCTAGCACTCTGATTCGGTAATGTTGCCGACCTTCATGATTTTCATTGGAGCAGTTGCTTAGAATGATGTCATAGCCAAAACTGAAACCCATCCATTTGTACTGACCTGCCCATTTTCCATTCTTGAACAGACTACGAAAGTGCTATTTGGGGAGCTTTGCCCATAAATCTCTCTAAAACCCTTGCTGCCCACAAAGTCGGCAGTCTGCCCAAATTGTTTGCTGTGTTCGCCGTGATGGTCCTATTGGGCCTTGCAATCGGGGTTAGCGTTCCATGTGATTTGCCCGTCTTTATGAAGGGTCAACACATCTACATGTCGAAGACAGTTATGTACCGATTGGTCCAGTGATCTGGGCTGGTGTGCATGTTTTGAATAGAAGGTTGCTGACATGAAACTTTCCAATTTCACGCTTCAATTATGTGTAGTGGGAAATTCTCCTGCACTACACTGGTTGTAAAGAGGTTTTACCGGTAATAGTACGCTGCTGCGCTCTCCGGGCATGCTGATCCTTCCTGATTTCTCTTTCTGCATCGCGATTTGGTCGAAATGGTTCTCGGTTGCTCCACGCGTCAGGCAATCGAGTGGATGGCCAGCCGGTTCCACGTCCCAGTAATTCCCAAGGGCAAGCACATCAACGGACGTGAGCAACCCCAACCATTCTCGCGCGTCGCCGTCGGAGGTCGGTTGGAAAACGTCGTTCGAAGTGGCTTGTGGGCTGCATTCCCTCCTTCGGCGAAGGCAATCCTAGGGGTCTTCTGCGAAATGTCCGAACCAAACACCGACGAACTTCAGATTTCATATCGTGGTCTGATGCGGTTCTCGGGCGTGGGCAGTTATGCGAGTGTAGCCCGCGTGATTAAACATTTTGAGCGAATTTGCCTCCTCAAAGTAGAACGCGGCACTAGCAATGACGGCTTGCGGGCCTGCAACAAATATATGCTCACTCTAGATCATCCAGTGTTGCTGGGGCTAATGCGACAGATTCACGAACAACAGCGGAAAGAAATCGCAATTTGCGACACACCGCGATCACAACGCTGGCCGAATCGGGTGCTTCCGATTTCACGATCATGTCGGTGGCCGGTCACATCAGTCCGAAGATGTTGGAACGGTATTCCCACGTACGGATGGAAGCCAAACGGAAAGCCATTGAGGCACTCGCCCAGGGCACCAGAATGGTGGGTTATGACACGACCCATGACACAAACGTCACGTCCGCAGGCACTCGCCCTGTCTAACGTATTGAGAAAAATGGTAGGCCCGAATGGACTCGAACCATCGACCTCTTCCGTGTCAAGGAAGCGCTCTAACCAACTGAGCTACGGGCCTGTGGTTTCGATTTTAACATCGTAGCGGCTGACTAGAGGAACGGGAGTTACTGCAGCCAGTCCGAGTCACCGCTTCAGAATCCAGTCCCCGAGTGCTTGCAGAACTTTCGGGGTCTCCGGATCCCACAAGGTAGTGTGGTACATGCCCGGATAAATCTTCAGTTGCTTGTCGCGAGAAGCCGCTAGTCGCTCGAACTTGACGCAGTCTTTGTGACTCACCACATTGTCTTTTCCGCCCTGGATGACCAGCAGCGGGGTTTTCACCTGCGCGGCCATCTCCCGCCAGTTTCCGGCCAGGCGCTTTATGTCCATCAGATAGCCGAAGCTAACTTTCGTGTAAGCCATCGGATCGCTCCGCCGAGACACAATGAACCCGTGGTCTCTCGAGCTCTCGTCAAGTCGATGCCCAATCAAATCGATCACCGGCTTGCGGTGCGCGAACAAAAAGTGCGGCAGCAGCAGCAGGCTGTTTATCTGGAACAGCTGTCGCTTATCCACGTCGAATGCTGGCGCCAGCAGAATCAGTCCTGACAGCTCATCGCCGTTGTCACGAGTGTAATCGAGTGCGTAATTGCATCCCATGCTGTCATTGACGAGGAAAATTCTCGAATGAGGCCGCTGCTGCTTCATGAATCGAACCATGGCGGCGAGATCGGCTGCAACCTGCAAAGGAGTTCCGATGTAGCCACGCCTTCCGCAGGAAAGCCCGTGCGCTCTCGCGTCCAGGCCATAGACGTCAATGCCCCGCGGATTCAGTGCCTCCGCAACCACTTTGTAGGGGCCGCTATGGTATCCAATTCCATGCAGCACCAAGGCGACGTGTCCGCTCCACTCCGCAGTCGCCGGCCAGTAACGATAGAAAAGGCAGGTTCCATCGCTTGAGGTGATCACGCCATGCTGGTCGCCAATCGGCTGCGCCAGGCGACGCGCTTGCGTGGCAGACGCGACCGCTGGCGGCATCTGCGCCGGTAGGATTGCAGGACTTACCATGAAAATGAAGTAAAGGAATATAACAGATCGAACGTGAAACCTCTCACCTAATCGCACATTCGGAGGCACCTTAGTCACAACAACGAATGGGATGCAAAGGGACGCGGCCCGGTTTATAGCAAGTCCTGTGAACCCATTGCCGCAACTAACCGTGTGCGATACTGGGTTTCATGGCAGTCGCTGACCCGAAATCGGTCAAGGTAAATCTCACATCGGGTACAGGGGTTGACATCGAATGGAAGGACGGTCACTTGTCACACTACAATTTCGCCTATTTGCGCGATGCCTGTCCCTGCGCCCTATGCGATGAGGAGCGTGGCAAAAACCACCGGCAACCGGGAGAAGCTCCAAAGCTCGCTCCAGGTGCACTGCCCATGTTCAAACCGGCGGCCAAGCCGAATTCCGCTGAACCGGTGGGGAAGTACGCCATCAAGTTTCATTGGAATGATGGCCACGAGCTCGGAATCTACTCCTGGCAGTTCCTGCGCGACTGGTGTCCTTGCACAGAATGCAAGGCCCAGCGTCAAGTGTAGGGGCTGGGGGTTGCTAGTTGAGACAGCCGTCAGCCGCGATGCTGCGCGCTACGACGACTCGCCCGTTTTCTGATGCGCGTTGCGCCCCGGCACCTCTCGACCCAGGACCTCCCGGACCTTGCGGGACAAAGTCTGCAGAGTGAATGGCTTTTGGAGGAAAGCAGTACCAGGGTCCAGCACTCCTTCGTGGACTATCGCGTCCTCGGTATATCCCGAGAGGTAGAGCAATTTCGTATGAGGATGGGAAGCACACAGTCTCGCGGAGAGCTCGCGGCCGCTCATACCGGGCATTACGACGTCGGTGATCAGAAGGTCGATATCCGAATGAGTATCGGCAACTCGCAACGCTTCGTCTCCGTTTTGTGCCTCAAGAATCTTATAGCCCTCTGCTTCCAGGAGTTCGCGAACCAGTTGCCGCACTGATTCCTCATCCTCCACCAGCAAGACCGTCTCACAAGCACTTTTCTTTGCAGGCTTAGTTTCAATTCGCCCTACATTTTCCGCCGCGTCGTCGACCCTGGGCAGGAAAATCCGAAAAGTCGTCCCCTTGTCCATCTGGCTGTCAACGAGAATATAGCCTCCGCTTTGCTTAACGATGCCGTACACGGTTGAAAGGCCAAGGCCCGTGCCTTTTCCCTTTTCCTTGGTTGTGAAAAAAGGCTCAAAGATCCGTGCCTGCGTCTCTTTGTCCATGCCGTGACCGTCGTCGCCCACGCAAAGGACGACGTAGGAACCGGGATGAATGTAAGGATGCTCCCGGCTGAGCTCCTCTTTTTGCAAATCCGTATTTTTCGTTTGGATCGTGATCCTGCCGCCATCCGGCATAGCATCTTTCGAGTTCACCACTAAGTTCATGATCACTTGCTCGATTTGCCCGGCGTCGGCGCGAGCATGCCCGAGATCGCGAGCCAGACGCGTATCGAGTTCAATGTTTTCACCAATCAAAGGGCGAAGGAGCCGTTCCATGTCAGTCACGATGGTATTGATGTCCACCACCTTCAACTCCAACATTTGCTTGCGGCTGAAGGCCAGCAATTGTCGGGTGACGCTGGTGGCACGCTCTGTGGCCTGGTGGATTGCATGAATCTTGGGATAGAGCGGATCATGCCCTTGCGTTCGCTCCAACAAAACTTCCGTGTAGCCGCTGATTACGGTCAAGAGATTGTTGAAGTCATGCGCTACCCCACCGGCAAGCCTGCCCACTGCTTCCATCTTCTGCACTTGGCGGAACTGGTTTTCCAGGACCCGTTGTTCGGTCACATCCTCAGCAATGATCTCCAGCACATCCGCGGGGTCGTGAGGGTTGTTGAAAATTCTTCCGCTCAGCCGGACGGTGATGACTTTGCCATCTTTGCGTTTCCACTGCACCTCCACATTGTTGAGGCGCGAGCCAGTCTCAAAGCTTCGCATCAGATTGGCCAGCTCAGTGCCATCGACGAAAAGATCGCGGGTGGGATCCAGTTCGAGAACTTCTTCGACGCTGTCGTAGCCAAGCATAGCTACTAGCGCCGGATTCGCATCCAGAAACCGGCCGTCCCGGGTGGAACAGTAGATGCCGTAGGCGGCGCTGTGTACCAAGGAGCGGTACCGCGCTTCCGAGCGGCGTATGGCCTCTTCATTTCTCTTATGTTCGATGGCCGAGGCCAACTGTTGCGAGACAAAGGTGAGGATTCCTTTTTCCTTTTCCCCAAAGCGAACATTGCCACTGTAGCTCTGCACTACTACCACGCCTATCGTGTCGCTTCCCACCTTCAGCGGAACACCCAACCAGTCCAAGGACGGGGATCCAATCAGTTCTGCTTCCCCCTCCTTAACCAGACGCTCGAAATCCTCGGGCTTGCACAATAACGGTTCTCCCGTCCGTAATACATACTCGGTCAACCCTTTGCCGAGTTTCTTGGGTTCTGGCCGCGGGTCGACCTCGTCGACGAAGTACGGAAAGCTGAGCAACTGGGTCAAGGGATCGTAGAGTGCAATGTAAAGGTTCCGCGCATACATCAGTTCCGCTACGACGTTGTGCACCGTGGCATAAAACTGCTGGAGGTCCTCTGCGGAGCTGGCCTTTTCCGCGATCCTTAAGAGCGCCGAACTGAGGGACTGCGCGCGTTTTTCCTCCGAGATGTCGCGATAGACAGCCCAAGCCCCAGCCTGCTTTCCCGAAATCATGACCGGTGCACCGGAAGCAAAAACGTCTACCAAAGTCCCGTCTTTGCGCTGCCGCTTGGTTTCAAGAGCGATTTTTTGACCCTTGCTTAGCATCTCCTTGAGCCAACAGACTTCTGCCGCGCGGTCAGGCGGTATAAGGAGCGGTGCCAGACTTCGGCCCCGAACTTCGTCCAGAGTAAAACCGAAAACGCGGGTGAACTCGCTGTTGATGTGCGTGACCTTCTGTTCTACATCCACCAGCGCGATAGCTTCGGGAGCACACTCGAGCAGTTGCTCGAGGTACGTTTCTTCGCAGTGGGCCGGGTCAAGCCTCAGATTCGAATGCTTTAACGTCGATTTTGCGCCGTGCGAGGGAAGAGACATCGCAGGCGTATTGTGTTCCAGCGCTTCGCGCAGGAACTTCGCCCGCGTACGGTCGGCGGACCTCGGCGATCGGGTGATTTTGTCACCCATCGAATCCTCCCTGTCAGAAAATCAGGTTTTGACACCAATATGCTAGATGGGCTGCGAAGTAACCTAAAGTTACTGAAGTAATTGTGATTGTGAGCGGCCCTGAGGAGGTTATGCGCCGGTCCCTAGTATCTGACACACTCGGTGCAGCGTGTCTTTCTGTTGGCTGTTTAGCGCGAGAAACTCGAAACCGTGATGCAATCCAGAGCGATAACGAGCCAGGGCGCGCAGTTTCATAGGATGACTTGCAGGCAAAGACAACTCCATTGATACCACCTCGCCCGGTTCCACCTCTCCTGTGAGTGTCCCGCCGATTCCATCCTCGCCTAGCTCGGTGGAGCGGCCCCACAGCGAAACTGTTCCTGTAGGGCGAAAGACCTGAATCGAGATTCGCATGTCGACCGGATAGCGAGGATAGCGACGTGGGGCCTGGGACCCGGTTTTGCCCTTTCCCTCGACCTCACCCATTTCCTATCCCCCGTTTTGGCCGGCCCGAGCCTCGGCCGAAGTCGGATGTGATCTCAGTTGCCGTGCATTGCATAACCAGGCTCCAGCGGCAACTTGCTGTCCACCCGCACAACCGTCACTCCACTGGTAATCGCATACACATCAACCAGACCCACAGCCCCGGTCGTCGATTCGACCTTTTTCACCAGTGCTTCGTCAGAATCAACTACGATGATGGCAGGATGGTTCTGCCGGTTGTGGTTGGCATTGGCAATCAGAACAGCGACATCTTCCTTGGGTAGCTCATAAATTTTCTGCAATACAACTTTCATTTCCGGAGAAGCCGGATCGCGCATCACTAGCGTGACCGGTTTGCCATCTTGCCAACGGCCGGTTTGACCCTTGCAGATTTTTACCAATTCGGCCAGGGTGAGGGCTTCGACGTGGTTTGCCTTATTGGAAATCAATGCGACGTCCTTAGCAGAGGCCATCGGACTACAAATCACAACCACCCACAACAGCGTCGCAACAACTCGAGTCCTCACCAGTCCCCCTTCAACACCATCGGATATGCTGATTTTCACCGAAGCCTGCCAGTGGCTCAACGACCATAAGGGTATGTACCAGCAGAGATAACAACGGATGGAGCCTGCGAGCCCGGATCACCAACACTCTTGCCCATCGCCCTGCTCGGGAAATCGCTCGTTAGTGTGGTAAAGAACATAGGAAAAGTGGCTGAAGGTTGAGAGAAAATGCGTATGATGTCCCGGCGTGGTGGCATTCTGAGGTTCAGTTGTTGGTTTGCGTCTTTATTGCTAGTCGGCAGCCGCACGTGCGCGCAAACGACCGCCGCACAGGCTGGCCCCAGAACTGCAATTTCCCGCCTCGAAATCGTTGTTAGTGATGAAAACGGGGTGGCAGTTCCGTCGGCGATCGTTCAACTGAGATCATCTCCGCAGGCATCCCCCCTGCGATGTGGCACGGATTTCGCCGGACGATGTTTTTTTAGCAATCTTCCCGCCCAAGCCTATGAACTGCGAATAGAGAAGCCGGGTTTCTACACCAGTTCACTCCCGGACCTGCAGCCTCGAGAGACATCCAGCCTTGATGTGACGCTTTTCCATCAGCGAGAAGTTCATGAGGTGGTCAATGTTCAAGAGCCTGCCCCTGAAATCAACCCGGCACAGATTGCTTCAAAAGAGGAGCTCACGGGAATGGACATTATCAACCTCCCATATCCAGGAACCAATGACTACAGAAATGTCGTGAACTTCATTCCCGGAGTAATCCAGGATTCCTCAGGGCAGCCGCATGTCGCGGGTGCTGAAACTCATCAGACACTCACCCTACTCGACGGTTTCAACCTTACGCAGCCGGCCAATGGACTGCTCCTGGTTCGGGTCAGCACGGACGCGTTTCGCGCCCTCGATGTAGAACCAAGCCGCGAGCCGGCGCAATTTGGCAAAGGGTCAGGCGGCGTTTTGAATCTGGTAACCGGCATTGGCGACGACCATTTTCACCAGATTGCCACTGACTTCATCCCCTCTGTGCAGAACAAGAAAGGATTGGCTCTCGATCAATGGACGCCCCGTTTCACCTTCTCCGGCCCCATCGTTAAAGGCAAAGCGTGGTTCTTTGACGCGCTGGAGGGAGAGTACAGTAACCTGATCATTCCCCAGCTTGCCGTTGGACAGGACACAGATCATTACTGGCGCGCAGGAAATCTGGCAAAGGTCCAGACCAACGTTGGTTCGCGCAACATCATCACCACGGGTTTCCTCTACAACTATCTGGACGATCAGTACTCCGGCCTATCACTCTTCAGTCCGGCTGCTGCAAACCCAGTCGATTCTGAGGCTGTCTACGTCAGCACCATAAAGGACCAACATTACTTCACTGGTGGCCAACTGCTCGAAACAGGGTTCAACTTCGATCAGTACAACCTGTCACTCACTCCTCACGGTATAGCTCCCTATTTCATGACGACGACGACCGCCGGAGGCAACTATTACCTTGACCAGAAGACTCATGCCCGCCGCTATCAGTTCCTTTCGAACCTGTATCTGCCTCCGCGCGAGTGGCACGGTCATCATGATGTGCAACTTGGCGTAGACCTCGACCGGATCGATTACGATGCCCAGTTTCTCCGGCGCCCAATCTCGTTTTGGCCCGGACCAAGCGCCAGCACTGCAAATGGGGCATGCCCGGTAAATGGTGCCAGCGTTCCGATTGTGCCGTCCCCGTGTGTCCGCTATTCGGTGTTTTCCGGCGGAAACCATTCCACTACTTACAATTCCGAAGTGGGCGCCTATATCGAGGACCGCTGGTCGATTAGCAACCGTCTGTTGATCGCGCCCGGCATACGGTTTGATTGGGACCAGATTGTCCGCAGTCCGCTCACGTCGCCACGCCTTGCCGGCACCTATGTTCTCGATAATTCAGGAAACACCAAGTTGTCTGCGGGCATCGGCGTAGTTTACGACGCGACTGATTTGATTCTCATCGCGCGTCCGTACGCCGGCGAACGAGCGGACTATTTTTTTAGCGCGACAGGTGCGCCAATCAACCTTGAGGGAATTGTGATTCCAACCCCTACGCCGGTGATGTCCAGCTTCACCGTCGATCGCAGGACGCTTCAAGCTCCCCAATTTCTGAACTGGAGTGGAGCTATTGAGCGAAAGCTACCAAAGGCGATCGTCCTGAAAGCCGAATACATGCAGCGGCAGGGTACCCACGATTTCGTCTACAACACTCAGAATGGATCGCTGGGTGGCGATTTTATTCTTCAAAACACACGCAACGATCACTATCATTCAGTCCAGCTCACATTGCGGCATAGTTTTGGGCAGTACTATCTGATCAGTGGCTCGTACAGCCGGTCTAGTGCGCGCTCAAACCAGGTGCTCGACTTCAATGTAGATAACCCCTTCCTAAGCCCACAACAGGCGGGCGCATTTTCCTGGGATGCGCCCAACCGTTTTCTTTCCTGGGGCTATCTCCCTTTCTTCAGCTTGCCGATTGTTCACCACTTGGATCTCGCCTACTCGGCCGAAGCTCGCAACGGATTCCCGTTTGACGTCTACAACAACCTGCAGGAACTAGTTGAGCCGCCAGGCGCCCGCAGGTTCCCGACATATTTCACTCTCAATTTGCACTTGGAAAAGCGCTTCCGCGCGTTTGGCTACTACTGGGCTTTGCGTGGCGGATTCGACAACCTCACAGACAATCAGAATCCAATCTTTGTCAATGGCAACATCAACTCCTCGCAATTCCTCACCTTCAGCGGCTACGGCCATCGTTCGTTTACGTCCCGAATTCGATTCCTGGGCCGAAAGTAACGGATTGAGCGGATGTCTGCCTTGCGTGCCGCTCAGCCTGTAGGTGGAAGTTCGCGGTGACCTTAGGAAATCCTATGCGGCTGCGTCTTTGCTGAACGATGCCGCGGCTTTCTCGACGCTGTCATATACATCAAAGATGGTTACCAGTTTCGTGACCTGGAGCAAATCCCCGACGCGTTGCGTGAGATTAGCCAGCTTTATCGAACCGCCGCTATTGCGGGCGGTCGTATAGAGCGCGACGAGGGTTCCCAACCCGCCGCTGTCGATGTAATTTACATCGGCCAAGTTAAGGACTACCTTCTGCCTCTCGGCAATTAGTTTTTTAACTGTATCGCGTAGGTACGCGGTCTCCTCACCAAACACAATGCGTCCTGCACAGTCGACGATTAAAGCTCCGTCCAGAGTGCGAGTACTAAGTCTGAGTTGCATGACGCCCTCCCGTGTACGAAAACCAAGAGAAGGGTAGCGTGGATTGGCTGATCGCGCAAGGATTTCGCCGCATTGGCAGAGCTTCGGGTGTCTTATCATCACGTATAATCAAGTTTTCCGCATGAGCTACCAAGTTCTGGCCCGCAAATACCGTCCCCAGAAATTCAGCGAAGTCATAGGACAAGAGCATGTTACCCGCACGCTGAAGAACGCTATCGAACAAGGACGTACGGCGCACGGCTACATTTTCAGCGGCCATCGCGGCATCGGCAAGACCACCGTGGCGCGCATCCTGGCGATGGCCTTGAACTGCCGTTCCTCGGAAAAACCAGTTTCGGAGCCCTGCGGGGTTTGCGATTCCTGTGTTGAGATTCGGGCCGGCAACTCGGTAGACGTCATTGAAATCGATGCGGCCACAAATCGCGGCATTGATGAGATTCGCGAGTTACGGGAGGCGGCGCGATATCGCCCCGCCAGGGACCGGTTCAAGATTTACATTCTCGATGAGGCTCACCAGATCACCGACGCTGCTTTCAACGCGCTTTTGAAAACCCTGGAGGAGCCGCCCGGCCATGTAGTTTTCATGTTGGCTACAACTCAGCCCGAGGACATTCCACAGACTATTCGATCTCGCTGCCAGCACTTCAGCTTTAGGGCAGTAAGATTCGAAGAGATTCTAGGGCAGATCCGCGACATTGCCGCTCGCGAGCAAATTGAGGCAGATGAAGATGCATTGGCGTTGCTGGCCGAAGCTGGGGACGGCTCAATGCGGGATGCGCTTTCGATTCTTGATCAGGCAATCGCGTGCTGCGACGCTCGGTTGACCTCCGAGATCGTCCGGCAACTCGTGGGAAGCGCAGCTTCCGGTGTTCTCGAGGATGTAATGCAAGCCGTGGCGCGGGGCTCGAGTGAAGACGTTTTGCGGCACGTTGATGCGCTGATCACAGAGGGACACAGTCCAACTCATTTCGCGAGGCAGATGGTGAAATTCATACGCAATGCCGTAGTGGCGAAGGTCGCTGGCGCTGAGTCTCCGCTACTCCAAATCTCCAGCGATGAACGGCAGCGCGTCGCGCGCGTCGCCGAATTGTTTAGCGAGGAAGACCTGGCTCGGCACTTACAAATTATGCTGCGCACTCATGGAGAGCTCGGTTATCGCCAGGAACAACGATTCCACCTGGAGCTCGGGCTGCTCAAGATGGCGCATGCCCAGAAATTACTGCCGATTGAGGAGTTGTTGAGCCACGCTGGGGTTCCGTTGCGCGCGCCAGCTAAGCCTTCCATCGTTTCCGACTTGCGCAAATCTGAACCCGGAACACCGAGTCGTGCTAATTACGTTTCCCCATTTGCGGCCGATTCCGCACGGAAGAGCAAGCTTTCATCCGAGGGAGGGCCGGAAACCTCACCAAAGGTAGCAGCAGGGGTGACAAACGTGCCCGTGGTGATGGGTGCGGCGGTGCCGGCTGCCGCGATGGAATCTGCACCCGAGGCGCAACGAAAACAACCGCCGAGCCCATCGGACGACCTTCGCACAGCAATCCTGAACACATTGGACAACGCCGGGCATCGCATGCTGAGCTCAATGCTGGAAAGCGGACATTGGCAGGTGGACGGAAACGAACTCGTGATCAAAGTCGCCGCATCGGCGGCAGTCGTCGATATGTCCCTGGGCGCGGATGCGAAGCGACTGATTAATGCGACCGCGAGCGGAGTGCTGGGTCGGCCGGTGAAATTAAAGATTGTTCCAGACGCCTCGGCGCCGAACGCGCCTTCCGCTCGAACTTCCCCTAATGGCACAGGCCGCAGCCGCGTGGAGCAAGACCCGGTTGTTCGCCGCATGAAGGAGAAGTTTGGAGCAGAGATCAGAACCGTTATTGACTATCGCGAAAAGCGCTAGCGATTAAAGTAAGACGTCGGAGCAGACCTGATGGGTGGATTTAACATCCAGGAATTTATGTCGCAGGCCAAGCGACAATATGAAGCATTGCAGAAGAAGATGGAGGAAACCGTGGTGGAAGGTTCCTCTGGGGGCGGCAGCGTGGTAGTCAAAATGGACGGCCGTAAGCAGGTATTGAGCGTTAAGATCGATCCGGAAGCGGTCAAGAGCGGCGATGTCGAGATGCTCCAGGATTTGGTTATGGCGGCGCTGAACGGGGCCAGCAGGAAAGTAGATGAGGCCATGCAATCCACGATGGGTGGGATGCTGGGCGGCTTGGGCATTCCCGGATTGTAGAGCCCCGAATGTAACATCGATAACCGAATAACCCATCTATCAACATGTCAAAATTTGCAGAGCCGATGGCGCGGCTGATTGAAGAGCTAAAGAAATTGCCGGGGATTGGCAGCAAAACCGCCCAGCGCCTGGCATTTCATATTCTGCGGTCCAGCGATGAGGACGCTGAAGCGCTGGCAGCCGCGGTTCGCGACGTCAAAGCCAGCTTGCGACTATGTTCGGTCTGCAACAATATCACTGATGTCGATCCCTGCGTCTATTGTAGTAGCCCCACGCGCAACCAGCGTCTCGTCTGTGTTGTCGAAGAGCCGACCAACATCGCAGCCATCGAGAAAACCAGGCACTTCAACGGTGTTTATCACGTGCTCCACGGCTCAATCTCTCCGCTGAACGGTGTGGGGCCGGAACAGTTGAGAATCTCCGGCCTCAAGCGGCGAGTCGACGGTGGAGACGTTGATGAGGTCATTCTGGCAACCAATCCCACGGTGGAAGGTGAAGCTACCGCGACTTACCTTTCTGGACAGCTTCGTCGTCCTGGGCTGAGGGTCACTCGGATCGCGATGGGCATTCCGGTCGGCAGCGATATCGAATATGCCGACGAAATCACGATGCTAAAGTCGATCGAAGGCCGAAGAGAGCTGTAACTTAGCCCGAGGACCATCTCCAGAGTCACATCAGAGCATCCGCATCCAGAAACGAATTGGGTTCCTCGTCAATCCCTGCAATGCCTTCCGGCAGTGTGCCTCCGTTGTAGTCCGCTATGCGATTCTTCCACTTGAGGAACTCGGTCAAGGTTTGTGGCTCAATCCGGATTTCGACGCGTCGCAAGCTGGCGAGCAACAGATTCATCTCGTACCGAAAGCCGATTGCAGTACGAAGATTCCTGGCTGCAGCCTGGGCCGTAACGATGCTTCGATTGCGAACCTCCAGTAGACCCCAACCATGAGGAAGTTCTTGGGGACGCAATAACCCAGCCTGACCTAAATAAAAACGCTCGCAACCCATTCCCAGTTGTGATTTCTGGCGGAACGGCTTTTCGCGATCCGCAAGAAAGTCAGCGCGCGAGATTTTGCACTCGATCAGCACGGAGTGGCAGGCTCGCTTCCAGCCTATCGCGTCGGGCATTTCTCCGCTTGCACAGGCCTGCTCCGAGAGAATCACTCCGCAGCGATAGGACCGCAGCCACTGAATCGCCTTTTGCACGAGCTGCGAGTGTCTCATGAGGTGAAAGTAAGCGAGCTCGCACGGTCAGGGGAGTGACACAAGGGTTTCCATCACGTGCTCTGGCCGAAGGCTCACCCGCCTCGATGAGCTGGAACTCGCAGAGGCTTTACTACAACTGGCCTTCGGCAGACCAGCTCCAGAAGATGCCGGCCCGCAGCGATGTCTTCCGCCAGCCGATCGCGGGCATTGTAGCCTTGCGCGCTGATGAGCAGATGGCCGTTTCGGGATGTCGCCTGAAGGCGGTGAACATGTCCTTGGTGGTCGGCATCGAATGCATCCGCCAAGCGAAGGATACCGGCAAGCCTCTGAGCGAGGTGCCGCTCGGATCGGTCAATCGCCGCAAAAGCCCTCTGCCCGGATCGCGGCAGCACGCCGCGATGATAGCGACAGATAAATGCAACCATCTGCAGTCTGTTCTTGTCCAACCCGAGGGGCGGCTCGAGCTTCTGGATCATGCGATAGGTGGCTTTGTGGTGATTTTTTGCACCCTTCGAGAGTCCGACCTCATGCAGCAAGGCCGCAATCTGCAAAATCTCCCGCTCTTTTCTTCGATGGACGTTCTCGCCGTCGTTTGGAGCCATGCCGTCATAAAGTTGCAGAGCGAGCCTGGCCACATGACGCGAGTGCTTGAGGTCGGGATCGAAAACTGACGCCCACAGTTCGAGTCGCTTCAAAGCGGCGACTTCGATTTGCAGTCCAGCCGGTAACTGAGCTCGCCACACATGCCAAAGCGATCCCCTGCCCAGCATCTTTTCACGATACTGCTGAATCCTTCGTCCACGTTCTTCCAAAATCTTCGTATGCCAGCGATGCCGGGCCTCGATGTCGGGAAAGGCACGGATCTCTAAAGCTGTATTCCACAATACGTCGAGATCATGAACCTCTCCGAGCAGATCCTGCACTTGCTTCAAATCGCCAATCCAGGCTTCGTGCTGCTCGGGAAGAAAGTTTTCCACGATGTATCGGAATCTCTTCAAACCTATGCGGAGCCCGTGCCATGCGAGCTGCGACTTTGCCCGCAGCGCCCGGCGATGCAAGGCATAGGCGTCCGTCCAGCGCTCTAGTGCAAGATGCTTGAACAAAAGGCTTCCAGTTCGGATCCTCGCCGCACGTGCCGGCAAGGACTTACCCCATCTTTGCCATTGCTTGCGATCAAACTCGCACAAGGCTTCTGCCGCCTCCCCTTTATGCTGAGCTTCGCGAGAGTCCAAATGGCGAAGCAATGTGCCGGTAACCGGGTCTTCAGGGCTACCCAGCTTGTTTACCCATTCCTGCATTACCTGGATATCTCGCAGCTCGCCGAGACTGCTGAACAGCTTCTTCCCGGCTTTTCGCATCTGCTTCCACGCGGGATCTGGATCAAACGTCATGATCCCGTCGGCCATCGATCGACAGCGGCGGAGGGCGACCCGCAAATCGTGAACTGGGTCCGCGGCAAATTTGGACTCGACCCGGTCACACTCCTCAAGAACACGAGCCATCCAGAAGGCTAGGCCGTGCTCCTTTTTGGTGCCGTGGCTAATGTGAACAGGCGCTGGACTGGGAGATGCCGCCATCACCAGTAGCTTAATGCTTGCAGCCACGATTTAAAAGCCTGCTTGGCCGCGAGTCTGTGTGGCTGGCGTTGAGCCTGCCGCTCTCTCTCAACGCATTCATGCGCCAGCGAGGCCACTTACTTCCGTAACATGCATACCCTTACTTGCTGGATTACCCTCTTAGGCATTAGGTATTGGAGGCAACTATCTCCACTGCACCCACAACTAAGAGAGATGATCGTAGCGCCTCCGCACGGGCATTCATTCATAGCCTCAACATTCTCGTGAAATATGTGCGCCTCTACGGATTTCAACACAAGCGCACGGAGGCACAGTTCGAGACAACCTGGAAAGAGTTGCAGCAGGGAATGCCTGCCGGCCGCGACAATGGTTTCCTTCTTGGCGTTTCTGACAACCGTCTCCTTCTCGATGGCGTAGCTCTTGAAAGCGGCCAGGCCGAACGTAGCTTCGCGCAATTGTTGACCGCTGCGGGCCTGGCCAGCATTCATTTTTCTAACCAAGTCACAGCAGATGATTTCGCAAAACTGATCCGCGCCTTCGCTGTGGGCGGGTCCAAAGCGCAAGACGTGGTAAAGGAGATCAAACAAACCTTCGGGGACAACAAGGAAGCCTCCATTCGAATTAACGAAGTCAAGTTTGTCGCCGCTGATCCGGCTACCGGTGAAGTGAGCGTGGCCGCCCAGATCGCCGCCCAGACTCTGGGACCTGAATTCAAAGAATGGTTGAACGACCCCCAAAAGTTGCTCCAGTTAATTGCTGCGGCAGAGGGTTCCCAAGGTGGGGGAGGCACGGCGGGTGGCGCTCCCATGGGCAGCGTGCCGCTGCGCACTGGCGAACAGGCACCTGCTGCGGGAGCAGAAAATCGCACCGGACAGGCAACTGGGGGATGGGCCGGTGGCGTGGCGCCACTTGAAGAAGAAGAAGTGATTCGGGCAATTCGCCTGCTGACCACGTTTGGTGAAGCCAGCACGAATCCGGACGCCAAACCGGAACTGGTGCAAAAGGAGCTGACTCAGGTTGACCACAATACCAAAATCAACCTGCAGCAACTGCTCGAAACACTGGCTTCCAAGTACACAACCGAGAAGAGCGATACTCCTCTGCTGATGAAAGCCGCCGAGCACATGGCGATTCGCTTTGCCATGGAGCGCTTCCAGAAGGGCGACGTCAAGGTCAACGCTGTCCATCAGATGCTGGAGCACATGAGCCGCCAGATGGACAGCTTGCGGCGCATCCTGCGCATTCAGGAAGACAAGATGAGCAAGGCTGGGATCCTGGTGGAATCCCATGCTGACATTCTGGATCGCATGTTCTGGGCAGAGGTCCCGGAGGAAGGCAAAAAGAGTGTGCTGCTCTCCGGTGAAGCCGCATGCGTGCCATCCCGCAATATACGCCAGTACATCGAAGTGCTTCTCGAACGCGACGACAAGCAAACAGCCGCGGATGTTCTGAAAAACTATTCCAGTTGCCTGAAGAACCGTGAGGTCGAACCGCGTCGCAAAACAGCAATCGGGCTCAGCCAGCTGGCCGATCTCTTCGCCGTTCCCGGAATTGACTTGATCGGAACCACTATTCACGAAACGGGTGCGGCGTTAGTTAGGGAGACTGACTCCGAGGCGGAGAGCCTGCTCAGCGCGGCTTTCGTCAGGCTCAGTTCGGAAGCGAACAATCGAAAGAATTTCTCCGCTCTCAAAGACGTCTGTATTGCGTTGGACAACCTGGCCAAAGACCGTCCGGCGACGGCACAGGATCTGCGTCCTCGTATCGGAGTAGAAAACCGCATCCCGGAGTTTATCGAAGAAGCGTTGCCGATGAGCGAGGTCTCTCAGGACCTGGTCACAGTTCTGCGCCGGACTTTTCCTGCGTCCATCGAGCATTTGGCTGATCGGTTCTTTCGTTGCATGCGGCGCGAGGAATGCGACCACATGGTGGAGTTGGTCACCGAGCTCGGCCCCGACGCAACCCAGCAGATGCGCGAGATGTTGCGCACCGGACAACCTAGGACGGCTGTGGCGGTGGTTGGTTTACTTAGTCGCCTGGATGTGCCCACACTGTTGGAGTTGCTTCCGGTCCGGCTGAAGGAGTGGAACCGTTTTTATCACGATTTAGTAGTGCGCCAGATCGCTTATGGCGCTGCTCATGATCGCGGGCGCACCCTGCTGGAAATTCTGGAACTTCTCGATCCCGCTGTGCTGCCCCAGGCCATCGACGAAATTGGAATGAGCGGTGACCGAACCACTGTCCCACCTCTGATGGTGATGGCCGAAGCCGGTGAAACCCCCGGCCGTTCCCCTCTGATTCAAGTCAAGGCGGTAGAGTCACTCGGCAGGCTACGCGAACCGGAATCGGTGCCGGTATTGCGCAATCTCCTTGAGGCAAAAAAGGTGTGGAAGTGGGTTCACCATCGCGAACTCCGCATAGCGGCAGCACAATCCCTGGCGAAGATCGACCCGCGGTATGCGAGCCAGATCATGGCGGAAAGTGGGTTGTCGCCGGGAGAGCTCGCCATTGCGCCTCTTGACGCGGCCCCGGCGTGCCCGTGGGTGCGGCAGCGACGCTACGAACGGATCGTCTTGCGGAAGGCCCTTTCAGCCACGATCAGCAGTTCGTGGGGAAAATCGAACCTTCTGGTTCGGGAGATGAGCCTGGGCGGCGGCATGGCGACCAAGGAAGACAATCTGCGCGTTGGCTCGGAAGCGAACATCGACATTTCTATCGGCGTACGCCACATCCGCGGCCAGGTCTTGCTGCGCCGGGCGCGAGTGAATGAAGTAGGTTTCGAGCTCGTCAATGTTGACCTGGAGAGCCGTTATCGTCTCCGCACGCTGCTGATGGAAACAATTGATCGCGCGCCGGAAATGAAAGAAGCCGAGTGGAACGGCCAGCGCAAGTCGTAGCCTCCTGACAATCAGCCAAAAAAACTATCCTGAGCTCCGATGACGAAGCTCAGGATGATGTGCCAATCTTGGGGTTTCTATACCACCTTCACGAAGATGATTACCAGCGTGTAGAGAGCCAGGGACTCGATAAACGCCAAGCCGATAATCAAACCTAGCTGGATGCCTGGCCGGGCGGCCGGATTTCTTGCCAGTCCTTCCATAGCGGCTGCAGTAGCTTTGCCTTGACCCAAGCCGCAAATTGCCGATGCAATTGCCATTGAGAAGCCGGCGGAGATGGCGACCCAGTTCACCGCACCGGAAGCCGTTCCGCCTTGTGCAAACGCAGGCATGGCGAAGCATAGCAGCGCCATCGCCATGAAGAAATAACTGAATACACGACGCATGTGTTTTCTCCTTTTAAGAATTAGCATCCTTGCGGATGCCGCTATACCGCCAGTGGGTGGTTGACGTCATCCCGTACAGACGCCCTCACGCTGAACGGAACCAGCGCGTAGTAGCTGGTAGTTAGTAGCTAGAGCTGAGAATCCCAGCTACTAGCACCTAACTACGAACTACTGTAGTTAATGCTCTTCCGCCAGCGCTCCTTGCAAGTAGATCATCGCCAGAAGGACAAATACGTAAGTCTGGATGATCGAAACACCAAGATGGAGTGCCATGAATACGATGGGCAGGCCGATGGGTATCAATGAAAAGAAAACCATCGTGACCAAGTCTCCGGCAAACATGTTGGCATAGAGACGAACGGTCAGAGACAACATGCGAGCTGTATGGCTGACGATCTCGATGGGAACCATCAGGATTGCCAAAGCCGGCATCGGTCCGGCAAAGTGCTTTAAGTAGTGCCACAAGCCCTGCTTTTTTATGCCGCTCGCGTGGTAGTAAATGAATGTCAATACCGCACAGCCCAGCGGCACGACCGGCGTACCCGTGGGTGACTCGAAACCCGGAACCAGTCCAAGAAGATTGCAAAACAGAATGAAGAGCCCCAGGGCGGTCAAGTAAGCAACGAATTTGTCACTGTCATGGCCGATGATCTCGTGGGCCTGTCCTGAGATGAAGCCATGCGCCCCCTCGAACAACTGCTGCAGGGCGCCAGGACTGTCGACCGACAGGCGTAAACGAACGAGCACAAAAACTACAATCAGGAAGCCGAACACCAGACACTCCATAGCGACGGCGTTACTGATTGGGGCTTGCGGGTATTGTGGCTCGACGTCCAGAGAGCGAAGCAGTGCCGTGACCGGGCCCGCAAACGCGTGATTCAATAACGCCGTGAACCAAAGTTGTTCGGGCATGGAAGGGGTTTCTAACCACTAAGTTTCTGATTGCCGATTTGCGGCTCGATCGAAGTTACATCCCGCGAACGTAAGCCATATAAAGCTCATATGTGGCTTCGCAGGCAATCCCCGCGACGGGCAAAGATAAGCCCGCAAACAGTCCGTAGAGGCTCACGGGAGAAACACTGAATATAGCATAGGCTGCCAGGGCCATCAAAAAGTAGCGAAATAGAAAACGCAGCACAACCCCGCGGCTGGACTGCATCCGGCCGGTGCTGGTTACGCGGTCTGCAAGTGCCGCCACGATGCGTTCGAGCCAATAGAAATTGAGGCACGCGATTCCGCAACCGGTCAAAAAACCCAGCGCGATCCGCCATCCGAAACGCATCCAGGCGGCTACGGCAAAGATCACCCCCACTCCGATCATAAAGCGCGGAATCCGGGTCAGCGCAGCTTCGTAAAAGGACTCGTTTGGAGGTAAGCCGGCTTCGCTCATGAACCCATCGCCAAAAAACACGCCATTGCTAGAGCCATCGTTTATTGTCCGTCACGGAGGTGGGACGCAAGTCAAATGGCGCGCTCGCCTATCGCGCCTAGCCCTGACCGTCACGCACTAACTATCACTTTGCATTTAGCAAGCTCTGTAGAAACTTGCGATTGAGTCCACCACGAGATTCTGTTGATCGTCTGTCATCTCGGGAAAAACAGGAAGCGCCAGCACTTCCTGGCTTGCTCTTTCCGACTGCGGACAATCGCCTGGTTTGTAGCCCAGATAGGTGAATGCCTTTTGTAAGTGCAGCGGCTGGGGATAGTAAATCTCGCTCGGAACCCCGTGGTCCCCTAGGAAGGCTTTGAGTTCGTTGCGGCGGGGAGCGCGAATCACAAACTGGTTGTAAACGTGGTTGCATCCCGATTGTACCTGGGGCAGACCCAGAATCCCGTCCAGTCGGCGATCGGCGAATAGCTGCATGTAACGGCGCGCCTTTTCCTGACGGCCTGCCGTCCATGAATTCAGATGACGGAGTTTCACCCTAAGAATGGCTGCCTGAAGCGCATCAAGCCGGCTGTTCATACCGATCAGTTCATATTCATATTTGGTGCGGCCGCCGTGCAGGTGCAACAAGCGCAATTTGTCGGCAAAAGCCCGGTCATTAGTAGTCAGCATGCCGCCGTCGCCCGCCGCACCTAGATTCTTGGAGGGAAAAAAGCTGAAGCACCCGCAGAGACCGATGCTGCCAACTGGCGTTCCTTCAAACACGGCGCCGATTGCTTGCGCTGCGTCTTCCACGACCGCGACACCGCAATCTCGTGCCGTCTTGATAATCGCAGTCATGTCAGCGGACATCCCGAATAGGTGCACCGGAATAATTGCTTTTGTTCTGGACGTGATTGCCGGCCCGACTTTCTCGGGGTCGAGGTTGTAAGTCTCAAGATCGATATCCACGAATACCGGTCGAGCACCCAGTCGCGCGATCGCCCCAGCAGTAGCCACGAAAGTAAAAGGTGTCGTAACCACCTCATCTCCCGAGCCGACTTCCAGAGCCATTAACGCGAGCAGCAATGCATCCGACCCGGATGCGCACGCAAGGGCGAACTGTGAGCCGCAATACGCGGCGATTTCTTTCTCGAAATTGTTGACCTCCGGGCCGAGAATGAAATGCTGGGACTCCATGACTCGCTGAATAGCGGCATCGACGTCAAGCTTGATTGTGCGGTACTGGGCCTTCAGGTCGACCAGTGGAAACGGCTGAACGGCGGCAGAAATTACTTTTGCAGGCATGGTTCGCGTACGAGCGAGCGGCAGGTGGCCCTCCGCTCCTTCAACTAGCTAATGGGTCCGCTTGGCCTTGGCAATTCGTTCATCGACGGGCTTGCGGCCCGCGAAGCCTTCGCTGACTCCATGCCAGTGAGTGATGCTCTTTTCCCCCAATTTCCAGCATAGGAGTACAGTGCGTCCATCGACCTCGCAGGGAAAATCGAGCAAGCCAATATCCAGGTCCTTTACCTGCACACCAATGGAGTCGATCTCCGCAAGAGCATCCTTCACTCGCTGGATAGCTTTCTCGCGCTCGGCCTTACGTCGTACCATTTGGACGATATTGACAAGAATGCCTCCGCGAAGGAAAACGCGATGGGCCAATTCCTGCAGCTCGGAGTCGACCGACTCAATCAACTTCTTGGCGTCAATCGCTGCCCGCAGCAGCGATTCCAGCACCGGCAGCAACGATTGCGCCTCTTCCAATGTGAAAGTACGTTCGGCCATAAGGTATGTAGCTATTGTAATGCATCAGGAAAAGCGCTGTGTTTCACGACGGTATTTTGGCGGGTCTTTACGGCGATCTCCCGTGGGAGGGATCGGGCGAGCTGGCGGTATCGACATCCACGTGAATCTTCGCGCTGCGATCAATACCTGGTGGATAGCAGTTTCCATCCCGGCCGTAATTCGCGGGACAGCCACCGGCGACGTTACGACGCTTTGGAGATTGGGCGAACTGCCAGATATCGGCAAAAGAGACTCCGCTCCGGGTTGGAACCGGCGGCCTCCCCGGAAAAGCGCAGCCCGGTGAAGGCGGGCACCCGTCATTTGTCACGAAGTAAATGATCTCTCTGCCCCCGGAGTTTCTCCGAATGTCGTCGGCGGTAACAATGCTTACGCTGTGCGACTCGTGAGCAGCGATTCCAGAGCAGTAAATCCCAGCCCGAAACCCGGAAGCGTTTACCACGTCAACCCAGCGGTAAATGTAGTTCTTCTGTTCGGAGAGCATGCGTCCCCCTTCCTCCTGGTCAAGAAAGATTACCGTTCGATCGGGGAAACCTTCGCGGTGGGCGGCCGCTACCGCTGCTTGCCCGTCCGATTTACCGAGTGAGCTCGATCTGGCCACAGCTTTGAGTTCCTCATAAAGCCTGCCGTTGAACAATACCAGGAAGCCGAATCCCGCCGATTCCACCACCGACCGTTTCCCGCTCCATGTATTACCAGTCTCCCCTGGCGGATTATTGAGCCAGTAGCCTGCATAAGAGAAAACCTGATGAAGGCTCTTTAAATGTTCGTCGCCCGGGTAGTCGTTGCGGTCAAAGCCAAGATAACTCTCCCTGGAAGCATCCGCTGGATCGGATTGGGTGAAACCTCTCCTTGAGCAAGCAGCGACAAGAGTGAGCGTCGCGCTGAATGCGATGAGAACAAATTTCATTTCAAGATTGCTTCGCATACATCCGAGATGAACCGCTTTGGGGAACGTTCCGTATCGAGTTGTGTCCCCTGGCTCAAGTCCTTGTCAAAGCATCGGCAGCACGACCGCTCTACCCCCCGATGTGCACCATGGTTCTCGATGCTGGGACGAAATCCGGTTCTCCGATGTGGTGTCGCTCTTCTTTCCGTTGGACCACGCCGCAAATGAACTCGGCCAGCGCCTCATCTGACGCATCACGTCGCATCAATGCGTGAAGATCATGGTCCCAGACAGAGAACAGGCACGTGCGGATCTTGCCGTCAGAGGTGATACGAATACGGCTGCAATGGCCGCAGAACGGGTGCGACACCGGTGCGATGATGCCGATCTCGCCGATCCCGTCATCGAAACGATAGCGTCTCGCGGTCTCGCTGCGAGTATGGGGAATCTCGACCAGAGGCCGATATTCGGCCATGCGTTTGACGATCTCTTCCAGGGTAACCACGGTCTTCGGCGACCAGACCCGATCTTCTTCCAACGGCATAAACTCGATGAACCGCACGACAACGCCTTCTTCGCGGGCAAACATGCCGAAGGGAATGATCTGGTCTTCGTTGAAGCCACGCATCAGCACACAATTGACTTTCACTGGCCACAATCCGGCGCGACGCGAGGCGCGAACCCCGGCCAGCACGTTATCGTATCCATTTGGCACGCGAGTGATGCGTGCGAAGCGGTCGGGATCCACTGCATCCATGCTCACGGTGACGCGATGCAGGCCTGCTTGCTTGAGAGGCTGCGCCAAGTCGGCAAGCAGATGACCGTTGGTGGTGAGCGCCAGTTCCAGAGGTTCACCTTCGACATCCCTCAGCTGAGATAGCTGGCGCACAAATTCCACCACGCCATTGCGTAGCAACGGCTCGCCGCCGGTAATTCGGACCTTCTTGATTCCCAATCCAGCGAAAACATGAGCGATTCGCAAATAGTCGGTGAAGGACAAATCACCATAGAGTCCCTCCCCGTTGCCCGTCCGGCAATAAACGCACTTGTAGTTGCAACGATCCGTGACAGAGATTCGTAGGTCAGTTATCGTACGGCCGAATTTGTCGGTCAGAAAACGCATCGGAAAGGCGTTGTCACTTCGTTCTCAGAGTCACTTCCTTAGATTCGAATCAGGGTGGAAAGACGCGCACGAACTACTCTGGTGAGCGTTTCCTTTCCAATGGCTTCCCAAGAAGCCGGGAGGTATCGGCGTTTCCACCGCCACCCTCGAAGCGGATCGCTCCTCGCCGCCACAGCCAGGGTATTCCCGAAGGCACAGGCGGTCGGAAACTTCGTAATCATTGTAGACGAGACCGAGGGTTCGCGGTTAGGAATGTCCGCGGTTCATCTCACATGCCATCGTAGTTAGGTCCGCCGCCACCCTCCGGGGGAACCCAGGTGATGATTTGGTAGGGATCTTGAATGTCACAGGTTTTGCAGTGCACACAGTTCGACGGATTCAGGCTAATGCGCTTGCCGTTGGGCTGCTCCACGTCATCCACCATTTCGTAGACGTTTGCCGGACAGAAATTCTGACACGGACTGCCGTATTCTTTGATGCATCGCGCACTGCAGATATTCGTGTCGTGAATGATCAGGTGCGCGGGCTGATCTTCTTCATGCTTGGTGCCGGAGTGGTATAAGTCAGTCAGCTTGTCGAAGGTGAGCTTGCCATCACCTTTTGCCGGGCCGAGCAGATGTGCTTCCGCTCCGCCGTCGGCCGGGAGCGAGGACAACTTGCGCAAATGTTCGTAGCCAGCACTTCCTGTATATCGATTGTGAAGCCCGCGCCCGCCAGTGAACTGCTGGATTCCGGCGTGAAACATGCCCGTCCAGAAGCCGCGTTCGAAGCCTTGGTGGAAGTTACGAACTTTCCACAGCTCCTCTTTGATCCAACTCGATTCCACTTTCTTTTGGTACTGTCCGGTGCTCACAGAGAAATCACCCTGTTTTAAGCTCTCAAACGCAGCTTCAGCGGCCAGCATGCCGCTCTTGATGGCGAGATGGATTCCTTTCAAACGAGCGGAATTCAAGAATCCGGCTGAATCTCCCACGATCATCCAGCCATCGCCGGCCAGCGGCGGGATCGACCACCAACCGCTGTACGGAAATGATTTCGCGCCATAGCGAATCATCTTTCCGCCATCGAGCAGCCTGGCGATAAATGGATGCTGCTTGAAATCCTGCAACACATGTTGCGGATCGAGCCGCGGGTCGGGATATTCCAACGCGGTCACAAATCCGAGGGAAACAACATTGTCCTTGCCTCCGTAAATCCAGGCGCCGCCGTACTCTTTTGTGGTTAGCGGCCAGCCCATGGTGTAGATTACCTGTCCCGGTATGACTCGCCCCGGAGGCAGTTCCCACAGCTCTTTGATCCCTTGTCCATAGATTTGCGGGTTGCGGTCGTTCATCAAATCAAATTTCTGAATCAATTGCTTGGTTAACGAACCGCGGGGACCTTCTGCCAGAATCACGATTTTCGCGTGCAGGTCGTAGCCGGGCTCAAAGTTCGATTTCGGCTGGTTCTGCTTATCAACCCCTTTATCGTCGGTGCGCACACCGGCGACGCGATTGCCGTCGAACAACAACTCCGATCCGGCAAAACCGGTAAAGACGGTGATGCCGGCCTCTTCGACCTTGCTGCCAAGCCACTTCACAAAACGATTCAGGGAAATCACATAGTTGCCGTGATCGCGCAGAGGTGGCGGAGTGATAGGCAGCTTGAACTTCCCGGTTCGAGTCACGAAGTAAACTGCTTCTTTACTGACCGGCGCATCCAAGGGAGCTTCCTGCTCGAATCCGGGCAGTAATTCGCGCATTGAGCGTGGATCGAGCAGTGCCCCAGAAAGGCAATGCTGCCCGATTTCGCGGGCCTTTTCCAGCACGTAAATATTTTCCTTGGTCAGTTGGTTGTCGGGGTTTTGCGAATTGTGCTGGTCGATAAGCTGCGACAACCGCAGCGCACACGCCATACCAGCCGGCCCACCGCCAACGATCACGACATCAGCCGGCATTTGCGGGCGTTCGATGCCCTCAAGAGGTTTGCGAAAAATCAGCATTCAGTTATTCGGCTTTGACTCGGCCAAGTGGCAATCAAATCAGGGAAGAACAGGCGCCTACGCCCCTGCTTTTGCTTTTTTCACTTCCTCGATCAGTGGTGGAACGATATCAAACAGATTGCCCACTACGGCGTAATCTGCGATTTCAAAAATGGGGGCTTCGGCGTCCTTGTTGACAGCGATGATCGTGCGCGAACCTTTCATTCCCACGATGTGCTGGATTGCTCCGCTGATTCCCAAAGCCAGGTAGAGTTTTGGCGCGACTGTTTGTCCCGATGACCCGATCTGCCGATCCATAGGAAGCCAGCCGGAATCACAGATAGGGCGTGACGCTGCGATCTCGCCGCCCAGAGCTTCGGCTAACTGCTTGGCTAGCTCAATATTCTTCTGCTCTTTGATTCCCCGCCCGATTGAAACGATAATCTCCGCCTGGGTGAGATCGACCGCCTGCTTGGCCTCTTTGAAGACTTCCTGTGGCTTGTTACGAATGACACTGTCAGCGATTTCAACGTTTATAGTTTCTACAGGTGCCGGGCTCGCACCAGCTTCTACCTTGTCGCCGCGAAACGCCCCGTTCTGAAAAGTGACGAACCATGGTGGCTCGCTGCCAAAGCTTACATCAGCTGCCAGTTTCCCCTGAAACATCTGGCGAGTGAAAACCAGTCTTTCACCATTTTTCTTGTAGCCGATGCAGTCGCTGATCACTGTCCGTCCCATCGCAGTAGCCAGCTTCGGAACGAAGTCCCGCACCTGGTAGGTGTGGGGCATCAGAACCAACTTTGGCTTGCCAGACTCGATGAACTGCTTCAGAGCCGCGGCGAATGCATCAGGTGTATACGGATCGAGTTTGGGAGACACAATCGCGTAGACCTTCGAGACCTTCTTCGCGGCAACTTCATTTGCCAGAGGCCCGACCGCATTGCCGGCGACCGCAGCCTGCAGTGTCCAGCCGGTTTCGGCGGCTAGAGCCTGCCCTGCTGTTAAGGTCTCCAAGGAGACCCGGTTGAGTTTTCCTTCATGTTGCTCTGCTACTACAAGGATGCTTTCAGACATAAGATTAGATTTCTGCCCGGTAAAAGGAGCCTTGACGCCTATATCACGCGGACTTCGTTGCGCAGCTTGTCGACCAGCTTTTTCGCGAGTTCCCCTGGAGGACCTTCCAGAAATTCTGTATTTTTCGTCTTCTGCGGAACGTATAGTCGGTCAATTTTCTGCAGGTTTCCGCCGATCGAGGACTGCACATCCGTCATCGTCACCTTGCGCAATGGCTTGTTCTTCGCTTGTTTAATACCAATCAATGTTGCATACCGCAGTTTGTTGATGCCCGACTGAATGGTGAGCACGGCCGGCAGCGGCATGTCTACGAATTGGAAGTAGCCCGCCTCGAGTTCGCGCTTCACGCGGATTCCGCCATCTCTTTTCTCGATTTGCATGATGATGGTGGCGTGTGGCCAGCCGAGCAATTCTGCCAGAATTACACCGGTTTGGGCGTAGCCGTAGTCGTCGGACTGAAGCCCGGTAAATATCAGGTCGAATTTCTCATCCTTGATTGCCGCCGCGAACGCGCGCGCGGTGTTGAAGGCATCCAAGCTTACGAAAGCGTTATCTTCCAGGTGAATTGCGCGGTCGGCGCCTTTCGCCAATGCCTCTCGCAGAACCTGTTGGGCTCGTGCCGGACCGGCAGTGATTACCACTACCTCGCCGCCATGTTTCTCTTTTTGCCGCAGCGCTTCCTCCAGCGCGTAAGCATCCGGTTCGTTGACCTCATACGAAACGTCTTCGCGAATCCAGGTACCATTCTCGTTCAGCTTCAGCGGTGCATCCTTCTGCGGAACTTGTTTCATGCAAACCAGAATCTTCAAGACCGGCTCCTCAACTTAAGCAGTAAAGCAATTTGTCTCGCACCTGAAGGCGAAACCCTGGCTTGGCGAAACCTTTTAGTATAAACGAGTACCACAGTAGAGAGAATTTCGCTGTGATCAGTCGGTAAAAGCCACCGACTGCACACCGGAGATTTCGAAGCGCTTGCGACAACGCAGGTTCTTGCAGGCCATCATGTCATCTTTGCGGAGCATGTAGGAACGGGCCTTGGCGAAGCGGGCACGGTCCCGTTCGTCAGCGCGGCCGGGAAGATGCTTCTTCTTGGTGCGAACCAGCCAGGTGATTTCGTAATCAGCCGACTGCTGGCAATGAGGACAGTTGAGGGTTGCCGTCTTTTTTTCTTGCTTCTCGTCGAAAAATTCTCGCTCATCCATGGATCGTTAGGCGTCGGTTGCTGAAGATTGATTATTGCACGACGTGCCCATAGACGTGTGGCAAGATGAGGTAGTGCCGAAAAAGAAGAAACCAAAGCGGTTTCGAGCGGTGCAGGCGGTGAAGGCATTGGCCCGCGAGCGGATTGGAATGCCTCCAGGGTCACGCGTGCTGGATGATCGGAAGAGAAAACCAGAGAAGCGTAAGCCAACTCTGCAAAAGCTACTCGATGATTCAGATTACCGCGAGTAAGGACTAGCCGGAAGTACTCTCAAGACTGTTTGTGGTCTCACCAAGGCAGCACTGAAGACCTTTCCAGGCTTGCGAAGACTGCCTGTAAAGCAGGTGACGTTGGCGGTCATGGTTCCCGTCACTATCGCCCCGGACGACGAAATTCCGCCAGCGCTCTTATTAGTCTTCACCGTGGCCGAGATAATTGTTCCGCCGCAAGCTAAACCCGTGGGGGTGATTAAGCCAGTGGAGTTGACGGTGACCATTTGCGGAGTGTTCGAACTCCAAGTGACCTGATCGCTTATGTCCTTGGTGACCGGCGGGTGTATGTAAGTTCCCAGCGCTCTTAATTGGACGCTCGCCCCGGCATCGGCGCTCACGGGTATGTTCGACGCCCCGAAGGTTTCTGTGTTGGGCTCGACATCAATGGATACCAATTCCTGATCGTGTCCGCAACCGGGCAGGATTGCGGTTGCAATCAAACAAGCAAGCGCCAGCCACTTCTGACTCATCACTGCTCCCTCGCTAACAAACTCTAACGGAAGCGCCAATTTATGCGAAGAATTCTGAAAAATCAAGATCACTGCCGGTTCGTCGTCGAAGCCCGATTGGCGACGCAGGCCGCCACAAATCGGGCAAATTCTTTTACGTCCTCTTCTGTGGTGTCAAACGAACACATCCAGCGCACGAGCGATTGCTCCTCGTTCCAGACGTAGAAAAAGTAGCGCTCCTGGATTTTGCTAATGGCATGCGCCGGGATCCGAGCAAAGACTCCGTTGGCGTCGACCGGATGCATGATCTTAACCTGAGGGAGTTTTGAAAGCTCATCCCGTAGCAAGGCCGCCATGCGATTGGAATGGGCGGCATTTGTTTTCCAAAGGTCGTCAGTGAACAACGCTTCGAACTGAGCAGAAATAAATCGCATCTTGGAAGCCAGTTGCATGGCCTGCTTACGCACATAGAGGAAATCAGCAGCGAATTTCTTATCGAAAAAGATCACAGCCTCGGCGCCCATGGCGCCATTCTTTGTCCCGCCAAATGACAGGACATCGACCCCTGGTTCGCGCGTGGCTTGGCGCAGTGTCAGTCCTAAACTAACCGCGGCATTTGCAATTCGGGCCCCGTCCATGTGCAAAAACATGCTGCGCTTGTGCGCGAAATGTGCCAGATCGCGAATCTCGTTGGGCTTGTAGACTGTTCCCAATTCTGTCGCTTGGGTGATGGAGATAACCCGAGGTTGGACGTGGTGCTGGTCGCCGATTCCGTGATAGGCATGTCCAACGGACTCTACCGTTAGCTTGCCATCGGGCGCAGACAGTGGAATCAGTTTGCAACCTGTAAACTTCTCAGGGGCAGCACATTCGTCGGTATAGATGTGAGCGCCTTCGGCGCAGATCACGGCCTGGAAGCTTTCAGTCAGCGCCTTGAGCCCCAAACAGTTTGCGGCGGTGCCATTGAACGCGATAAAGACTTCTATGTCGTCCCCGAACTGCTGTTTAAACTTGGCTACCGCGGCTTCGGTGTAGGGATCATCGCCGTAGCCAACTACGTGTCCGACATTGGCGGCGGCAATGGCCTGCAGAATCCTGGGATGAATGCCCGCGTTGTTGTCGCTGGCAAAGCTGCGAATTGGTTTCATCGCACCAACAATTTAGCAGAACTCCAGTAGATAACTTTCGGCGTCTTTTGCAGTCTAAGCGTGCGAGCCGGAAAATGGCGCTCGGTCATAGACCTTTAGGTTTGTTCGAGGAGATAATGAACATTCACGTGGTCATACCGGATACCAACAGAAACGACAGGAACACACGTAGTGGACACGCTTAAATATCAATTAGTCCCGCAGCTACGCATCGAAATCTGGGCTGTCCTGCTGCTTGTGGCTGCAGGTACCGCGTGTAATCAGGGCTCCGCCAGGGACGCTCAAGCTGCACAAGGCCCGCCCAGCATCCCGGTCAAAATTGAACCCGCGCGTTCGGTTCCTATCAGTGACAGCACGGAATATGTTGCAACGCTGAAATCCCGCGACTCGGCCATTATCATGCCTCAGGTTGAGGGCCAAATCATTGATATCCAGGTTCATTCCGGCGACCACGTCTCGCGTGGCACGCTTCTGATGGAAATTGATCCGACAAAACAAGAGGCGACTGTAAATAGTCAGGAGCACAACCGCGCCGCGCAGGAAGCCAACCTTAAGTGGGCCCAGGAACAATTTAACCGGACCAGCGCACTGGCGGCTGCCGGAGTGGTTTCGAAACAGGACCTCGATCAGGCCAAGGCTACGCTGGATAATGCGCAGGCCCAGTTGCGGGCACTTGATGCACAGGTGCAAGAACAGCAGGTCCAGTTGCATTACTACCGGGTGGGCGCTCCGACCAGCGGCATTGTGGGCGACATTCCTGTGCGTGTTGGCGACCGCGTTACTACCAGCACGGTCCTCACTACCGTCGATCAGCCGGGAAGCCTGGAGGCCTATGTTTATGTTCCCGTCGAGCGATCTTCTCAGCTCAAAATGAACATGCCGGTTGATATCGTAGACGGCGAAGGCAAAGTACTCGCCGACAGCCGGCTTAGCTTCATTTCGCCTCAGGTCGACAACACGACGCAGACAGTGCTGATCAAAGCGCGGATTGCCAACAACGAAGACAAGTTGCGCAACTTGCAATTTATCCGCGCGCGCGTGATTTGGGGGATGCATCAGGGACCAGTAGTTCCCGTATTAGCGGTATCGCGTCTTGGCGGACTTTACTTCGCTTTTGTCGCACAAGATGAGAACGGAAGATTGGTCGCGCACCAGAAACCTCTGCGGGTGGGCGAGATGATCGGAAATGATTATGTCGTCCTGGATGGAATCAAGCCGGGCGACAAGGTGATTGTCTCCGGGACCCAGTACCTCGTGGATGGCGCGCCCGTAGTGCCACAGAGTTAGTTTTCTCAGTTTGAAGATTCGAGCTTCTGGTTTCGACTAACCGAAACTTGAAACGGCTTTTCTCATGTTCGTCAACTTCTTCATAAATCGTCCGGTGTTTGCCACCGTTTGCGCTCTACTAATCATCCTGGCGGGTGCGGTCGCAATCCCAACTTTGCCTATTGCGCAATTCCCCAGCCTTGCGCCGCCGCAGGTTTCGGTTTCGAGTTCATACATCGGCGCGAGCGCCCAAACCGTCGAGTCAGCCGTCACAATTCCCCTTGAACAACAGATCAATGGCGCGCAGGGAATGAAGTACGTCACATCCACCAGTGGAAACGATGGCACTAGCTCAATTACGGCAACTTTCGAGCTGAATCGTGATCCTGACTTGGCCGCCGTGGATATCCAGAACCGTGTGAACACAGCGCAAGGCCGGTTGCCTGCCGCGGTCAAAACCACTGGCGTGACGGTCGCCAAGTCATCGCAGAACTTCGTCTTCGGAGCAGCGGTTTATTCACCTGACAGCCGCTACAGCCCGCTGTTCATGAGCAATTATCTCGACGTTTATGTGCGAGACACGTTGAAGCGTGTGCCGGGAGTGGCGGATGTCTTTGTGTTCGGCGAGCGTAAATACTCTATGCGCCTCTGGCTCGATCCTGTTCGCATGGCGAGTCGCGGCCTGACCGCAACCGATGTTGTCAATGCCCTTCAGGAACAAAATGTCGAGGTAGCTGCCGGGCAAGTCGGCCAGCCTCCCGTTAAGGTTGGTCAGCAATTTCAGATCAGCGTGCGCGCCATTGGACGCCTCAGTGAGCCCGCTCAGTTTGAGGACATTATCCTAAAAACCAACGCGGACGGCACGCTGGTACGCCTGCGTGATGTCGGCCGCGCTGAGTTGGGAGCCGAGGATTACGGCAATGACCTGATCTACAACGGGCACGATTCGGTCGGTGTTGCGGTGACCCAGCTATCCACGGCTAACGCGATCGACGTGGACCGGCAGGCACTGGCGGAATTGAAGAGGCTGTCGAAACGTTTTCCGCCCGGCATGATTTATGAGAATGCATTCGACACCACGGATGCGGTCAGCGAATCCATCAAGGACGTCCTGAGCACGTTGATTGAGGCCATCGCGCTTGTCATTTTAGTGATCTTCCTCTTCCTTGAAGACTGGCGGAGCACAATTATTCCGTCGGTGACGATCCCGGTCTCGTTGGTGGGTACGTTCGCATTTGTAAAGCTGCTGAATTTCTCAATTAATACGCTGACCTTGTTCGGCATCACGCTGGCTACCGGCTTGGTCGTGGATGATGCCATCGTCGTGATTGAAAACATCGAACGCCACATCCAGGAAGGCGAACATAGCCCGCATAAGGCGACGGCGGCAGCCATGAAAGAGGTAACTGGCGCGGTTATTGCCACCTCTCTGGTGCTGGTCGCAGTGTTCGTGCCTGTAGCATTTTTCCCGGGCACCACCGGGATTTTGTTCCGCCAATTCGCCCTCACAATTGCTTTTTCGATTTCCATCTCCGCGTTTAACGCTTTGACCCTGAGTCCTGCACTATCCGCACTCCTTCTCGGCCGGGGACACGGTGAAAAGATTTGGTTATTTCGCGAGGTCGATAAGATCATCGCCGCAGTCACAAACGGATACCGAAAATCACTGACCCTGTTCTTGCGCTTCCGCCTGGTTGCAGTCGTTTTGTTCCTGACCGGCTTGAGCCTCACCTACTTCATCTTTCAGCGCGTGCCAAAAGCCTTTGTGCCCGATGAGGATCAAGGTTGGCTGATTGTGGCGGTGCAGGCACCGCCAGCTGCGTCAACGCAATATACAAGAAGCATCGTGGAACAGGTGGCCAACATTATGCAGAGCGACTTGGATATGGAGAGTGTGTTTGCCATTGCCGGCTCGGGTGTATCCGGTGCAGCCGCCAACCAGGGCGTGGTGTACGCGGGGCTCAAGGACTATTCACGGCGCAAAGGTCCTGAGCATTCTGCCAACGCAGTTGTGAACCGGCTTCGGGGAAAGTTGTTTGGCGTCTCGGGTGCGATTGTCCTGCCCTTCCTTCCTCCGGCGGTGGAAGGTCTCGGTGCCTTAGGTGGTTTTCAATTCGAAGTTCAGGACCAGGGGGCGCATACCCTGCAGGAATTGGCCAGCGTCGTGCAAGACATGGTTCGGCAGGGATCGGGCCAAAAGGAACTTGCCGGCCTTTTCAGCACCTACACGGCTAACGATCCTCAGTTCGTAGTTACGATCGACCGCGAGAAGGCAAAGAGCTTGCACGTTCCTTTGCAGCAGGTGACAGATGCGCTGGGTGTGTACATGGGTTCGGCGTACGTGAACGATTTCAACTTCAATAACCGCTCTTACCGTGTTTATGTCCAGGCCGACCAGCAGTTCCGTTCGCAGCCCAAGGATATACAGCAGTATTACGTACGCTCTGACATCGGCGGCATGATTCCGCTAGACAATCTGGTCACGATCTCGCAAAGCGCCGCACCCCAAGTCATCAATCATTACAACCTTTTTCGTTCGGCAGAGATTGATGGCTCGGCAGGGCCGGGGTTCAGTTCCGGCCAGGCAATTGCCGCAATGGAGAATCTGAGCAAGAAAGTAATGCCCCAGGGCTTCACCTATGAATGGACCGGCATTTCGCTGGAGGAGCTCGCGTCCGGCCGCACCACAATGATTCTGTTCGCGCTGGGAGTTTTGGTGGTTTATCTGACGCTCTCGGCGCAATATGAAAGCTTCGTTCTGCCATTCATCGTGCTGCTCGCGGTCCCCATGGCGATGTTGGGCGCGCTGCTGGCGCAATCCTTGCGTGGGTTGCAGAATGACGTCTATTGTCAGATCGGTCTGGTCATGCTGGTGGGTCTGGCCAGCAAGAACGCCATTCTGATTGTCGAATTCGCCGAGCAATTGCGCGAGCGTGGCATGCCGCTGGTGGAAGCCACGATTGAAGCGGCGCGCATTCGCCTGCGTCCCATTTTGATGACCTCCTTCGCATTCATACTGGGCGTCTTGCCGCTGATGGTCGCGCATGGGGCGGGCCAGGAAGGCCGCCACTCGGTCGGCACTACCGTCTTCGGCGGGATGATCATGTCGACCCTGCTTAACCTGTTCTTCATTCCTGTGCTCTACCTGATCGTGGAGGGCTGGCGCGAGGCTCGTGGAGTCCGAGTTGGCCGGGCAGTCCGTGAAGAACCTTCAGGAGCATAAACCTTCGATGCAAACTGGCACTAGGCACTTTGCCCTCGTCTGCTTAATTCTTGTCGCCGCATTTTTGTCTGGACAGACCACTTCGTCTTCTCACGCCATAACTCAGCACCGTGCAGAATCTACGCAGCAAACTTGGCATTTCGCAGTAGCTGGCGACTCGCGAAACTGCGGAGATGTTGTCATGCCCGCGATAGCCAGGAGCGCCGCGAAAGAAGGCGCCCGTTTCTACTGGCATCTGGGGGATCTGCGAGCAATCTATGACTTTGATGAGGACATGCTGCAGTCTTACAGGGTGAAGGGGCAACATCTGACGATTAGCAGCTACGAACGCTCGGCCTGGGTCGACTTCACAAAGAACCAGGTTGCTGCTTTTAGCATTCCGTTCTTTCTCGGCATTGGTAACCATGAGACGGTGCCAGGATTGAAAACGCGCGAGCAATTCATCACTCAATTTGCTGATCTCCTCGATCGTAAGGAATTGCGTGAGCAGCGCGAGAAGGATGCGAAACTCGGCGCGGTGGAAGGGCCTCTACGGACCTACTTTCACTGGATTGCAGACGGCGTCGACTTTATTTATCTCGACAATGCCACCGACGACCAGTTCGATGACGATCAGGTGAAGTGGTTTAAAGATCGCATGGCGAACGCCACCCAGGACGACGCAATTCGAACGGTCGTCGTCGGCATGCACAAAGCGCTTCCCTACAGCATGTCTCAAGGCCATAGTATGAATGAATCGGCGCGTGGCGAGGAAAGTGGGAAGCAGGTATACCAGGCGCTCTTGAGGCTGCAGAACGACGCTCACAAGAAAGTTTATGTTCTGGCAAGCCATTCCCATTACTACATGGAAGACATCTTCAATACGCCGTACTGGCGCAGCAATGGAGGCGTCTTACCCGGATGGATTGACGGAACTGCTGGTGCCCATCGTTATGCGCTGCCCGGAACCGACCTAGGGCGCGTGGCGAAGACGAACGTATATGGGTACCTGTTGGGCACGGTTAATCCGTCATCAGAGCCGCTGGGCGCGATTCGTTTCGAATTCAAGGAGCTCAGGGAAAACGACATTCCGCCCTCTGTCGTTTCCAGTTACACCGATCAGTTTGTGCATTGGTGCTTCGCCGAGAACACGGATGTGAAGTCAACCGCGGCTTCTGTCGAGCAGTAATTTCCTGGTAACGCGCTCTCCGTTCCGAGCGCGTATGATAAAGACCAGCCGTGGCGATTCACCATGCTCCCCTTCAAGCTTGTTTACAGTGATGACTACTATTTGCCTATAGGGGCACATGTATTCCCGGCGGAAAAGTACCAGCGAATCCACAAACGGCTCATCCAAACCGCCGTCGCCGCGACTGACGATATCGTCACACCACGGCCTGCATCTGATCAGGACATCCTTCTGGTTCACACGCCCCAGTACGTGGGAAAGTTAAAAACCGGAACCCTCACCGCCCACGAAGAACTGCAGATGGAGATTCCCTACTCGCCCGAACTCGTGCGTGCATTCTGGCTTGCGGCTGGCGGATCGATTCTGGCGGCAGAGTTCGCGTTGAAGGACCGCATCGCGTTCAATATCGGCGGCGGATTCCATCATGCGTTTCCAGATCACGGAGAAGGCTTTTGCATGATTCACGACGTAGCGGTGGCCATTCGACGAATGCAGCGCGACGACAAGATTGAAAGAGCGATGACGGTAGACTGTGACGTTCACCACGGGAACGGAACAGCTGCCATCTTCGCCGGAGTTCGCGTTCCAGCCGCCCCCCTGCCCTCAACAGGAGCCTCAACGCTTGCCCAGTCGGTCGTCACGAAAGTTCGCAATGCGCACGCCGGCGACGTGTTCACCATTTCACTGCATCAGGAAAACAATTATCCGATGTGGAAGCCACCCTCCTCGATTGATGTAGACCTGCCGGATGAGATCGGCGATGAAGACTATCTTGCCTGGCTGGACAACGCGTTAAGCTCGGGGCTAAGGCAGTTCGAGCCGGAGCTGATCTGCTACATTGCTGGCGCCGATCCATATCGGGAGGATCAACTCGGCGGTCTGTCGCTAACTATCGAAGGCTTGAAGCGCCGGGATGAACTCGTCTTCCGTGTTGCCCGCGCACGCGACATCCCGGTGATGGTGACCTTTGCCGGAGGCTACGCGAGAAAAGTAGAAGATACGGTAACAATCCACTGCAATACCGTGATAGCGGCTAAACAGGTCTACGGCGGAGATTCCGGAACGATCTAAAGTTTGCGCTGGCGACGTTTGCGGGGAGGCCCGACCAACCCAAAGTTAATCAGCGCAGGAAATGTCGAGCGAAAAGACCGCCAACTCCATCCTGCAATGCATGGGCGAGCATGCCAGGACGCAAGCTCCGGCGCCACTTCGCGAGCAACCCGAACATGGTGCCAAACACGGTAATGACCAACATGTATTTCCAGCCTTGATATCCATGCCCAGCACCAAAAGCAATCCCTTGCAGCACGATTCCACCGGCAGCTGACCGCGTCCAAGCAGAAAATTGGCGTTGGAAATACCCCCGAAAAATCGTTTCCTCGCAGAACCCGGCGGTCAGTGAAAGCAATAACCAAAGAACGACTTCCAGAGGCCCGCTTGGAAGCGCGTTGCGGATTGCCTGATTGGGAACGGCTTTCAGCAAGTGACCCAGCCCGTTTAACACCACGCTGGAGATGATGAGAAATCCAATCGCGATTCCGAAATCGCGCAGAACGGCAACCGCGCGCGCCCAATCTCCACCGATGAGATCAGGCAGGCGAAAGCCGCGGCGGCTAATGCCATAGCCGATGAATGCAACCATTGCCCATTCAACGACCATCACCAGGATGTATCCGGGGGCGCGCCCGTAAGTGCCCGCAAACGGTAGGCTCTGCGAACGAGCGCCGGCCAATGAAAGACCCAGCAGAACCATTAACACGACGACGGTGTGCCACGCCGGGGCGATGGTGCGATAGCTCGGATCAACTACTGCCTGCGTGCCTGGGGAATTCATCGGTTAATGCAATTTGGGAAGAATGCCTCCGGTACTTCGCCTGTAATCTTCGTACTCCGCTCCAAAGGTGTCAATCATAGCTCGTTCTTCGATCCGGCTCTTAATAGTAAACCCGATAAATACCAAAACGACGGCGATAACACCCCGTACTTCACCGTTGGCCATGGCTGTTCCTGACATTGCCAAGACCAATCCCGAGTAAATTGGATGGCGCACCCAACGATAGGGACCGGTGCGAACTAACTCATGTCCGACTTTCACTGTGACCGAACTGCTCCAATTTCCACCGAGGCGAACCCTGGCCCAAAAGGCGAAAGCCAGGCCGGCAAAAGTAAGCAGAATGCCGAGTAGATTAACCCACAACTCGTCGGGAAAAACTTGTGCCCACAACCAGCTGTTACCGGCGTACCGTGTGAACATCAGGATGAAGGCCGCGACGACAGGCAGGACGTGAGACAGTCGGGAAATGATGGTCTCTTTGATTCGGGCGGGCTTTGTCCGTAAAGCCCACACCAGCCACAAAGCATAGACACCAGCCCACAGGTATTTACAAATCTGGAAGCCATTCATCTTTTACCATATTAAACATTCCCCGAATTAAACATTCCCCGATTGTTCACTGCGTCAGGCAGGCAAGAGATCGACGGCCACTTACATTGGTAAAATAGATGTCTCCTCATGTTTGAGAACTTACAGGAAAAACTGCAACGGGCTTTCAAGAGCCTCCGCGGCCAGGCCGTCCTAAATGACGAGAATATTCAGGAAGCGCTGCGGGAAATCCGCCTTGCACTTCTCGAAGCAGACGTCAACTTCAAGGTCGTAAAGCAGCTGATCGATCGCATCCACGCGAAAGCGGTCGGCCAGGAGGTCATGACTGCCCTTTCCCCGGGCGAGCAGGTAATCAAGATCGTCCGCGACGAGTTGGTCGAGACTCTCGGCCGGGACACCGCGCGCTTGAAATTTGCTTCGCAGCCTCCAACCGTTGTGCTGATGGCAGGACTGCAGGGCTCCGGCAAGACGACTACCTCAGGCAAACTTGCAAATTGGTTGAAAAATGGCGGACACCGGCCCCTATTGGTCTCGGTGGACGTCTACCGTCCTGCGGCGCGCGAACAACTCAAAGTTGTCGCACAATCGGTAAAGGCCAATATCTATGAAGGCGAAGTGGCTGAGGCAAACACGGCAGTGGTGGAACGTCTCGCCAAAGAGGCCCGTCGCGAGGCCGTGAATAGTGGCTGTGACGTCCTCATCGTGGATACGGCCGGACGTCTGCACATCGACGATCAGCTCATGGACGAGATGCAATCGCTGAAGCGCCTTCTCAATCCGCAGGAGATTTTGTTCGTTGCCGACGCCATGACCGGCCAGGACGCAGTCAATTCGGCCGACGAGTTTCATAAAAAACTTTCGCTGACCGGTGTTGTGCTCACCAAGATGGACGGGGACGCACGAGGAGGTGCGGCGCTGTCGATTCGACAGGTCACTGGCCAGCCCATCAAGTTCATCGGCATTGGTGAGAAATATGATGCTTTGGAGCCGTTTCATCCCGACCGCATCGTATCCCGCATTCTGGGAATGGGCGACATCCTTTCTCTCATTGAAAAGGCCGAGCAACACGTCGATAAAAAGAAAGCTCAGGAGATGGCGAGCCGTGCACTGGCCGGGGACGGCTTCTCGCTCGAAGATTTCCGCGATCAACTGCGCCAAGTCAAGAAGATGGGATCGATCCAGAACATCATGGGCATGCTGCCGAGCATCGGTCCATTCGCAGGTTTACAGAAGCACGCGGACAAAGTGGACGAGAAGCAGATTAATCGCGTCGAGGCGATCATCAATTCGATGACTGCCCACGAGCGCATTCATCACGAAGTGATCAATGGCAGCCGGCGTAAACGAATCGCACGTGGCTCCGGAACCAGCGTCCAGGAAGTCAATAATTTGCTTCGTCAGTACGCCCAGATGCGAAAAATGTTCAAGCAGATGGGCAAGGCGAGTTTCGCGCGGAAACTGGCCGGCATGAAACTGCCGGGAATGTAGGTCTCTAACCCTCCGCCGCAAGAACGAGCAACTAGACCGGATTTCGACATTGTTCCAGCAGCTTCGCGCACGCATATACCGTCTCGGTGTGCGGCATTGGAACACCCACTCTTTGTCCAAGCTCCACAATCGCGCCCACGATGGCTTCCAACTCCATCGGCCGCCCCGCTTCCAGATCTTGGAGCATCGACGTCTTGTGCTCGCCAATCTTCGCTGCACCGGCTATTCGTTGGTCGATGGAGATTGGTAACTCTAATCCCAATCGTGCCGCCACGTCAGCGGCTTCGCCCATAATTTGTCGCGCCAGGTTACATACGCCTGGGTCTTTTGTCATTTGTCCCAGGGTAGCTCGCGTAAGAGCGCTGATCGGATTAAATGCCAAATTGCCTAGAATCTTGACCCAGATTTCGCTGCGAATGCGCGCCGTCACCGGGGCCCGCAAGCCGGAGGCAATCAGGGCATCGGCAATCTGCCGGGAGCGCTCGGAGCGGGTTCCGTCAGGCTCGCCGAGCGAGATTCGGTTGCCCTCGATGTGCTGAATGACGCCCGGCGCGGTGATTTCGGCGGAAAAGTAAACAATCGATCCTAAAACCCGGCGCGAATCGATTGCCGCCGAGATCACTCCACCGGGATCAACTCGTTCTAAACGGAGATTGTTCCACTCGCCGCCAAAACCTTGGAAGAACCACCAGGGAATACCGTTTTGCGTGCTCACGACCGTCGTGTCGCCCTGCAACACGCAAGCTAAGTCGGGAGCGAGTTGCGGCAGACTATGGGCTTTAACTCCGAGAAAAACCACATCAAATGAGCCAATGCCGTTAAGCGTGCCTGAAATTTTCGGGTGTGCCTGAAATTCACCTGAGGAGCTCTTAACCAGCACGCCGTGTTCCCGCATGGCCTGAAGGTGCGGGCCGCGTGCGAAGAGGGTTACATCGAAACCTGCGCGAGCCATCAATGCGCCAATGTAAGCTCCGATGGCGCCGGCTCCCGCAATCAGAAATCTCATCCCTGTTCTTCCAGTACCGCAGCCGCCACTGCGCGTCGCCGGATTTTCCCCGTACCCGTCGTCGGAATGCTTTCCACAAAATAGATTTTCTTGGGAGCTTTGTAGTCGGCCATGTGTTCACAGCAATACTTCAGGAGGGTGGACTCCGTCAAGCTGCCGGGTTCGTGCAGCACTACCGCCGCAGCTACCTCCTCGCCAAGAGTGGGATGCATAAAACCGAACGTAACTGCGCTGGCAATTGCGGGATGTTTGAGCAGCACTTCGTCGACTTCATGAGGTGCAATGTTTTCGCCACCGCGGATGATGATGTCTTTGATCCTGCCGGTCAGGTGCAGGTAGCAATCCTCGTCCAGAAAGCCTTGATCGCCCGTCCGAAACCAGCCGTTCACAAATGATTTGGCATTGGCCTCCGGATTGTTCTCGTAGCCGCGAAAAACATTCGCGCCTTGAATGACCACTTCGCCACGCTGTCCCGTCCCAAGATGATTGCCGAACGCATCCATGATGCTGATCCGGATCCCGGTTCCCACCCCTACCGAACCCGGTTTGCGGCAGCGCGGAGGCAAAGGATTGGAGGTCATCTGATGCGCCGCTTCGGTCATTCCGTACGCCTCCACAAAGGGCACACCAAAGATCTCCTCCATTTTGTGAATCGTCTCCGCAGAAAACGGCGCGCTGCACGATCGAATAAACCGCAGCGAGCGGGAGTCGCTGACCTGGTCGCGGGTGCGCGCCAGGATCAGCTTATGCATGGTGGGCACTCCCGAGTACCAGGTGACACCGTATTCTCGTACCAGGCGCCAGAAAGCCAACGGATTGAATTTGGAGGGCAGAACCACTGTTCCGCCGGACAATAACGTCGCCATCGTCGAGGCCATGATGCCGTGAATGTGATAGAGCGGCATGATGCACAATGAGACGTCCTCTTCCGAAAGCATGTACGTATTGGCAATGTTTGCCGCCGAAACAGCCAGGTTGTAATGCCGGAGGGGCACCCGCTTTGGCCGCCCCGTACTTCCGCTGGTGTGCAGAATCAGTGCGATGTCATCTGGGTTTGGAGGCTTGGCTGCAATTTCCTTTGCGGCATCCGTTAAGCGGACCTCTCCTTCACTGCTCATCTCCACCGGAACCACCGGAATTCCCAAGTCCGCGGCCGCACTGCGAGCGTACTCAGCTTCTGCCGGCGGGCAGAGCAAAAGCCGGGCGCTGGTATCACGAAGAAAAAACAGGAACTCCTCATAAGGGTACGATGGGTTCAGCGGGGCGGCCGTTCCGGCGATGGAAGCTGCCAGAAAACTTACTACGGCGGGGAGACCATTAGGCAAAGCGATCGCCACTCGATCACCTGGCTGAATTCCCATCGAAGCTAATGCATCAGCCATCCCCAAAACCTGCTGCCGGAGACCGTCGTACGTGAGCCGTACCTCAAGCTCAGGAAGCACAAAGGCGGTATGGCTGTCCGCAAAATGCAGAACATCCAGCAGCGTCTCCACCGCTTTTAACGTCATAGGCATTTAATCTTATACCCGCATTGAGATTCGTTCGACGAGTGAGCGAGATCCCCTGTTGCCTGCACAAGAATGCTGCCAGCCACGCGGATCCTGCACGTACGGTGGAGACGACAAAATGCGAAACCCGTATGCAAGCTAGCCGAAGTGGTCCCCTAGGCCAAGATTATTCTTGTGATCTCACTGATAAAAATCTTCTATCAAAATCTAAGGAACAATAGCAAAACGATAAGGGGGTTCGTGTGCCGGATGGTAAGGTCGGGCGACCATGTGTGATGCCCATCACTGACTAGGACATCGCCGGCTGGAAAAATTGCGCCACTCTCAAATTGAAAACGCGACTTGACAAGTCTCGGTCACTCGTGGTACACCGCAGCCCTACGGACTGGTCCGCTTTTCATACCGGAAGGCGCCGCCTCTCCGCTCCGCCGTCGCGTGCGTCGTACGTTTTACTTGCCCTGACATTCCGTCCGTCTCGGCAGGAGGTTAGGCCTCAACTTACCTCGGGAGAGGAAACATGCGCTCGCTAACAAGCTATGTGGTGCTGGGAACGCTTTTGGTCGCCGGTTCATTGGCTCAGGCTCAGCAAGCTGCGGATACATCCGCATCCGCGTCTTCCGTGGCAAGCAAAGAGGAAGTGAACCAACTGCGGCAAGAGATCGCCGAGCAACGGAAGACGATCGAGCAATTGAAAGCGGTGGTGCAGAAGCTGATTGAAAGCAAATCGCAGGCTGCGGACAACGCTTCGACCGCCGAGATCAAGCCTGTGGCCGAGGTGAGTTCGCCATCGGCTCCGCCTGCAGCAACTGCATCGGCGACTGGCGCTCACCTGCTGAATACTGTTCTTGTCGAACCCGATCCGTCGACGACGACACTCATGCTGGACCAGGCCAAGCCTCCGACGCCCCCCAAGAAAGACTCCGGTCCTCCCCTCACCGCGGGTTGGAATGGTGAGCACTTCTTTATTCGGAGTGCAGACGGGCAATTCAATCTCAACCCGTATGGGTACGTGGACATCGACCACCGCGCCTACAAAGGTGACGGTGCTCCCGCGGATACATTTCTGATCCGGCGCGCCCGCTTCGGTTTCCAGGGCAATTACGGATCGCACTTCGATTTTGCCCTTCTCACCGACGCGAATGCGACATCGGGCGCGATCGTGCGCGATGTTTATCTCAACGTCAGAATCATCCCGGAATTCCAGTTCCAAGCTGGACAATTCAAAGAACCGTTTGGCTACGAAAGAGGGACGGGCGCTACCAATCTGGACTTCACCGAGCGCGGATTACAGTCACTGCTCTATCCTTGTCCGGGCACCGCCTATCGCTGCCCTGGGATAACGCTGCACGGAGACATTGATGGTGGCACCGTCCAGTGGTGGGCGGGAGCGTTCAACGGTCGCAACGGCGTGACTGCCAATGTAACCAACGAGCCGGAATTCGTCGGAAGGCTACGTTTTTACCCGTTCCGAAAATCGAAAAACAACCGGTTGAAGGAGTTTGCCTTTGGCGGATCCGCCAGCCACAGCCGGTCGCGCGGTCTTTCCGGCGACACCAGCTTCAGCGGACTGCTTCCCGACCAGACCTATACCTTCTTCCCCTCGCTCCGCATTAACGGCCCGATCGAGCGGTACGGAGGTGACTTCACCTACATCACGGGACCGTTTGCTGCACGCGGCGAGTACGTGCAGATGCAGGAGCAGCGGTACGGAGTCGGATCGGAGCAGGTCGGTGGTCTTGGATTCCTGACCCTCCCGGGGATTGGAGCCAAAGGTTGGAATGGCACTGTGACTTACCTGCTGACTGGCGAAAAACGACCTGAAAACGGCACGCCACGCGTAAAGCATCCACTCTTTGGTCCTGACACACCCGGTGGCGGAGGACGCGGTTTGGGAGCCTGGGAAATCGGCGTTCGCTATTCGGGCATTCAGGCGAATGCACCGGCCGCTAATTTCCTCAACTTCTACACACCAGGGTTCGTTCCGCAATACAACTATCACACCGACGAAATCACGTTCGGAGTCAACTGGTATCTGAATTACTGGATCAAATACAAGTTCAACGTCAACATCGACCAATTGCACCAGCCCAGCGTGACCGGGCAGTTGCCACAGAATTTCGTGGCACTAACGCAGGAATTGCAGTTCCGCTTCTAGCGGCAACCTGAGTGTCGTTGTAGCAGCGAAGGACTGATATCAATCCCAGTCCTGTAGGGAAATTGCAGGAGGAGATTCGATGAGATCCCGGATTCTGATGACTGTTCTTCTCACCGCATTGTTTGTGATCGCTAGCGGCTGCGGCAACGTCGCCGGTTGTCCAGTGTGCGGTACTACGACAGCTGACGGCTATGCGGATATCCTTAACATACCGGTGCCCGAGCACAACCCCACCGGCGAACCCGGCGGTCCCTTCAACTCCTTCGACATAAGCTGGATCAATTCAGCTACGCACCGCGACTACGTTTCGGACCGTATCGGCTTGGCGGTGGTGGTGGTGGATACGGTCAACAATATCGCCATCAATGCCATCCAGGGAAGCAATGCTGTCACGGAGGCCGGCGACCAGGCCAGTCCATGTATTAAGGATGCGGCTGGGAATCCGATTATACCGCCGAACGTTGACGTGTTCGGCAACTTCACCCGCTTCGGCTGCCGAAGCGATATGTCCGCAGCCACCCCTCCGGGGCCGACCTTCCACTTGGCCAGCGGTTTCGGGCCCAACGGCAATTTCGGCGGATTTCCTGGTGCCCAATGCTGCGCTGCCCGCGCCAACGGCGTGAACCCCATGTCAGGCCCGGACGGAGAAGAGGTTACGCCCGACGGCAAGACGTTGTTCACGGCGGTGGGCAATGCGACCGTCGCCGTGTTTGATCTGACAACCACTCCCCCGACTGCCATTGCCATGATCCCGACGGGTGTCTCAGGGAGTTACGATGGTCCGCAGGGGATCTCGGGATGCATCGCCTCCTGGAACGGCGAGGCCGGTTCCGCCGCGGATTGTGGTGACGACCGCGCCGACGAAATGGCATACGACCCGGCCCATCAGGTGTTGGCTGTGATTAATGGAGACCCGGGGTTGCCGTTTGTCACGTTTATTGACATGTCGGGTGTAGTCGCCAGAACCAGTCATTGCCTGCCGCTGGTACCGACGCTGGCATACGGGCCTTACCCTCCGGGATACAGTGCTGCCACTCAAACCTATCCTTTCCCGTCGGTGCCGGGCGGGCCGTTCGGATATCCCCTTCAGGGGTCTGGAACTGGTCTCCCGGGAACAGTTGGGATCGCAGGGTTCGGACCGGCGCCGGTGTTGGATCCAGGCGTGGCAGGAACTTCCTTCAATCCGCCGAGCTGCATTATCGGGCAAGTCTACTATGACGGCGCGGGTGGCGCTGCTTCAGGCGGAGTTGGACTGAATCCTGGCGTCCCAGTGGACAACGTTGGGGCGACCTTCCCATGTCCGGATCCTTCAAACCCCCACGTTTTTAGCGGAGTCTCCGGAGGGGCCGCTGATGCCGACCCAGCGCTCGGTCTTGCCGCTTTCGGTACCCTACCCACGGGTGCTCCATTCACCATCCCCTGCCATCACGGGCCGCTCATTGATCAGACGACGGGCGCCTTTTGCAATCAGGCAACACCAGGTAGCAATTGCGCTGGTTCTATCGCGCCAGCTGGTTTAGGTGGCATGGCCTGGAATTCCAACACGGGGATGCTGCTGGAGACCAATGGAAACTGCATTCCCACGGCCACGAACATTGGCTGCATCGACTCGATTAACCCGCGTCTCGGCAATCCCAACGGACCCGTCGTGGTGAATACGTTTGTTGTGCAGAACTGCATGCCCACGAGCATCGTTCAGGGACCCGGCAACGAGTTCCTGGTCGGTTGCGCCGATCATGATGGCGAGGCCTTCTCACCGAACGAGTACATTATCGACGGAACTTCGGGCAACATTATTGCGACCATCGACAAGGTCGGCGGCGTTGACGAAGTCTGGTACAACCCGGGCGATAACCGGTACTACCTTGCGGCGCGCGACATGCCGAATGGGCCCGTTCTGGGAGTGATCGATGCCAAAACGCACGATTGGCTGGAAAACGTTACGACGAATACCAACTCTCACAGCGTCGCAGTTGACTCGAGCAGCAATCACGCGTTTGTGCCGCTGCAAGCCGGCGGTATATGCACTTCACAAAGTAGCAATGGTTGTATCGGCGTCTTCGCAGAACAATAACCCGGAACCCGGAGGTCCCGATCTCGGCTAGATCCGGACCTCCCGATCTCTGTCGCGGCGGCACCGTGATATAGTGCCTGACAACGTTAATCCGACGAGTGCGGGGTAACCATGGGATCTATTCGAGCCGCGATTCTTAGTGGAACTTCGCTGGCCTTGGCACTCACGCCAGGCGTTCTTTCTCTAGCGGCCGCGAAAGACGAGCCGCCCAAATCTACAGATGTTCCTGCAACTGTGATTGCTCACCTTCCCCTCCCCCAACCAACCGGCAGTCAGATGTTGCTACAGAGAGAAAATGGGAGGCACTATCTCTACGTGCAACAGGCTTTAAAGCAAGGCTTCATGGTTGTAGATGTCACCAAGCCCGATAAGCCGAATTTGCTGAAGCGCACTGCGGCAGCGAATCAAGCAACGGCCGGTAATCTTGAAATGGTCAGCCCGGACGTGGCAATCGCAGAAAGCCCCGAGAAGAAACCAACGACAATCACCAGCAGCAACCACCCAAGCGAGACGGTTCGGATCCTGGACCTTAGCGATCCGCGCAATCCCAAAACTTTGCAGGAATTTACCGGTGTTACCAGTCTGCTCCCGGATGGCGCGCACGGTCTCATCTATTTGACCAATAATGAGGGGCTCTGGGTGCTTCGCTACAATCGCCCATCCAGCCTCGAACCAGCAAAGAATAAGAAACCGTGTGACTCTGAATCTGCGATCGCCGCGATGCCGCCGGATTGCGACTAACCCGTACAAGTAACTCATTCACTGCATTCGAATCGACGGTTATCGTCACCGGGCTGGCAATCCGAGAGCGATGTGGACAGTATTTACTTTCAGGCCTTACCCACAGAGAAGCGTTGCACCCAAGTGTCGATGCTAAAGCTAATTAAATCTTGCAGTTGCCTTCTGCTCGCATTCCCGTCGGCGGTCGATGGCCGGACTGGTTCCTTCGTAACCTGCCGCATTTGTTGGGCAAAGAGGATAGTGTTATAGGCCAAGAATGGTCAGATTTGCCCAGCCAAATACTGTCGCGCGCGCGCCGCGCGTGAAACTCGCGGGTACGGTTCTGACCTTGTTGTTGCTTGAGAACGGCCGTCAATTGCGGGGGACCTTACATCAACTCTCCGCTACAGGAGGCCTGCTCCATCTCGATCAGCCGCTCGACGAAGGCATACCGGTGGTACTTGCGTTTCACATAGGAAAAAACTCAGTGCGGGGCAAGGCTCGTATGCTATTTCCGATCTGGGCCACGCAAGGCTGCCTTCAGCCTTTCGAGTTTGATGGCCTTTCCGAAGAAGACAGCCGGAACCTCCAACTAGATCTCCAGAAACTTCTGGAGTCCTCGTCCGCGCCCAATTCTTTGCCAACCTAAGCCGGGCCTCCGAGAGATCAAACTGCGCCGAAACTGTAGTGCGAATTCTGCCTCTTATACAATCGACTCGACTACTGCTAGGAGAAACCGATGGCACATCAGCATTCCCCCGGCTTTCTGCGCATCGTCGCCGACGCAAAAAAACGAGTGCACGAATTAACAGTCGAGGACATTAAGGCGCGGCTCGATCGAGGAGAGAAGTTCTTGCTTATCGATGTGCGCGAAGAAAGTGAGTATGCCAAGGATCATTTGCCTAATGCCACGCATCTAGGCAAGGGAATTATTGAGCGGGACATCGAGGAACGAGTGCCGGATCCGAATACGGAGATGGTCCTGTATTGTGGCGGCGGATACCGCTCGGCATTGGCGGCAGACAATCTCCAGAGGATGGGGTACACACATGTGATCTCGATGGACGGAGGTATTCGGGGCTGGCGCGAGAAGAGGTTTCCTCTTGTCCAAGGCTGAACAATAGCGCAGTAACCTCGGTAACTTGAGGGAAATGCCCGTGAGAGATCAACATAGTGGACGGGCAGCTGTCAGCACCCGGATTCCGTCTCTTTTTTGGTATTCATATAAGGCGATATGGCGAAAAGACCCGATTCCTCGCAGGATGTTAGCGCAGCAGCCGCAGCATTGGCTCCTGACAACTCAGTCGAGTTTGTGTTGGGTCAAGCCGACACCGCGGAGAAGTTCTGCACTGCCTTAGCCAAACTGTTTGGTGTGCGCGCCGGTGAAGTGGCTCTGCTGCGGTTGGAAAAGGGCTTGTTAAAGTTTGTTCTTCCTGAACAACTCAAGACTGCAGGATCGATTCCCGTTTCAAGCTCGTCGTCTATTGCGGCGCAAACCGCAGCCTCCAAGAAAACGCACCTGTTTAACGCTTTCACCAAAGTGAAGCACGCCCGAGTGTTTGAGACGGTGAGGCCAGCAAACCCCACTGAAGATCAATCCGAACAGGCTTCGATTCAGAAGCTGATGTCGGTTCCGGTGCTCAGTCACGACCGAAAAGTACTTGGTGTAATTCAGATCTCTCGCAAAGCCTTCGATGCCAGTTCCGCTGGTCCGGATTTCACTGCTGAAGACCTACAACAGCTCGAACTCGCAGCCAAAGTCGCCGCCAATAAGCCCTTCATGAAGCAGTAAGTCGAAGGCATCACCGAACCGACCTGCAATGCCTTTCCCATCTAGACTGTCTACGTACCGTGATTTCCCGCTCTCATGGCCGCATCCACGCTCCGCTTCTCTCTAACCGTAAGTGGCCTCGCCGACCCTTTCGGGAGATCTCCCAGAACCAGAGGGCCGACGGCGACACGAACCAGGCGCCGGACCTCTACACCGAGCATCTCTAACATGCGGCGTATATGACGATTCTTCCCTTCATCCAGCACAATCTCCAGCCAGCTGTTCTTTTCGCCTTTTCTCAAGACGCGCGCACTCTTGGCCCTCAAGAGTTCACCGTCTTTGGTCTTAATGCCAGCATTGATCTGATCCGTAAACTCCTGGTTTACGACGCAGCCGATCTGCACGTGGTAAGTCTTGTCGATGTGGCTTTCCGGCGCCGACAGGCGAGCACCCCACTCCGAATCGTTGGTCAACAAGAGCAAGCCTTCGCTTCCCTTGTCCAATCGGCCGACTGGCGCGACCCAGGAAAGACAAGGTTTCAAGAATGCGTAAACAGTTTTACGGCCCCGTTCGTCGGCAGCGCTGGTAATAACACCCCTCGGCTTGTTCAGCATTAAGTAGATCTTTGTTTGCGACAGGAGCTCACTGCCGCGAACCTCTATTTGGTCTCGCTCCAAGTGCACTGGAGTCTCCGGTTCTCGGCAAATCCTGCCATTCAGTTTCACATACCCGCCGCGAATGAGTTCAAATGCCCGCGACCGCGAGCAGTAACCTCGTTTCGAAAGCACACGTGCCAGGCCGATCTGCCTCATATCGTCGTAGGGCGTAGTACCGTGAAACGGGAACGGTCAAAGCGAACCCGTCGCGTTAGAATTATGATCCATGATCGACCCGAATAGATTTGCGCTGTTCCTGGGAGCCGCTACACTGCTTGCGATTGCGCCTGGCCCTGGAATGCTGTACGTGCTCGCCCGCAGCCTGGCAGGCGGACGCCGCGAAGGCTTGCTTTCCGCGTCAGGAACCTTCATCGGCGGTCTGGTTCATGTCATGGCCGCAGCTACCGGTCTGTCCGTCGTGCTGGCCACTTCCGCAACTGCTTTCGCGCTTGTCAAGTATGCTGGGGCTGGGTATCTGATCTACCTCGGCATCCGAATGATCGCAAGTGCTCGCATAGATCCAGATACCATGAACCTGGCGCGACAGGGTCGACGCAATCCATTCTGGCAAGGGATCGCTACCGAAGTTCTGAATCCCAAGACTGCGGTCTTTTTTCTCGCCTTTATCCCACAATTTGTGAATCGAACTGATGGCAGCTTCCGTCAATTCCTTCTGTTGGGAACAATATCTGTAACGCTGAACACTTGCGCTGACATGCTTGTGATCGTGCTCGCGTCTCCGCTCGGCGCACGACTGCGTGCTTCGTCAGCGTTGCGTAAAAGGCAACGTGCTGGCACGGGACTGGTGCTGGTAGGGTTGGGCGCCTATGTCGCCATCTCCGATAGTAGGTGAAGCGAACGGACATAGGGATGAATCACCGATTTACCTTTACAATTCAAATGAAACATGCCTGAAAACTTAAACCTACATATTGCTGTCATTGGCGCCGGACCGGGCGGTTATGCCGCTGCCTTCCTCGCCGCTGATCTTGGGATGAAGGTCACCTTGATTGATCCGGAGCAGAACCCTGGAGGCGTTTGTCTTTACCGGGGTTGCATTCCGTCGAAGGCCCTGCTTAACGTAGCCAAGCTGATCGATGAAGCCCAGCACGCGAAGAATTGGGGCATCGAGTATAGCAATCCCAAAATCGACGTGGCTCGCCTGCGGTCATGGAAAGAGGGGGTCGTCAAGAAACTCACCGGCGGCTTAGGGCAACTCTCAAAGCAACGCAAGGTCGAATACGTCCAGGGTCGCGCAGCGTTCGAAAACTCGAATACATTGCGCGTCACCCGTACAAACGGCAGCGAACAATCACTTACCTTCGACCGAATCGTCATCGCCACCGGTTCACGTCCTGCGGCGATTCCCAGCCTCAACTTGGGCCCGCCACGCATAATGGATTCCACTTCCGCGCTCGATGTCAGCGAAATTCCCCGCAGCCTTCTGGTAGTAGGCGGCGGATACATTGGCCTGGAACTCGGCACAGTTTACGCGGAGCTGGGATCGAAAGTTTCTGTGGTGGAGATGTTGTCGGGCTTGTTGCCGGGAGCAGATCGCGATCTGGTTCTGCCGTTGCACAAACGCCTGGAGAAAATACTTGACTCCATTCTCCTGAACACTACGGTGGCCGGCGTGGAAGCGGAATCGAACGGCATTCTTGTAACGTTCGATGGCCCCGAGGTTAAGGAACGCCAAAAACTATTCGACAAGGTCCTGGTCTCGGTAGGCCGCAAACCCAACTCCGAGATCTCTGGCCTGGAAAACACAAAGGTCAAGGTCGGCCAGCGCGGCTTTGTTCAGGTGAATAAACAACTGCAGACGGACGACCCGGTGATCTACGCCATTGGTGACGTTGTGGGCGAGCCAATGCTCGCTCACAAAGCTTCCCACGAGGGACGGACCGCGGTTGAAGCAATCGCCGGGCACAAAGTGGTTTTCGAGCCACATGCCATTCCGGCTGTCGTGTTTACTGATCCTGAAATTGCGTGGTGTGGCTTGACTGAAACGCAGGCTCAACAAAGTGGAAGAGAGATCAAAGTCGCCAAGTTCCCCTGGGCTGCGTCCGGTCGCGCGATGACCCTGGATCGAACTGAAGGTATGACAAAATTGATCCTTGACCCTGAGAGCGAGCGTGTTCTAGGCGTTGGAATCGTAGGAGTCGGCGCCGGAGAATTGATCGCCGAGGGCGTTCTCGCCGTCGAAATGGCCGCCACGGCTACGGATCTCGAGCTCAGCATTCATCCGCACCCGACGTTATCGGAGACCATCATGGAATCTGCCGAAGTCTTCTTCGGCACGGCCACGGATATATATCGGCCCAAGCGCTGAGGTCGTCAAGGTCGCGGGGGCCCGAGTTGTGCCTGATGGAAACCGCTGCTCTGCTCGTTTTCGCGTGTTAGTCAGTACGATGGCGAGCAACAACAATTCTTATCCTTCAATCTCTGCACACCCGCGTTAGCTATACTGATCTGCTAGTTACTCCCGACGGAGGCTATCAGAGTGCACGCCCTTCATCTGATTGGTTTGATCTTCGTTTTTCTCGTCGCTACTACTCAGCTACAGGAAACCGCAGCGCAGGCTGCAACCGCCTCCAGTGAAAACACCACGAATCGGAATTCCTGGATGGCATCATCGATCGCAAAAATGGAAACCGAGCTTACGGCAAGCTACGGCGATTCTCAGGCATCGCGCGTCCAGCTCGGCTTGCGCCAGATAAGCGAGTTTTGGCGTACTGAAGATGGCGATGCAGCCGTGTTCGAGGACTTCGTGCGCACTAATTTCGCCGGCGACCAGGTAACACTCGACACAATGTTCACTCGCTATCAGCGTCTGCTGGAACAGCTTGATGGCCACATGCACGAGATTAACCGCGAGTTCCGGCAGCAGCAGGACCTCGATGCCGGACCGGCGCTTCCTTTCGATGAAATATTCGCCGGGTACGACCCGTCAGCCCATGTCATCGACGACTTCTTCAACAATAAGCTGGCCTTTATCGTACTTCTGAATTTTCCACTTACCACTCTGGATCAGCGGTTGCACGACGGCCCCACCTGGACCCGCCGGCAATGGGCTGAGGTTCGGCTCGGGCAGCGTTTTGACAAGCGCGTTCCAGCGGATGTGAATCTGGCCATCGGTCAGGCCGCCGCCAGCGCTGACGCTTATATCGCGCAGTACAACATCTGGATGTATCACCTGCTCGATAATCAAGGAAAACGCCTCTTCCCCGCCAAAATGCGGCTGCTGAGCCACTGGAATCTGCGCGACGAGATCAAGTCCGACTACGCCGATTCGCAAAACGGTCTGGCGAAACAACGCATGATTCAGCAGGTCATGGAAAGAATCGTTACCCAGACCATCCCGCTGGCCGCGATCGATAATCCGCAGGTCGATTGGGATCCTTACACGAATGAAGTTCGCCCCGCAGCAGCGAGGGATTCGGACATGGGTAGCAATACTCGGCGCGCGAACAACGAACGTGAACCCGATACTCGCTATGCCAGATTGCTTGGGACATTCCTGGCATCGCGGAAAGCTGATCCTTATTCCCCGACCGCCCCAACGTTGATCGACAGGCGCTTTGACGAGGATCGTGAGCTTCCCGAGACACGTGTACGAGCCATGCTTGAGCAGGTGGTGAGTTCACCGCTGGTGGCTCAGACGGCCAAACTTATTCAGCAACGTCTTGGCCGGCCGCTTGAACCCTTCGATATTTGGTACAACGGATTTCGCCCGGGCAGCAAATACAGCGAGGCGGAACTGGACGCGATGGTTGCTAAGAAATATCCAAGCGCGGAGGCCTACCAAAAAGATATCCCCAATTTGCTCATGAAGCTCGGCCTCTCGCCGGCTCGGGCGCAATATGTGGCGAACAATATCGTTGTGGATCCGGCCCGCGGGTCCGGTCATGCGATGGGGGCGGAGATGCGCTCGGAAAAAGCTCACCTGCGCACCCGTGTCGAGAAGACCGGGATGAACTACAAAGGTTTCAACATCGCGGTGCACGAGATGGGTCACAACGTGGAGCAGACGTTTTCCCTCAATGAGGTCGACTACACGTTGCTCAAAGGAGTTCCGAATACTGCATTCACCGAGGCGCTCGCGTTTGTCTTTCAAGGACGCGATCTCGAGCTGTTGGGTCTGCCGGCCCCCAACGCCAAAGCTGAGGCGGAAAAGACCTTGAATGATTTTTGGGGAACCTACGAAATCTCCGGCGTCGCGCTCGTCGATATGGGTGTGTGGCACTGGATGTACGATCATCCGCAAGCCACGCCAAGCCAGCTCAACCAGGCTACGGTACAGATTGCCAAGGACGTCTGGAATCGTTATTACGCTCCCGTGTTTGGCAAGAAGGATGTAGTTCTGCTGGGTGTGTACTCCCACATGATTGATGCATTCCTCTATCTGCCCGACTATCCCATCGGCCACATGATTGCGTTTCAGATAGAAGAGCAGATGAAGAAAGCAGGAAGCGTTGGTCCGGAGTTCGAGCGTATGGCTAAAATGGGCCGCGTTACTCCCGATCTCTGGATGGAGAACGCCACCGGAAAACCTGTTGGTCCAGAGGCATTACTGGAAGCTACTGGGCGGGCGCTCGCCGCGACTAGTTCTGCGAAGTAACGCGACCGCGCTCTCGAAAGCGACTTATCCACCATCGCAGAATCAGATGGGTGGGCCAGTAAATGGCTACAGGTACGATTAGGAGGTAAGCCGCCAGGTACAACCATCCCGGAACCACTTGCTGTTCCCGAAAGAAGAGTCCTCGCGCCCAATTTACGTTGAATTGCGGACGCCAAAAGTAATTGATCGGCAGGACAATCCAGGTCGTCACGGTTGCGAGCCTCCACCCGCGACTGTCATATCCCAGCCGCCAGATCGCCCACAACAACAAAGGAGGCACAACGACGTGAAAAAGGCTGAGCGCCCGGACGAACCACGGCACCAGTGGATTAAACATATATTCCGTGCCACCTATGAAATGTCTCCCGGTCATAACTGCTCCGATGAGATCGATTGCATAGAGGGTCTGAAAGAGCAGCAGCCCGGTCGCCTGCCAGGAAAAGATAAGCGTGCTCTCCGACCACAGGCCAATTGCGATTAGGAAATTCCCCAGGTCACAGAAAAAAAGAAAATTTTGCAATCCATATTGGTGCCAGTACACCGGCACCCAAGCGACTAACCACAACGTCCACGCGATTTTGAGCCAAAGCGGCAGCCGCATGAGTGCCATTGTATCTGCAGGCCAGAAGCTGCTTTCTTGGCCTAAGCCCCTGTGACCTCGGTAACTTGCCGGTGAGTATCCCTGTACCTACGATTCGAGTATGAGCTACAAGGCGCTCTTGTTCTGCCCCGATGAGAAGACTGCCCGAACTGTGACGCAGGTATTGACCGACCTGGACTTCCAGGTTGAGCCATCCAACGAGCCGTTTGCCACCGTTAAGAAGTTGACAGCAGAGCATTTCGACGCCATCGTCGTTGATTGTGAGAACGAGCAGAATGCAACTTTGCTGTTCAAGAGTGCACGAAATTCGGAACTGAACCAGGCGTCGCTTTCGATTGCGGTAGTCGAGGGGCAAGCCGGGGTTGCGAAAGCATTCCGGATCGGGGCTAATCTGGTTCTGACCAAACCGATTAATGTCGAGCAATCGAAGGGCACGATTCGAGTAGCACGCGGACTCTTACGCAAGTCCGAATCAACGAGGTTGGCCGCTACCTCGGCGAAGGCAGATCAGGCAGCTCAGAGTGCTCTTCCGGGCCCGCATTCCTTGTCCCCGACGCTTTCGGACTCAGTGCCTTCTGCAAGCTTTGAACTTGAAAATGAACCACAGCCTCGGCTTGAACCGACCGAAGCGGCATTTCTGGAGTCAATGCCGGACCCCACCGCCGACCTAACGCGACCGTCTGTTGCTTCACCAGAGAAGGCCAACCCCTGGCAGCTAATCTCACGACCAATGGCCGGTGCGCTGCGCACTGCCGCTGATGCGACCGCACACAGCGAGTTGTTGAGTTCGAGCGAAATCTCGGCCAGTCCGGTATCTCCAATGCCACTTGCAGGCGCCGGTGCAGCGGCTGCACCCGCGAAGCAGAGACCGTCTTCGCGAGAGACGATTGACGCCAGTCAATTGGAACTGCCGTCATTCGCAAGCGCAACGGAAAAGCCGCGACCGGTATCGTCATCCGAACGCAGCGGCGGAATTAGACCCATAGTCATCGCTGCGGTGATCTTGCTTGCGGCTGCGCTCGGGTACGTAGGATTCACAAAGTTTCAACGTGGCTTGCCGTCGAGCACACTTCAGAAGGCGGCCCCACAGCCGCAGGCCCAAACTGCGCAGCCACAAGCTGTCCAGCCTCCGACTCCTCAGGCCGCGGCAACATCGCCAGAGCCTACCGCCAGCACTGGGTCGGACTTGCCCATAGACTCGACTGCTACTAATGCTCCCTCAGCGGCGCCTATAACTTCATCCCCGGCCAAAGAAACATCTGTTCCGAAGGCAAAAAAGTCCATGATCGCCTCCACCAAGAGCGACCCTGACTCAGACGAGAACAGCGACGAGGATGCGAGCGGACCTACCGCGATCGTCGTTAAGAGGGGAGCCTCGACCCCAGCACAGCAGCGGCCCGTTGAGCAGCCCGCGGAAACCACGGCGCCCGAATTAAATGTCGCCCAGGATTCGCCGAACGACACCATCTCTGACTTGGTAAACGTGTCGCCCACCGTCCCCAAGGCAGCACAAACGCTCAAAATCTCCCAAGGCATCTCACAAGGGCTGCTAATCAAGAAAGTTGCACCGCTGTACCCGCAACAGGCGTTGCAGATGAAAATCCAGGGCCCGGTTGAACTGGCGGCGACCATCAGCAAAGAGGGCAACATCACCAATCTTAAGCGCATAAGCGGCGACGCTATCCTCGGCCGTGCGGCCATGGATGCAGTCAAGCAGTGGAAATACAAACCGTACTACCTTGATAGCCAGCCGGTAGAGATTCAGACCCAGATTACCGTCGTATTCAAATTGCCATAGTCGCATCGTGCAGCGTTTTTCTCGTTGCGCAACTCGCCTGCAGTTTTTCTTTTTTCATCCACGGCGTCACCCGCGCCAGTCGTTATCCCTGCCGGGATATAATCAAAAAATGCGTCCCAGTTGAGGTTCGTTTCTACTGCAGGCAAGCAGAGTGGACTGCATCTCTTGCTGTTAAACGCTTGCGGACGGAGAACAGAGCCTACAGCCGATAAGTTCTAATGGATTTCAAGCTAGTCAGCGATTACAAACCTCGCGGCGACCAGGGCAAGGCCATCGAGTCGCTCCTCCGAGGTGTATTCGATCGCGAACAGCATCAGGTTTTACTGGGAGTGACCGGCTCTGGCAAGACTTACACGATGGCGAAGGTGATCGAGCAGGTAAACCGGCCAACCTTGGTCATGGCTCACAACAAGACTCTGGCCGCGCAACTCTATCACGAGTTCAAGAGCTTCTTTCCGCAGAACGCGGTGGAATATTTCGTTTCGTACTACGACTACTATCAACCCGAAGCTTATGTCCCGGCCGCTGATCTCTATATCGAGAAGGAAGCAACCATCAACGACGAACTGGACAAGCTTCGGCTTTCCGCTACTCGTTCGTTGTTTGAGCGGCGCGATTGCCTGATCGTCGCGTCGGTCAGTTGCATCTACGGCCTCGGTTCGCCCGAGGCGTATTACGGCATGCTGCTCTTTCTCGAAAAAGGGCAAAAGATCAAGCGGGAAGATATCACTCGCAAGCTGGTCGAGATTCTCTATGAGCGCACGGATGGCGAATTTCGCCGAGGAACTTTCCGCGTCCGGGGCGACGTGATTGAAATCTTCCCCACCTACGACGATATGGCATATCGCGTGGAACTGTGGGGAGATGAGGTTGAGTCGCTTTCACAGATCGATCCTCTATTCGGAACAGTCAAGCAGAAGTATGTTCGCCTGCCCATCTATCCCAAAACTCACTACGTCATGAAAGAGGAAACCCGGTCGAACGCGGTGCGGACCATTCGCGAAGAGCTCGCGTGGTGGGAGGCCGAACTGGAGAAACAAGGTCGAGTAGTTGAGGCGCAACGGGTCCATCAGCGAACCATGTACGACCTGGAGATGATAAAGTCCATGGGCTACTGTCATGGCATTGAGAACTATTCGCGGCACTTCACAGGACGCTTGCCTGGTGAGCCGCCGCCGACACTTCTCGACTACTTCGCGCGCGACTATTTGATGTTCCTCGACGAATCGCACCAGACTGTGCCGCAGTTGCACGGCATGTATCACGGAGACCGCTCGCGTAAGGAAACCCTGGTCGAATATGGATTCCGGCTGCCATCGGCTCTCGACAATCGCCCGCTTACATTCGAGGAATTCGAGCACCGGATGAATCAGATGATTTACGTCTCCGCCACGCCCGGGCCTTATGAACTGACAAAATCAGCGGGGGTTGTGGTTGAGCAGATCATTCGTCCTACTGGGCTGGTGGATCCTCCAGTCGAAGTCCGACCGGTCAAGGGTCAAATCGATGACCTGCTGCACGAAATTCGCGATCGCGTGGGGCGTGGCGAAAGAGTGTTGGTGACCACGCTCACCAAGCGCATGGCTGAGGACTTGGCCGAATATTACAGTGAAGTCGGCGTCAAATGCCGTTACATGCACTCGGAAATTGAGACTTTAGAACGCGTCAAAATTCTTCGCGATTTGCGGCGCGGTGAATTTGATGTGCTCATCGGAATCAATCTCCTGCGGGAAGGTCTCGATCTGCCCGAAGTTTCGCTGGTCGCCGTTCTGGATGCGGACAAGGAAGGTTTTCTGCGATCCAGCGGATCGTTGATCCAGACCGTTGGGCGCTGCGCTCGCAACCTGAACGGCCGCGCCATTCTCTACGCCGACCGGGTTACCGAATCCATGCAGAAAGCCATGGACGAAACCAATCGCCGCCGCGCGATTCAGGAAGCCTACAACCAAGCGAATGGAATCACGCCGCAATCCATTGTGCGACCCTTGGAGATGTCGCTGGCCAGCATTGTCGAAGCAGACTACACCGATCTGACCAGTGCAGAGGCCGATGGCATTCCAGATTTCAAATCGCAGGAAGAACTCGACCTTTACATTGCAAAGCTCGAAAGCGATATGCGGGAAGCCGCCAAGCGCTTCGAATTCGAGAAGGCGGCCAAGCTGAGGGATACGATCAAGGAGCTGCGGACCAAGGAGTTCTTGTTCGCTTAAGCTCGCAAAGCGAGCCAACCCGTCATGCCAGAAAGAGGACAAATGACTGATCCCCGTTACCCTATCGGAAAATTCTCGTTTGATGGTCCAACCGACGAAGCTCAGCGCAAGCAAATGATTGATGCCATCGCGCAGGCGCCTGCCGCATTGCGCGCCGCAGTTAAAGGCCTTAGCCCACAGCAACTCGAAACGCCTTATCGCGACGGAGGCTGGACAGTGCGGCAGGTGGTGCATCACGTGCCAGAGAGTCACATGAATGCCTATATCCGCTTCAAGCTGGCACTCACCGAGGATGAGCCGACCATTAAGCCATATATGGAAGACCTGTGGGCAGAGACGCAAGAAGTTAAAGGCACACCCCTTGAGGTTTCGCTGGCGCTTCTGGATTCTCTGCACGACCGCTGGGTGCGATTGTTGCGCTCTCTCAAACCGGAGGACTGGAAGCGCACCTTCCGGCACCCGGAACTCGGGACAGTACCGCTAGAGAAAAATCTCGCGCTTTACGCCTGGCACGGAAGACACCATGTGGCGCACGTCACCGAGTTGAGGAAGAGGATGGGATGGTGAGGAATTCAGAAGTAAGAGGGCAAAATTAATTTCTGTATTCTGAATTCAAGAGTTCACAAATGCTTCCGCCCGAAGCACCCATTTGCAACTATCTTGTGATGTGCATCCGCCAAAGGACATAGCTCATGGCCTCCCGCAAGACGGCTTCTGTACGCTGCGAAAAGGAATGCGGGCGCGACTCCGGCCTTGGCGACAGATAGACTTTTACTCCTTCATGCTGCAGCAGCTGTCGAATGCGGAAAACATGATATGCATCGCTGACCGCGACGCAGCTCCGCATATGATTGGCACGCATGATGACCGCTACCCGTGCGGCGGATTGTGCGGTATCGGCCCCCTGCGTTTCGGCGATCAGGCTGGCATCGGGGACGCCACGGTGCATTAGATAATCGTGGCCGACGCCGCCCTCGTTGTACTGGGGATCGGCAGCAGCGCCTCCGGTTGTGATTATGACCGGCGCAATGCCACCTTGGAAAAGATCGAAGGCGTGATCCAGGCGGGCCCGGTAGACGGGCGAAGGCCGCCCCGAATATTCCGCTGCTCCGAACACTACGATTGCATCGGCAGGATGGAGCTGTTGCTGGTTAGCAGACTCCTCAATCTTGACGCATATGACGCCCAAGCAGGTGAGAAACGCGACGCCTACCGCCGCTACTAGCCAAACCCATGGTATGTGACTTCGCGTGCGAGACAGAATCGGTGCAGCTCCGCTCATCCCTGTGCAAAGAACTCAGAAATCTCCTGGCCCGGAATCGCGCCTTCGCGCAGGATTTGCCAACGAGCTTCTTCGTCCGTGAGGTCAACGATGGTGGAAGCAATCTCGCGCGGCGAAGTACCGCCATCAACGATGATAGAGATCCGGTCTCGCAGTTGGTCCCGAACGGCTTCGGCGGTCGTGCACTCAGATTCTCCGCTCAGGTTGGCCGACGTTGCCGTAACCGGAATCTGTGCCGCCTGAACTACGGCCAGAGGAATTTTGGCATTCGGTACGCGCAGGGCCACGTTTCCGGTATTAGCCGTCACCTTCAGAGGCAGGCGGGACGCAGCCTTCACGATGATGGTCAGGGGACCCGGCCAATAACGGCGAGCCAGCTTGTAGAATTCCTCCGGGAGAGGCTTACAGAGATCTTCCGCCTGGTCAACGCTCTCAATCAGCAACGATAAAGGCTTGTGCCGGGAGCGGGATTTGATGTCATACACCCGATCGACTGCCCGCAAGTTGAACGGATCCGCGGCCAAGCCATAGAACGTATCTGTAGGCATGCCCAGAACTTCGCCTGCCCGAATCTGGTCGGCCGCATAGCGTATCAGCGACGCCTCCGGATTTTCACTGTTGATCTTTAGGATCTCCGCGCGCACACGAGCCCTTTTGTTAGATGTCTGGAAACGAAACTTAAGATACCACGGACCAGCCCTGCCAGCCGAGAGGTTATGATGTGGCAGGAAGACAAGTGCCAAAGTCCCACATCGCGCAACTTGATCGCCTTCGCAGCATCGAAGGACGGCATAATGCCCTTGTCAAGGAGCTTCGCAAGGGCTTTGCCGCCGGTGATCTGATTTCTGACGGCTGCTGTGCGATTGAAGGGCTGCGGGTTGTAGAAGAAGCCATCCGCAGCGGATTGAGATTTCACACGGTATTCTTCAGCACTTCGGCCAAGGATAAGGCGGAGCGCCTTCTGCCCCAGCTCGGCGCCCACGTCCAAACTGTGACTCTTCCGGACAGGCTCTTTGCCGGTGTGGTTCCAACCGAAGCGCCTCAAGGCATCGCCGCGCTGGTTTATTGCAAGTCTTTCACTCTGGAGGATGTGCTCGCAAGGTCACAAGTCGGACCGGTCGTTGCAATTGCCGGATTGCAAGATCCCGGTAATCTTGGGACGATTTTGCGTTCTGCTGAGGCATTCGGTGCAGCCGGGATCTTGCTCGGAGGTGGCACTGTGAGCCGGCTCAATTGGAAGGTAGTGCGGGCGTCGGCCGGCTCTGTATTTCGCCTGCCTGCAGTCAAGCTTGAATTGCCGCAGGTCCTCGGAAGACTTCGAGAACAAGGCATGCGTCTGCTCGCCACCTCGTCGCACAAAGGAACTCCCTTGCCGGAAACCACTTTGAGCTCACCGTCAGCGATTTTCATTGGAGGAGAGGGCGCGGGTCTCGGGCGTGAGTTGATGGCAGAGATGGACGAAGTTATTGCCATTCCTCATTCGCCGAAGGTCGAGTCGCTGAATGCCGGGGTGGCGGCAAGTGTCGTTTTGTACGAAGCCTCCAGGCAGAGGAGGGGATCGACCGATCGGAGCCTTCGCCCTTAGAGCCATGAACCTTTTTCAGCCAATCCCGAATCGCGATGAATCCGCTGACCGGACGCGCCCGTTGGCGGATCGCATGCGGCCGCGCACGCTTGACGAATTTGTCGGCCAGGAACATCTCTTGGCCGAAGGCAAACCGCTGCGCACTCAAATCGAGCGCGACGATACCGGTTCACTCATTTTCTGGGGACCACCCGGCACCGGCAAAACCACCCTCGCCAAAATCATCGCTCGGCTGACCAAGGCGGATTTCATCGAATTCTCCGCCGTACTCTCGGGAATCAAGGAAATCAAGCAGGTAATGGCTGATGCCGAAAAGGCGCGGCAGTATGGCACCCGCACAATCGTTTTCATTGACGAAATTCATCGTTTTAACAAAGCCCAGCAGGATGCCTTTCTGCCGCATGTCGAAAAGGGCAACATTCGCCTTATTGGTGCGACCACCGAAAACCCGTCCTTCGAGATTATTGGAGCCTTGTTGTCACGATGCCGCGTTTACGTGCTTAAGCCGCTTGTCGAAGAGCAGATTGTTTTGTTGCTCAAGCGAGCGCTGGGAGACGTCGAGCGGGGGCTCGGGTCTCTGCATCTGCAGGCCTCCGAAGAGACCTTGGCAAAAATCGCAGCCTATTCCAGTGGCGATGCCCGCAGTGCCTATAACGCCCTGGAAGTCGCGGCCAGCCTGGCAATAGAGCGCCGCACGCAAATCACCGATGAAATTGCTCAGGACGCCTTGCAAAAACGCGTTCTGCTTTACGACAAGGCCGGAGAAGAGCACTACAACCTAATTTCGGCGTTGCACAAGTCTGTCCGCAATAGCGATCCCGACGCGTCTCTGTACTGGCTTGCACGCATGTTGGAAGCTGGGGAGGATCCGCTCTACATCGCGCGCCGTGTGGTGCGAATGGCGGTGGAGGATATCGGCTTGGCGGATCCGACCGCGCTTTCAGTTTGCATGGCGGCGCGCGACGCCGTTGATTTCATTGGAATGCCGGAGGGCAATCTGGCGCTGGCGCAGGCGGTCGTTTATCTCGCGCTGGCTCCGAAGTCCAATGCCTTGTACACCGCCTATTCCGACGTTCAGATAGACGTAGAACGTACTACGGCCGAACCTGTTCCTTTGCATCTGCGCAACGCACCGACCGGGCTTATGAAAGGCCTGGGATACGGCCAAGGCTACCAGTATGCCCACGATTCTGAAGAAAAGATCACGGACATGCAGTGTTTGCCCGATAACCTGCGCGACCGGACCTACTATCATCCGACAAACGAAGGGGTCGAAAGAAGAATGCGCGAGCGGATCGAAGAGATCAAACGCATCAAATCAAGGTTCTCGGGAGACGCGCATTGAGAAACTCCGCCAAGATCTTGCCGAAAAAATGCATCGAGAAACAGTTTTTTACATCTTATGCTTAAAGGGTAAGTGACTCACCTGATTGCACTTACTGGACCCGAGGAGGTGCTATGGCAACCGTCCCAAGCTTTGCTCCCGAAGATGCCGCAATCGCCGGTTCCCTTCGAATCGATCAAATTGACGATCTCCTGAAACTCCAAAAAGCAGCGCAAAGAATCAGTTCGATCCTCGATCTGGATGAACTGATCGATAACGTCGTAAACGACATCGCACGTTCGTTTGGATGCGTGGAAGCAAACATCTATCTGCATAACGAAGATCGGGGTGAGATGGTTCTGGCAGGCGTATGCGGGTGCACGCAAGCGAGCAAGGGCTATTGCCTGAAGATCGGTAAAGAAGGCATGGTCGGCTATGTGGCAGCCACGATGCAGCCTCGCTACGCACCCGACGTGAGTAAGGATCCCTATTACATTCCTTGCGAGGAGTCCACACGCTCCGAGCTGGCCATTCCCTTACATGTGCAGGGGAAACTGGTGGGGGTGTTCACGGCTTCACATCCTGAACTGGATGGGTTTCCACCGGAGCAGATGCGCCTTCTCCAGGCTCTTTGCTCCCACATCTCTGTGGCTGTCCATAATGCCCGCGCATTTCAGAAGGAACGTCAAGCACGCGAGGCTATGAGCCGCGAAGTGCACGAGGCACGCGTCATTCAGCAGGCACTCCTGCCTAGGACCTCACCCTTTATCCCCGGTTTCGTTGTTTCCGGTCTTTCGATTTCCGCTGGAGCCATGGGCGGTGATTGGTACGACTTCATTCCTCTCGAAGATGGTCGCTGGGGACTAGTTTTGGCCGACGTCTCAGGCAAAGGAACTGCCGCGGCATTGTTGATGTCAGCAACTCGCGGCATGCTGCGCTCGCTGGCTGAGGCCAGCTGCACGCCAGGGGAGGTCCTGGGTAAGTTGAATCGTTTACTCGTCGAGGATTTTCCGGCAGGCAGATTTGTCACCATGGTATACGGTGTGCTCGATCCCCAGAGACGGACTTTGATTTTCGCCAACGCTGGACATCTTCCGCCACTGTTGCTGTCTGGCAATGAATCCCGCTTCCTCTCCACTGAGAGAGGTCTGCCCCTCGGCATAGGGTTTGGAGAATTTTCGGAACACGAAGTCCCTTTCCCCGAGGGTTCGCGCGTGGTCTTCTACAGTGACGGCATAACAGAAGCTGAAAACGATCAAGAGGAAGAATATGGGTTAGAACGTCTCCGGGTTGACGTTACCAAGCCAGAGGCGTCGGCTGAGAGCCTCCTCGAAGATGTGCGTCGGTTCGCCAACAGCCGCGGTTTTAGAGATGATGCGAGTGTGATCTTCGTGAAGGGCTAGGCTAAAGCTGGTTCACACGGGCGCGGTGCTCTTTGAGTATGCATCGGTCCATGATGACAAAGAGGCCGTGTTGACGTGCCTTTTCTGCCGCGGGCTCATCGATCACGTCCTCCTGCATCCAGACCGCGGGAATCTTTAACTGGATCGCTTGATCGACAATCGCGCCAACGAATTCCGGCCGGCGAAAAATATTTACGATATCGATTTTTTCCGGCACCTCAAGCAGGGATGGATATGCGGTTTCTCCCAGAGCTTCTTTGATTCTGGGATTCACGGGAATAATGCGGTACCCATGGCTCTGCATGTAAGCCGAAACGCCGTGGCTGGGACGTAACGGATTATTTGAAAGACCCACGACGGCAATAGTTTTAGCGCGTTTGAGAAGCTCCGTAATTGGGTCGGGCTCGGGGCTCGCTTTCACCACCGACATTGTACCTAACGTTAATCCTGCGCCATGGCGGGATAGCTGCCCCCTCATACTGAACATCGTGTTTAAAATGTCTATATGCCAGAAACTAAGCGGGTGCGGCTGACCGAGACGGTCAAAGCCGCGGGTTGAGCTTCCAAGCTGAGTCCGGCGGTGCTGGACGCGGTGCTTGGGAAATTAGCCCGGCAATATGATCCGAACGTACTGGTTGGCTTCGATCACGCCGACGACGCGGGCGTGTATCAACTCACCCGCGACACTGCACTTGTGCAGACGGTCGACTTTTTCACTCCTATAGTGGATGACCCGTTCACGTTTGGCCAGATCGCGGCTACAAATGCTCTGAGCGACATCTACGCTATGGGAGGAAAGCCGCTTAGTTCGCTGGCAATGGTGTGTTTTCCTGAAAAAGGGGAAATCGAAGTGCTCGAGCGAATCCTCGCCGGCGGACTCTCCAAGATGATCGAAGCGGGATGCACCGTCATTGGCGGCCACAGCATTCGAGATGACGAGACAAAATTCGGGTACTCAGTCACGGGCCTGATCGATCCCACAAGAGTACTTACAAATTCCGGCGCAAAGACCGGGGATCGACTGCTGTTTACCAAAGCCCTGGGCACCGGAGTGATCTCGACAGCAATTAAGCGGGGAGTTGCCAAGCAGTCGTGGATTGACGCTGCAGTCGCCTCGATGACAGCTTTGAACAAGCGGGCTGCAGAGGTAATTACAGCCACCATCAATGGCGAATTTTGGCCCGTTCACGCTATGACCGACATTACCGGCTTTGGCCTGATCGGGCATGCGCGGGAGATGGCACTAGGTTCAAACGCTTCGCTGCGCCTTTACGCAAATCGAATCCCGTTGCTCGAAGGCGCCGTGGAATGCGTTCGCGCCGGGTACATTCCCGGTGGCTTGAAGGCTAATCGTGAATTCGCCGAATGCCTGGTTGAATATGAAGGAAGTGTCATTGAAGAGGCTAAGACAATTCTCTTTGATCCGCAAACCGCCGGAGGTTTGCTGATCTCCATCGCTGCCGAACAGGCTGCGGCTCTCATGAATGCCCTGAACACCGCTGGCGTTTCCGGGGCGGAAGTCGGCGAAGTGCTTCCCGCTGGAAAACCGGTCATAACGGTCTCCCGTGATTGAGCGCAGGCACGCTCGTCCCTGCTAGGTTATGAGTTCCCAGATTCGCGCCAGATGGTGGTCATCGTGCTCCGCCACGAAATACATATGATCCACCAAGCGCATCGGCTGTTTCAGCCGCGGATGCGGGATGGTGCGCGCATGAAACTCCCGCTCGATGCTGCAAATGCGATCGACGAGCTCGCCGCGGCGGTGCCGGAAATCCTTCAGAATCTCCGCCAGCTCACGGGCATTGTGGTTGGCTTCATCGGTCTTGCGATTGTTCAGATCGGCTGCAGTTAATTGATCTGATCCGGCGATGTAGTCATTTACTCGTGCCAGCCAAAGGGGCTCGAGATCCAGAAGGTGACCGGCGTGTTCCTGAGCCGACCATTTTTGGTCAGGCTTGCGGGTGAGAACTTCGCGTGCATAGCCATGCATAAGTTCCTCGATCCTCGCGGGAGTGCCACGAAGTCTCATGATTAGGTTCGGACAAAGCTCCGCCGGAAATGCGAAGTCAAATTTCCTGTCAAACCATCTTGCGATCTCGGTCATGGATTCTCCTGATGCCTCTAGGCAAAGCTGTGCATCTATCAAGTGATAATTCTGATGTGCGCTTGTTTGGGGTGGTTCTAATTCTTTCTGCAAGGAGCAGTCATGAAGACTCGAAAACTTGGACGAGCAGGTTTGACCGTATCCGCTATCGGGCTGGGCTGCATGGGAATGTCGGAATTTTACAGCGGACGCGATGACAACGAATCGGTCGCGACCATTCATCGAGCTCTTGACCTCGGCATAAATTTTCTCGACACGGCCGACGTGTACGGCCCGTACAAGAACGAGGAACTCGTCGGACGCGCCATCAAGGGAAAACGCGACCAGATTGTCCTGGCAACAAAGTTCGGCATCGTGCGTGACCCCGCGAACCCGAATGCTCGTGGCGTCAATGGAAAGCCGGAGTACGTTCGTAAGGCATGTGAAGCCAGCTTGCGGCGGCTCGGCGTGGACCATATCGATCTTTACTACCAGCACCGCGTCGACCCCAATACTCCGATTGAAGAGACCGTCGGCGCGATGGCCGAGCTCGTCCGAGAAGGCAAAGTTCATCACATAGGATTATCCGAGGCCAGCGCCAAGACCCTGCGGCGTGCCGCCAAAGTTCATTTCATAACCGCTCTCCAGACTGAATATTCGCTATGGACGCGCGATCCCGAGGACGAAATCCTGAAAACATGCCGCGAACTGAAGATCGGATTTGTAGCTTACAGTCCACTCGGTCGCGGATTCTTGACTGGGCAATTCAAGCGCTTCGAAGATCTCCCGGTCGACGACTATCGGCGCAACTCACCCCGTTTCCAGGGGGAGAACTTCCAAAAGAACCTTGATCTGGTGCGCCGAGTCGAAGAGATGGCCCGAGAAAAGCGCTGCAAGCCCTCCCAGCTCGCCCTGGCGTGGGTATTGGCGCAAGAAGAGGACATTGTGCCAATCCCCGGAACAAAACGCCGTAAATACTTGGAGGAAAACGTTGCTGCCGTAGATATAGAGCTCAGCGCCGATGATCTTCGCCGTCTGGAAGAGATCTTCCCGCAGGGCGTGGCATCTGGGCAGCGCTATCCCGAGCATATGATGGCAATTGTCAACGGGTAACTGTTACTTTCGCCCAAAGTGTCAGGCCAACACGGTTCCGGGGCATGTCCGCCTGGTATCTAGGCCCGGCGAAAGCCGCCGTCATACGCTTATTCAATTCCAGCCTTACCCGTTGCGTCTATCGCGGGCCTCCCTCGCCTGGAATCAACAGGAGCTTCCGATGGCGACAGGCTTCAGTCCAGCTTTTGCGCAATCGAGTGAGCGAATCGCTCAGGTCAATGAGCGAATCGCGGTGTCCAAGATGATGGCTGCCGCACAAGCCCGCGCAGGCGCCAAATGGTTTTACTGGATCGCCGGCCTTTCCATGATCAATTCTTTGGTCGTCCTCAAAGGCGGCAATCTCCATTTTGTTGTTGGGCTAGGGATTACTTGCATTGTGGACGGATTGGCCAAGCGGGTCGGCAGCGTGGGCAGTATGCTCGACATCGTAATCACCGGCTTCATGGCTGCCATGTTCATTGTCTTAGGCAGATTCGCCGTGAAGACGCGGAAATGGGCATTCACCACCGGAATGACGCTATATGCTCTGGATGGATTGTTCCTGCTACTAGCCAGAGATTTTCTTGCGGTGGGATTCCATGGATTCGCACTGTACGCAATCTATCGCGGATACGTCGCAGCGAAACTGGTGCAAGTATCTGTGATCTAGCCGGGGCAGCGACCAAAAATTAAGGGCGACCATTCGGGCCGCCCGCAGAGGTTTAGCATCTCGATTTGTTAGGCTCTTGCCGGGCTCTCGCCACCCTTGGCAATTCCCGGACGTCCTGGTTCCGGCTTAAGCACCTGCTGAACACCCTCATCGGTCTTCGCGGGTGGGGTCACCTTCGGGAGTTCCTTGCCTTCAATGATCAATTTAATTTCGTTGGCGTCCAAGACCTCACGCTCGAGCAGCGCCAGCGCAATCTTGACCAGGGTGTCGTGGTTCTCCGCCAACACATTCTTGGCCGTGTTGTAGCCGTGATTGATGATGCGGCGCACTTCTTCGTCAATCTTGATCGCGGTGGCTTCGCTATAGTCACGGTGCTGGGCGATTTCGCGGCCAAGGAAGATCTGCTCTTCTTTCTTCCCAAACGTCAGGGGTCCAAGGTCGCTCATGCCGAATTCACAAACCATCTTTCGCGCCATTTCGGTGGCACGCTCGATGTCATTGCCGGCACCGGTGCTCATCTGGTTCAGGAAAATCTCTTCTGCCAGACGCCCGCCCATCATGATCGCGATCTCCGTCTCGAGATATTCCTTGGTGTAGTTGTGCTTGTCGTCGATGGGCAACTGCATGGTTACGCCGAGTGCCATGCCTCGCGGAATGATCGTGACTTTATGTAGCGGGTCGGAATTAGGCAGCTTGGCCGCGACCAAGGCATGCCCTGCTTCGTGGTAGGCCGTCACCTTCTTCTCTTCTTCTGAAAGCAGCAGCGACTTGCGCTCCACTCCCATCAGAACCTTGTCTTTGGCTATCTCGAAGTCGTACATCAGCACGGCTTTGCGGTTCTGCCGAGCCGCCCCGAGAGCCGCCTCGTTGACCATGTTGGCCAAGTCCGCACCTGAAAAGCCCGGCGTTCCACGAGCCAAGACGGAAAGATCGACATCGTCTGCCAGGGGAATCTTGCGGGTGTGCACGCGGAGGATCTCCTCGCGTCCGCGAACATCGGGACGGTTAACTACAACCCGCCGGTCAAAGCGTCCTGGACGGAGCAAGGCCGGATCCAAAACATCTGGTCTGTTGGTCGCAGCCATTAAAATGACGCCTTCGTTCGATTCAAAGCCGTCCATCTCGACCAGCAGCTGGTTCAGGGTCTGCTCCCGTTCATCATGTCCGCCACCCAAGCCCGCTCCGCGATGACGCCCAACCGCGTCAATTTCATCGATAAAGATGATGCAAGGGGCATTCTTCTTGCCCTGCTCGAACAGATCGCGAACGCGGCTCGCGCCCACGCCGACAAACATTTCCACGAAGTCAGAGCCCGAAATAGAGAAGAACGGAACGTTGGCTTCACCTGCGACTGCCCTAGCCAAGAGAGTCTTGCCAGTTCCCGGTGGGCCTACTAGCAGGACACCCTTTGGAATCCGGCCACCTAGCTTTTGAAATTTCTGGGCCTCGCGGAGGAACTCAATAATCTCGCGCAACTCCTCCTTGGCCTCGTCCACTCCCGCCACGTCCTTGAATGTGACCTTCTTCTGCTGCATCGACAGCAAGCGAGCGCGGCTCTTGCCGAAGGAAAGAGCTTTATTTCCTCCAGTTTGCATCTGGCGGATCATGAAGAACCACAGCGCAGCCAGAAGGATGAGCGGAGCCAGGTTGAGCAGCCAGCTGGGCCAACTTCCACTGTTGATGTCCCGGAACTTCATGACCACGCCCTTTTCGCGGAGCGTTTTGATCATGTCGGGATAATTGGCGGGTACCGTGGTGTGGAAGGGAGAGTTATCATTCTGAAACTTACCCTGAACTTCCATGCCCGTGATCGTGACCTCTTTTACAAGACCCTGGTCAACGTCGGTCAGGAATTCCGAGAAGTTGATCTCCTTCTCTTTTTGTCCCGCCCCTCCGGCCTTGACCACCTGCCAGAGCAAGAATGCGGAAAGCACGATTACCAGCCAGAAAACTACTGTCTTAACTGTTGAATTCACCTAAAAAGGCTCCTGAGAAGACGGCCGCCTACCCAACACGCAGCTACGGCCGCCCTCTATATAGATGCCGACCGCGGAGTTTGGATAGAGGGAATTACCAGCATGTCATTCTAACCTGAATCCTCTGAAAACGAGCAGCTTTGTTCCAATAACTTAAGTCACGGGTGCAGCTATCCTGCGGCAGCGATGTGAGATAGATTCCGGTTGGTCTGCTCGGGAGAACCCAGCCCATAACCGATCAGAAAGGCCTCATCGACTAAGAACCCAAAGTAGTCCGGCTGCAGCTGCACGCGCCGGGCTGACTGGCGGTCCAACAAGGTAACAACTTTGACTGAAGCTGCTCCTCGGTTGCGGAGGTTGCTCATTAGGAATTCCGTGGTTACGCCAGAGTGTACAAGCCCCTCAACAAGGAGTACATGCTGACCGCGAATATCCCCATCGTGGCTGAAGAAGATCTCCAGAAAACCCTCCGGCTTGCCCTCGAGTTCCCGCCGATACCGAGGCTTGATGAATTGACACACAACCGGCACTTCCAGTGCGCGCACCAGATCCGCAGTAAAGATGAAGGCATTCTCCAGTAGCGCCAGGACATGAACTGTTCTGCCACGATAATCATCGGAGATTTGCCGCGCCAGCTCATATACACGTTTGTGTATTTGCTCGGCCGAAATGACTACTCGCAATGGTGCAGGTTTCGCGATCTCATCCATGGTTTTCGGGGTGGTTTCCTCACTCTTTTCTTGCCGCGAGTTCCAAGTTTACTTATTCCGCAGGTCCAGCGGAGTTTCTCGCACCAGCACAGCCTCAGTGGCCCTTTCCTCGGCCGCGAACCGGATCGGTGGCAGGAACCCCCGCATCCAGACCAGCTCTTCGCCACTCACAGCTACGGGCCAGAGCTTCTTCTCGGAACCGATCAAGTGTCGTTCTTGCAACAACTCTTTGACTTTTCTTGGCTCCTTCGTGTGCGCCGGCCAAAAGCGGTCACCGGGACGCCAGTTTCTCACGACCAGCTCCTTCCCCAGGCGAACCGGGCACAGCAATTGCTCGCGATTATAAACTTCTGCGGAGCTTGTTGAAATCAGCAGGGCCTCAATGCACGAGCCAAGTTGCGGGATCTCAATCCTCCCCGGTATCGGCAGGCGCAACTCGTATTCCCGAATCCGCTGTGCCCTTTGCTGAACGACGAATCGCAATTCGCCGCGGGTTGAGAAAACCGTCCATCCCTCCGGAAGTACCGCTGAGCCAGACGGCTTCCCAGACAGGCTGAGGATCTCCTCGACATGCCGAAATTCCAGCCGTAAGCCAAGTGATTCAGCCGCAGCGCGTACGACCCGGCGCTTAAGCGCCAGCGGCATACCTGCGAGTGCAGCAAGCTTGATCGTACCCCCAGGCACTTTGGGATTCGATTTCCAGGCCTCGGATAAGGATCGGTCAGCTGTGACGGTCCAATAGTCCTCTTCCGCACGAGCAATCTCAGCCGTCTCGGCCAGCACCTCTCGTATCGAGGGGTTTAAATCGCGCTCCAGGCAAGGCAGAATCCCGTGGCGTACACGGTTTCTCGCGTGCCGCGGATCGCGGTTGCTCTCGTCTTCTCGCCAGCCCTGGCCGATCTGGCCCAGGTACTCTTCCAGCTGTTTTCTACCAATCGAAAGCAACGGCCGAATAATCGTGGGTGCAGCACCAGAACCCGAGAACTGCGCGTTGGCGGGAGTTAACCGAGGGTAGATTCCCGCCAGGCCACGGCTGCCCGCGCCGCGCGCAAGCCGCAGGACGACCGTTTCAGCCTGATCATCAAGCGTATGGGCAGTTGCAATCCGGTTCAGGTCTCGTTCCCGCAGCAAGCGCCAGAACCACTCGTACCGCATCTCGCGTGCAGCCGTTTCCAAACTTAAGCGGCGCTCCACCCCATGCTCGACCACGTCGCCACCGCTACAGTGGAATTCAATCTTGTGTCGCGCTGCGAGCTCGGCAACAAAGCTTTGATCTTCGTCAGACTCCGTCCCCCGCAGCCGGTGATTGAAATGGACTACAGATAGAACCACCCCAAGTTCATGGCGCAACTGCAGAAACAAACGTAGCAATGCTACTGAGTCCGCGCCACCTGAAACCGCAACGCCGACGCGGTCCCCAGGCTTAAGCAACTCGTGTTTTCGGACAAAAGCCAGGACAGTTTGCGGTAGGGCCTGCACGCGTCCATGTTACATCTGCGGCAACTCGCGCGTGGCTGATGCGATCAACCTAGCAGGCTATTGACTTCCGCATGCGTGGGAGCGCCTTCGAGCGCAGAATAGGTCCCGGTACCGTTAATCTCCTCTGCAATCCTGCGTAGGAGACCCAGCGTCGCCCTCATTGGGCCCGAACCGAGACTGACACGCGCCACTCCGAGTTTCTGCAATTCTGGAACGGACGGGGAGCCGGGACCGGCCAAGATGTTTACCGGGCACTGCGCATCCCGCACCAGTTGAGAAATCGTTTGCGGGTCGCGCAACCCCGGCACGAAAACGCAATCAGCGCCTGCGTCTCGATAGGCCCGGACACGGCTGATGGTTTCGAAGTAGCGAACTTCCGCCGGCCCGACCTGGTCCAGGTAGACGTCGGCGCGGGCGTTCACAACGAGCAACACTCCCGCATTCAGAGCCACTTCTCGAATCGCTCGTATCTTCTCTAGTTGCAAGGAAAGTTCAACCAGCGGCGACTGCGAATCGCCGGTTCCATCCTCGAGATTGATTCCGACGGCACCCGCTTCAATCACCTCGCGAGCCGTTTCGGCAGCATCTTCGGCGCGATGTCCATAGCCGGCCTCCACGTCTGCCGTAACTGGTACCTTAACCGCACGCGTGATCCGCCCGACCCGAGCCACCATCTCCTCGCGCGAAATTCTCTGCCCATCCGGATATCCCAGAGAAAAGGCGATGCCGGCACTCGTGGTGGCAATCGCCGGGAATCCTGCCCCTTCAATGATGCGAGCGCTGGCGACGTCCCAGACATTGGGCAGTAGCAAAGGCTTCGGCCCGTGGTGCATGTTCCGAAAGCCAATCGCTTTATGCTTTTGCTCGTCAGGAACCGCCATGGTTGGTGCCTTTCATTTTTGCCTGAAATTTTCCCAGACTCACGACAGCACGGCCCACAGTGCCGCGGCCAATTTCTTGCTTGTCGTCCCAGGCAGTCACCCTCACGGTATAAAAGCGGCCGTCGAATGATTCCAGTACCGCCTCCGCCCGAATTCTTGCACCGATGCCGCTTGCAGCGCGGTGTTGAATGTTGATCGCCGTTCCTACAGTGATCTCATCCCCCTCGCAAAATGGCTGAAGCGCGGTAAAGGCTGCAATTTCCATCAACCTAATCATGTCTGGAGTGGAATAGACCGGTGGCAGCTCTGGGCGATGTGCGGTCAGCGTGTGCCTGAATTCGACGGTTTCTTCAGCTGCTCCGCGCACTCCAATGGGGATCTCTTTAGCCATAATAGGGAGATGATTTTACCGAATTGTGATCCTAAGCGCTGTCTTACTTCAGTTTTGTTTCGGGAACAGCAGATCGGTTTCCACATCTTTCCCGAACGGCGGCGAACCACGGCAGGGATAATATTCAGTGAAGGTTTTTCCTGCACTCCTGATCGCGCTTTGCGTCGCGTTTTACGAATTCAGCCCCGCCCAACACCACCCAGCGGAGATTCTTCGTATTTCTCCGACGAGCGGGCCCGAGGGGACACATGTCGAAATCATCGGCAGAAACTTGCAGCCGGTCACTGCAGTTTTCTTTGGATCCAATACTTCGACATTCAAATCGGTTTCCCCCGAAAAGCTGATCGCGATCGTTCCCCACCGCGCGGTCGCATCGTTAGTTGCCGTTATTACGTCAACGGCGCGGGCACCGAGTCCATTTCCATTTGCCGTCATCAACGACCCGCGAATCCCTGAGGAAGTCAGCTACAAAACCGGTTACATCAATCCGGAGCCTGCCCCGCCGGGGTTCAGTTCTGTGATGCTTTGGGGTATCGCGATCGCGGACATGCGTGTTCCGGGGTACGAATCAGCCACCGTTGAAATCGCCCGAACCCAGCTCTCTTGCCAGACTGACGGTCGCGAATTCGTCCTCATCGACGAAGCTGGCAAGCTGCACGGAGGACTCTATCGTCGGATTCCTTGGTTTGCCGGTAATCAATCAGAACCCCTTCCACTGCACTATGACACGGCGAACCATACCGTCATCCTGCCGGTTGGTCAGCGACAAGATCGCGTGTGGCACTTCTGGAGCGCTTCGCCACGGCCCGCACTGCCACAAGGTAAACTACAGGGTTGTGCAGCGAAGGCTTTGGTGAAGATCTCTGATGGTGCCTTGGTTCAGGTCGGAATGGACTACTGGCGAGATCCCACCGTGCCCTATGCGCCAGGGAACAACCACGAGGCAGGCGCCAGCAACTGGTATTTCCCGTCTGATCGCTGGCAAGAAACACTCTTCACGGACATCGGTGGCGTACCCTTTTGACATCAAACCCGGTTCGAAGTTCAGCCTCGCGATTGACGCACGAAAATTGTATTAAATTTGATGTTCTTCGGAGAAAGAGGGCGATTCATCATTCATGACTAGATTGGGCGAGAGCAACTCCTTTTCGCAGCCCGATGATTCGGAGACAGGCAAAGCAAGTCTTCATACGACTGCTCGCCTGGATCGGTGGCTGAAACTCTTGCTTGAGCAGAAGGGGAGTGACTTGTTACTGGTGCCGGGAGCGCCGGCGTCGATTCGCTTCGAAGGCGAGGTCCGCAATCTCGAGAGTGAACCGATACAAGGGTTAGAGATCGAAGCCGCAGTGCTACCGGCACTCACGCCTCATGCGTTGCAGCGGTACCGCCAGGGTCAGATTGGCGACTCCTCTTATCGTATCCACGGGGTAGGGCGATTTCGCATCAATCTTCACCACGAGCGCGGCAATGCAGCCGCGGCGATTCGTGCTCTTCCATCCAAAATCCCGTCGATTCGCGAACTCAACCTGCCTCCTGGGGTTGAATCTCTGGCACGTCTTCGGCGCGGGCTGGTGCTGGTCGGCGGAGCTACAGGCTCCGGCAAATCGACCACCCTCGCGGCTCTGATCGACGAAATCAATCGGCATGAAGCCCGCCACATCATCACCATCGAAGATCCACTGGAGTACGAGCACACTCATATCAAAAGCATTGTCGAGCAGGTGGAAATTGGCGTGGACGCACCGGACTTCCCGACTGCGCTTCGAGCTGCCTTGCGGCAAGCGCCCGACATCATTGTTGTGGGTGAGATGCGCGATCCTGAAACCATGCGCATTGCCGTGGCAGCTGCTGAAACAGGTCACTTGGTGTTTTCGACACTGCACACCACCGATGTACCTTCAACCGTCTCGCGGATATCGGACTCCTTTCCTCCGGAACGGCAGCACACGATTCGGCAGGAACTGGCAATGGCTCTGGCTGCAGTACTGGTACAAACCCTATTACCAAGCAAGAACGGCGGACGAGTGCCGGCTGCAGAACTGCTGATGGTTGGCTACGGAGCGCGCCAGCACATCCGCCGTAATGCGTTACAACACTTGCATCAGGAAATTACTATGACGAAAAACAAGGGCTCCTTTACCCTCGAGGAATCCCTGGTGCAACTCGTGAATCGTGGATTAGTGGAGCGCGAGGACGCGCAGATCCACGCCATTCACCCTGACGATATGACGAGCCTGATGAAGAGTTGACATCCCAGGCTTCACTAAACGATACAATCCCTTCTCCACCACCTGCTGCGGAAAGCCCAATGGGCATACGTCAAATCACAATCGTCGGAACCGGCTTGATTGGCGGATCATTAGCGCTTGCCCTAAGGAAGGGCGGTTTTCGGGGACGCATCATCGGCCATGATCGTTCCCCGGTACTACAACGTGCCCTCAAAGCAGGTGTGGTCGATCTGGGGGAGCCTCACCTCTCCCCGGCAATACTTGGCAGTCAGGTCGTAGTTCTTGCTACCCCAGTACTCGGAATCATCGATTTGATCGATCGTTTGGGCCCGCGTCTTGACGATCAGGCCCTGCTCACCGACGTCGGGAGTACAAAACTCGCAATCGTAGAGCGCGCGAGAAGAATCTTTGGCAAGGCCGTAACCGCCCGGTTCCTGGGTGGCCACCCGATGGCCGGAAAAGAACAGTCGGGCGTGGAATTTTCCGATCCAAATCTGTTTCAGGGCGCTACATGGTTTGTGACGCCGACGAGTGGCCAAAATATCTATGCAGGCATCAGCGGGAACTATGTCGAGTGGCTGCAGAAGATTGGCGCACGCATCGTCTCGATGGACGCCGAAGAACACGACAAACTTTGCGCATGGATCAGCCATCTGCCGCAGATGATTTCGACTGCCCTGGCTGCGACGTTGGTTGAGGAGTATGGCGCAGATGCACCCCTGCTTGACGCTGGTGGCCGAGCTTTGCGCGAAATGACCCGAGTTGCCGGCAGTCCGTATTCCTGGTGGCGGGATGTTGCGATTACAAACAAGATGAACTTGCAAGCTGCGATTTCGAAGCTGGAACTGCAACTGGCCCGCATTCGCGAGAATCTCGACACCCGCGAATTGGCGGCCGAGTTTGATAAGGCCCACCAATTGCAAAAGCCCGGACCGAAGACACAAACCTCAGAAAAGAAGCGTAAATCTTGAATCCGCCCATATTCTCCGCGACCGCTTTCGTTTAAAATCTCACGTTTATGAACAAAGTAGTTGCGAATGCGGATGAGGCAGTGCGCGATGTGTTTGACGGCGCCACCATTATGGTCGGAGGCTTCGGATTGTGCGGCATTCCGGAAAACCTGATTCGCGCGCTCGTCCGCAAAGGAACCAAAAACCTTACTACCATTAGCAACAATGCCGGTGTTGACGGCTACGGCATGGGCTTACTTCTCTCGGCTGGGCAGATTCGCAGACACATCGGAACCTACGTGGGTGAAAACAAGTTGCTCGAGCAAATGGTGCTGCAGGGGAAAATCCAGCTCGACCTGGTGCCGCAGGGTACCTTCTCAGAACGCATACGCGCAGCAGGAGCAGGCATACCGGCTTTTTTTACCCCCACTGGTGTGGGAACCATTGTGGCGGAAAACAAAGAGACCCGCGAATTCGATGGCCGTACGTATGTCATGGAACATGCGCTGAGAGCCGATTTTGCCCTCGTTAAGGCTTGGAAGGGTGATAAGTGGGGAAATCTGGTATATCGCAAGACCGCCCGCAACTTTAATCCCATGATGGCCACTGCAGCCAACATCACGATTGCCGAAGTCGAGCAATTAGTCGAGGTCGGCGAACTGGAACCAGATATGGTTCATACCCCCAGCGTCTATGTGAAGCGCATTTTTCAAGGCGAATTGTTTGAGAGGCGAATCGAGAGAAGAACGATCCGAAAACTGACCGCTAGCCCTCAGTCAAGTTGAACGAAGAACAAACAATGTCTACAGCATCCAAGATCGGCAAAGACGTGGAGAAACGCGAGCGTATCGTGAAACGGATCGCCCGCGAATTACGCGACGGCTTCTACGTGAACCTGGGCATTGGAATGCCGACGCTTGTCGCGAATTATGTTCCACCCGGGATGGACGTAATTCTACAGAGCGAAAACGGGATGCTTGGCATCGGCCCATACCCGCTCGAGGGTTCCGAGGACGCCGATCTGATCAATGCCGGCAAGGAAACTATCACCGAGATCATGGGTACCGCGTATTTTTCGAGCGCCGATTCTTTTGCCATGATCCGCGGCGGCCACATTGACCTGAGTGTTCTTGGAGCCATGGAAGTGGATGAGGAAGGCAATCTGGCCAATTGGATGGTTCCCGGAAAGACGGTAAAAGGCATGGGCGGGGCAATGGATCTTGTCGCCGGAGCACGGCGAGTAATTATTGCGATGGAGCACGCGACTCGCGAAGGTCAACCCAAGATTCTCAAGAGGTGCACCTTGCCCCTTACCGGAGTGCGGGTCGTCGACACAATTGTGACCGAGATGGCGTTGATCCGAATCACACCCACCGGCTTGCTCCTCGAAGAAATTGCTCCGGGACTGACCGCTGACGATGTGCAGCGCGCCACCCAGCCAACCTTGATTGTTAGTTCCGACCTAAAGGTGATGGAGAGCTGAGCAGGTCGTGCCAATCTCTGAGAAGCTCGATCACGAAACAGCGTCTGAACCGAAGCTGGTGCTCATCCCGGCAGGATGGTTCTGGATGGGATGCGAAGCCGGTCAGGACAACGAACGCCCGGTGCACCGGGTATGGGTGGACCAGTTTTCTCTGGCACCTTGCCAAGTGACCAATCGTGAGTATTCGCTTTTTATCAAAGAGACAGGTATCCAGCCTCCGCCTCTCTTGGATGATCCGAATTTCTCCCACCCCGACCAACCGGTTGTCGCGGTTTCGTGGCTTGAGGCGGCGCAATACTGCGACTGGCTGACCGGCCAAAGCCAAGCCAGGTACCGGCTTCCCACCGAAGCCGAGTGGGAGCGCGCCGCCCGCGGTGGGCAAGAGAACAAGCTGTTCCCCTGGGGTGACGATCCTCCCCGGTCCCGACCCACTTACAACGAACGCTGGATCAATCGACCAGAGCGCGTTGCGCAAACCCCGGCCAATGTTTTCGGGCTCTTCGACATCTGCGAGAATGTGCACGAATGGTGCAGCGATTGGTATCAGGCTGACTACTATTCGATCTCTCCCGAACGCAATCCTTCGGGACCGAAAACCGGCCAGCGGCGTTCCTCACGGGGTGGTTCCTGGAGACATCACATCAAGATCTCGCGCTGCGCCGCGCGTTCCAGCCTGCCTCCACAATTCAAGTACGCCGACTATGGGTTCCGCATAGCCTCTGACCGCGGCTGACTTGGTTGCTTTAGTGGCGGGCAGTCAGGATCGATAGGATCTCGCGAAGTCCCTCGCGGATTTGCTTGAGATCGGAAGAGGGGCGTTCCGGAAACGGCAGGGGGTTCTGTTTTTTGTCCGCTTTGTTTTCCGCGCGTAGCTGCTGACGCGCGCCCGCAATCGTGAATCCTTCCTCGTAAAGAAGTTTCTTGATGTGCAGCACGCTTTCGACGTCCTTGTGCCGATACATGCGTTGTCCTGTACTGCTCTTAACCGGCTTGAGCTGCGGAAACTCAGTTTCCCAGAACCGCAGCACGTATGCTGGTAACCGGCACAACTCAGCTACTTCTCCAATGCGGAAATACAACTTCTCAGGGATCACTACTTCACCGGCGACCGCCGCTTTGGAGGTGTCCTTGACGCGCGGGCTGACTCGAGCTCCAGAACTACTGGCCATAGTACTTAGAGTACTCCCTGTGGCGTTTCTAGCATGACTAAGCGTCGCGAGCAACCCCTAAGCCCGAGAACGCTGAAAACTATGAACCTTCTTGACGCCACCGGACCCAGTATGCGGCCGACAGTTTATAGCAGCGAGAATTACACGCCAGATTAAAGCTTTTCGGGAGTAGATACTTGTTGAAAATGTCTATGTTAATTTTGAGTAACGCTCTTGCCTGTTGTTGTAGTCGATTTTGCAGCATTCATCGATTGGAGTATCAACTTCGTTCGCAGCTTTACAAAATTGGCGGTAAAGTTGATGTCGTCCAAGGTTTGGGAAAACTTTTGTTCGTTAAGCTCAGAGATTCGAATTCCCTCCTCCAGCATTACTGATACTTGAGGGCTTGTTATCGGGTTACCGGGCACCTGTACCGGGGTGAGGGTGCTAAAGCTAAATCCGATCCTGCCTTGATTAAGCTCTGCCCCTATCTCATCTGTGAGTGTTTGCTTTTGCTCTTGCGTTATGGTGCTTAGCAGCGCCTGAATATCTGGAGGCGCGGCGATGCTTGTACCAAACTCGATATAATTTGGTTTATCCTTGGTTGATCTTGCTATTGCAATTTGCCATCCATCCCTACTGGTAACCGTGTAAACAAAACTAATGTCACCCGGTGCAGTTTGTTTTGCGATAGCTAATCCCAGATTTTCCGCCCACATTTTTATATTCTCCGCAATATTCTCCGCAGTCACCTGTGGCGGAAAAGCCATGAGCGGAGGATGCCCAGTGACCACAAACCATAAGGCTCCTATGACCACAGCACTTCCTAGCCAGTAAAGCGCGAGACTCCCGTAATCCGGCCAACGATGTTTTATAAACGTCAACACAGTCGCTCCACCAGCCCACAGCAGAGCGGCCAATATGCTTGTAAACACACCCTGCCAAACCCAACCCATACAGACCTCCCACTCGCAGAGAAAAGTATGCGGTTATTGGCAATGTGCGTCAAACTACTGTTCCTCAACAAACGGTGCTTCCATCTGTCCTGTGGGTTTTGGCAGATATGGCGGGTTATCAACTGACTCCCGATACTCCAGACGCTTACCGTCAAT
>DASPTU010000097.1:0-8096 GCA_035623255.1 Terriglobales bacterium | reverse complement strand
AGGATTCTGCGGTCCTGGGTCACACCGAAGCTGGTCTCAAAGGGCGATTTGAGACGCATGCGAAGCTCTCGCAGCGTAATCGTCTCGATTCTCATAGCACTCCAGAAGGTATGTGGCGTAGTCGGCGTCTGTCTCGAATCCTGTAATGACGAACGAGGTATGGAACAATTCCTCCAGCTCCTGGCGAAGTTCTTGCTGAATGCGGCGCGCTGCCTCCGCGTCGTTGGCGCAGACCTCGCGGATGCGGCGAGGCACTCGCGCCCGGCGTACGTGCGTGGCTGGTTGGGAGCGGCCTTCCAGGATCTGTTCAACGCGGGGTTCCCGAATCCACCACTCCGCCACAAGCCGGTCCGTGGGCAGCCCGGCATCGAGAGTGCTGGTGGTGCTGCCGTAAAAGTCGGGCAGGTACTCGCGCACAATAGCACCCAGGTGGGCAATGTTGAAGTTGGCGTTTCCCGGCTGCAGAGGGTCGAAGGTCCACTCGATCAGATCGAAGTTGCGGGCCAGGCTATGTTCGCGTTGCGCCAGCTTCAATTTCTTTCCAATGCCCTGCCCCTGAAGCTCAGGCTCGACCGCTGTCATGTGCGAGTGAAGATAGACCCGTCCTTGACGTACAGCGGGAAACGCCAGAGAGAACCCAACCAGGTTGTCTCGTTCAAAGGCCCCGAGCACGAGCCCGCCGGCACGACCGGCGACCACAAAGATGTGGGGAGGCACGACATCGAGGTCCGAACCACGCCAGACGCGCTTCTGCAGATCAATACAGGCTCGCATCTCGTTGTGAGCACTCAACTTGCGAATTGTGACTTCCTTTCGGTCTAGGCCCATGGTTTGTGAGGCATGCCGGTTAGGAGCAGCAATTGGCGGTTTATCCCGGGCGTCGGAAGCATGCCGCGGCTCCGGCGTAACGCCATGGAGCGTAGGATTCAAGAGGACCTGCTCTTCACCCGGCATCCCTAGAAGACCAGCCGCAGGGAAAACTGCAGGAGTCTGGGATTTGTGCTGGTTGCAGTGATCGTGCCAAATCCCGAGTTCGGTGCCACCAGCCCTAATTGCACTGCGGCCTCTCCGAGGCTGACGTCGGGATTGGCGAATTGGGGATGATTGAACGCATTGAAGAAATCGGCGCGGAATTGAACGCGAAGCCGCTCGCCGATCCCTGTGTTCTTGGCCACGCTGAGGTCCCAGTTGTTTTGATCAGGTCCGATGATTTCCCCGATGCCGCTGGTGCCGAATCCCGTCCCGATTCCGTCGGCCCCTACCACGGGATAGTTGCTCAGATCGAAACAGGATGCGTCGATGTAGTTTTTCAGCTTACTTTGCACCGAGCCGGAGTTGACGAACTTGCCGTTGCAGCCGGCTGCTGAGGCTGGCGCGCGATCAGAGAACGTCCCCACCACGTTTTGTATATTGGTGGCCGTAGCGGTAAGGCGCTGTCCCGACTGGATCGTTGTAACTCCGGCTACAGACCACCCTCCTAAAGCGCTATGCATGAAAGCGTTGTGACCGGTAAAGTTTGGAAACTCATAGACCCAGCTGAGGACTAGACGCTGCGGGCGGACAAAATTGTCCCATCCATACCTCTGGCGGGCATTGTTTTGATCGCCAATCGCAATACCGCCCGTACCGGTACTGGTTGTAGAAGTCTGAGTGGTCGCCAGATCGCTGGACCATGTGTAAGAAGCCAAAAACTGCAAGCCCTTGCTGAAGCGCTTGTTCAGGCTGGCTACCATCGCGTCGTACCAGGAGGCGCCGGTGGAGGTGATCTGGAATGCCGACGTCGAGATACCCGGAACTGGCGTCCTCTGCGTTACATTGAAGAACGTATTGGTCGTCGCTCCATTGACCGGCTCCGCCGCGCTTGCCAGGAATGCCTGATTGAAGTTGCGAAACTCCAGGAGTCGAGTTCCCCTCGCCCCCTGGTATCCGATCTCTAACGCAAAGTCCTTGGCCAATGCAACCTGCGCGTTCAGGTTATATTGCTGGGTCGCAGGAGGCTTCACGTTGATAGAAACATTCGCAAACGAAACGCAGGGCAATATATCCAAGGGGCACGTCGCCAGCGAATAGGTGGGAAAAGAGGGCAAAGTGGGCGCAGCAGGAAACGGGTTCGAGAACGGAATCGCAACGCCTTGTGTGATCCGTATTTGCCCGAACGGAGGAGAGGTTAGTTCCTGGAAAACCGGCTGCGCAGTCGTGCGCGAGTAGTAGATGCCATAGCCACCGCGCAGCACAACATGATCATTGCCAGGCAACTGCCAGGAGAAGCCCACGCGCGGCCCCAGAGTGTTCTGGCCCAGTCCGCGGGTTGCGGCCTCGTTGGAGGCGCGCTCCACGCCCGCAGGAAGGGTCCCACTATAATTCGACGACACGACATACCCTGCCGTGCTGCCCGCCCCGGTATGGTCTGCCGCCGCGACATCGAAACTAGAGTCCCTCCCCAGTTTGTCGGAAAGATCGCCGAGCCGTTCATAACGAAAGCCCAGGTCCAACGTGAAAGTGCGGGCGAGCTTAATGTTGTCCTGGACGTATGCATTGCCGTCCCAGGTCCGATAGTAGCGGTTAAACAAACCGGGAACATCAAGGGCAAGCTGCGCGTTTCCCAGCAGAAACTGCCCGTAGTCTGGGAATTGCGTCCCGCCAAAGAAATGAAACCCGGTCTGGTTGACTTGGGAACGTTCGACTCCTCCACCCACGTGAATGGAGTGCGCCCCGTGATTCCAGAACAGGCCTTCGCCGAAGTTGTACAAGTTCTGAGCAACGTTGATGCCCTGCCCGTCCCCGCCCGTCTCGAACGAACCGGAAATTCCGATCTCCGGAAAGCCGTTGTCGAACGCTGGGGCGGTCACCCCAAGGTCGGAGTATGTGAATGGCTCTGTCTGCGCCAGAATCCCGAGCACGCGGTGATAACCCAACGTGGCCTGATTCACCACATTGGAAGAGAAGGCATATCGGTGGGAAAGGGTAAAAACTCGATAATCATTCGTCTGGCTTGACGGCGACCCCGGAACGCCGTTTCCAGCGATGTTTGGGTTGGTACTGAGCGTCGTTGTCTGGCTGGTGTTGGAAAAGAAGAAACTTCCCGACAAGGTGCTTTTATCGCTCTGAATATAGTCTGCGTTCGCCAGAAATTGGTTTTCCGCATAGGGGCAGGCGAGACTGAAGCTCGAGCTGCCTTCCAGGGAAAGTTGCGTCAGCGTCGGATTTGAAACGGGGGTAACCGTCTGCGGAGTCGGAATTAGGAAGCTGCCGTTCGGGAGTTTGAGATTCAGAAGCGCCAGCGCCTCAGGACTTATGTTGGAGCCATCTGGCTTGATGGCTCCTCCAGTTGGACCGGAGAACAGCGCTCCCAGCGCAGCCTCGGAGCGGTCGTTCGTGAACGGGGGAAGGAACACTTTGCTAATGCACTGACCATTGCCCAGTCCATTTCGCTGTCGCGTTCCCTGGTAGGAACCAAAGTAAAAGAGTTTGCCGCGCACGATAGGCCCGCCCAGGCTGCCCCCAAACTGGTTCTGTTTGAATGCCGCGCGGGGCTGGCGCTCCTGGTTCAGGAAGTAGTTGTTGGCGTCCAGCACGTCGTTGCGAAGAAACTCGAAGAGCGAGCCGTGGATCTGATTGCTCCCGCTTTTCGTCACCAGATCGACATTCGCGCCTCCATTTCGTCCGTATGAGGCGTCATATTGACCGGTCTGGACCTTGAACTCCTGGATGGTGTCCGGATTCGGCACTGCAACTCCTCCGCTGAGCGATCCCGAGCCCATGAGATCGTTCACTTCCGTGCCGTTGATCTGGTAGTTGTTATCGTTGGTCGCGCCTCCATGGGCGGAGAAGCCATTAGTTCCAGCGGCTTGGCTTCCCGACCCGCCGCCCAGTGAACTGGCGTCGGTGACTTGCGACGAGATTCCCGGCGACAGCCCGATGATCTGCGTGTAATTCCTCGTGGCCAGCGGCGCCGACTCGATGGATCGGCTATCGGTAAGCGCCCCTTCCGTGGAATCGATGGTATTGAGAAGAGGGACTTCCGCGCTGACGGTGATCACCTCCGACGGCGCGCCGACCTCTAAGCGCACGTCCACGCGGGCCGTTTCAGTGACCGTGACCAGCACGTGGGCGCGCACCACTGCTTTGAAGCCTGTCTTCGACGCCTTGACCGTATAGAGCCCCGGAGCCAGGAGAGGGACAGAATAGCTTCCGTTCGTCGAGGACGAACTGTTGAGCACTCCTCCCGTGGCTTCATTGGTCACGGTAATGTCGGCGCCGACAACGACCGCTCCCGAAGGGTCAGTCGCGGTCCCAGTGATGGCGCCAGTACTCGCGCTTTGCCCCAGCCCGGTTCCAGCGAGCCATGGCAGCACGAGCAATATTTCGATGAAACGGATGAGCGACGATTTCACGAGTGGCCCTCCTGTGAAACGCATTTCCGCCATTGGCGGCATACGGAACTGATTGCGACAGGTGCGACGCTCCCTCTTCCGCCTTCCCGTCATGTGATCGAGTGCGTGAAGTTCCTGCACTCCCGGGCAATCGTTCCAGCTATGGAGCTGGAGGATGCCGCGCATCCGCACTCGGGCGAAGAAGTATGACTAAGTGCGTTGCCTTGTCAAGCACAATTTCATATTTTGATGCCACAATCCTGACTGATGCATCATGTGCTGCATTCAGCTCCCGCTGTAAGCCACGGCCTTGGAAGCGGTCGCGTTACGGTCGCGTTCCATCTCCCAGTTCGCTAAACGGGGCGCAATTTCTTGACGAACAAGGGGTCCACTTCCAGGCCCAATCCCGGCTCTGGCGCCAAATACACGGTTCCCTTGTCGATCTTCATGCCGCCAGCAATCGGGTTGTTCACAACAAAGAGGGATGAGTCCAGATCCGCATATACGATGTTCCCTTGCGACGCGACCACATGGGCAGCCGCGGTAAGACCAAGGCTGGTTTCAGCCATGCAGCCAAGCATGCAGCTCATGCCTGCGGCGTCGGCGATATGCGCAATGCGTGTCGCGTTGAGAATGCCCCCGCTTTTCATGAGCTTGATATTGATCATGTCGCAGGCTTCGAGGCGGGCCGCCTCGATTGCATCGTGCGGGGAGTGCACTGATTCGTCCGCCATTACCGGGATGGGCGAGTGATCGCGAACGTATTTCAAGCCTCGCCAATCCCAATACGGCGTCGGCTGTTCACAATCCTGGATCTGGTACTTTTCCAGCGCGTGAAGGCTGCGAACCGCATCGGTTGGCGACCACCCCTGGTTCGCATCGATTCGTATGCCGATGTCGTTGCCCACAGCCTCGCGGACGGCACGCAATCTTTCGACGTCTTTCTCTGGCGATTCACCGACCTTGACCTTGACTACTCGGAAGCCGTCGCGCACATACTCCCGTGCCGTCTCCGCCATTGCTTGGGGAGTATCGATGAAAACGGTTTTATCGGTTTCGAAGCTCTCGCGAAACTTTCCTAACAGACAGCACACCGGCTGCCCTGCAATCTTGCCGCATATGTCCCAAAGCGCAATTTCGAACGCCGCCTTGATACTGGTGTTGAAGGGGCTAAGGGCATCCATGTCCGCGACGGTCTTGGCAATACTGAAAGCGTCACGATTGCGAATCAATGCAGCCAGGCTGCTGGCCACGGTCATGTCGCTCTGCGGAGTTTCACTGGTCACGGGAGAATAGGGAGACGCCTCGCCCCAACCGACAACACCCTCCTCGGTTCGCAGGCGCAGCAAGAGGCCTTCAGAGGTCGGCACCGCCGGCAATGCAACGTGGAACACGACCTTCTGCTCAAGACTGTACGGAACGATCTCCACGTCGCGGATTCGCGCGGACCGCGGGGAGACACGACCCTTTTCCTGTGCGTATAACAACGCATCCGTGGGTCGCCTCAGAACAGCGCCAGCAATCGCCATCCCAGCTACGCTCTTTAGAAAACCGCTCCGAGTAGTCTGCATGACAGGCAAGCCTCGACTCCAGGAGAACGACCCTTCATATCGCGATGGGAATTCTTTGTCAACATCTTTCTTCACTGAATGATGACACTACTGGATGTATTGCACCATATAGTGCTTATCAAGACAGCGCCAAATGGCCTGTTTCGAGCGTCTCTCGGGGCAGATTTTCTTAATCGCGGAACGATTCCTGGGGCCCGGAAGGCCGTTGCCGTCGGCGGACGTACCTCCAGTCGACGATGGACATCGCCGACGAGAGCGAATTAGTTGTCACGTGCGAACGAGCAATCTGCCCGTTCTTAGCGATCGGTCGATTTTGCGCTGATCTCGATTCTCAGACCTGTTGACCGGTGGAGCGTACCAACGCGATCCAGACTCTTTCTCCTTGCGCTCTAGCACTGCGAGTGTACGGCGAGGATGGATCTGCGTGCAGGCCATCAACAGCGCATTGACCACCGAAACCACAGCAACGTATGAACCGTGGAATGAGGGGCTGGCAATAGACACTAGAAGGGAAGAATCGCAATAGCGCGCTATCGGGCTTTTCTCGCTATCGGTGATCCCGAACGTGGGAACGCCGTTCCGGTGCGCCAACAAAACTGAATCGACTGTATCTTGGAGGCAACGACCAAAGCTAAACGCGATGAGCAGATCCCGAGGCTCTAACAGAAGAATGCTCTGGCACAAGTTCCCGGAGGACCCAATCGGCGCTCGTGCATCATAGCCGATCGAAACCAGCGCGTACGCTAAGAGTTGCGAAAGGGCTGCGGCAAAATCAACCCCCACGACTATGATTTTTCGAGCACGATCAATCCGCTTTGCGGTTTCCAGAACGCGGCTCACGTCCAGCGTCGAACACAGCGCGTTCACATTATGCAGGTCCATCTGGAGAGTGTGTTCAACGTGTTGAGCCACGCTGCGCTTCTCGCGCATCGTCGATTTCATCAAAGCATATGGCGTGATTCGCGACACAAAGTGCGATCGCAGATCCGCGGCGAATTCAGCATACCGCTTATAGCCAAGAGCCTGGACAGTACGGACGATTGTGGTGGGATCGAGGCCGTAATGTTTGGCTAAAGCGCGAGAGGACAGAAAGTAAGTGTCTTCTGGATTGTCGAGAATCTCGCGAATCAGCCTTTTCCGGCTCGATCTCAGATTAGGTTCGGCCTCACTAAAGCGGCTTTCCAAAGCGGTCATCCAGACCCTTCGCTCGGGAGTTTGACTCTTGTTCGTCTTGTTATCGTTTCCCGACATAGCTCTGCCTCATCCTCGAATCTTGTGCGCTCCAATCAGTGCAGCTTTTGGGCCAATAGCTAAAGACAGCAACAGGCGGGTTGATTCTAGCTCAACCACCGAAGCTCGAAATTTCTAAATCGCTCCGAAACGGCGACTTCCCAATGCAAAGTCTGAGCCGACTGCTTCTTTGACGCTTGCATGTCACCGAACGGTTATGCAGTCTGAACCTCCGCCAAGAGCCACTACTTCAGCACCGACCGAAAAACCAATCCATCTTCATGGACGAGAAAGTCGATTCCGCAGCGCGGGCATGTGAACTCCAAGGCTCGCCCTCGTCGCGGCCCATGCTGACTGATGCGGTTCGCGTCGTGCCATGATTTGGCCAGCTTTGCGAGCCATAGAGTTTCCTCCTTGGCTCGCTACAGAAGGTACACAACTGACGCATCCCGCGCCATCAAAGCACGGCTATGACCTGCCCCCTTACTCCGCACGGTCCTGAATACGAAGGTTGATGTTAACCCCAGCCTCGCTTTTAGCGGGGATGGGGGCGTGGGGCAAGGGGCCGGCGTTTGAGGTCCCTTGCCCCACTCCAGCGTTTTCGAAGCTCGCTGCTGCTGCCCGAGCCGCGAACTCTTTGGGAGTGCGATAGCCCAAGCTGCTGTGCGGACGTTCTTCGTTGTACTCCTTCTGCCACGCCGCGATCTTCCGCCGCGCGTCGAACAGGTTCTGAAACCAGCTCACCCGCAAGCACTCATCGCGCAGGCGCCCGTTGAAGCTCTCCAGCCGGCCGTTCTGCGTTGGCTTGCCGAGCGGAATGTACAGCGGCTCGATCCGCCGTTCCAGACACCAGGCCAGGAAGTGGCGGCTGGTCAACTCCGGCCCGTTGTCGCAGCGGATCGTCTGCGGCAAACCACGCTCG
>DASPTU010000096.1:0-72579 GCA_035623255.1 Terriglobales bacterium | reverse complement strand
TTTCTGCTCGGATTGACCTTGAAGCCAGCTGCTTCCAGCGCATTCAAAGTTTCCCAGTGCCGATCGAAAAACGTCCGTCCATCCTCCAGCAGCCCGTACGCAAAGTAATCCAGCCGCCGCTGCGCCGTGATGCTCGGCTCCAGCTGCCGAACCGTCCCCGCCGTCGCGTTTCGCGGATTGGCGAACAGCGACAGCCCTTGCCGCTCCCGCTCCTCGTTCATCTTCTTGAACGAGCTGATCGGCATCAGCATTTCCCCGCGCACTTCAAAATCCCGAGGAATCCCCGCCGCCTTCAATCTTTCCTTCGCAATTGACAGCGGCACCGACCTCACCGTCCGCACATTCGCCGTTACATCCTCGCCGACGCTGCCATCGCCGCGCGTAATCCCGCGCACCAGCTTGCCGTCTTCATAGCGCACCGCCAGCGACATGCCATCCAGCTTCAACTCGCAGACGTACTCAATGTCCTTGCGCCCGCTCAGTTCATGCACCCGCCGCTCCCAGCTGCGCAGATCGTCCACGTTGTAGGTATTGTCCAGCGACAACATGGGCGAGGAATGCGGCACCTTGACAAAGCCTTCGCGCGGCTTGCCCCCAACCCTCTGCGTCGGCGAATCGCTGGTGATCAGCTCCGGATGTTCCGCTTCCAGCTTCTTCAGCTCGCCCATCAGCCGATCGAATTCGGCATCGCTGATCTCGGGAGCATCCACCACGTAATACAGATATTCGTGCCGCCGGATCTTCTCCCGCAGCCCCTCGATCTTCTTTTCAACATCCTTGGCCGCCGTTGGCATGGAAAGAAAATTATATTCGGATGGCATTGATCGTGTAGCGGCGGACATCCCTGTCCGCGATTCTCGCCCTAACCCATTCTTGTCATTCCAAGCCGCCCGTAGCCGCGCAGCGGCGAGGGCGTGTCGAGGAACCTGCTTTTCCCGCCTCTCTTGCGAGGCACGGGCTGCTCCATGTTTTGCGTCCTTTGCGAAATGTGGGATCGTTCACAGGCCACGTAGGGACAGCCGCAGAGCCTGCCCTGAGTGGAGCCAAAGGGGCTGTCCAGTCGAGCGCAGCTCGACAGCAAATGTAGCGTGAACATTCCTGTCCGCGTAGGTTGGACACCGGCTCCCACACCATTCGCGGTTTTCGAAGGTTGAGAATAGACGGTGAAGCTGTTTGGCAGGGGGCATCCTGAGCGGCGGCAGTGGGTTGCATTGGCTTACCCCTCTCGCCAATGGTCTGACCGCCCATGAGTGCACCCGTCGTCGTTAAACCCTTAAGATAGTGTTTATTAGAAATCCTTATAACCGCATAAGTTCCCCCTGTGATCGCGGTCACAATTTCTTGTGGCTCGCATCACGGCTTCAGCCCCCTCCCGGGACGAGACTGGAAGCAGAGGAACCCGGTCATGATGCTCTTATACCGACTGGTCCGCCTGATTGAGACCCACTCACAGGCGCTGGCCGCAAACCTTCTCGTGCGCGTCCAGGAATCCGAACATGCCCGTGATTACAATAAGGTTCCTCCCGAGGAGCTGAAAGAACGGGTCTACGAAATTTACCGCCATCTCGGGGATTGGCTGCTGGGCAAAACTGAATTCGACATCGAGAAGCGCTACCTGGAGATTGGAGCGCGTCGTGCCGAGCAGCAGGTGCCGCTCAGCCAGGTCGTGATGGCGATTGTTTTGACCAAGGAGAACCTGTGGGAGTTCTTGCGAAAAGAATCGCCCCTGGATCGTCCGGTTGAGGTTTTTGGAGAATTGGAGCTGCTGCAGCTGCTTGAGCAATTTTTCGATCATGCAATTTTCTACGCCGCGTTAGGTTATGAGCGCGCGATCGCGGAAGCGCAGCGGCAGCTCGCCAGTAAAGCAGTCTGAGGAGTTAGAGATGTCGTGGGAGATTGAATACAAGAAAAAGTTGCGCACGGCCGATGAGGCCTTGGCATGCGTGAAATCGGACATGCGAGTGTATATCCAGCCAGGCTGCGCCGAGCCTGAGACGCTGGTCGAGGCCCTGATGCGGCGAGGTCCGTACGTCTATGACGTCGAGATCGTGCACATGATGACCATGGGCTGCGCTCCTTACGTCGCGCCGGAAATGGCTGGACACTTCCGCCACAACGCGGTTTTTATCGGTCCCAATGTGCGCGAAGCCATCAACGACGGCCGCGCCGACTACACGCCGATATATCTGAGCGAGATTGAGGAACTTTTTGAGAGCGGAGCGATGCCGATTGATGTGGCGTTGCTGGAACTTTCGCCGCCTGATTCGCATGGATTTTGCAGTTTCGGAGTGGGAGTGGACACGTCATTGACGGCCGCAAAGTGCGCGCACTATGTGATCGCGCAGCTCAATGATCAGATGCCGCGGACGTATGGCGACAGCTTTATCCATGTGAGCGATATTGACGCGTTCGTTGAGTCTTCGAGGCCGCTTTGCACGGCGCAGAAACACGAAAGCAGCGACCTGCACACGGCGATTGCGCGGAATGTGGCCACGCTGATTGAAGACGGTTGTGTCATTCAAACGGGCATCGGCGGAATTCCGGACGCGGTGTTGCCGTTTCTGATGGACCGAAAAGATCTCGGAGTGCACAGCGAACTGGTTGCCGACGGGGTGATCCCACTGATCGAGGCGGGCGTGATCAATGGCGCACGCAAGAATTTCAAGCCACGCAAAATTATCGTGGGTTTTGTCCTGGGATCGAAGCGCATGTTCGATTTTGTGGACAACAATCCGATTTTTGAATTTCATCCCACTTCGTACACCAACGATCCTCTGTTCATCGCGCGAAATGACAACATGATTGCGATCAACTCGGCGCTGGAAGTGGATTTGACCGGGCAGGTCTGTTCGGACTCGATTGGAACCTACTTTTACAGCGGGATTGGCGGACAAGTGGACTTTCTGCGTGGAGCTTCGCGATCGAAGGGCGGTCGGCCGATCATCGCATTGCCGTCGACAGCGAAAAACGGGACAGTCTCCCGGATCAAGCCGATGCTTTCTCCAGGGGCGGGGGTGGTTACGTCCAGAGGATTGATCCGCTACGTAGTGACGGAGTACGGGGTGGCCTACCTGCACGGCAAGAGCATTCGGGAGCGGGCCAAGGCGCTGATTGAGATCGCGCACCCCAAATTCCGCGATGAACTTTACCAGTATTGTGAGAAGACCAAATGGCTGCAGCGACCAGTGAAGGCGGAATCAGTGGGAACGAGGTGAATCATGGGTCAAGCACGGGGCAAAGTCACGATCGACATCGATGAGTGCAAAGGCTGCGGGTTGTGCGTGGAAGCCTGCCCACCGCGATGCCTGGAACTGGCGCCGGAGCTGAGCACCTATGGAGTGCATCCCGCTCGCTACATCGGCCACGACTGCACCGGCTGCGGCATTTGTTTCTACTGCTGCCCGGAGCCGGGGGCGATCACGGTGTACCGGCTTTCGCCACGGCTGAAGCTTGTGACCAAAAACTCAGGAGGCGAACATGCGGCAGCTTTGTAAGGGCAATGTTGCCGTTATCAAGGGTGCGATCCTTGCGGGATGCCGTGCCTACTATGGATATCCGATTACCCCCGCCAGTGAAATTGCCGAAGCCGCGGCCTTATACCTGCCGCAGGTGGGCGGCACGTTTCTACAGGCGGAAAGCGAAGTCGCCGCCATCAACATGGTGTACGGCGCTGCTGCGGCCGGGGTCCGCGTCATGACCGCATCCTCAGGCCCCGGCCTCAGCCTGATGCAAGAAGGGATTTCCTACATCGCGGGGGCCGAACTTCCCTGCGTGATTGTCGATGTAGTCCGCGGTGGCCCGGGTCTTGGGAACATCGCCCCCGAACAGAGCGACTACTTTGCCATGGTGAAAGGCGGAGGACACGGGAACTACCGGAACATCGTGCTGGCTCCGGCCTCAGTACAGGAGATGGCCGACCTGACGATGCTGGCTTTCGAGCTCGCGGATAAGTACCGCAATCCCGCGATTGTGTTGACGGACGGATTCGTCGGACAAATGCAGGAGCCCCTGGAGCTGGAATATCGGGACGCAACTTTGCCAGAGAAGCCCTGGGTGGTAAAGGGAACGCCGGAGACCCGCGCCAACCTGGTGACCTCGATCTATCTGGAAACCGACGAACTGGAATCGCATGAAAGGGCAATGGAAGCCAAATACATCCGCTGCCAACACGAGGAAACGCGGTGCGAACTCTATCGGACGGACGACGCGGAGGTGCTGCTTGCGGGATTCGGCATCGTTTCGCGGGTGTTGCGGTCTGCGGTGGATACGTTACGACGGGATGGAGTGAAGGCGGGATTGTTCCGTCCGATCACGTTGTGGCCATACCCTTCGAAGATCCTGGCTGAATTGGCTTCGAAGGTCCAAAAGGTGCTGGTGGTTGAGTTGAGCAACGGGCAGATGCTCGAGGATGTACGCCTGGCAGTACAAAACCGGGCACCGGTGGACTTCTACGGGCGTGTCGGGGGAAATGTGCCATCGGTTGAGGAATTGCACGAACAGGTGATGGAGAGGATCAGCGTTCTGACCTAGGTTTGCGGAGCTACGCTCCGCTGCCCAGTTGAAAGCGGCGGTCCGAACGCGAGCGAGGGAGTTGGACATGGAGACTGAAACCAAGGCTGCGGTGATCGATGCGGAAGCCGGCAACAACGACTATGAGGTCATTCATTCCAAATCGCCGGTGTTCTACGACCTGTACGATCGAAAGTCGGAATTGAAGCACCAGACACATTATTGCCCCGGCTGCGGGCATGGCATTGCGCACAAGCTGATCGCGGAGGCATTGCAGGACTTGGGAGTGCAGGACCGTACCATTTTTGTCAGCCCGGTCGGCTGCTCGGTTTTTGCTTATTACTATTTTGATGTCGGGAATGTGCAGGTAGCACATGGACGGGCGCCGGCGGCGGCAACCGGAATCAAGCGCGCTTGCCCGGATTCGATCGTGATTTCGTACCAGGGTGACGGAGATCTCGCGGCCATTGGCACGGCGGAGATTGTGCATGCGGCCAACCGGGGCGAAAAGATCACAGTTTTCTTCCTCAATAACGCAATTTATGGAATGACCGGCGGCCAAATGGCGCCGACGACTTTGGTGGGCGAGAAGAGCACTACCTCCCCGTTTGGACGGCGGCCGGCCAACGAAGGATTTCCGATGCACATGGCGGAACTCCTCGCCACGCTGGTTGCACCCGTTTACATCGAGCGTGTGGCGCTATGCGACAACAAGAACATCATGAAAGCCCGGCGTGCCATCCGGAAAGCGCTGGAACTCCAGAAAAACGGTGCGGGATTTTCATTTGTGGAGATACTCTCGCCGTGTCCGACAATTTGGGGCAAGGATCCGGTGGAGGCGCGACGCTGGGTTTACGAAAAGATGGTGCCGGTGTTTCCCTTGAACGTATTTCGCGACGCCAAAGTGGAGATGCCCGTGAACAATGCTCCGCCGATACGGCCGGCGCCGGATGTCCTGGAGATTACACGTAGTGCACAAAGACAGACCGCCGTGGAACATCAGCACCATCATCACTTCAAGGATTTCACCATCAAGATTGCCGGATTTGGCGGCCAAGGGGTATTGTTGCTCGGGCAATTGCTCACAGAGATGGGCATGCGCGAAGGCCTGGAGGTGAGCTGGCTGCCCTCTTACGGGCCGGAGATGCGCTCCGGCAGTGCGCACTGTCATGTTTGCCTGTCTAAAGATCGGATCGGGTCTCCGCTGGTTTCACATCCCGATGTGTTGATCGCGATGAACGAACTTTCACTCCGAAAATTTGCCAGCCAAGTTGCCCCCGGCGGAACGATTCTTTATAACCGGGACCGGCTTCCGGATAATTTCGAGAAACCAGAAGCGCAGGTGGTTTGTATTCCGGCAGCGGAAATCGCTGACAAGCTTGGATCCACCAAAGCCGCGAACATCGTGATGATGGGCGCCCTGCTGGAAGAAACCGAATGCCTCAGCGCAGCCACTGGGTTGGGCGTGATTGAAGATAAAGTGAAGAAAGTGGCGCTACTGGAGGTCGATCGTAAAGCTCTGGCCGCGGGGCGCCAGTTTATCGACCACGAAGCCCACATTGGCGCCGTAACCCAGCCGGATGGGTTCGCGGAATAGGCCTTAGATAGCCTTCATCCTACGACGAGTGAACGCTTTAAAATTCCTTCGGCTGACAGGAATCCCCACTCCACACCACTTCCGAATGCGCCGGCATTTGGCGGACAAGAATGTTCGCCCTACACGAAGGCGGGTAAGAAACCACTTGCGTTTTGCAAGTGATTGCTGGTACCCTGCCCCGCGGTGGAAAAGAGGTTTCAATCCAAACACCGGTCGGGGTGTCCGGTCAGTATCTCGCTGGAAATCCTTGGGGACCGCTGGTCGCTGTTGATCATTCGCGATCTTATGGTTCGAGGTTACCGGAGCTTCAAAGAATTCCAGCAGGCGGGGGAAGGAATTGCTACCAATGTTCTGGCGGACCGTCTAAGGAAGTTGGAATCCGCAGGCATCATTACCGCGCGTGCAGAAAATTCTGACGGACGCAAAGTGAATTATCGGTTGACGGAGAAAGGCATCGATCTCGCGCCAGTGCTTCTGGAATTGCTGATCTGGGGGACGGAACATGAGGACACGGGGGCACCCTGCGCGGTGATTGCGCGGATGGCGAAGAATCGCGAAGAAGTTTTAGCCGAAGTGAGACGAAGATGGAAAGAGCGGGATCCGCGGCCGTTTCTGCCGACATTTGGGTATCGGGAAATCGAATCGACCAACTCGAAGAAAGGATAAAAAGGACAAATCGTCATGGAAACCAAACCTACGCACGAACAAGCACAACTCCATTTACAGGTTTACGAGATGCGACGCGAGGCACGACTGCGCCAGGCCCGCGATTGGTTCTTCAAGAACTATTTTGTGGAAACATTTGAGGACAACATGAAATTCGCGGCGCCCGGGACCGAGGGCGGAACCTTCGCGATGATGGTGATCAGCTATTGGGAACAGGCTTGCGCTTTACTCAACAGCGGCCTGTTGCACGAAGAGCTGTTTTTCCGGACCAGTGGCGAATTTTACGGCGTCTGGGACCGCGTCAAGGCAGTTGTTCCTCAAGGCCGTGAAAGAATGAAGTACACCCTGTACCTCTCGGAGATGGAGAATGCGGCGAAACGCTATGAAGCCTGGATTGAAAAGCGCTCGCCAGGTCATCTGGATATGATGCGCGAGTGGGTGAAGCAGATGCGGACGCAGACGCAAACCGCCAAAGCAGCGTAGTAATTGAGAATAGCCCCACCCGGGTACGGCCTGGGTGGGGCGCCCCGCGCCAGTGGCAGCGTTAACCAACGCGAAATGAGGGACTCCGATTGTGATCAAGAAATTTCGTGCGAGGCTTGGAAGCGCGGGGCGTCCACTGTTTGTCATCGTGCCGTTCGACGTGAGAAAAGAGTTCGGCAAAGCTCGGCCCCCGGTGAAAGTCTCAGTCAACGGATATGCCTATCGGTCGACGATCTCCGTGTACGGTGGAAAGTACTATCTACCGGTTCGCAGTGATCATCGGCAAGCAGCGGGCGTCAATGCAGGAGACATGGTGGAGGTGACAATTGCGCCGGATACGGAAACTCGCGAAGTCGATGTTCCGCGTGAACTGCTGGCCGCGTTGGCAAGAGATCCGCGAGCAAAAGCGAACTGGGGAAAGCTGAGCTATTCCAATAGGAAAGAGCATGCGAATGCAATCCTGACAGCGAAGAAGCCGGAGACACGGTCGCGCCGCCTGCAGAATACGCTTAGATCGCTGACGGAAATGGGTTAGCGCGAACATTCATGTTGGATGCCAATCAAGGAGAGCTGCCGATGAGCAAAGTACGAGTTCTAGCCGGGACACGAAAGGGAGCGTTCATTTTAACCTCGGACGGCAAGCGGGAAAAATGGGATGTCAGCGGGCCGTTATTTGCCGGCTGGGAGTTATACCACCTGAAAGGATCACCGGCTGATTCCAATCGGATCTATGCATCACAGACGAGCGGGTGGTTCGGGCAGATCATTCAGCGATCGGACGATGGCGGCAAGACCTGGTTTCAGCCGGGAACACCACCCGGGGAACGGCAGGTGAACGGGCAGGGCTTTGCCAAAGGCGAGAGCAATAAATTCCTTTACGACACCTCGGCTGAAACCGGAAAGCCGCTGACTACACATCAGTTTTACGATGGCAAGCAACATCCCTGGGAGTTCAAGCGGGTGTGGCATCTGGAACCGTCACTGGACGATCCGGATACGGTCTATGCCGGGGTGGAGGACGCGGCTTTATTCCGCAGCACGGATGGCGGAAAAAGCTGGCACGAGCTGGCCGGATTGCGCGGCCACGGGACTGGTCCAATGTGGCAACCCGGCGCCGGAGGCATGTGCCTGCATACGATCATTCTCGATCCGACTGATCCAAAGCGGATTTGGATTGCGATTTCGGCGGCGGGTGCGTTTCGTACGGATGACGGCGGGAACACCTGGAAGCCGATCAATCGGGGATTGAGATCGCAGTACATTCCCGATCCAAACGCCGAGGTGGGACATTGCGTTCATCACATTGCGATGAACAAGTCGCGGCCGGGCGTGCTGTTCATGCAGAAGCACTGGGACGTGATGCGGAGCGATGATGCGGGGGATAACTGGCGCGAAGTAAGCGGAAACTTGCCGACGGACTTCGGGTTCGTGATCGACGTTCATGCACACGAACCGGAGACGATTTACGTGGTGCCGATCAAGAGCGATGGCGAACACTACGTTCATGACGGCAAGCTGCGCGTGTATCGCAGCCGCAAGGGTGGGAATGATTGGGAGCCGCTGATCAAGGGCTTGCCGCAAAGCAACTGTTACGTGAATGTATTGCGGGACGCCATGGCGGTCGACTCGCTCGATGAGTGCGGAATTTATTTTGGCACAACGGGCGGACAAGTGTACGCCTCGGCGGATGGAGGGGAAAGTTGGAATGCGATTGTTCGGGATCTGCCGACAGTGCTGTCGGTAGAGGTGCAAACGCTGGACTAACAGAATTCACTTCGGAGCAAATTCGATGATCCAGGGAATCACGCCATTTTTGTGGTTCGACGGAAGAGCTGAAGAGGCGATGAATCATTATGTTTCGATTTTCAAGAACTCCAGAGTCCTTGGGACGCAGCGCTTCAACGGAAATGTGCTGACGGTGGCGTTCGAGCTGGAAGGCCAGAGATTCATGGGCTTGAACGCCGAGCCACTGTTCAAGTTTACGGAGGCAATATCCTTCTTTGTGAGTTGCGAGACTCAGGAGGAAGTGGATGAGCTTTGGGAGAAGCTTTCCGCGGGTGGCGAAAAAAGCAGATGCGGCTGGCTGAAGGACAAGTTTGGCCTGTCATGGCAGATCATTCCTACGGCGCTGATGAAGCTGATGGGCGATCCGGATGCCAACAAATCGAACGCGGTTATGCAGGCGATGCTGAAGATGAATAAGATCGTGATCGAGGATTTGCAGGAGGCGTACGATGCGGCGGCGTAAATTTCGATACCGCCGACGTTCGCGACAAGGGTGTAAGCGATAAGTTGCATATGGTTCGAGTCATACTTCCGCCGCACTTGCGGACGCTGGCGCACGTTAGTGGTGACGTGGAACTTGAAATCTGTGGGCCGGCGACGCAGCGGACGGTTCTGGATGCACTGGAAGCGCGGTATCCAATGCTGTGCGGGGCGATCCGCGACCATGGGACGTTGCAACGTCGCGCGTTCCTGCGGTTTTTTGCCTGCGAGGAAGATCTGTCGCATGAGTCACCGGATGCGCCGCTACCGGAGGCCGTGGCATCAGGGAAGGAGCCGTTCATTGTGATCGGAGCGATTGCGGGGGGCTAGGCGCGAGATCGAGCGAGGATTGGAAATGTGCAGAAATATCAAAACATTGTTTAACTTCGATCCGCCGGTGACGGACGAGGAGATCCGCGCGGCGTCGCTGCAATTTGTGCGGAAGATCAGCGGATTCCACAAGCCGTCGAAGGCAAATGAGGAAGCATTCTTAGGAGCAGTGGAGCAAATCGCGGCGGTGTCGAAGGATCTGCTCGGTTCGCTGGATACTGTAACGCCCCCCAAAAATCGCGAGGAAGAAGCGGCAAAGGCAAAAGCCCGCGCTGTACAACGCTTTGGCGCTTGAAGTTGCGCTCGACGGTCAGCCTTGCCACCTAAACAGCCTTACTAAGAGGCTTATTTTTCTGCCATTACAGGAAGATTCGCCGCGGATTGCGGAATCTCTCCCCCTAAGTCATCCCTGCAAATATTGAGCCAGTCCCAGACATCTGCATCGACCGGCGTGATCCAGGAAGCCGGTTGGGTCTTTCAGCTCGGCGCGCATATCGAGACTACGGAGAGTTGTTGAAGTGGATTCAGTTACTCCCGTCATCTTGGCGAGTTACTCGTGGCACACCGACAATGCAGGGAAAGAACGGAACTGAAAAGTGAGGCTGAAAAATGGGCTCTAGAATCGCAGTCCCAGGTAAACCAGCGATCAGTGAGGCAGTTCGAAGCGGGCTGCCACTTGAACGCGGAAATAACGCAGTTCAATCGAGTAGTTTGCCGGCAGCTTACAAGCCGTCTGGCTACGGCCTTCCTTGTGCGAAGTGTATGACTTATTACGCGGCCGAGCTAGCCGCTTGCCCGATCTGCAACAGCTCAGAGCGCGTTGCCTCCGCAACGTGGGAGGGCCGTAAGGCGCCGCAGACGAACGAAGCTGACATGGATTCGGCGACGCTGGACGAAGAGCGAGAGCGGTTCCTGGGTGAGTTCGCAAGGCTGCGCAGCTTGCGAAATCCAGCCAGCACAGTCTCCTGTATCAGGCACGGAATTAATGGTGACTCGGCGGAGCCAGCAGTGGTGTGCCAGACCTGCTATGACGAGCTGCAGAATCGCGTGGACATGCTAGAAGCCGCACTGCACATCGATCTCAGAGAGGCCGCGCAAATCGTTTATGACGCGGTGTGGGCGGACCCGTCGGTTGCCAGTCTTACGTACCAGAACGCTGCGCATGCGCTGCTCAACGAATTACGGAGGCGATCCGGAGTTTTCAAAAGATTTATGGTCGCGCGGGAGCAGCCCGTGGTGGAGTAACAGTCTACTCGCTCATTCTGCCCTGGTTTTTTTCAACTGGAACCGGCCGCTCACTTTCTTTTGATTCGTTTTGCAGTTGTGATAAGCCTCGGTTGATCATCTCGACATTGGAGATCACAACCGAGGATGATATTCTGCGGAATCTCAACATAGCACTGCGGCGAAAACATGAAGCTTTCCGTCGTAATTCCTGTCTACAACGAGCGGCCTACCATCCGGCAGGTCATTGAGAGGGTAGCGTCGGTTCCCATTGAGATGGAAATATTGTGTGTGGACGACGGCTCCACAGACGGCTCGCGCGAGATCCTCACGCGACTCGAACGGGAACATCCTCAGGTTCGCGTGTTTCTGCAGCCTCGCAACATGGGCAAAGGCGCGGCCTTGCGGCGTGGAATCAAGGAGGCAACCGGCGACTTCGTAGTCATCCAGGATGCCGACCTTGAATACGACCCGTGCGAATATCCGGTGTTGTTAGAACCCCTGCTCCAGGACAAGGCCGACGTGGTTTATGGATCACGATTTATGAGCGGGAGGCCGCACCGCGTCCTGTACTTCTGGCACTCCGTCGGTAATGGAATCCTGACGTTGCTGTCAAATGCGGTAACGAACTTAAACCTTACCGATATGGAGACCTGTTACAAAGTGTTCCGCCGAGAAGTCATACAATCCATTCCACTCGAAGAGGACCGATTTGGCTTCGAACCCGAGATAACCGTGAAAATTGCCCGGCGCCGGCTCCGCATATACGAGGTTGGCATCAGCTATTCGGGGCGAACTTACGAGGAGGGCAAGAAGATCGGTTGGAAGGACGGGGTGCGGGCGCTGTGGTGCCTGGTAAAGTACGCTGCGAAGGAGAAACAGTCTGGCCCTGTCCGGCCCGCATGACGCGCGCAGCTATTCCATGGTGTGACGTTTATGCGGTGTGTGCCTCGAGGTTGGCGCGTGCGCGTTTGTAGACCACGAATTGATCATGCCGGTCCAGTTCGCACAACGCTTTGAGCTGTTCGCTCGGGCGGTATTCGGGAACAATGGACTCGAGCTTGGAAATGAGACCGTGGACATTTCTGGCTTCGACAAGAGTGGAAAGTTCGTCCATCCAGCCACGGACCTGCGGGAAGCTGGGCTGTCCTCCGCCAAATACCCATATCTGTTCGTGTGTGGTGGGCTTGATTCCTTCGCCTTCGAGCCGAATTTCTTCGAACAACTTCTCCCCGGGACGCAAGCCGGTAAATTGGATCTGAATGTCCTTGTCAAGTTCTAAACCGGAAAGGCTTATCATGCGACGAGCCAAGTCAACGATCTTGATCGGCTCACCCATGTTGAGGACGAAAATCTCGCCACCCTTGCCCATAGTGGAAGCCTGCAGCACTAAGCCGACCGCTTCGGCGATGGTCATGAAATAGCGCTTGGCTTCGGGATGGGACACGGTCACGGGACCGCCGTTAGCGATCTGGTTCTCGAATATCGGGGACACGCTGCCATTGCTGCCGAGAACATTGCCAAAGCGCACGGCTATAAAGCGTGTCTTGTTAAACTGCAGCGACAGTGTGATCAATTCAGCCGCGCGCTTGGTCGCTCCCATAATATTTGTGGGATTCACGGCTTTATCAGAAGAAATCAGGACAAAGTTCTCAGCATGGAATTGCTTGGCGACCAGCGCAACATTGTAGGTTCCAAAAATGTTGTTGGTGACAGCCTGGAAGCAATTCTTCTCCATCATGGGCACGTGCTTGTAAGCGGCAGCATGGAATACCGAAGAGGGATGGTGGAGGGAAAAAACCTCACGTAATGCGGTGACGTCGAGGATGTCGCCAACGAAAGGCACGAAATCCAGGCTCGGGAACCGGGCGGAAAGTTCCATACCGATGCGGAACAAATCGTTCTCCGACCTTTCGAACAGGACGAGCCGCCGTGGCTCGAAGGTGGCGATTTGTCGCGCCAGTTCCGAGCCGATCGAGCCTCCGGCGCCGGTAATCAGCAGGACCTTGCCCTGAACCTCTTCCCGTATTTTGCCGAGGTCAAGTTGGACCTGGGTGCGACTGAGCAGGTCCTCGACTCGGAGTTTCCGAAACTGCTTTACCGAGGCGGCGCGGTTCAGCCGCTCGCCGATGGACGGCAGGATCTTAAAATCAACCTTCGACTGGCGGCACTTGTCAATGATGTGCTCAATCTGATGTCCAGTCGCCGAAGGAATAGCGATCAACACACATTCTGCCTGATATTTCTTGATCAGATGGCTCAGCGCATTTGTATTACCCAAGACCTTAACGCCGTTAATCTTGATCCCGAGCTTACTCGGATCATCATCCACAAACCCCAGCGGATAGTAGCGGAGCTCCGGGTTGATCTTAAGCTCGCGTGCGATGGCGCTCCCGGCGCGGCCGGCACCCACGATCAGGGCCTTAGGCTGGCTGTCGTCGGTCTTGGCTCGCTCGGTGTAAGCACGCACGCCAAATCGTGCACCCCCAATGAGCATAATGCTCAGCAACATGTCGATTGGCACGACGGAACGCGGATACCCGTGCAGCGCCATTATGAAAACGAAGGTACCAAAAAGAAGGACCGAAGCAAGAAATGATGCCGAGGCGATGTCCAGCAAGTCGCTGATACCGACATAGCGCCACCATCCACGCAACAAACCGAAACGATAGAAGACCAGCAGCTTAATACCAATAACCCAAGGCAGCGTGTGCCAGAAGAGCGAGTGTGCCGAGGCGTCAAAGCCGTTATCGAGGCGCAGCACGAAGCTGTAATAGTAGCTGATACAGATCAGAATCGTCTGCGACAACACAATGAGTGACGTGCGATATTGCAACAAGGCATTGCCTGAGCGGTCTTTCCCAACCTCTTTTTTTAGGTTGGCAAGTACTGTCGTCGACATTGGACTCCGCTTTCTGACTTGAACTACCTGTAATCTGGCCTGAGACTTCATCCAGCTACCTGCAATCCTAGGGCCCCGGTTCGTATGGGAACAGAGGCGACGATCTCACGTGAGAATGCAAAACGCATTCAGCACGTCAGACGAAGAAAACACACAAGCAGCTAAGCCAGGGGGAGGGGAGGAGCGGCTGGCATGCCTACAACCAAAAAACCTAATTCTTCAACGCACAATTAATTAGTTTGAAGCAAACTATCTTTGATGTTCTTGCAACCGCCCCCACGCGCGGAGTAGTCATGATACAACGCCCAAAAACCGGCAAGCAAGAAAAACAATGTTCCAAACTTTCGACTCTATGCCACTGCTCCGTATAGAGACGATAGTCTCTGCGGTCCTTCAGCAGCTAATCATCGACATTTAATAGATGCGAAAGGCGGCAAAGCGTACGAAGGAGATGGTTGAAGCAGTAAAAATCTTTGCTCCAAAGAGGAAGAAATTTACGATCTACAGAGAATCCTGTAGTTGGGAATTACGATTGGGGCTGTCAGAAGAGGAACCCAGCAATCCGTTAATGCCGTCTTTCGTGTATGTCAAGTTAGATCGGAGGCGGTTCGGGTTCAGCGGAGCCATCGGCACGAGGATCAGATGCACCGTAGTTGATATTGGTCTTCGAGTCGTGAATCACGGCCTGGCCCCGTCCCATGTGAGTGGAGTATTCGCCCTGGATTTGCAACTCATGACCCATTGCGGAAAGCTTCTGAAGTACTTCTGTTTTCACACGTGATTCGATCACCACATTGCAGCCTTGCTTCGGACTAACAGTGAAACGCGCGTTATCGAGCGCGGCCTGAATATTCATTCCGTAGTCAACGACGTTGGAGACGAACTGCGCATGGGCCACCGGCTGATTGGCGCCGCCCATAATCCCAAATCCGATGTGCTGATCTCCGTGCTCCATAAAGGCAGGAATAATTGTATGGAAGGGGCGTTTTCGTGGCGCAAGCACGTTACGGGAAGCGGGGTCAAGCGAGAACAGAGCGCCCCGGCTTTGCAGAACGAAGCCCATGCCGCGGACGGTGATGCCAGAGCCGAAGGCATCGTAGTTGCTTTGAATGAGAGAAACGATGTTGCCCTCACGGTCGACGACCGAGAGATAGGTGGTGTCGCTCGCTGGCGGGCTCCCAGCTTGCACATTGCAGTTGGCGCGTGAAGGATTGATCGATCCCGCTCGCTCTCGAGCATAGGTTTTCGCCAACAATCCTTCGACCGGAGCTTTGGCGAAGCGCGGATCGGCGTTGTAGCGATGAAGATCTGCGTAAGCCAGCTTCATGGCTTCGATCTTCTTGTGCAGTTCGGCGACACTGAGCGGACCATCCGGCGAAGCTGGAGAAGTTTCCATGATGTTGAGCATCTCCAGAGCGGCCATGCCCTGGCCGTTGGGCGGGAGTTCATAGACCGTCCAATCGCGGTAAGTGATGGAAATGGGATTCACCCATTCGGGCGAGAATTCGGCCAGGTCGTCCGCGGCCATCGTGCCAGCGAGCGCCTGAGAGGTGCTGAGGATGGCGTGCGCAATTTCATCTTTATAAAAGGCACTCGGGCCATTCTGGGCAATGAGACTTAGAGCTTTCGCGAGATCGGGATTTCGGAATATCTCGCCGACCGCAGGAGGTTTACCATTTGGCAGAAACACGCGGCGGCTCTCCGCGTCGGCGGAAATCCAGTCGGCGGAGGTTTGCCAATAAGCCTGGATGACCTCCGGAACCGGATATCCATGTTCGGCGTAAAGAATTGCCGGTTGAAAAAGATCCTTCCAAGGCAAGCGACCGAAGCGCTGGTGCAATGCTCCCCAACCAGCAACCGCCCCGGGAACGGTAACTGTATCAATACCTGAAAGCGGCATGGATACGTCGCCCTTGCTCTTCAGGTGCTCAAGAGTCAAGCCGCGCGGCGCCCAGCCACTGGAGTTCAAGCCGTAGAGTTTGCCGGTCTTCGCTTCCCAATAAATTGCAAACAGATCGCCGCCCACGCCGTTCATCATGGGTTCGGTAACGCCGAGGACGGCATTGGCCGCAATAGCCGCGTCAATGGCCGAACCGCCGCGCGCCAGAATTTGCGCGCCGGCAACCGACGCTTGGACATGGCTGGTTGCGACGATGCCATAGCGCGAGATGGTCATGGAGCGGGCATGCGAGCGGTCCTGGGCGGATGCCGCGCGATACGAGAGCAGCACGATTAACGGGAGTAGAAGAAGGCGCATAGTTCACCGAAATGGAAACCGAATTCTCCTAGCGGAGCAGGAGTGGTGTCAAGAAGTTGAGGTCGGCTAGATGTTGAATTTGTGCCTGCCGCCTTTGCTCAGTGTGTGAGCCAGCCAACGAAGGCTGCGCCAACAATAACCCAGGCTGAGTTGATTCGAAACCGCAGCAACAAAGCTGAACTGACGATGAGGATAGTAAATGCGAGCCAATCTACAATTGCCGCCCGACCAAGTTGCCAGGCCACTACAGCCATCAGCGCTAGAGACGCGATGACTACGCCGTCGAGCACTGCGGCGGCAAGCGGCGAGCGGCGAATTCCGGGAAGCAGCGGCCCGCTCAGGGCAACGAAAAAGAAGCCGGGAAGGAAGATTGCGGTGGTGGCCAACACTGAGCCGCGTGCTCCGGCAACTAAGTAGCCGATGAAGGTTGCAGTGGTAAACACAGGACCCGGCGTGAATTGGCCCACGGCCACGGCATCAATGAGCTGCTTTTCCGTCAGCCAGTGCAAGTGATCGACGAACTCTGCTCGAAGGAAAGCGAGCAAAACGTAGCCGCTTCCAAAAACCACCGAGCCGATTTTCAAAAAGGAAAGAAATAGCCGGATCAAGCTTATGGGGGCGCTCGCGGCGGCGGCTGCCGCCCAGAGCAGTAAAGCGGAGCTTTTCGTTAGGGGCGTAGAGACGAGGGGTAAGCTTTTTCGAGTCTTCAAGAAGAAACCCACAGCGGAGGCAAGCCCTGTGGCTGCAAGAACAACAACTGGAGCGACTCCGGCAAAGCTTAGAAACGCCGAGATAAGGCCAAGCGCGATAAGCAAGGTCGTCTTTGCGGCAGTACGACCAAGACCCCACAAGGCCTGTAGGATGACAGCGATCACGGCTGGTTTGATGCCGTATAAAATGCCGCTTACTTGCGGCAACGATTCGAAGCGAACGTAAGCGGCTGCCATCAAGCCGACTAAAACAGCTGCAGGAATGATGAAGCAACAGCCGGCGAGAATGAGTCCGGCCCAACCGCGCATGGAATATCCGATGAAGATTGCGACTTCCGTGGAAGTGGGACCGGGAATCAGGCTGGCTGCCGCAATGCGGTCGAGGAACTCCGTATCGGAGATCCACCTTCGCTTGCGAACAAACTCGTTTTGCATCATGGCAATGTGAGCGGCGGGCCCGCCAAAGGCGGTGGTTCCCAACTTTAGAAAGACGAAGGCAAGTTCTGCGAGCGATACCTTGGTGTTTGTCGATGCGTCTTGCGCGCTGACCGCATTCATCGCGACAACAAGAGTATCCGAAGCACGATTCGGGTGGAATATTTGGGTCCTCGCTCCGAGCTAGCCATCGAACTGAAGCCATGTTGTATATTTCAGCATCTGTGACTAATTCAGCCGTATCGCTTCACTGACAAAATCGGACATGCCTGCTGAACACGAGCGCGCGACGCCAGCGTCAAATCCGTGGTTGATTGCGGTATCGGTAATGCTGGCGACATTCATGGAGGTACTCGACACCTCGATTGCCGCCGTGGCGTTGCCTTACATCGCGGGCAGCCTCTCCGCAAGTAATGACGAGGCAACCTGGGTATTGACCAGTTATCTGGTGGCCAACGCGGTGGTACTGCCGGCGAGTAGCTGGTTTTCGCTCAGATTCGGACGAAAACGCTTTCTTATTACCTGCATCATTATCTTTACGCTTTCGTCGTTCATGTGCGGCGCTGCGCCGAGCCTGGCCGTTATTCTGATCGCGCGGGCGGTTCAGGGTGCGGGTGGGGGCGCACTGCAACCGTTATCACAGGCGATTTTGCTGGAAAGTTTTCCGGCCGATAAGCGCGGTCTGGCGATGGCGGTGTTCGCCTTGGGCGTTGTTGTAGCTCCGGTGCTTGGCCCCACGCTCGGCGGCTGGCTTACGGACACATATTCCTGGCGGTGGGCGTTCTACATCAATATCCCGGTGGGCATTTTTGCGATCATCATGATCCTCCGCTATGTCGAGGACCCGCCTTACATCAAAAACGCCAAGCCGGGAAAAATTGACGGCATTGGGCTGGGACTGTTAGCGGTTTGGCTGGGTTCTTTGCAGATAATTCTCGACAAAGGGCAGGAAGACGATTGGTTCGGCGCGACCTGGATTCGTTGGGCGACCGTAGTGCTGGTTGCAGGGTTTGTGGGCTTCCTAATTCGAGAATTTACGCATGACAAACCGCTGGTAAATTTGCGCGTTTTTCGATACCGCAACTTCGCGCTAGGCTGCCTGCTGATCGCACTCTTTGGCGGGGCCATCTATGGGTTGGTGACGCTGTTGCCGCTTTTCTACCAGGAGCTGCTAGGGTACACGGCGTTGGCGGCAGGATGGGCAGTGAGCCCACGTGGGGTGGGTGCGATTATCGCAATGCCCATCATCGGCATCTTAACGGCGAGAATCGACAATCGCTGGCTCATCGCGAGCGGCTTTTTTCTGTTCGCGATCAGCAGCCTGTGGTTCGGTCAGGCGTATCTGGGAGTTTCGCAGTGGACCTTCCTGTGGGCCATCATCATCAGCGGTTTTGGTTCGGGATGCGTTTTTGTGCCGCTTTCAACCACGACGATGGCAAATCTTCGCAATGAGGAAATCGGGAATGCCAGTGGACTTTACAACCTGATGCGGAATATTGGGGGCAGCATTGGTATTTCGCTGGTGAATACTCTGGTGGTTCGCCACCAGCAGTTGCATCGCAACGAAATGGTGCACAACGTGACGGCGGGAAGAGTGTCTTTTTTGGACCAGCTGAATGCGATACAGCAATTCCTGCACTCAGAGGGGGCATCGCTTTCGCAAGCTCTGAAGCAGGCGTATGGGCTGATCAATGGCACGGTGAATGCTCAAGCACTGCTGTGGTCGTATGTGGATGATTTCCGATATCTGGCGTTGATGTGCTTTGGTTGCATACCGATTGTGTGGATGCTGAAGAAAACAGTTGGCAGGGGCGGAGTGAGCGCTGGCCATTGAGCGGCGATCGGCGTGCAGTTAACCAGGTGAGCCATATATGAAAGCGGCGGTGCTCTCTTCTCCGGCAGCAATCACGACGCGACCGCTGCGGATTGAAGATGTACCGGCACCGGAACTTACTGCCGGTCATGTTCTCTTGCGCGTGCGCGCCTGCGGAGTTTGCCGAACCGATCTCCACATCGTCGAAGGCGAGTTGGCGGCGCGGCGTCAAAGGCTGATTCCTGGTCATCAGATCGTTGGCGAGATTGTTCAGGGAGGCAGGCCAGATCTGCCTTTGGGAATGCGGGTAGGGGTGTCCTGGCTCGGAGGCACGGATGGAACGTGCTGGTATTGCCGAAACGGTATGGAGAATCTATGCGACTCGCCGACATTCACCGGCTACAGCGTAAACGGGGGATATGCCGAGTGTGCTCTGGCGCAGTCTGATTTCGTGTTTCCGCTGCCGGAATCACTTGACGATCTACATGCCGCCCCGCTGCTTTGTGCGGGGATCATCGGATTTCGAAGCTTGCGTGTGGCGGGAGTACAGCGTGGAGAAAAAGTCGGCCTCTTTGGCTTTGGCGCGTCCGCACACCTGGTCATTGATGTTCTCAAATTTTGGAAGTGCAAAACCTACGTCTCGAGCCGAGGAGAGTCGCACCGCAAGCTGGCAGATTCGCTAGGAGCCGAGTGGGTGGGAACTGAAAAGGAGAAGCCGCCGGTGGAACTCGACCGGGCGGTCACGTTCGCTCCCAGCGGAGACGTGGTGGTCGCGGCTCTTTCGAGTTTGCGAAAGGGAGGCGTGCTTGCCATCAACGCGATTCACCTGGACCGCATTCCGCAGTTCGACTACGACCGTTTGCTCTGGGGCGAACGCCAAATTCGCAGCGTCGCGAACATGACCCGTGACGATGCCAGGGATTTTCTACAGATCGCAGCGCAAATAGGAATTGATCCCAAGGTGACTGTGTTTTCACTTGATCAGGCGAACGAGGCACTCATCGCGGTGAAGAGTGACGCTATCAACGGCGCGGCGGTGATTGTTCCGTAATCCATGATTGCAGATTTCCCACAAATTAAAAGCGCCCCGGACTCGGTAAAGTCACAGGACGCCTGAACAGCCCTCCCCCAGAACTGCTCAAAAACAAGGTAACTCCGGGCGCCGGGCGCGTAAATGGCACGTCTGAGCCAGCCATGGCCGGAGGGTGCCAGCAACGGAAATGGTGCATCTGCGGCGCGACCCGCCGCTGGAATTCGACAGCCAGCAGAGCCGATTCGTTCTTCACGTGACTTTCGTTTATTCTTTGGAGCCAGGTACAGAAAGGAGGATTGTCTTGCCTCGAACCTATCGCTTCTGGGGATTTATGCTTTCATTAATTTTTCTTTCTTGTCTCGCAAGCAGCACCGCACAGCAATTTCCTGAATCGACCTACCAAGAATTGCATTGGAGAATGATCGGGCCGTTTCGTGGAGGCCGCACACGCGCGGTGGCTGGCGTGCCGAGTCAACCGAACGTGTTCTATATGGGGCAGGTGAATGGGGGTGTTTGGAAGTCTAACGATCTCGGGCGCACCTGGAATCCCATTTTCGAGTTGCCGCCCACACAATCGATTGGCGCCATTGCTGTCGCGCCATCAGATCCGAACATTGTTTATGTTGCCAGTGGCGAGGGATTGCATCGTCCCGATCTCGCCGTGGGAAACGGAATTTATAAATCTACGGACGCGGGGAAAACCTGGACGCATTTGGGACTGCACGACAGTCAACAGATTCCTGCACTGGTCATCGATCCGCGGAATGCAAACCGACTATTTGCTGCTGTTCTGGGGCATCCCTATGGGCCCAGCGAGGAACGCGGAATCTTCCGCTCTACGGATGGTGGCGTGAGTTGGCAGAAAGTTTTGTACAAAGACGAGAACACTGGGGGCTCGGACATTGAGATGGACCCTTCGAATCCCGATGTGCTTTACGCGGGGCTATGGGAGGTACGAGAAGGCCCGTGGGAAGACAATAATCTCTTCCCTGGCACGGGCGGTGGATTGTTCAAGTCGACCGACGGAGGAAATAACTGGAAGCAACTTACAAATGGGCTGCCGAAGAATATCGCCCAGATCAATGTGGCGATTGCGGCCAGCGAACCCAATCGGCTTTATGCGACGCTGGCCACAACGGAAAAAGGGGAGTATGAGTCGGGAGCGGGCCTGGGCGTATTTCGATCGGATGATGCGGGAGAAAACTGGTACCGCGTCACTGATGACCCGAGGCCTGCAATGCGCATCGGAGGTGGTGATCTGCCGGTGCCGAAGGTCGACCCCAAGAATCCGGACGTGGTTTATAGCGCCAGTATTGTGACGGTGCGATCAGCGGATGGCGGCAAGACATGGACGGGGATTCGTGGCGCGCCGGGTGGAGATGATTATCAGAACCTATGGATAAACCCTAACGATCCGAAAATCATCCTGCTGGTGAGTGACCAGGGAGGGATCGTCACCGTGAATGGCGGGCAAACCTGGAGTTCGTGGTTCAACCAGCCAACAGCGCAGCTTTACCACGTGGCAGTCACAAACGAGTTTCCTTACAAGGTCTGCAGCGGACAGCAGGAAAGCGGGTCGGTTTGCATTTCCAGCCGCGGCAACTACGGCGAGATTCTGAATCAAGACTGGCGTCCGGTGGGGATCATCGAATATGGCTATGCGGCACCGGATCCGCTGGATCCGAATATTGTCTATGGCGGAGGTAGAACGGAGGTTTCCAAGTTTCACTGGGACACCGGGCAGGTGCAGAACGTCACGCCGATTCCGGTGCGCAACGGCAAGTATCGGGCGAACCGGACCGAACCGGTGATGTTCTCGCAGGTCGATCCGCATACTCTGTATTACGCAACCAATGTTCTATTCAAAACGACGGATGGTGGAAATTCGTGGCAGACGATCAGCCCTGATCTCACTCGCCCCGACCCGGGGGTCCCGCCAAGCATCGGTTCCCTGCTCTCCAAGAATCAAGACGCGGCAAAGCAACGAGGGGTGATTTACTCTCTTGCGCCATCGTTCAAGAATACAAGCACGATCTGGGCGGGAACCGATGACGGTCTGATCTGGATTACGCGAGATGGCGGGAAAAATTGGAGCAACATCACACCGCCGGAGTTAACGCCGTGGAGCAAAGTAACACAGATCGAGGCCTCGCACTACGATGATCAGTCGGCGTATGCCTCTGTAAGCCGGTTCCGCATTGATGATCTCCATCCTTACATTTATCGCACACACGATGGCGGCAAAACCTGGCACTTAATTGTCAGTGGATTGCCGGAAGGCCCGGCCGACACAGTTCGCGAAGATCCGGTTCGAAAAGGACTGTTGTTTGCCGGAACTGAAAATGCCGTGTGGGTTTCGTTTGACGACGGCGATCACTGGCAGTCGCTGCAACTCAATCTGCCACACACTTCCATGCGGGATTTGTGGATACATGACGACGATTTGATCGTAGGCACACACGGCCGCGCGTTCTGGATTCTCGATGACATCACGCCGTTGCGGCAGATCGCTGAAGCGACTGCAGGTTCAGACGCGGTTTTGTTCAAACCGGGATTGGCATATCGCGTTCGGCAAAGCACATGGCCGGATACGCCAATTCCTCCAGACGAACCGATGGCGGAGAATCCGCCGCACGGGGCCGTAATCGACTACTATCTCGGAAAACAGGCCTCTGGCCCGGTCGCGATCGAAGTGCTCGACGCTCAAGGAAAGTCAGTGCGGCGATATTCGAGTGAGGACAAACCGGAAATCACGCAGCCGGAACTGGAAAAGCAATTGATTCCGGTCTACTGGGTGAAAATGCCACAGATTTTGCGGACCACGGTGGGGATGCATCGCTGGGTTTGGGACTTGCTCTATCCGGCGCCAACCGCGACGCGGCATCCGTATCCGATTTCAGCGGTCCCGCACGACACGCCACGGCAGCCACAAGGCCCCCATGCTTTGCCGGGAACTTACACGATCCGGCTTACGGTAAATGGACAGACTTACACCGCGCCGTTGACGGTAAAGATGGATCCGCGGGTGAAAACACCTGCGGCGGGTCTGCAGCAGATGTTCGAGTTGGAAATTCGATTGTCATCGTTGCTGACATCCTCGTCGGAGGCAAGGATCGAGGCGCGTTCGATTAGCGAGCAGGTTGAAAAGCTCAGCGCAACCGGAGCAGCGGCGGAAGCGATTGAGGCATTCAAGAGGAAGTTCAAGGCGCTCACCGAAGGATCCGGGCAAGCCTTGCCTGCAACAGCTGAACTGACACTTAAGACTGTGAACGACGCGGCCAGCACGCTATATGCGGACGTCTACAGAGCTGATGCGACTCCGACGGTTGCCGAGGTTGAGGGGACCAAGACGGTCGAGCAGGATTGGGCGACAGTAAAGAAAGAATGGGATTCGTTCAAAGCCACTGATCTGCCCGCATTGAACAATGCGCTGCGCGGTTCAGGCTTGCCGGAGGTGCGAGCGGAAGCGAATCCGGCTTCAGCGGCGGAGCAAGGGGACGAAGAATAGACAACGCCCTGATGGAGCCAGTCCACCCTTCGAAAAGCGCGAAGGGTGGGGGCAACCCCTGGGATATTTAGCGGCCTTCGGCTTTCTCCAGGTCGTCGGCAGCTTTGGAGATGGCCGCGGCGACATTCTCAAGGACTTGGCCAACCATCGGAACCTGCGCCTCGGCTTCTTTCCATTTTTCCTGGTCCATGTACTCGCGAACGGCGGCGATCGGCTTTGCCCCGTACCCGGTGTAGGCGCCCGGAGCGTAGACCTGATTCTTGAACCACGGGCGCTCGGGCAGACCGCGCTCAGTCAAAAATGTTCGCGGGATTTGCATTAGATCTGTGTTTACAGCGGATTCCGCCTGGGCCGGCAACTCAGTTCCGCCCGCCTGCCACTTGGCAAAAGCTGCCTGATAGCGTTCGGCGCTTCTCTTGATTGCCTCTACTCCGTTCTGCAGAGGCGCGAAGTTCACGAATGGTGGAACTGGTTTCATTGGGGGAGGGACGTAGGTTTTGCGAGGATCGAAAGTCGCGGTGAACACACCTTCTTTCAGTTCGAGATTGCGCTCGGTGATCTCGTCCTGCTTGTCTTTGAGCAGCTTCTGCAATTCCTTGACGAATCTGCCGATCGTGTCCGCCTCGCCGGTGTATTCGTAAGGAATGATGTCGGCATCAGCCAGACGCAGCATCGCAGTGCCACCGGTTTGCGCGAGCGCACGGCCGTAGGAAAAATCCGTGTCCATAAAATGCGTGTACCAATAGAAATCGTCGTAAATGGAGTGGTAGGCGTCGGCGTCAGCCTCGCCGCCGTAGCCGATGTTCAAAGACGAAATACCGGCGTGATCCTGGAAGGCGGTGTAATCAGACCCGTCGCCGAGCGCGCTGATTCTGAAATCAGGACTCTTGCGAATCTCCGTTCGGTCTTCGGCGTTGGAAGTTCTGCTGATCTGGCGAAGCCGGACGCGCTGCTGCACAGAGATATGTTTCTCGGGATCCTGTATATCACCGGCTATGTCGTTGATGAAGTGTTGCAAATCGTGCGTTCCGCCAGAGTAGAGGTAGCCCCGGCCGTTGCTGTCAGAGTTGATATAGGCGACCGCGTGTTTTTGCAGCTCGTCCTGGTGAGTCTCGACCCATTCGGTGGAACCGAGGAGGCCGGGCTCCTCGCCGTCCCAGGCGCAGTAAATGATCGTGCGCCGGGGATTCCAGCCTTGCTTGTGCAGTTCGCCAAGCATGCGCGTTTCTTCGAGAAGTGTGACCATGCCGGAGATGGGGTCGTCGGCACCGTTTACCCAGGCGTCGTAATGATTGCCGCGAATGATCCACTCATCGGGCACGTCCGAACCACGCATGGTTGCGATTACATCGTTCACCGGCTTCAAATCCCAGTTCGATGTGATTTTCAAATGCACTTTTGCCGGCCCGGGGCCGACGTGGTAGGTGATGGGCAAGCCACCCCGCCAGGCCTCGGGAGCAACCGGGCCTTGCAAGGCGGAAAGAAGCGGCTCCGCATCCCCCCACGAGATCGGAAGCACTGGAATTTTGGTGATGGTTCTGGCTTCCTTGACGGAGAGGCGTTTGGCATCTGCGGTGGCACCAACGCCGGGGGTTAGCGGATCACCGGGATAGTCGGTATCCATGACACTGCCACGCTGTACACCTTCCCTGGGGCGCCATCCGCCTTTGGGATATTCGTCGCCCTCGAAGTAGCCGTCGTCCTTCGGATCGGAATAAATGATGCAGCCGAGGGCGCCGTGCTCGGCGGCGACTTTCGGCTTGATGCCTCTCCAACCTTCGCCGTAACGCGCGATCACGATAGCACCGGTGACGGAAATTCCAAGGCGATCGAGCTGTTCATAGTCTTCGCGATTACCGTAGTTCACGTAGATGAGCTGCGCGGTCACATCGCCATCAATGGAGTAGGCGTTGTAAGTGGGCAGCTGCTCGGCGGTCTGGTTCGAAGTTGGATCCACCTCCAGAACGGGTTCCTGCAGCTTGGCGCGAAATTTGGTCGGCTCGACCAGTTCGACGATGCGCTCTTTGGGCGTGGGGAAAAGAACCTGAAAGGTCTCGATGTGGGCGTCAAACCCGGCTTGTTTGAATTTTGTCAAGATCCATTGCGAGTTTTCCTGATCGTAGGGCGATCCGACATGGTGCGGACGCGCAGTAAGGTGCTGCATGCTGGCACGCAGATTGCCTGCGATGATCCCGTCCTGAAGCTTCTTCTCCCAGGCGCGTTCTGCGGCAGAAGACTTAGCTGTGTAACCGGCGAGGCGCGGCGACTCGGTGTTGGGAGTCGATTGGGCAGCTGCGAAAAAACTGATCCCGACGATTGCAAATGATGGAATGAAAAGACGAATTAGCTTCAAACAGACCTCCTGGGTTCTGCAGGGTTGGGATGATCGTAAGGATTCATTTCTTGTAGACGATGCCATTTTTCATGACAAATCTGACATTCTGCAGGACGCTAATATCTTTCATGGGATCGCCGGGTACGGCGATGATGTCGGCGAAATAACCTGGCTTCAGATTACCGATCTGGCCTTCCCAGCCCAGCAGTTTCGCGCCATTGAGCAGATCGGCCTGCAAAGCAGCGAGCGGCTTCATTCCGGCCTGGACCATCAGGACAAATTCGCGCGCCTGAGTTCCATGGGGAAAAGGCCCGACATCAGAGCCGAGTGCCATCGGCACACCAGCAGCAAGCTGCTTCGGAATTTCCTTCATATGTAGATCAAACAAAGCACGTTCGTGAGCAGCGGCCGCGGGTGAGGCTGCATGATCTGCAAAATATTCGAAGATGGTGAGGGTAGGAACGGCGAAGATCTGCTTTTCGCGCATGATGCGCATGGTGTCATCGCCGAGTTGAACGGCATGATCGATGGATACGACTCCGGCGTTTGCGGCATAGAGAGCCCCGGGTTCTCCCGTGGCGTGGACTGCGACGCGTTTCCCTACACGCGCAGTCTCTTGCACAGCGGCGGCCAGCTCCGCCTCAGTGTATTGGTAAGGGGTGGAAAGCTTGCCATCGTGAACGGAGTCGGGGCCGGTTTCGTACATCTTGATAAAGTCGGCGCCCTCCTTGAATTGCTGACGGATGGCTTCAATGATTTCGTTCGTGTTGTTGGCGTAAGTGGCGTTGGAAAGAACGTGCTGCGCCGGATTGTAATGAATGGCATCCTCGTGTCCTCCAAGGATGTCGATGGCATTACCGCTGATGCGAAGGCGTGGACCGGGCGCCAAACCCTGATCGATGACATTGCGAACTGCAGTGTCAGCTGAGCCGGCGCCTTCAGTACCCATGTCCCGCTCTGCGGTAAATCCCGCCATCAGGTCATCGCGGGCGGCGAGAAGCGCGGTGATCGTCCGCTGCGGGATGGATTCTTCGACGGTTTGCAAGTCCTCGGCGCCGGGATGAAGAAACAAGTGTATGTGCGCGTCAATTAGGCCGGGCATCAGGGTTGTGTCGCCGAGGTCGATCGTTTGCGCTCCCGCGGGGTGTTTCACGGAGGAACCGGCGTCCGCGATTCGCTCTCCTGCCACCAAAACTTCACCCGGTGAAATGATTTTTCCGCTTTCGATGTCCAATAGGCGAGCGGCGTGGAGAAGCGTGATCTGGAGATTGGTTGTGGATTGCGATCTAGCGATAGGAATGGCCGCGAGGCAAAGAAAGCAGCTCATCAATAGGAAGGGGCGCTTCATTTCCATGACGCGCGATGGTACCACTTTGGGGCGGGTTGGTGGAACTTTCGTCGAGCGGTTTGCGTAGCTGGGAATGGCGAGGCACGAAGGGCGTGCCAGACAAGGTGAGACTATGGATGACCTTACAGGTTTGGTAGCGGTAGTCATGATCTTCGGCATTCCAGTGGCCGGCATGTACACGTATTACCGCGTGCGGAAGCTGCGAACCGAGGAGCGGCTTGCGGCACTCGCGCGGGGCGTTGACATCGGGCTACAACCGGAGCTTTCGCCGGCAGCCCAAGCCCGGCGCTGGGGGATTTTGCTAACTGCGGTGGCGCTTGGCTATATGATCACGTTCGCGTTGATCGCGAGGGTTGAAGAAAACGCGTGGGTAGCGGCAGCGTTCGGAGTAATTCCACTGACGCTTGGACTGGGTTTCTTTCTGGACGCCGCGTTGGTAAGGCGAGACGCGCGGCAGTCTTAGTCGGATACACATGTCTGGATCTCGCTCTAAGGCCGCTCAGGGTGAAAACGAGGAACTATGCGCCATCTCTTCCTCGGTGTCGGGCAAAGGAACCTCGACCTTCGTCAGCAGGCGGGGAGGAGGAACCGGTTGCCGCTCAGGTCGCGGATTTCGAAGCAGCAGGACTAACGGCAACATGCACAGAAACATGACCCCCATCACCCAGAATGCCTCAACGAAAGAGAGCATGGAGGCATGGGCTTGCACCATTCCATAAATCGCACCCAGCGCTTTGCGTGATGCAGTGTAATTGTCAAAACCACGTAAGTGAAACCAGGCTTGCATGCCTTGGAGCATCTTTCTGGTGGTCAGGTCACCCACGGCGATCCTGGAGACGAGGTGGTTTTGATGCATCTGGGAGCGGCGGACCAGGAATGTGGTCATGCTGGCAATTCCGAAGCTGCCCCCGATGTTTCTCATGAGGTTAAAAATACTGGTTGCGTTTCCCATTTTTTCTTTGGGAATTCCCGACATGCTGAGTGCCATCAGCGGGATAAAAAGAAAGCTCAGCGCAATACCCTGAAGGACTTGTGGCCACAGGATGTCCCAGTAGCCGGCGTTCAAGTTAAGCCCGGAAAGACTGAACATTGTCAGGGCACCGAGCACAAGGCCGAACATCACCAACCTGCGCGGGTCAATCTTCCCGGTTAAATATCCTGCCAAGGGTGTGGTGAGCAGCGAACCAGCCCCGCGCGGCGAGAGGGCAAGCCCGGCGTTCAAAGCTGGATACCCGAGCAGGGTCTGCAAGTAAATGGGGAGCAGCACGAGACTGGCGTAAAGAACGAAGCCGAGCATGCTGATGAGAAAGACTCCGGCGCTGAAGGAGCGACTGGCAAGAGCGCGCAAATCGACCACGGGTTTTTCTGTGTGTAACTCCCGGACAACGAGCGACACCAGTCCGATCACGCACAGAGTGGCGAAAAATCGAATGTAGCTGGATGCAAACCAGTCTTTGCGCTGGCCCGTGTCGAGCACAACTTGTAACGTGCCGAAACCCAAGGCGAGAAAGCCGATGCCCCAGAGATCGACCCGGCCTTCGGCGCGTCGGATGTATGGTGGATCGAAGACAAAGCGGTTCATCATGAACAAGGAAAAGACACCGACTGGCAGGTTCAGGTAGAAAATCCATCGCCACGTGTAGTTGTCGGTAATCCAACCGCCGAGAGTCGGGCCCAGGATCGGCGCCAAGAGAATTCCGATACCGTATGCCGCCATGGCCTGACCGTGCTTTCTCTCGGGAAATGTTTCGAGCAGAATGGCTTGGGCTAGAGGTTGCAATCCGCCTCCAGTAAGGCCCTGAAGCACGCGAAAGAAAATCAAAGAGGGCAGGCTCGTGGCCAGGCCGCAACATAACGACGTGGCCGTGAACCCAGCGACGCACGTCAGCAGAAGCTTCTTCCGGCCCATGTAGTTGGCGAGCCAGCCCGACATGGGCAGAATGATGGCGTTTGAAACCAGGTACGAAGTTACAACCCAGGTGCCCTCCTCGACTGAGGCGGCGAGATTTCCCGCGATATGAGGAATAGAGACATTGACCACCGTGGTGTCAAGAATTTCCATGAACGTAGCGAGCATCACGGAGAGAGTCACTACCCAGGGATTGACGCGGTGATCCTGTTCTTCTGGCACTGCCCTTCTTATAAGTGAGAGGCGGCGGGCCAAGCGGTGATTGTGGTCACAGAGGCACAGAAACGGTTAATTGCCAGGCGCTGGGGGTGGTATTACAAGAGATGAAAGAAAGGCACTCCAACGCAGGCCCGAAGATGCCTGTTGAACCAGGGGGGTTATTGGCCGATGGAACTCGCCGTAGCAGAAAAGACGTTGTTAGCGTTGCCGCCGATCAGCCTGATGGTACCCACCACCAGCACGAGGATGACAGCCAACATCACTGCGTACTCAGCGATGTCCTGGCCCTCTTCGTGTAACCAGAAATTACGAAGCAGCTGACTCATAGCCTTCCTCCTACGACGGGGACCGAATACTGGCCCTTTTAAGGTAGGAAGTCTGTGCCTGTTTGGGTCGCTTGTCAAGTTACTGGGGAGCCGACACCGATAGCGAGGCCGCGTCACTCCCAGCCGTGTTGAGGCGTGGCGGCTGAGGTCGATAGCCGTTTCGGGTGCGAATGTGATAGCTCTTGAGACGTTCGCCCGCAAGCTTCACGGTAATGCTGCGCCAGCCCAGATTCGGATTCGGCTGGGGGTAGTAACTGAGCGCGTACAGGTGTGCCAAGTCATCCCGGATGGAGGCAAAGGCGCGCTTTTCTTCTTTCCAATCCTTGGCAAAATAAGCCTTGCCACCGGTCGCTGCGGTCATCCGCTCAAATACCGCAGTCGAAACCGGCTCTATTCTGGCCTGCTGCGTACTGATCATATAAATCGGTATTCCGGTCGACTGGGCCAGTTCGGCGACGTCCTCAGGGGGCACCATGCTGGCGTTGTCTGGACCGTTAGAAAAAACTACGATCACTTTCCGGCCGGTATATTGCGACGCATCTTTGACGGTAAGCAGCAGACAGTTGTAGAGCGCCGCGTCATCACCCGCAACCGTCGTTCTCACACCGCGCAGAACCTGGGAGCGGTCAGCGGTGAGCGCAGACCCGCGCGAGAGATTCCGGCTGTACGAATAGAATGCGACCTTGTCTGCACTTTCGAGGGAGCGAACGAAATCTGCAATCGCATCCTGGGCGAAAACAAAGCCGCGGTACATGTAGTTACTGGTATCGAACAGAATGAAGACGCTCGCCCCGCTTACGATCGAGCCGAGAGTCTGGCCTGAAACTTGCGCCGGGAGATCAGGACTTTCTACCGGGGTCTCTGCCTGCTGGCTATCTGGTGTCACGATATCGGCCACACGACGGGTAGGTTCGTTTCCTTCAGAAAACGTTGCTAGTTTCTGTGGAATGCCGTCCTCGATGACCAGGAAGTCCCTGGGACGCAGGCCGGTGATGTAATTGCCCTTGTTGTCTGTGACCGCGACATTCAGCTGCACCAGGTCCACGGTCACGTGAATATGGGGTTCTTCCTTTTTCTGAGCGTGAGTTGCGGAGCCGCACAAAAGAAGCAGTCCACAAGACAGAGAGAAGTACCACAGAGCCTTGCTGTACTTCTGGCCCGATGCGCGTTGACTTGACTGATCCATAATGACGAGACTCCGATTTAATGGGTCACTGCACTGGTTAGGGCAATTGTCGCGTTCTTGCCTTGGCGAAACTCTTCGCCAGTCTCCCGCATGGCGCGAAGTATCGCCTCCCAGTCCTCAAAGTCGGTGGCAAAAATCTTCTCGACCATGCGGCGGGTCAGTTGTGGCGCCAAAAGGTTGAGATCGACTGGCGAATAATTCATTTCGTCCGCCAAACGAGCCCAATACAAATTATTGGAATCCCAGGTTTCCGCCAGAAGGCGGCTGGAGTAACCTTCGAACGCGGGAAAGGGCTTGACGTTGAGCAGTTCGCGGGAATATGTCTGAGCCAAAATGGGATGCGGTACTCCGAAGTCTCGCGAGAGCCGATCCCAACTAACCTCGTCAGGGTGCTGTCGCGACAATTCCTGCAACTCATGACCAGATGGACCCCAGGCTGCAGTCTGGGCTGGATACTTCCGGAGAAACTCAGCGGTCAGGTAGAAAGTATCGGCAGGAGTTATTTCGTCGAAGGTGCCTTTCCGAACGTCCTGTTCGACCTGATCGAGTGTTCCGGGGAGCATTCGGTCAGAAAGAATGGTCAGGACCTTATCGCGCAGATCTTTGTCTTGTGCTGATGCGTGGAGAAGTTCTTCTCCCGCGCGCTGATACAGGGTGACGGCATGAACCTCGTTGCGGCTGATCTCCCACCAACGAGGCAGGGTGGCACTGACCAAGAGGCCGGGAACCAACTCTCTCCAGATCAGAGCCTGGACATTCTCGGGTCCAATGAAATCCTGTTCAACCGATGCCAAGACGTACGGCAGATCGGCCAAAGAACCTACCAGATGCGCGCCACCGCCAGCCGGAGTACCTTCGCCAAAAACGAGAGGGGCTTGCCAGACCTGTTCCACGCCGGCTACTGTGTCGCCGGAAAAATCGTGAGAGCGTACAAGAAGTGGATTGTTACGCAGAACCTGGGCGCCAGGGGGCTCGTAATAGGCATAGTTCAAGCCCACGAGAGTGTCCCGCAAGAATGGGGCGATCTGCCCGCGCGCCTGCTCCAGTTGCTCGGGAGAGGCCGGTGTCTTGATCACCTTCGTCAGATCAGTTTTCATCTGCAGTTCAGTGTGACGGTTGTTGTAGATGCCCGCCGCCCATTGCGTTCTCTCGCTACTGGTAAAGATGGGCCGCGGCATCTCGAATTCCGACAGTTCACGCGCCAGGGGAATCAGCGGCTCACCGCGCGCATTGTTCCTGGCCATCTCGTTGAGCCCGTCACCCAGAGTCAGCATAGTGTCGAGAGAGACAAGACGTTGAGACTCCATGACTGATCGAATGCGATCAGCGAGCTGTTCGTGCACCCGTTCCCCTTCCGGGGTGGACTGTTGGGGGCCGGCGAGCGCGTCGATCAGTTCGTCCTCAGAGACTTCGGGCTTGCCCGTAGCGGCGGTCATCAACTCGCGAAGGGAGTGCTTACCGGCATCAAACAGCTGGGACTCAGAATGGACTCCGGCAAACGGCTTGACCACGCTCTGCCAGGAATCATTCAGCTGAGAAGTGGAAATCTGTCCCTGGCGCGCAAGGATTTGCCAGAGCCCGATGCTGGCCTGAAAGACGCCCATGGCATTGCCACGCAATGTGTGATTGGGAATTTTGTTCACCGCTTCGGCGGCATCTACGAACGCAGCTATCGAGGCTTCGTTTAGCGTGGGAAATTCAGACAGGGTCAAATATTGATTGCTGAACTGCGGAAACTTACCCGCCAGTAGAAGCACGGTCTGGGCGCTGAGACGCTGAGACCGTTTGCTGTCCAGTTCGCTCATGGTCAAGTAGATCTGGAGAGGCCCGGAATCGGTTTCCAGCCTGGAGACGGCGAAAAGTCCTTCGAGAACCTGCTCGGGGCGATTCCAGTGAGTTGCGCGTTTCCCCCATTCCTTCAGGAACTTGGAGTCCGTCTTCTGGCGGAAGATCTGCTTCCAGGCATCCAACCCTCCTGGCAAAAAAGGGTCGCCGTTTGATTCCCATTGCAGACGAGTGAGCAGGAGGAGGAGACCCGGAGCAGGGCGGAAGACCGGTCGAGCCGCATCAATGGCAAGCTCTGGGCCGTGAAGCGCTTCATAGCATCGCCGCAGCCGATGAGTGTCGGTAAAATACGCCTGGCGCGTCTCATTGACGCGAGCAATACCATCATAATAAGCGGCCAACCATCCCTTGTCCTTCGCCAGCAGGCGGAGCGCGAATTGACCCGGGGAATCGGGACTTTCGCCGACCAGGGGTTTCCATGAAGATTCAGCCGCAGTGCCGCCTGGCACCAACACACGGTCACCGCGAATCTGGAATTCGCTTCCATAAAAGTCGAGCACCGCTGCATCGGGAAGCAAAGCCTTGAGACCGGGAGACTGCCGAAGGAAATTGCGGGTTTCCGCCTCCTGTCGATCCAAAGCCCAGTAAAGGCGAGCCAAGAGAGGGTCCCGTAGAAGCTTGTCGAGCAGATCCTGGCTATCGCTAGCCTCTGTGTCCGCGGTCATCCAGTCATGCTCAGTGAAAAGGATCGGCACGACGGAGGACGGGAACGGGTAAGCAAAAGACTTGCTACCTTGCAGCGTTTCTTCGAGGTCGGGTAAAGGGAAACCGGAATCGATGGTGAGAAAGGCCCGCTCCGGGTCCGAAGTCACCAGTGAGGTGCTGCTCTTGCCGCAATCCTGGCGAACGCGGTAGCCTATAATCCGCAGTAACTGGCGGACATCAGCGCAACCGGACACGCGAATCACATGATCAGAGCCCGCCAGACTTGCCAACTCTCGCGCCTGCTGCACGTAGCGCATCAAAAGGATCAGGAATTCCGTGGGGCGACCCTTTGTTGGCGAGCCTTCATATCCCTGCGAGAAGACGTTACGAGCCAGTAAGGCAACAACTTCCTCTTGCGTCACCTTCTGGCTGATACCCGCCATGCGGAGGAACGAGCGAAGGGGGCCGGGAATCGTGATAGTGGAACCATCCATGGAAGCTGCGGCCGGCGAAGACGTTTGACCTGCACTGGCGGGTTGAGTAGTGTCTTGCCCGTAAAGGGGAGAGAGCGCAGCAAAACAGATATACAGGGTCAGAAGCAACGTCGTAAGGCAAAGAGGAGGTTTCATGGCTGGTCCATTTCCGAGATGCGGCGCCCCCGATTTTCGGCCACCCCGGCGCAGCTACGGAATTATGCATGAAATGTGCTGTCGGGTTGTCTCGAAGCCAGCACTTTCGCGTCGGCCAAGATAACCTATTCCTTGTTGGAATCCAAGAGCCTTTCCACTTCAAATCAAGTTCTATGCGAGTCAGCAGCTTAGCTGACTGTACAAATCGGAGACGTTCGTATAGAAATTACGGCGAATCCAGGAAAAGTTCTTAGAGCGCGATCAAGTCCGACCGGTTCGCACCGCTTCTACGACGCCGGGCCATGGAAAATGGGCGTTAATAAGAGATAACGTGAAGATCAAAGTTAAGCGACTCGGGTTGATGGCAGCATTCCTGTTCGCCTCGCTCACCTGCTGGCCACAGGAGAAACGCAAGATCATTATTGATCAGGACGGAGCCGGGCCAGGCGGAACAGACCAGCAGTCAATGCTTTTGTTAATTCAATCTCCTGAAACTGAGGTGTTGGGACTCACCATGGTGACAGGAGACCAGTGGCTGAAAGCTGAGGTAGCGCACACATTGCGTATGCTCGAGCTCATTGGGCGAACCGATATTCCGGTCGTGGCCGGGGCCGAATATCCGCTGGTACGGCGCAAAGAGGAAACCGAGCTTTGGGAGCAACAATACGGTTTTTTTCTTTGGCTGGGAGCCTGGACGCCACGCTTCTACCATCCGGCGGATGAACTGGGAGACATGCCGGAAGGCAAGCCTACGACCAAGGCACTCGATGAGGATGCTGCCCACTTCATGATTCGCATGGTCCACAAATTTCCGCATGAGATCACCATTTATGAGGGTGGCCCGATGACCAACTTGGCCCTGGCGATCTCGATCGATCCGGAATTTTCGGGTTTAGCCAAAGAACTTGTATTTATGGGGGCAAGTTTCAATCCGCAAACCAGCGATCCTGAGTTCGTAAATACTCCCCGGCGCGAATTCAACCTTTGGTTCGACCCCGAAGCGGCTCACATTGCGCTGCATGCCGGGTGGAAGAGAATTGTCTGTACGCCCGTGGATATCTCAGTGAAGACGGGCTTTAATACTGATCTCGTGAACCGGATTAAGGCGGGCGACTCGCCCGCGGCGCGCTATATAGGCCAGTACGCGCGACTGCATGAAAACAACTACCTGTGGGATGAGCTGGCTGCGGCAGCCTGGCTAGATCCGAGCATCATCACCAGAAAGGAAACCAGGTTCATCGATGTTGATATCGATCACGGCGCTAACTACGGCAATACGTTGAGCTGGAGCGATCGGGACCGGCCGAAGCTTGAGGTAAAAACGGCCGACATTCAGGACGAGCTGGACAGCGAGAAGTTTTATAGGATGTTTGTGCAGTTGTTGACCGCGGCGACGGCGAAGCCGCCCTCAGCGCGTTAGTTCGTCCAACATTTCTTGTGCTTGCGCGTGGCCTGGACGTTGTCTAAGAAGATCCAGAAGGACGGCACGTGCTTTGTCAGGAGCGCCTTCGAGCAGATAAACGCGCGCAAGGTTCAGATACGCTTGATCGAAGCTGGGCGCCACGCGAATGCATTCTTCAAAACTGGCGACTGCCTGATCCCGCCGCTGGGTACGCAAATAGAGGACGCCCAGGTTGTTGAGCGCTTCTGGATAGTCCGGACGAAGCTTCAAAGCGCGCTGCAAATATTCGTGGGCGCGCTCAGTATCATTGAATTGCGCGTAAACCATGGCCAAGCTGTAACTCGCTTCAGAATCCTGTGGTCCGACTTCGACTGCATGCTCCAGAATTTTGCGGGCATCCTCCCATTGTTTTAGCTGGCGATAAGCGTTGCCGAGGTTTTCGAGAGCAATCAGGTGGTCAGGGCTGAGCTGGAGAGCTTTTTCGAAATAGGGAACGGCGTCGCTCATCCGGCCTTCGCGGGTTTCGAGAAGGCCGAGATTGTTCCAGGCATTGGGGAGAGTATCGGGATACGCTGCGTGCAGTTTGGTGGCCTGTTGAAAACAATCTCGCGCTTCAGACGCTTTCTGCTCTTGCAGATAGACGCTGCCCAGGCCGTAGAGAGCTTCGGCGCTGGACGGATCGTCGCGCAGAGCGCGTTGGAACCATACCCCGGCCTGATCGTAGTAGCCACGTTGATAGAAAACCGATCCATAGGAAAGATAGTTGCGCTGAAACTCTTTGGCATCGGTTACCCCGGGGAAGGGCAGAGCCTTCGCCAATCGTTCGGCCTCAGTTCGTGGAATGTGCCGGAAATCTTGTTCAACCTGCGGCAGGTCTATCGGCCCCTGGTAGACCTTCACAATATCGCCATCACTGCCAATCAGAAATGATGTGGGCAGAGTAAGGTCGCGATGGCGATCAAAGAGATACCGATAAAGAATGTTGTAGATGGCGGCCACATCGTCGGATCCACGAAGAATAGGAAAAGAGAGATTTTCGTGGTGTGCCAACTCCTGTATGGTTTGCGGACTTGCCGGATCGGCAAGGTTTAGTGTGAGCAGCTGCAGCGTTCGTGGCAGGTGATTTAGAAGTTTAACGGTCTCGATGCAAGCTGGGGATTCCGTTGTCCAGAATGTGAGCAAGACCGGCTTGCCACGAAGAACAGATAACGACTGGGTTCGCCCAGACAGATCAGGAAGCAAAAAGTCCGGCGCGGCGACTGGCGCTAGCAGCCAGGTCTCAACGCCAGTCGGGAACGCCTCCGGTTGACGGCCCGCTCGATCCTCGGGTGCAGCACCTGTCGATTCCGCGCGGAAGTGCTGTTCCGTACGAAATGCTTCTATCCGTGAGGGCTCCGATCCTTCTTCCACCCAGATCCGGTGATTGGGCGGAACGTTTTCGATTTCCTGCACCAAGCCGCTTGGCCAACAAATGGTCGCTCGGAGGGGGCCTTTGGCTCCTCCGAGCCCGAAAAGAATTTCCTTGCTGTGCTGGGAGAGGAATCCTGATCCGGCTTGCAACCAACGCTTTTGCCGGCCGACTTCAGTCGTGATGGTAACGACGGCTCCGATCGCGTCGCGATTGCTCTTTGTGCCGCGCAGGCGAAAAGCCACGGACGGCGGCAGATTGTCCAAGACATTTTTCAGAATACGCAGCTGTGGACCGTTGCGATTTTTCAGGAAAACTTCCAGGCGGCCATCCTGGTCGAAATCGGCTAGAGCGAAGGAGCGGCCATCTTCGAGAAAGTCAACGCCGATTGCTCCGGAAACATCAGAAAATGTTCCATCGCGATTGTTGGCGTAGAAAATGTTGCGCTCGTAACCGCTCCAGGTGCCGTCAGAACGGATGAACTCGTTGATCGCATTCCATCCCTGTTCGTAATTGTGAGAAGGCCGGGAGTCGTTGGGTGAATTCGCGACTACTTGCCGCCAGAAAAAGCTATTCAAGTCGTCTTTCGTAAGGCCAGAGACCATGCCGTTGGTGATATAGAGGTCGGCGAAACCGTCATGATCAAAATCCCATGCATCGCTTGACCACGCCCATCGACCTACCCCCACTCCCGTTGAGTGCGTTGAATCCTGAAATGTGCCGTTAGTATTTCGAAAAAGCGAATTGCCCATGGCATGTTTGCGATACAAAGTCCGCACGTTTTCAGGCGCGGCCTTCTGGAAGATATCCTGGGCGGAAATGCGTTCACCGGGCGCGGTCCACATGTTGGCGACGTAAAGGTCTTCGGCGCCGTCGTTGTCATAATCAAACCAGCAGACGCTCATTCCGGCGCCAATGTCTTCCACCCCTAACTGGTCCGCTACGTCAGTGAAAGTGCCATTTCCATTGTTGCGATAAAGATTCTTGCGGCCGAAATCGTTTACGACATAGAGATCGGGCCAGCCATCGTTGTTGTAGTCGTTCCAGCCGCAGCAAAAACTGTAGCGAGTGTTGTTCTGATTGAGCCCGGTTTCGGCGGTGACATCGCGAAATGTTGTGTCGCGATTGTTGCGCATCAAGAAATTGGGAGGACCATTTTCCGCGTCGTAGTAGGGCGAGGGATATTTGTACTGATCGGTTCCCTGGTAATAGGTGTACAAGCAAAAATAAACGTCGAGCCAGCCGTCGCGGTCGTAATCAGCAATGGCTGCGCCGGTAAAAGTGCCCTGGGGACGAGTCGCGAATTTGAATGCACCGGACCGCTGACGAAACTTGCCGTCGCCCTGGTTAAGGAACAGTGCGGGACCATCGGATCGCACGACAATCAGGTCCTGGCGGCCGTCGTTGTCGATGTCGGCAAACAGGGCACAAGCTGTGTTCTCAAGAACTCCAACTCCAGATGATTCGGTGATGTCCTCGAAGGTCCCGTCGCCGCGGTTTCGGAAAAGCCGGTTGGGAAGGCCGGCGGGCTGGCAAATATAGAGATCATCATAACCATCGTTGTCGATGTCGCCGACCGAGACACCGTTATGGCCGTAGATGTCGATGCCACAAGCTGCGTCGAGAAGGGTGCGCCAGTAGTCGGCCCCGTGTTGTAATTGCGCAGAGTAGGAGGGATTCTTACCGAGAGCGTTTAAGGTGATGTCGACAAAGACAGGAGCAGAGCAACGGCTTTGGGTTTCGTCGAGAGCCCTCCAGGATTGCAATCGGAGTTCGCCGGAGTCAACCTTCTTCCATTCGAAGTCCCAATTGCCGACACGCTGTTCACGGTAGAAGTCATTACCGGAGCCGGCCAGCTCGTAGCGAACACGGGTCCGCAGACCCTGTTTTGCATCGACATCGCCGCCAATAATCTCGATTCCAGTGACCTGGAGTTCGGCAGTCTTGATCTGGGAAAACGTGCGCAGCGCGCTATCTAGTTCTTGCAGGAATGCGCCGGAACCCAGAATGGTTTCGACTGGGAAGTTGTTTCGGTGAACCTGAATCAATCCTGAGCGCAGGGGCTTCGACTCAACTGGCTGCAAAGCAACTCCCGCGAAGTCAGGCGCGAGCACCTTCTCAATCGCCCGGACATTTTGGGGAGATTGCAATAACGCCGAGCTCCATTCGGCCAGAATGCTCGCCACCTGATCGGCATATTTCTCGCTGAGGAATGCATCCCGGCCCGTCTGAACTTGCAGCAGCGCCGCATCAAGCGGGATCTGGCTTCGATAGTGCGGGTGGAGATGGAATTCAGGATCGGTTGTGAGGCTGGTTGAGGAACCGAAGAAGTAAGGGAATCGCCACAGACCTGCGGGAATCAGGGCTGCGCCTGCGCCCTGGCAGAATCTCGCCAGAAATTCACGCCGGCTACGATTCATGGAGGGAAGATCATTCCTTCGACGCCTCTTCCCTGCCCGACTCAGACGGATGCCCCCTGAATTGCGAAGTGTAGAGCCGAAAAATAACAGTGGGCGTGAGGAGCGGTCAAGCTGTGTACGGCCGCGGGCTCGCGGCTGGTGAGACGGATGCGCTGTCCCCGGCCTGCATCAGGTTCAATCGTGGCGGTTAAGCAGCGCCAGAGCTTGATCTGTGGTGAGGAACCTGGCTCCGAGGGCCTGAAGCTCGGAAATGGTCTTCTGACCGTCTTCCGGCTTCAAAGTTTCGATGGCGTCCTGTACGACCGAAACCCGGCGGCCACGCTTCAGTAGCCCTTTAGCGGCAAATGCAACGCAGTACTCCGTGAACACTCCAAAGACTACAAATTCGGCATCCTTAGGGAGAGATTTTACAAGAGCGTCTGCGTGGCAGCTTTCAAAGACATCGAGGGTCTGCTTTTCCAGAAGAACTTGCTGATACTGAAAGAGGTTGGCGGGCAAAGCAGCCGATTTCTCATTGGGAATGCGGAACACTTTGTCGGTCAGCGCTTCCGGGACATATTCCGCGCCGGATGTTCCTTTCACACAGTGGGGCGGGAAGGCTTTGAACTCAGGATCATCTGGTGTATGAAAGCAGCCATGAGAAACGAGGAACACCCGGCCATCGCGCGCCGCCTGCGTCAGCTTGCGTATGTTGGACAGCAGTTTTTCGGCTCCGGGAACATAGAGCGTGCCGCCTGGCAGCATGAAGTCTCTTTGGGTATCGACTTCCCAGAAAATGACGTGGCGAGAAATCATTGGATCGGCCTGCTTGGGGATGTTTCGTCTTATATAGTAGCGGTCTTGACGGGATTCGTGTGTGACAGTAAGCGCCGCGACGAAAGCCGAACCGGATGACCGCGCAGGGGCGTGAGAAAGGTTTTAGCCGGAGGGGCGATCCGACTCAATTACGACGGGGATTGACCTGGGAAGCCACTCGGATTTACGCGCGCAAAAGGGGGGTGGATGCGCTATTGGCTGATCGAGCTGGCGACCGAGGAGAAAACGTTATTGGCGTTGCCACCGATCAGGCGGATGGTGCCCACTACAATGACCAGAATGACTGCCAGCATCACCGCGTATTCAGCAACGTCCTGACCGCTTTCTTCCGACCAGAGACGATATAGGGACAACACAGCTTGCCTCCAAGACTCGAGATCACCACCGCGGGGGAAAGTAAGACTACGCGATGCAAACCACAGAGCAATACACCAGACTGTGATCTGTTGATTCGATGCTAGTGGGCGGGGCTGAAACCAGCAATGGCTCGTACGGGTTAGGCAATAGCACGAAAGTGCCATAGGGTCATAGGGGCCTGGGGCTTAGCGGATCATGGCCGTGTAGGTCGTTGAGCTTGCGCACCTTGCCGGTGGATTCGGGCAGTTCGTAGTCGGGGAAAATGCCTCCGGGGATTCTCCCGTTCCTCTCAAAGATCCAGAGTGACACCCGCGTTTGGCTAAACAAAAACAGCACGGTGTTCCCCACCGTGACCGGCGAGATCGCCTTGGGCATCGCCATCGATATCGAGCTTGCGCACCATTCGCCGTCCGCTGACCGGAGATTTCCAGACGGCGGTGCGGACAGTTTTGCCGTTCCATGTCACGTCGCGGGGAAGACCGACATTTACTGAGAGCAAGCGGGGCATTGCTACCTCGTCGAAGTCCAGCTTCTGGTTAGAATCCGAAGGCACCGAACGCGTTGTCGGGCGCACGAAGCAAAGTCGATTGCGCCTCTTGAAACTTGGCTACGAAATGGGCTTTAGAGGCAGAGATTGATTCACGGCAAACAACGCCAGCTCCAGGCGGGTGGACACGCCGAGTTTGTCGAAGATGTTGCTGAGGTGGTGCTTGACGGTATCCTCGCTGATTTTGAAGTACTCGGCGATTTCCTTGTTGGAGTAACCGGCGACGACAGCGGAAACGATCTCCAGCTCGCGGGGAGTGAGGCCGAATTTCTTCTGCCGGGCTTCCTCTCCGGACGACTGGATAAGCGTACGTAGATACTGCACGAGATTGGACACGCTTTCCCGCCCGACCCAATACTCGCCCGACATGACGGTGTGAATGGCCTTCAGGAGTAGTTGAGTGGCTGAGTCTTTGAGGACGACGCCGCGCGCGCCGAGTTGCAAAGCTTCGACGATCTGATTTTTTTCCGCGGCAGCGGTGAGCAAGATGACTCGTACACCCATGCCCTGGCCGGAACTCATCTCGCGCAGGGCTTCCAGCCCGGGGTGACGTGGCATGGCAAGGTCGAGCAGGAGGATGTCTGGCTTGAGCTGTCGAGCAAACTTCACGGCCTCGGCGCCATCGCAAGCCTCGCCGATCACTTTCAGATCTGGCTCGGTTTCGAGAAGCCTGCGGAGTCCGTCGCGAAATATGGGGTGGTCGTCGGCGATGACGATGCGAATGGCTTGCATCCTTCGATTATCCATGCACGGCTGCCTTTTGTCGGGGAACGATGATCTCCAAGCGCGATCCCTGCCCCGGATGTGATTCTATCGTGAGTTCCCCTTCGATCAAGCGCACACGTTCTTTGATGACGGCAGGACCCTTGCCCATACTGTCGAGCTCGCGCTGAGAGAGCCGGCCGGAAAAAGGAAAGCCGCGGCCATCGTCCTCAATCTCCATCTTCCAGTTGCCATCGGTGATGCCCAAGCGGACCAGCACCTGTCGTGCATTGCTGTGCTTGCGAACATTTACCAGCGCCTCTTGCACGATGCGGGCGACTTCACGGCAAATGGGCTGGGGCATTTGCAATTCGGAAAGCTCGGAGACGAATTGAGCGCAGATGCCGGTCTCGCGCTGGAAGCGTTCGACGGTGTCCTGAATCACCCCAGGGAGACGTTTGGCATCCACATCCAGAGTTTTCATCTGCTGCATGAGTTCACGGAGCTTCAGGACCTCCTCACGCAGCAGGCCCTGGATGCGATCCAACTCGGCCGGCAGAATCTCGGGCTTGGTGACGGACTGGCGGCGCAATACATCGACCTGCATTTCCACCGCAATTAAAGACTGGACGGCGCCATCATGGAGTTCGCGGGCAAAGCGGGCGCGCTCGACCGCTCCAGCTCTCAACCGCAAGCGACGTAACAGGAGTACGTTGTAGACTGCGGGTCCAACTTGCCGCACCCACTCCTGCAAGAAATGCAGTTCTTCTTCGGTTTCGCCCGTTAGAGCGGGATCAAGCAGGAATATGCGTCCCAGCCATTCGTGACCGAAAGCGAAGGAAACGACCAGCGCACTACTGAATGGATGGGCCTGCGCAAAAGCATTGAGGAAATCTGAATTTGGGTCGGTGAGGCGGGCTCCGGACTCGTCAAGGGCCAGCAGGGAGAAACCTTGAGTTCCGTTCTGGCGGCTCCGCTCGACGTAACAGGTAGCTACATCAGTCTTGTGCAGATAAGTGTCGGGATCTTTGGGCGAGGATTCCAGCCACTGAAAAGAGGGGCCCTGTCCTGCAGCGCTTAATTCGGCAACGAAGACCCGATGACTGTCGACCTCCTGGGAAGCCATAAGGACGTGCCTCGCCCGATAGATGGACAGAAGCTCCTTGCAAACATCCTGCAAAGTGCCGGAAACACCGGCGTCCACTCGCGCTCGGCCCAAGGTTCGCGCGATGATCGCTTTCTCGGCACGAAGCTGCTTCTGCTGTTCGGCCAAATATCCGAGCAGCAAGCCCAACACGACCAGGTAGACCGAACGCATGAAAAGAGCCTTGGGCTCGAAATTAGTGCTATCGACATGCAGAGGTGGCCAATGGTGATGGAAAAGGAAAGCGTAGAGCCAGCCGAGAGCCATGGGCCAGTGGATGCGAACAAAGAAGCCATAAAGCGCGGGAAAGAAACCCCAGCGGAGAGCGAAGCTTTCGGTCCAAAGCAATGCGACCTCAGCAAAGGCTGTTCCGAGGGTCTCCCACAAGCCCCAGCGATAAGCTGCCGCTGCCAATACAAAGACAAAGAACAGGAAAAAAGTATTGCTTTGCCCGATGGCGAAAATGGAGATCAGAGCTGGCCAGATGATGTCGGCGCTATGAACCAGCACGCGGAAGGAGGGGGTGGACTGCTGGCGGCGGCGCAGGAAAATGATGATGATCATTCCCTGAGCGATATAGAAAGCCAACAATCCAAAGGCCCAAATGGAATAGTGGATGGTCGAGGGATCCATCCAGATTGCGACCAGGGCAGAAACCGCCAGGAAGACACGTGCCGAAGCCAGCCATCGCTCAACTCGGCGCACCTCGCCCGGGCTCATGGGAGCCCGAAGTCTCCATAAGAAACGATCTTTAACCGCTCGAATGGCCAAGTGATACGTCCGTGAACCGCAACGGCTGTGACAAGGGATGATATTAACTACTTTTCGCCAGAGCAAGCGAAACTTGTTGTCGCCCAAGTACCTGATTTCGCAACTGGCGTCACAACTTCCCAAGGTTACGAGGGTAACTTTCACCCTTCTCAGACATACCTACAATGAAGCCAACAGGCTATGACCAAGGGCAACAAACTGTGGCTCGGGGCCGTCTGCGGGCTCGTGTGTCTCCAGACCGTGGCATCCATGACCCTGCACGGTTTCGCCCTGGTGGCGCTCAGCGACAGTGTCCAACTATGCCTGCTATTTTCTGGCACGGTAGCGCTTCTCCCAGTTGTACAGAAAAGTAACGGCCGGGCGCGGATTTTCTGGGCGTTGATGTCGTTAGGAACGGCTTTCTGGCTCTTCTACCAAGGCTTATGGTGTTACTTCGAAATCCTTCTGCAGAAAGACGTTCCAAATCTGTTTGCCGGAGACGTGGTTCTTTTCGTTCACCTGGTTCCGATGATCGCCGCCTTGGCGGTCCAGCCACACGTGCATCAGGACCAACGCCATACGCGCCTGGGCTCGCTTGATTTCATCATGCTATTGATCTGGTGGCTTTATTTGTACGTGGTGACTTTGATTCCCTGGCAATATGTCTCGCCCGACCCGAATATCTACCAGCACAACCTGAACGTTATCTATTCGTGGGAGAAGTTCGTTTTGCTGGGGGGCCTTTGTGTGCTTTGCCTTCGCAGTTCGGGTTATTGGAGGCGAGTGTATCTCAGCTGGTTTGGTTGCATGCTGATTTACAGTTCGAGTTCATACTTCGCGAACTGGGCCATTGAGCGAAAGGTTTATTTCTCAGGTAGCGCCTACGATGTACCCCTCGCAATCTCGATGGCGTGGGTCACCTGGATTGGATTGAAAGCACTGCGCGCCGCCCCGGAACAAACTCCCCAGCCCGGCAACTATGGTCATGGGGTGTGGGCAGCGAGACTGGGAATGGTGGCGGTTCTCTCGCTACCCTTGTTTGCCGCGTGGGCGCTGTTTGATACGTCCACGCCCCAGAAAGTCCGTATGTTCCGCATGGGGATGACACTGTGCACTATGCTTGCCCTGGGCGGGATGGTTTTTCTGAAACAACACATGCTGGATGTTGAGCTGTTAAGCCTGCTGAAGAGTTCGCAGGAATCCTTCGAAAACCTTACCCGGCTGCAGGCGCAGGTCTTGCAATCGGAGAAACTGGCTTCGCTGGGACAACTGGTAGGGGGCGCCGCGCACGAACTGAACAACCCTCTAACCGCGATGCTGGGATATACCGAGCTGTTGGGTGCTACGGTACTCAGCGGTGAACAACGTTCGCTGCTTCAGAAAATGGAGCAACAGATTCGCCGAACCCGAACGCTGGTCTCAAGCCTCCTCAGTTTCGCGAAGCAGGTGCCGGCGGAAAAGTCGCCGATCGACATAAACGGCTTGTTGCAGACGGCCGTGCGCTTGCGTCCTCCTCAGCAGCATGGGGCTTTCATACAAGTTCAAACTGACCTGGCCAGCAATTTGCCGCGCGTCCTTGGCGATTCAAATCAGCTGCTGCAAGTGTGTTTGCACATCACTAACAACGCACTTCATGCGATGGCAGAAAAGGGCGGAGTACTGAAAGTAAGTACACTATTGAAAGAGCAATTTGTTGTTATCGACTTCAGCGACGACGGAGTGGGCGTGGAGAAGCCGGAGCGGGTTTTTGATCCTTTCTACACTACGCGTCCCGTGGGTCAGGGTGCAGGCCTGGGATTGAGCGTGTGTTACGGCATTATTCAGGAACACAAGGGGAAGGTTACCTGCCACAACCGGCCTGAAGGTGGTGCAACATTCCGCATCGAGCTTCCGGCATACACGAATACGGGCGAACCGCAAGGCGACCAATCCCAATCACATTCAGAGGCAAACGCGGCCGCGATAAGTTAGAAGGTCGCCTTCTTAGGAAGCCCTGAGTTCAACTGTGCTCTTCAGTTGGCCACAGGCCGCATAAATATCACGGCCACGCGGACGGCGAATAAATGTCGGCACACTGGCTGTAACAAGCACCTTCTGAAACTGCAGAGTTTGTTCCTCGCCCGATGTGCTGAATGAAATGCCTGGGCCAGGGTTGAGCGCGATCAGATTCACCTTTGAGCGGACACCTCGGATCAACTCGGCTAGTTCACGGGCGTGTTTCACGGAATCGTTTACCCCATTGAGCAGAACATATTCGAAGGTGAGGCGCTCGCGGGCACGTAATGGGAAGTCGCGGGCCGCTGCTATTAGTGTGGTGAGGTTCCATTTGCGATTGATGGGCATCAGACGGCTGCGCAACTCATCATTAGGCGCGTTCAGCGAAATGGCTAATTTCGGGCGAACAGGTTCGGCGCCAAGATCATAAATTCGGGGCACAATTCCTGCGGTGGAAACGGTCATGCGCGACTGGGCGATCCCGACTCCATCCACCAGCAGGCGCACAGCCTTGATGAAGTTGTCATAGTTGAGAAAGGGCTCCCCCATTCCCATGAAAACAATATTCACGCGGTCCTGTGGCAGCTGCACCCGTTGTTGGTTCAACACTGAGCAAATCTGGCCGAGGATTTCTCCAGCGCTGAGATTCCTCTTCATGCCGAGCAAAGCGGTCAGGCAAAATTGGCAATCTACGGCGCAGCCGACTTGGCTGGAAAGGCATATGGTGGCTCGAGTTCGACTACTTTTTCTTTCTTCTTCCAGTCCAGCTTCACTGCCGTCACCAGCTTCTCCACCGTCCCCTTCAGGCATCCATACGGATTCGACGGCCTCCCCATCGCTCAACCTCATTAGATATCGCACCGTGCCGTCTGATGATGTGAACAAGCGCTCTATGTTCGGCAGGTCTACAGCAAATCCCCCGTCTATCAAGGCGGTTCGAAATGCTTGCGGAAGATTGGAGAATTGATCCGGGGATTCGACCCGCCTGCGATACAGGCCTTCGAAGATTTGCTGACCGCGGTAAGAAGGCTGCCCAGCATCCTCAGCCAGGCTTGTAAGCTCTTGCAGTGTAAGCCCCAAAAGGGTCTTTCCGGGGGGTTGAGTCATGCATCTAACCAGTGTCTTCCTATTCTAAGACGGGGTGGGCACGAATAAAGATGCAAATTCGGGAAAAGACTGCTAACTAAATGATAGAAAAGGAGTAACTATCTTCCAACGGAACTCCTCGCATTATGTCACAATGGTTAAGAGAGCAAAGGTCCTTTCGGTCAGAGACAGAGTCGCAAACAAAATGGTAGAAGACGTCCGTAAGATTCAACGCGAAGTTCTGCCCAATGGGCTAACCATCATCACCGAACAGATGCAGCACATCCGTTCGGTTTCTATCGGGATTTGGGTGAAGACCGGGTCGCGAGATGAGGACCTGCAGTGGAATGGTATTTCGCATTTTGTTGAGCACATGGTTTTCAAGGGAACCAAGCATCGCTCAGCCGAAGATATCGCCCGGCAAGTGGATTCGATTGGCGGAAACATGGATGCATTCACGGCGAAGGAATGCGTCTGCTTCAACGTGAAGGTGCTGGATGAGCACCTCCCCATCGCGATGGATGTTTTGAGCGATCTTGTGCTCAACCCGGTGTTCGATAGCCAGGACATCACGCGGGAACGCGGAGTCATTCTGGAAGAGATCAAGATGGACGAAGACAGTCCCGACTACCTGGTGCATGAGATTTTCACGCAGAACTTCTGGAAGGACCATCCGCTCGGGAAGCCGATCCTGGGCACAAAGGACACGGTCAAAAGATTTGAACGCGACCCAGTTCTCGAGTTTTACGCTCAACGCTTCGGCCCGGGAAATCTGATCATCTCAGCGGCCGGCAATTTGAAGCATAGCGAGTTCGTCGGGCTGGTCAATAAACATTTCGAGCGAATGGCGCCGGTGAAGAACGGCTTTCACAGCCCGCGGCCTACGATTGTGCCGCGCATCATCATGCGCAACAAGAAGGCTCTGGAGCAGGTGCAAATTTGCGTGGGCGTGCCTTCGCACCCTATCGCGCACGAAAAACGGCATGCTTCCTACATCCTGAATACCTTGCTTGGCGGTGGCATGAGCTCGCGGTTATTTCAGAACATTCGCGAACGTCAGGGATTGGCTTATGCCATTTACAGCGATTTGAACCCTTACCGCGACACCGGCTGCCTCTCCGTCTACGCTGGGACCTCTCGGGAATCAGCGGGCAAAGTCGTGCAATGCATAGTGTCGGAGTTCCGCAAGCTGAAAGCCGAAACGGTCCCAGCTGAAGAACTGCGCCGCTCCAAGGATCAGTTAAAGGGGAGCTTGATGTTGTCGCTCGAATCTTCGACGTCTCGGATGTCGAACCTGGCCCGGCAAGAGATGTATTTTGACCGCTTCTACAGCATGGACGAATTGCTGGAGAGGATCGAAGGCGTCACGGCTGAACAACTCCAGGAGCTGGCAAACGAGTTCTTCCGCACCGAATCCATCGCCGTGACTGTGCTGGGGAATCTGAATGGCCTGAAGCTCAGTCGAGATCAGTTGGTCTGCTAAAAGATCCAGCCACGCTCCGAATTGAGCCACAACTTTGAATGGTAGGATAGTTGGGATACCGCTCACGAGGGAGGAATCGAATGTCTGCACCTAGCCGGCGCCCCGAGATCCGTCGTCGCCGAACTCGCAAGGAGAAGGCTCACAAGTTGCGCAAACGTTTCGCGGCGGCTTCTGCTGAGAGTGAACGTAAACGAATCGAGCAGAAATTGCACCGTCTCGGCCTGGTCTCTCCGGGCATCCCGCTATTGAAGCAGGGTTAAACACCCGTGCTAGGAGTTGACGGCTTTCTCCGGCACAGTCTGTTGCTGCTGGGCTTCGCTGAGGGCCGCCCGATTCGCCGTGACTTCACGATACACCTCGAGAATCCGCCGGGCTGAGGCGTCCCAGGAAAACTTCTTTACCTGCTCGTATCCTCGCTGCCGGAGCCGTTCGCGCACCGCCTGATCCAGCAGAACGCGGTGCAAGGCCCGCATGATCTCGAAAACATTCTCGGGGTTCACCAGCACTGCCGCATTGCCTACCACTTCAGGCAGAGAAGAGCTGTTGGAAGTCACCACAGGGGTTCCGTGCGCCATGGCTTCAAGAGGCGGTAATCCGAACCCTTCGTAAAGCGAAGGAAAAACAAAAATTTTTGCTGCGTCGTAGAAGACGCGCAACATTTCGATGGGAACGAAGCCCATGAAGCGCACATCGTTCTGTACGCCGCTGCGGATCACCGTGCGGCGGAGATCAGGATTCTTCGAAAGCTCGTCACCAATGATGATGAGCTTGAGATCCGGATACTTGGACTCCTTTTCCAGCTCTGTTTTCAGGGCCGAGAAGGCTTCGATGATCCGCACTAGGTTCTTGTGCGGGCTGATGCGACCGGCGTAGAGCAGAAAAGGATAGTTAACGAGGTACCGCTCCGCCAGGAGTTGCCGATCCGCGTCCGAGGCGTGGCCGTGCAGGAACCTTTCGTCGATTGCGTTGTACACCACTTCGATGTGGCGGCTGGGAATATGAAACAGTTTTTCGATTTCGCTTTTGGTGAACTGGGAGACGGCCAGCACGCGTCCTGCCGCATTCAGGACATGCTTTGTGAGATGAAAATGCAGCGATCGTCTTATATTCGAACGGTCATGAGCGCGATACATGTGCTCAAAGACATCATGCACGGTCATGACATATTTGCAGTGAAGATTGCGCGGCATCGAAAAGAGATGCGGGACATGGATCACGTCGCAACGCAGCTGCCTCACGATCCTGCGGCATTCAAGGTAACCCTTTAGCGTGACATCCGGCTGCAACATGGGAACGGTCCTGAAATTTGGAGGCAAAGGACCGACTTCTGCAGCCTTTTCCGGAGAGCCGATCAAGAAAAATTCGTTGCCGTGATCAATTCTGGCGAGCGCTCGAACGATATTGCGAGTATAGGTGCCGACTCCGAACTCGGTGATCCGCCGAATATCGATGGCGACTTTCACGGGATGATTTAACCACAAAAAAGCCTGGGCCGGTTGACCAGTTCCTGGCTTCTCCCGTTACGAACAGATTAGACTCTGGCCTCCGCTTGAGCTTTCGCTCGGCGCTCCGGATACAAGGGAAAAGCTTCCGCCAGCTCCAGCACTTGTTTCCGAATTTTGTCGAGGACGGCTGTATCGGTCCGATGATGTAAGGCCTCAGAGATCCAGCGGCCGATCTGCCTCATCTCCTTCTCTTTCATGCCGCGTGTGGTAAGGGCAGGCGTTCCGATACGGATGCCGCTTGGCTTCATTGGGGGGTTGGTATCGAACGGAATCGCATTCTTGTTAACTGTAATTCCAGCGAGATCCAGAGCCTTTTCGGCTTCGCTGCCCAGCATGCCCTTGGAGAAAACATCCACGAGCATGAGATGTGTATCTGTTCCCCCGGAGATAATGCGGAAGCCCTCGGCACTGAGCGTCTCGGCCAACGTTTTCGCGTTCGCGACAATCTGGCGGGCATATTCACGGAAGGAAGGCTGCATGGCTTCCTGGAAGCACACGGCTTTAGCGGCGATAATGTGAACCAGCGGTCCTCCCTGCATACCTGGAAACACAACTTTGTCGATAGCCGCCGCGTACTCCTGTCTGGAGAGAATCATCCCCGCTCTTGGGCCGCGAAGGGTCTTGTGGGTGGTTGAAGTAACGATCTGGGCATGGGGCACAGGGGATGGGTGAACGCCGCCCGCGACCAGTCCCGCGAAGTGCGCCATGTCGACAAGATAGAGCGCGCCAACTTTGTCGGCTATCTGCCGCATGCGGGCGAAATCAATGATTCTGGGATAAGCGCTACCCCCGCCAATGATCAATTTCGGGTGTTCTTTCTCGGCAAGTTGTTCGAGATCGTCATAATCGATGGTCTCGGTTTCCTTCGTGACACCGTACGGAACAATGCGATACGTCTTGCCTGAGAAATTGAGGTGATGACCGTGAGTGAGGTGCCCGCCGTGAGCAAGATTCAGGCCGAGGATGGTATCTCCAGGCTGCAGCACAGCAGCGTAAGCGGCCATGTTGGCTTGTGATCCGGCGTGGGGTTGGACATTCGCGTGCTCGGCGCCAAAAAGCTTCTTGGCGCGATCGCGCGCCAGGTTTTCGACGACATCGGTGAATTCGCAACCGCCGTAATAGCGCTTGGCGGGATAGCCCTCGGCGTACTTATTGGTGAACACTGAGCCCATGGCCTCCAGCACAGCTTCGCTAACGAAGTTCTCGGAGGCAATGAGTTCCAGGCCTTCGTGCTGGCGGCGAACTTCGTTGTCGATTGCGATAGCGACTTCTGGATCAACTTCGTAAAGAGGACGCGACATGTCGTTTTGATTTTTCATGTCATTTCTCCGGGATTATGGCGTGGCTCGAGGTGGCAGGGTTGCCACGATAAACGTCAGGAGCGTGAATCTCCATGTAGCGGTCAGGAACCTCCACGGGTGTAAAGCCGAATTGCGCGTAAAGGCCATGCGCGTCACGGGTGAGCAGTGACCAGCGGCGCAATCCCTGCAACTTGGGATGCTGCATAATCGATCGCATGATCCATTTTCCTAAACCGTGGCCGCGAAAAGATTCAAGAACGAAAACGTCACCGATGTAGGCATAGGTGGCAAAATCAGAAATCACTCGCGCAAAGCCTACTTGCTTGCCGTCGGTATAAACACCGAAACAGAACGAATTCTGGATTGAACGCTTTACAACTTCAAGCGGGATGCCCTGGGCCCAATAGCAATCCGTGAGAAAGCTGTGAATCAGGTTGACATCCAAGCGTTTAGGATCGGTGCTGAGCAGGAATTCGCCGCGATGGTACTCGATGATCTGGTCCGATTGCACGATGGATGCCATGACAACCCAGGATGCAACTCAATTCTAACAAGCAGTTGGCATCTGGCACTTGGGATTCTCGCGAGATGGGTCGATCAGAACCATGTTTAAACATCGAAAGCTGTTCGGAGGAACGAGGCGATCTGCCAGCCGTCCATATATTTGTAGGGTGCTTCACCGGTACTGTAATGGCCACAAGGAAGCGCAACTACTTTGTGGTCCAGGTTGTAACGCTCGAACTGCCTAATCACTTCGCGGGAGAATTGGGGAAGAAATGTCAGATCATATTTGGCGTAAATGATAAGGGACTTCCTGGGCCAGCGCGCGAACTGGGGGAAGAACGACATCGGACTGATGGCGCTCCAAAGCTCACGCAAGCGCTCCAAATCGATCGATGGCTCAAGACCTTCGCGAATGTGGCGGGTGGATTGACCGTGCCAAACCACATCGGCGAAATAGGTGGAAGCATGATTGAACACCGCGACGCGGATACGCGGATCATGAGCACCGGCCAGAAATGCATAACACGAGCCAAGGCTGGTGCCAACAATGCCCAACCGGTTGTAGCCCCGGGATTCGAGCCAATCGAAGCAGCAACGGATATCGATGACAGCCTGGCGACAGGCATCCAGCGTTCGGCCGATGTTGGCTGAGACGGCGTAGTCGGCGCGTCGAATTTCCGCCGGCATGCGAATGTCGTGGTAAGGCATGCTGATGCGCAAGACGGAAATGCCGATGAGATTTAGAACTCGACAGAGGCCGGTGTAAGCTACGGCGTCGCTGTTCCAGTGCGGCAGCAAGACAACCGCCCGTTTGCCACGGGTAGGAAACCAGCGCGCGTTGACCAGATTGTTCTCCGGAAATGGCGTACGCACCGGAGAAGTGAAACGCAGGAAGTCGGCCTCGGTGCCTCGAACTTTTCTCTCAAGCGCGAGATCCGGCACCTCACGGGTGCTGAAGACTTGGACTTCACGCCGCTGCAGGCGAAAGTCGATGGGCTTTGGGTAGGAGTAGAATTCATCGCTGGCTGCGACAATCCGGTGGTTGTAGTCGCGCAGAAAACCTTCGCAATCGGCGGGCACGTGGCCTGGAGCAAAGCCGTTGCGACAGGGCCACTCCTGAGCCCACTCGATGCCCCACTCCAAGGGCCGAACCACACGATTATTGTCGACTGACGTGAGTCGGGTTTCCCATTCGTACATCCACTGTGTGTAGCGGGAGTGCATTTGCACTTCAAAGATAGCGCACGACCTCGGAGCTGGAATAGCTCGACACGCTGAATGGAACCGATTTGCATTGAGCGCAGCGCATTGACTATTTAGTGGCTGAGCATAAGTCCGATCTGATGAGCCCGCTTTTTACAAGCTGCTGACAAGCACGGCCAAAGATTTGGCTAAGCTGGCAACGTGGCGCGGGGTCAAATAAGCAACTTTGGCCGCAAGAACGGGCCGCAGGCTGACCGCTTGCGAGACATCGCGACAGAAATGGAGGAATTGTTCCAGAGAGAGATCGAACTGCTGAAACCAGAAATGCGCCTGACACCCTCTCAAGTTACTGAATACAAGAGAATTGCAAAGAGGATTGGAGAGTTGTTTTCGCAGCTTGCAAGGCTGACGTGAGCAGCGGAGCAGAAAACATCAGCTGATGTATTTTCGAGGCACGCGCTTGGAGATGCCGCACAGAACTTCGTAGAGAACGGTGTTCGAGAGGGCAGCATGCTCGCGCGCATCCACGCTGAGTCCATCAGAGGTGCCGAGCAAGATGGCCTCGTCCCCAACAGCAACTCCTGGCAGGCCGGTGACGTCCACTAGGGTGAGATCCATAGAAATTCTGCCGACAATCGGTGCGTAATGCTCGCGGATGATGACGCGGCCACGAGAGGAGAGCGCCCGATTGAATCCATCTGCATATCCAACCGGAAGCACCGCAATTCGCGCGGCAGCCTTGGTGACGTAAATCCCGCCGTAACCGAGGGCCTGGTTCGCACGCACGTCTCGCAAAGAAAGAATGCGCGTTTTCCAGGTAAGCACCGGCTTGACGGCCAATCGCAATCCGCTGCCGGTCACTTCCCTGCCGGCGCGCTCAAATGGCAAGTAATAGCCGTACAGGGCGATTCCCGGGCGAACCATGTTGTTCCAGGATTCTTTGCGAGAGATAACAGCACCAGTGTTTGCGGCGTGAATCAGCGATGGCTCGATGCCTTCGTTTCGCAGTGATCGCCGCGATTCCTCGAACAATCTCAATTGTTCTTGTACGGACGGGGCATCGAGAACTTCGGAGGAAGCGAGGTGGGTGGACAAACCTTCGGCAACGAGATGGGGGGATGACTTCAAAGCAGCGCAGATTCGTGCAAGATTTTCCGGTGCGACACCAAGCCGTCCCATGCCGGTGTCGATTTTCAAGTGGATTGGATGCCGAACCCCGAGCGCCGAGGCGGCCTTTTCCAGCGACGTGATTTGCTCCGGCTCCCAGACGGTGGGAGTGAGTTTGAGGTGGACAATTTCCTCTTCTTCGCCTCGCCAAAATCCGGTGAGCAGCAGAATGTGCCCACGGATGCCGGCTTCACGCAGAGGAATGGCCTCGTCGAGCGACGTGACGCCGAACCAAGTGGCTCCTTCACTTTCAAGAGCACGGGAACATTCGACCGCACCGTGACCGTAAGCATCAGCCTTGACCACGGCGCAGATTGTCACATTTTTGCCGATATGCTGCTGAACCGCTCGGAAGTTCTGCCGTAGTGCCTCGAGTGACACTTCTGCCCAGGTCGGACGAGTTGCCACCCGCTTTGCCAATTCGACAGTAGCCACGAAATCTTGATTATAGTAGGCGTAAGTTGCGGGCTACAGGTTACTGCCGTACTACGCCTGATTCCGAACAAGATTTATCCGCTCGTCAGGGTGAAATTGACGGTGATCTGGGTTTCCACTTCGACAGGTTGGTCGTTGAGGAGATAGGGGCGATATCTCCACTGGCGAACGGCGTCGATCGCGGCTTGAACCAGCATGGGATGTCCGCTGACAAGCTGCAGCTTTTCGATTCTCCCTTCGCGGCTGATGATGGCGCGAAGAATCACAATGCCTTGGATTCGAGCCTGACGGGCGAGCGGTGGATACTCCGGCTGAACGCGCTGAATGAGGTTTCCTTCCATCATGTGTGAAATGCGAACCGGGCGGACGGCTGGAGTAGGAGAAAGGAGTGGCATCGAATTTGTGGTCGAGCCGGTGCCAAACAGGACAGAGTTTCTTCCATCTCCGGACCCGATACTGCCTACGACACCTGGCTCGCCTGGGAATTCCGGAGCCGGCGGCAGTTCGCTCTCGTTCAAATTGGCGATGTCGTGTGGGATACGCGTGGGCATCATCAATCTTTGACCGAAGAGGTTACTCGTCGGAGTGTCTGGTCGCCGCGAGGACCCACGCGGCGCACGTGGCGGCGGGGATGCCGGCGCCGCTAAAGCTGCGATCAACTGGAGCGGTGGTAACCCGTGGATGGACAGCAGGGGCAGGAACAACAGTATTGTGATTGCTGTTGCCTGGAGAACAAAAGAAAGCAGCGTCGTCCAGCCGCGGTGGGAACTCCCCCAAGCTGGGTCATTCGGATAGTCGCATAACATGATGCTCTCCTCGCATTCGCGGTTGCTAATAGAGACACCGAGTGCGAAGGGATTGAAGCATCCCCCGAAAGAAAAAAGGCCGCCCTTTCGGCGGCCTCAATGGGAACTTATTCGCTTAGGCAGTGTCGTCTATTGCGATGGAGGTGTGCCAGCCGGCTTGCTCGCAGCGGGAGCAGCTGGCTTAGTGCTCGGCGAGGCAGGCTTGGTGGTCGCGCCACTCGTGGCTGGTTTCGATGCGGCCGGCCTGGCGGGTGCGGGTACGCCGGATTGCACGTTATAAGCATCGACAATCGCTTTTGTGATATCCACTGATGGCGCGGCCCAGAGCACGGGCCCGTCCGGCCATGGCTTTGATGTGTCCAGAATGGCGCCGAAACCTTTATCGCTTGCGTATTTCACGATGACGGGGGCCATCTTCTGCAAAATGCGCTGCGCAATCTCATTCTGCTGACTCTGTGCATCGTCGCGCGCATCCTGGACCGAACGCTCCAAAGCCTTCTGCTTTTGTTCAATCTGCTTCACCAGATTGTTTCGAGCATCTTCAGTCATCTTGTCGCCGCCGGTATTGAGCTGTTTCTTCAGGTTCTCCACTTCATCATTCTGGTTTTTCAGCTCGGATTGCTTGGGCTCAAGCTTCTTACCCAGGGCATCGAAATCACGCTGCCCCTCATTGCTGGCGAAAATGGCTTGTTCGATATTGATAGTGGCAATCTTGCTTCCCCCGGGAACAGCGCTGTCGCTCGTGGTGGGGGCGCTGTTGGCGGCACTTGGGGCAGCGGGTAGTCCGGGATCGGTGCTGCCTGCTTGTGCCAAAGTAGTGGCAGGAAAAGCGAACACGATGGCCAGAAGGAATTGGACAGACTTGTTTTTCATGGGGCTGCTATTGAACTCCTTGGAAACTGTTTTCGGGAATCTTGTCAGATCGCTTCACAGATATCTGGCCGGGTGAATTCATGGGGCCGTGCGATCACAAGAAGGCAGGCCAACCCCCGGCGTCTCACGCCAAAGTCGCAAGCGCGAAGACCACCCTGTGTTTTGGCAGGGTGTGGATAGCGTCATTATAGGAAGACTGTGGTCCAGCGTCAAACGACGCAAGGTAAACATTAAAGATACCCGTGATGGTCAGTTTGAAACCAGGCATTATTCACATTGAAAAATGACGGTTTTCGCGGCGACCTTACTTCCTCCTCCTCATTCGCGACAATGCCATTCGCGCTGCGTAGTAGCCGCACATGCCATGAACTCCGCCGCCGGGAGGAGTTGAAGCCGAGCAAAGATAGATATCTGCCGCCGAGGTGGCGTACTGCCGCCGGGTCGGCCGGAATAGAAATTGCCGCAGATCGAGCACGCCGCCACTGATAACACCGCCAACCAGATTAGCGTCCATGTGGTGGAGATCTGCCGGAGAAAATACCCGGCGGAAAAGTATGCAGTCGCGGAAGCCGGGGGCAAAGCGCTCGATCTGAGCTTCGAACCTGGGAAGCATATCGAACTTGGAACCGAATGGAACGTGACAATACGCCCAGGCGATGTGCTTACCAGCGGGAGCGCGTGTGGGATCGAACAACGTCGGCTGGGCCAAGAGAATGAAAGGGCGTTCGGAGTGATCTCCCTGGGTCACGGCGGCCTCAGACGTGGCGATTTGGTCTAAGCTTCCCCCCAGGTGAACGGTCGCCGCACGTTGACACTCTGCCGCTTTCCACGGAATCGGGTTACTCAGGGCGTAGTCGACTTTGAAGACACCTGAGCCATAGCGAAATGTGGCCAGCCGTTTTTTGTACGATGGCGAGAGGCGATTCCCGGCGACATTAAGCAGTTGCTGCGGGCTGAGATCACAAAGCGTGAGATCGTTCGGGGGAAGGCTGGAGATGTCATCGACACGCGTAGTAGTGTGAACCTTTCCGCCTAATTTGTTGAGGTGCGCGCAGAGCGCATTGGTCAGGGACTGCGAGCCTCCGCGAGGAATCGGCCAGCCGACTGCGTGAGCGGGAATTGCCATCAACATGCCGAAAGCAGCAGTGAGCGGCTGATCCAGACTGAGGAAGGAATGGGCGGCAAAGCCGGCAAAGAGGGCCCGGGCGCGTTCTTCACGAAAGTGGCTGAGCGCCAACTTTCGCGCTGAGAACATGGCATTCATTCCAAACCGCGCCATCAGCCAAGGATGCCGCGGTAATGCCGGAAGAGGGCGCAAGACGTCGGGAGCAAGTTCACTCCACCGCTCCACAAAGGGCAGCATGAGATTCCGCCACGATTTTCCGTCGGAGCCGAGCCAGGATTCCGGATTTTCCAGGCTACGTTCGACCAAAACTGCCGTGCCATCTTCGAACGGATGCGCGAGCGGAGACGGAGAATGAATCCACTCAAGCCCATGTTCGTGCAGCGGAAGCGAAGAAAAGAATGGCGAGCTGATCGCCATTGGGTGAACAGCCGATCCGAAATCGTGCAGATAGCCGGGAAGTGTCAGCTCGAGAGTTCTGGCCGCACCACCGGGCACTGACTCAGCTTCGAACACCTCGACTTCCAGCCCGGCCTGGGCCAGAACAATCGCCCCCGCGAGCCCATTGGGACCGGCTCCAATGACGCAAGCTTTACCGGTCATCGCGGATCACCTGAAACTTCCTCCCTTAATCTATTGATGAGGTCGAGCCACGGCACGAAGCTGCACAACTCACCGCCTCGGAGCTACGTTCGGTAATTCAATCATGACGATTCTGCCATCGGGTTCACGCTCCAGGGTCGGCGCGTAAACGCCCAGAAACTCCCGCCGCCACCAATCACCCGTAGCGCGCTTTTGCTCCAGGCTGGTGAACCAATACTGCCACAGTACAGCACGCACTTGCCGCGGCGGCGCATTCGGAAAAGGGTCCCCGGCAAACAGGCTGAGCACGTCTTTGTCATTTTCAAGCAAGCGCACCTCTGTGTTGGGCACGATGGAATATTCGCGCCAAGAGCCAAGAGAAGCGAACCACAGATTCCAGTCAAAACGCGGTTGATAGGGGGCATAGATGCCGGGCGGAACATTCAGAGCCTGCGGCTTATAGCGAAAGGGGTATGCGATCCAATTGTGACCGTCATCTGAGCCTTGAAATTCGATCTCATATCGGCCGCGAGTCATCACCGCAAAGAGCCCATATTGATTGGCGATTCTGAACGGCTCCAGCGCGATGACCGGGGATGTGGGTAGCGGCACGCGACCAAAGATCCAGACTAACTCTGCGGTCGTCGCGTAGAAGACCCAAGTCAGCACCAGAGCTGAGGCGATCAGTTTCAAGCGGCTGTAGAGGTGCTGAGCTGCAGGTTGCTCGATGACCCCTTGCGGCTCCGCGGTGGCGGAAGACCGGGAAGGATTGGATGGGGGCGGCGGCAGCGCCGTGTCGGGAGCGGCGTGGCCCAGACGAAAATAGCTGAATGGAAACTTTATATGGACGAGGAACCGATCATCCAATATCAAAACACCCAGCACGAGAACCAAATAGTTCAGGAACGTGTAATTGGCAGTCAGAATGACGGGAATCTGCCAGAGAGTCACAATAAAGAACAGTGCAATTCGCCAAAAACGAGGCATGAAAACCAACCAGACGAGGCCCAACTCCAGGGCAAGCGTCGCGAAAGCTGTGGCCGCATGAAACCGGTGCGGCAGATGCTGCGCGTACCAGCCGATCCATGTGGGCAGCGGGCCGTTCTGGTAGTACTCATCCATTGCGGTGAGGTGGCGCCACTCCTGATCGCCACTTACGATCTTCACCACTCCAGACTCAAAGTAGATTCGAAACCACTCCCAGATCAGCAGGAACAGGCTAGCCCGCGAAGGCGAATGCGTTTCGGCCAGTCCCGGCCGAAACCCAGGCGGCGCGAAGAACAATGAGATGAAACCTGCTTCGAGCAGCATTCCGTCTGACTGATAGCTCGAAAAGTCCTGGGCGGCACTGACAAACGAAAGGAAACACAGTAAAGCGATGAGCAACATGCCGCGTGGCCAAAGATTTAGTACCAGCAGAACTGAGGCCGCCATTCCGATGCCGCAGAGCGCCACCAAGAAATGTGAGCTTGCGGAAAACCAAACAAGCGTGGGTGCATACCAATAACGTGAAAAATGTCCAAACGCACGCGCGACTGCTTCCAGGTACGAGTTGGCGGGAAGAATGCCATCCGGTCCGATCAAGCCGCGGATCTGGAAGATCAACGAATAGAAGGCTGAGAAGTAGATTAAGCCCAGAGCCCTGAGAAACAGCCAGCGCGGAACCAGGCGATTCGAAGCACCATGGTTGTAGTCGAACAGCCAGCACAAGGCTCGCTTCCAATCCATGATCGTCGGATTATACGAGGCAAAAGTCGCTGAGGCGCGTGTCACGGTTGTGGTCGTGTCGCTCGCGGAAGGCGGGAAGGCGAAGATGTCGGGAATGCACTATTGCGCCAGCTGAATTGGATTAATGCAGCAAAGCTTGTTTTTCCGATGGGCTCGCGCCGCAACTTACGCAGCGCATAAACCAACTCGAGTTGGTCGGATCAGCCGGCAAAAGAAACCGACGCCGGCGTGCACGCGCACTGGCACGCCGGCATGGTTATCGCAGCCAATTCTCCGGCTCGCGAAGCTGTTCCATAGAATTAGGGTCAAAGAGGCCTGACCACCGAACGGTCGGTCTGTTCGGTGGATGCTCACCGCGCCAATCGGATTTGCCTCTGGGGGCATGGCAGATAGGCCGCCTAATATAACACGAAGCTGCAAATGGGTATAGTGGTCTAGCCACAGTACCGGGTTATCCGTTGTTAGTTGATCGAAACTGTTTTGATGTTCGCAAACTCGCGTATTCCAAACGGACCCAATTCCCTGCCATACCCCGATTGCTTGACCCCTCCGAAGGGTAAGCGAGGATCGGAGGCGACCATCCCGTTGATGAATACCATGCCAGCCTCGAGCTCATTCACCAGCCGATCTTGTTCATCTTTGTCGCTGGTCCAGGCACTGGCGCCGAGGCCGAATCGGCTGTCGTTCGCGATGCGAATTGCATCCTGGAGGTCTCTTGCGCGAAAAAGGCTTGCCACCGGCCCGAATAGCTCTTCCTTATAAGCCGGAGAATTCTTAGGGACGTTTGCCAGCACTGTGGGAGCGTAGAAGTTGCCAGCCCGCTCCAACTTTTTGCCACCGGTGAGGATGCGCCCACCCGCGGCCACGGTTTTCTGAACGTCGCGCTCAAGATCCACGATTCCTTGCGGGGTAGCAAGCGGACCAACATCAGTGCTTTCATCGAAGGGGTCGCCAACCCTGAGCGCTTCCATTTTGCTGACGAATCTCCGCTCAAATTCGTCAGCGATCGGCTCAGCAACGATAAAACGCTTAGCGGCGATGCATGACTGACCGTTGTTGATCACGCGCGCCTTGACACCGGTTGCGACCGCCTGATCTAGATTGGCGCTGGTCATCACGATAAACGGATCGCTCCCTCCAAGCTCAAGGACGACTTTCTTGATCCGTTTGGCTGCGCCGGTTCCGACTTCAATGCCGGCTTGTTCGCTTCCCGTAAGTGTCGCGGCCATGATTCGCGGATCCGCAAGGATGGCATCGACCTGCCTGGAACCGATCAGCAGGGTTTGGAAAACGCCTCCCGGGAAGCCAGCCCGGCAGAAGATCTCCTCCAGCTTCAGGGCGCACTGGGGAACGTTGGAAGCATGCTTCAGCAAACCCACGTTGCCGGCCATAAGAGCCGGGGCTACGAAGCGGACCACCTGCCAAAAAGGAAAATTCCATGGCATCACGGCAAGAATTGGCCCCATCGGCTGGTAATGTACGTAGCTGCGCTTGGCGTTAGTCTCCACGACTTCATCGGCGAGGAAGCGCTCGGCGTTGTCGGCATAGTAGCGGCAGGCCCAAGCGCATTTGACGGCTTCGTCGACGGCCGAGCGGAAAGTCTTGCCCATTTCGCTGGTCATCAGGCGGGCGTGGGCTTCCTTTTCGTTCTCCAAGATATCGGCAGCCTTGCGCATCATGCGGGCGCGGTCCGCAAAAGGCACCCTGCGGTAATCGGCAAAAGCGTTTGCCGCCCTCTGCAGCTTTTCTTCGACCTGGGACTCTGACAGCGCTTCGAAGGTTCTTATGAGTTCGCCGGTTGCTGGATTGATGCTTGCGATCGCCAATTTACGCAGCCTCCTACCTAGATTGTTAGAAATTGACAGAAAAACATACCAATGCGTACTTCGATGAGCAAGCTCGGCGCCGTGGCGCAGAAATCGCGAAACGGCCCGCAGTCAGCCTGGCTTTCGTGGTTCAGGCCAGTCGTGATTTCAAATCCGGATGAAAAGCAGGGTGAATAATGGCTCACCAAAGTGGTTACCTTGGATTCAATTGTATTTGCTAGTTCAGCAACCACTTACACCAAGAGGCCTCAATTTGAGATAAAAATATCATTGACTTTAGGAACAAAACCAGTAAAATCATTCACTTCCAGTAGGCCTTTCTGTGCTGGCAATCGGCCTTGCTTTGATTTAGCTGCTGACGAAGACCCCGTGAATCCCCTTCGTCGACGCCAGAATCTAATTTTAGAGGGCATTTTAAAAAGACGAGGACGCTCTTCTATGGCTAAACGACGTGGCAATCCTAACTGGGGCAAGCCTGAGCCAATTGGGCCCATTGTCCCGACTATTACGGAGTTCGAGCAGGTTGTGCGGGAATACAAACTCACTCCGGACCAATATCTGCGGTCCACTCGCCTACGGGAGTGGGCGCGGCGAAATAAGAATTCGAAGTACATCCCAGAGCCACTGTTGGAGGCTTGGGGGTTCGAGATCGAATCAACCCTTTAACCCAGAGCTGCATGATGCAAGGGGTCGCCTGCTCGGCGGCCCTTTTGCTTTGGATTTCAAAAAGCTAGGCCCGATGGTTCGATGGGTGAAGCCCGAACCGGCTGCTACAATCTTCTTATGACGTCCCCGTCATTCACCGATATTCCTACGGCGATCGACGAAATCCGCGCTGGCCGCATGGTCGTGGTCGTAGACGATGAGGACCGCGAGAACGAGGGCGATCTGACGCTTGCGGCTGAGAAGGTCACTCCCGAAGCCATCAACTTCATGGCAAAGTATGGCCGCGGATTGGTCTGTCTGGCTCTAACTGGCGAGCGGCTGGATCACCTCCGCATTGGGCCGATGACCGCGGAAAATACTTCAAACTACGGGACCGCATTTTGTGAGGCCATTGACGCTCGTCACGGTGTGACCACCGGCATTTCCGCTTACGATCGTGCGCGAACCATTGCGGTGGCGATTGATCCCTCCACTCGCCCCTCGGACTTGGCGCGTCCCGGGCATGTATTTCCATTGCGGGCCCGAAAAGGCGGCGTCCTGGTGCGCGCGGGACAAACCGAAGCCTCGGTTGATCTCGCTCGCTTGGCGGGGCTGGTTCCTGCCGGTGTTATATGCGAAATCATGCGCGATGACGGGACCATGGCGCGGGTTCCGGACCTGATCGAATTCTGTCAAACGCATGGAACCAAAATGCTGACCGTCGCGGAATTGATCCGTTACCGTATGCAGCATGAGCGCTACGTGCACCGTGTCGGAGAAGCCATGATTGGCACTCCGTATGGAGAGTTCCGGCTGATTGCCTATGAAAGCGAGATCGACGGCGGAGAATCCCATGTCGCCCTGGTTCGTGGACAGCTGGAAACCGAAGAGCCGGTGCTGGTTCGCATGCATTCGCACTGTGTAATGGGCGATGTTTTTGGCTCGACGGGCTGCGATTGCCGCGCCACGATAGAAGGCTCAATGCAAGCCATCGCGGCGGAAGGCAGGGGTGCTTTGATTTACCTGCACCAGACTTCAAAAGGATTTTCGGTTGAGCGGATCGGCGAGCGAAGCGTGCTGATGTTTCATCGCGACAAACGCTTGCCTGCCCTGCCGGAGAGCGAACGCAAGACGCAGCGCGAGATTGGTATCGGCGCGCAAATTCTCTCCGATTTGAACCTGCGGCGAATCCGGCTGCTGACCAACCATCCACGTAAAGTACCGGCACTGGAAGGATTCAATATTGAGATCGTGGAGCAGGTGCCGGTGACGCTAGCCTCTCCTAGACACTCCTAGGCCGTAAACACCGCCTCGCCGACCGGGTTGTACTCGTTCAGACGCGGGCGGCGAAATGCAGGGGCACGCAAACGCCGAAAGGAGACGCGATGATCCGGCGCTGCACCGATCCGGACGTGCCCACCATCGACGCCATCATCAATGAGGCGGCGCGTGCCTATCAAACTGTCATCCCATCGGACTGCTGGCATGACCCCTATATGTCGCGAAGCGAACTGCTGTCCGAGATAGCGTCTGGAGTTGATTTCTGGGGATGGGCGGATTCCGGCTCTCTTGTCGGCGTCATGGGGATCCAGAAAGTGCGCGACGCAACGCTGATTCGACATGCATACGTGCGATCAGCTTATCAAAATCGCGGCATTGGCGCGGCATTATTGAAGGCTCTGGTCGTGCGGTCCAGCGGAAAGATTTTAGTCGGAACCTGGGCTGCGGCTGAGTGGGCCATTCGCTTTTACCAGAGACACGGATTTCGCCTCGTCCCCATGGACGAGAAAGACCGCTTGCTTAGCATCTACTGGAACATTTCGCGACGACAGCAGGAGGCTTCGGTTGTGCTGGAATTACCAACTTGAAGTTCTGATAATCTGAGTTGCGCCGGAATACATGCCGACTCGCATCAGAAGGGTTTTCGTGCGACGACCTGGCTCTCGTTAATAAAGAATTGTGCAGAACACTGGCGCGATCCGCAGATGACGGGCAAAAGGCCGGCGATTTGTTTGCGGGTGACGAGGCCCAGCGTGCCGCATTCGGGGCAAGACAGCACGGCCCAGTAAGGATCATCCTTTTCGCCGACGCGGCCTGCGTTTTCCAGCACAAAGATTGTGCCCGGTAGCATCTGCTCCGGAATCCATTCGCTCAGGATGTCCAGTTCTCCCACCATGTCGCCTCCTCTAGGCCAAGGAATGCAGAACTAAACTTCCCCTGGGGTCACAAACGTGTCGACCCACTTCGGTTATGAAGCCATCCTCGTTTTGGGCGAGCGCGAGGTTTTATCGCTGGAATTTTTTTTCGCGCGAATTTCTGCCCGTACCTCGCGAACTGCGTCGCTGAGGCAGACCGCCAGCATTGGCTGGCGTGCATTTCTCAAGATGTCGACGATTTGCCGCGCCGAAGTTTCCAGATAAAGAGTGTGGCCGTCGGTGAGCAGGTGATATTGGGATGCTCCGCTCACCGCGTCAGCCAGGCGCTTTCCGAATTCGCGTTGCAAGAACCGCATTACCTTGCGGACACGTTGCAGGGAGAATCCCTTGCGGCGCAGCTGGCAGATCACTGCGATCTCAGCGAGATCCTCTATCGAGTACACACGACGGTGCCCTTCCCGGGCCGGGACAACCACACCGCGCTCATCCCACCATTGCAGTTGCCGGGGAGTAATTCCGGTCAACTCGACAACATCGCGAGATGTGAATCGGTCATTCAATTCGAGCAAGATTTGTTTCAAACAATTTAAGCGCCAGATGTTTCAAACATTCTAGGGCCGGACTTGTAGGAGTCAAGTAAGCATTCTGTGTAGAAAGGGGTTACTAAAGGAGTTCTTTCAGCCGAGGGCTGAGTCGATGGGGATTGCCGCCCTGGGAGCTACAGGGCACATCCCCCGCCGACGAAATGGACGATTTCGAGCTGATCACCATCCTTGAGAGCGGTTGCGGCCCACTGCTCGCGGGGGACAATATTTCGATTCAGCTCCACGGCTACACGATCGGCCTTCATCCCCAAATGTTCGATTAAGGCGTGAAGGGAAAGCGGCTCTGGGAAATTGCTGTCCTCGCCGTTAATCTGGAGTTTCATTCAATGTCATCTTACCAAGGGTGCGGCCACTAGCCTGCTCAACGTGAATTCTGACCGGATAATCTCCCTCCGCTCGAAATGACAATTCCAGGTGCCAGATGTCCAGATTTAATGATGTTAAGAGCTCTCTTCCCTTCTTCTTACAACTGCCGCTACACTGATCGAGGTATGAACACCCCAAATCAGCCCAACATAAAGCTGGTGAATTCTCCTGATTACCGCGAGAACTATGCCAACAGTGTGCAAGTGCGCGTGAACGTATGGGATTTTTTTCTGGTCTTCGGCACTTTGCAGCAGCAGAGCGAAAGCCAGGTCGAAGTCAGGAACTTCCAGGGCATATATCTGAGCCCGCAACAGGCCAAGGCGTTGCTGGCAATTCTGCAACAAAATGTCGCGGGATATGAGGGAGCGTTCGGCGAAATCAAACTCGACCCACGCATGGCGGTGGGTGGTCAGGTCCACTAAGCGGTGGTTGAGAGCCGCCGTTCGCGCCAGCCTTCGACCGTCCTGCTACTCGCCATTTTCTACCTCGCCTTGACGGCACTCCACATTCCACTGTTACATCTTCCCTACTTCTGGGACGAAGCGGGATACTACGTGCCGGCGGCGCGAGATATCTTTCTCGCCGGTTCGCTGATTCCCCATTCCACGCTTTCGAATGCGCATCCCCCGCTGGTAATGGCATATATCGCGCTCGCCTGGAAGATTGCCGGCTTCAAGCCTGTAGTGACCCGCGCTGCGATGTTGTTGATAGCTGCTGTTGCTGTGCTCGGCGTATTTCGATTGGCACAGCGAGTGGCAAATATAGAAGTAGCGGTTGGGGCGGCGATCTGCAGTGCTCTTTACCCGGTCTTCTATGCGCAAAGTTCGCTGCTGCATCTGGACCTCGCTGCGGCAGCTTTCACGTTTTGGGGGCTGCTTGCCTACGTGGAAGATCGGGCGTGGGCAACAGCGCTATGGTTCTCGCTCGCCGCACTTACGAAAGAAACTGCGATCCTCGTGCCAGTCGCGTTGATCGCTCATATGATCGGTAAGCAGTTGAGGCATGTCCTACAAAGCCACCAGCCCTGTCCCCACACCGCACCAGTCAGCCCTGCTGAATTCCGTGAAGACTTTCGGAAGATTCCTCCGAACCGGATGTGGTATGCGCTTCTCGCTCCGATGGTGCCCTTAGGACTTTGGTATGCCTACCACTGGCACCAAACTGGGTTCATCTTGGGCAACCCGGAATTCTATCGTTACAACGTGCAATCGACATTGCAACCCCTGAGAATCGCCTTGGCACTGGGAATGCGCCTGTGGCAGCTTCTGGGATATATGGGGCTGTATCTGCTCACGTTGCCGACATTAGTTGCAATGTGGCTGCCGCCGATATCGGACAGGGGAGAGGAACGCCAGCGCATTGCCCTTGACGTGCAATTCTCGTTCCTGGCGGTAATCCTGGCCTTCCTGGCGGCAATGGCGGCAATCGGTGGCGCGGTCCTGGCACGTTATATGTTGCCGGTAATTCCTTTGGTGATGATCATCTGCATTTCGACGCTTCGGCGCAGAGTGGGATATTGGTGGGTGGTCGTGGGTATTGCCGCCGTGGCTTTCGTGGTCGGATGGGGGTTGAATCCTTCTTGTGGATTTTCGTTCGAGGATAATCTGGCTTACCGCGATTACATTCGGCTGCACGAACGAGGGGAAAATTTCCTTCAGGAACGGTACCCGGCTTCGCGCGTTTTGACCGCATGGCCGGCAAGTGATGAACTGAAACGCCCATATCTCGGATATGTGACCCGTCCGATGCGCGTCGTCCGCATTGAGGACTTCACGGTCGAGCAACTAATGGCGGCGGCCGACCTTCGCTCCGACTTTGACGTGGCCCTGGTGTTTTCCACCAAGTACGAGCTACCGCATCGCTGGTTCGCACGCTGGCAGACATGGGAACGGTGGAATACGCGGTTTTTCGGCTATCATCGCGACGTACCGCCAGAAGCTGCTGCGCAAATCCTTGGCGGATTACTTGTCTACTCGGAGCGGCGTGGGGGTCAGTGGATAGGAATCATCGAGACGCGGCAGGTGCAAGAAGTACGAAAGCATTAAGCGGGCTTTGGCGACAACAGATGGCATGAGTGGGTCTTGATGATCAGCCACACTTGGCGCTCGGGCTGCAGTTGTAGTGAATCGCGAGCAGCGAGGGTGAGGTGAACTTCAATCTCTACGCCACAGTCCACTTTGACGCTAACGATAACGTCGCGCTGTTCCAGAGAAATCACGCGGCCCGGAATTATGTTGCGGGCGCTCAGACCATGCGGCCGGACGTTCGCCAGTAGAATGTCACCGGCGCGGATACCGATGCGGAGCGTCGAGCCCATCCCGGCCCGAACCAGCGGAGTTTCCAGTTCCACATTGGTGCCTGCAATGCGACACGTCATCGTACCGCGATCCTCGTGTGATTCGACTACGACCGCGTCGAAGATGTTTTCAAATCCAGCCAGTTGTGCAATTGTTTCCTGGCGCGGTGCGGTAAGTACTCGATGGGGAGTACCCTGAGCAGTCACGCGGCCGCTTTCCAGCACGATCACGTGTTCCCCGAGCGCAAACACCTCTTCCCGGCTGTGAGTCACATACAGAATTGGAATGCGATGTTGCCGGTTCCAGGCGCGCAGGTCATCGACGATCTTGGACTTCGTGGGCGCGTCCAGCGCGGCCATGGGCTCATCAAGCAGGAGAACGCCGGGATCGATCACTAAGGCGCGAGCCAGGGCAACTCTTTGCCGCTCCCCGCCTGAAATTTCTCGTGGCCGGCGGGCACGAAGAGGAGAGATTCGGAACGATTCGAGAATTGTGTCAGTACGCCGCTGCTTCTCAATTCGGGACAAACCTGCGAGTCCATAGGCGATGTTCTGGGCAGCAGTGAGATGGGGAAAAAGTGCTAAATCCTGGAATACGTACCCGATCTGACGATGCTGAACCGGCAGGTTTGTTCCAATGTCTGAGTCGAAAAGAATCCGGTCACTGAGGGCAATTCTTCCCATGGCGGGAGTGATCAGGCCGGCAATGCAATCCAGCAGAGTCGTCTTCCCCGCTCCCGAGGGGCCGAAAAGGATGGTAATCCCGGAGGAAATCGAAACATCAACCTCGAGTGTGAAATCGTTAGTTGTTCGCGACCGAAGCTGACGAATCCGCACCGACAGTCCATCTTCCCGGGCACCCGGCACCATGGTTTTTTCGGCGATTTCCTCAGCCACGCGCATACGTTAATGATGGACCCAGCAACGCTGTCGACGCACTTCGACTCCCAGTCATTTCCACTGCCAGAGCGCCCATACCTTGCGATTCACGCCGTAAACAAGACACAGTGCAATAAAGGAGATAGCCAGCAACGCCAGTGCGGTCTGGTTTGCCGCCGAGAAGTTGAAAGCCTGGACTTGATCATAGATGTCGATGGAGACAGTGCGAGTTACGCCCGGAATATTACCGCCCACCATGAGCACAACCCCAAATTCTCCCATGGTGTGAGCAAAGCTCAGCGCCACACCGGTAACCAGGCCGGGTGTGGACAGTGGCAGCACAACCTCCATAAACGTTCGCAACTGCGAAGCACCCAAAGTTGCAGAAGCGGCAAGCAGTTTTCGATCGACTGACGTAAACGATGCGGCAAAGGGCTGTACCGCAAAAGGCAGGCTGTAAATGACGGAGCCAATCACCAGTCCGGCGAAAGTGAACGCGAGTGTGTGCCCGGTAATCATTTGCCACCAGCGCCCTAAGGGACTGCGCGAACCAAGCGCAACCAGAACGTAGAAACCCAGCACCGTAGGTGGCAGCACAAGCGGCATGGCCACGATCGCCTCGACGAGGAATTTCCAACGCCACCGCGAGTAGGCAATCCAATAGGCGATCGGGAGGCCTATCACAACAAGGATCGCGGCAACTAAGACAGCTAGCCGGATTGTGAGCCAGAACGCCTGCCAGTCCATGCGAATTCGATAAAGGACTCAGTATAGACAAAATGCGGGGTCAAACGTCCCGATATGGGATGAAGTAGCCCTTGATGTTCAACCATCACACGGCGCCTCTCTGTCCTTACCAGATACTCGGGGCGGAGACGCAAAATGGAAATCGAGCAAGCAGTTGAAGTTATCCGCGCTCTGGCCAACGGAGTTCATCCTCAATCAGGAGTTGCTTTGGAGGAGAACTCTATCTGTCGGACACCGGAGGCAGTCAAGGCTTTAAACCGGGCTCTGGCGGCATTGGTCGCGCAACAAGAACGGGAGAAGAAACGCCCCAAGAACGCAGGAAAGGCCTGGTCCCACGAGGAAGATGCGCAAATCTGTGAGGAACTGCGCCATGGAATCGATTTCAATCAGATTGCGAATACCCACAACCGGAGCTTAGCTGCGATCCTCGCCCGCCTGGTAAAGCTGGGAAAAATCAGCCCCGAAAAATCTGGCCACGTATTCCCACCAAAGGTGGCTTAGGCGGAGTGGGCTGTGTCTGCAGCAAGGTGCTTTCGCAAGCCGCAACGCGCACCCGCGAATTTCGTAGCCCTCTCACTATGGCTGCTGATCTGGACATATGGATGGCCGGCTGGCTTCGCACAGGCCTTACCCAAAGGGGTTGGGCCAGCGACGCGGGTAAATCGGATGCAGGCAGAAGCCTGGTTCTTGCATGGGCGAGGCATCCCAGGGGAGTCTTCTGCAGCACTTCGTTTCCGGGCGCATAACCAGAAATTGCAAATGCGAGCGACACGCCAGCAGAGACTCAATGCCGCTGCGTCTCAGCAATCCTCCTCGGGTTGGACTTCTCTCGGCCCTGCGCCTTTGGCTTCAGACGCCAGCGGAGTTGGCCAACAAGACTACAGCTGGGTTTCGGGGCCAGCCACCGCAGTCGCGATTGATCCAGCCGACGAAAGTGGCAACACCGTTTATCTCGGGGCGGCGCTTGGGGGCATCTGGAAATCCACCAATGGCGCATCGCCAGATCCGTCTGCCGTGAGCTGGACACCACTCACCGACGCTGAACCCACATTGGCTGTAGGTGCGATCGCCGTCCAGCCGCAGCTTTCAAATGCGAATCCGGCCAACAGCGTGATGCTCGTCGGCACGGGAGAGGCCAATAGCTCAACGGATTCCTACTATGGCCTGGGAATATTGCGGTCCACCAATGCGGGCGGAACATGGAGTCTGATTTCAAACGACACCACTGGTGCACGCTCATTCGCCGGAATGGCATTCAGCAAAATTGCCTTCAGCACGAGCAACCCGAACCTGGTTGTAGGCGGAGCAGCGGGCGCGTCTGAAGGCATCCTTGAAGGATTGGCGAATCCTTTGATCGCAAATCTTGGACTTTACTACTCGCAAGACGCGGGCGTTTCGTGGAACTACGCTGGTGTGGCAGATGGAACGCAGCCCACGGCTCCCGGTTCTGTCACGACGGTTGCTTACAACGCGGCGGCCGGACAGTTCTTCGCAGCCCTTCGGTACCATGGGTTTTACTCGTCGCGCGACGGCGCCAACTGGACACGGCTGGCGAATCAACCGGGGACAGGACTAACAGTATCGGCCTGCCCAGCGCAATCCGGCAACGCGAGCTGCCCCATTTATCGCGGCGAAATCGCGGTCGTGCCGGGCCGAAACGAAATGTACGTCTGGTTTGTCGATGTAGACAACAATGATCAAGGTATTTGGGAAACCACCAATGGCGGGACGACCTGGATCCCGATCAATGATTCGGGGATTACGAATTGTGGCGATGAGTCCGGCTGCGGGACCGAAAACGCAACATATAACCTGGGACTGGCAGCGGTTCCCGACGGTGGCGCTACAGACCTTTACGCGGCCGCCATCAATCTCTATAAGTGTCGAGTCACCAGCGTCGTGCCAGATTGCAGTGGCGCGTCGCCAAACACTTTCATTAACTTGACTCATGCGTATGGTTGCAGCTCGATTGCAAAAGTCCACCCCGCACAGCACGGGATTTCGTTCTTTCTGGTCAACAACAACACACGAGCGCTCATGTACTTTGCCAACGATGGCGGCATTTACCGCGCGCTTGACGGCTTCAGCGGGCTTACTACCGGCGGATGCGGCGGCAGCAATCAGTTTGACAGCCTTAACCAAACGCTCGGCCCGATAACCGAGCTCGTCTCATTCTCACAGGCGCCCAGCAACAATGGCTACCCGATTCTCGCGGGCACACAAGGGAACGGAGCACCCGCAAGTGAATCGGCGACGGTGAACTCACCCTGGTTGAATGTGAATGCGGGTACCGTCGGTTATAGCCAGATTAATCCCAGTAATCCAGACGAGTGGTTCGTATCCGCACCTCCTGATTTGACGTCCGGAGTAAACATCTACCGTTGTCCGTCGGGGATCAATTGCCATACCCAGGATTTTCAAAATGACGAAGTCGTTAGCAGTGCAACTGTAGGCGGCGATATCGGCGCCTTTTATCCGCCCTATATTCTTGACCCGCAGAACGCATCGGAGCTGATTGTGGGAACGTGCCGTCTGTGGCGGGGGTCGAGCAGCGGCGCCGGATTTTCCCCGCTCACTGACAACTTCGAAACCGGGGGTAGCGGGATTTGCACTGGCAGTGAGACTAATCTTGTGCGCTCGATTGCCGCCGGCGGCCCACTCGACGGTAATGGCTTTTCGAATCTCATCTATGCCGGAACAGATGGATTTGGGCCGCTGATTCCTACGACTCCGCCGGGCGGCCGTCTGTGGGTGAGCACCAACGTCACTGATGGCCCGACAACCTGGACAGACCAAACCGGCTCGACGAACCCTAGCGGGTTTCCAGTCTCAGCCATCGCGTTGGATGGTTCGGATGCGGGTGGCTTGACCGCCTACATAACAATTATGGGTTTTCATGTGTCCCACGTCTGGAAAACTCTCAATGGCGGGCAGAGTTGGAGCGATTTCAGTGGCAACCTTCCTGATGCCCCGGCGAATGCTGTGCTCGTCGACTCCAGTACCAGCCCCGGCGTCGTATATGTGGGCACGGATGTGGGAGTTTTTTCTAGCCCGACAGTTAATCCTATTTGGACTGAGGTCGGCACACCGCCTGGCAGCGGACTATCAGGATACCTGCCTAATGTCCCGGTAACGGCGCTGAGCATGTTCAATGACGGACGAGACAAATGGCTGCGGGCATCGACATATGGACGCGGTCTCTGGCAGTTCCCACTGATCACGACTCCAGACTACCTGGTCTTTATTTCCAATACACCGCTGGCCGTCTTCGCTGGTTCGCCAGGTATTTTCCAGGGATCTGTCTTTTCTTTGGACGGATATAACAGTGCCGTAAACATGAACTGCGGACCCGGCGTTACCGCGGCGCCGCCCACGTGCTCGATTAAGCCGGGCGCATTATCCCCGAATACTTCAGGTACGCCATTCACGATTACCGTCGGCGGTCTGCCGGGAGTCTATACATTCAACCTTCATACGGTCGGAAGCGACAGCAATTCCGTAACACACGATGCCGCAGTCACACTCAATGTTGTGGATTTCAATTTGAC
>DASPTU010000095.1:0-29691 GCA_035623255.1 Terriglobales bacterium | reverse complement strand
CGTCTTGCCGAACCACGCATCGAGATGCTCGACGTTAATGCCAACTCCCATAAATCAGCTTGTCCCTTTCAGCATGCCGTGGCTGGCGGCGACTCGCACTGCGCTCACCGCGACCACAATCAGAAAAATCAAAATGAGGGCGCCCGCCCAAGCCTGTCGATGCCATTCGTCGAACGGTGAGATGGCATAAGTAAATACCTGCAATGAAAGCGCGGCTGTCGGCTGGTTGATTTTCCAGTTCCAATACTGATTACCGAAAGCGGTAAACAGCAAAGGGGCTGTTTCTCCCGCAACACGCGCAAATGCCAGCATAACACCAGTAATCACTCCAGAGCTTGCGGTGCGCAGGGTAATCGAAAGCGTGGTGCGCCAACGGGCAACGCCCAGCCCGTAAGCCGCTTCCCGAATGGTCTGAGGCACCAGCAGCAGCATCTCCTCGGTGGCCCGGGTAATGGTGGGAATCATCATGATGCCGAGTGCGACGCCGCCAGCCAGGGCTGAGAAATGACCTTGTGCGAGAACCACAATGCCATAGGCAACGATACCGATCACGATGGAAGGCACGCCGTTGAGGACGTCTGCGGTGAAGCGTATTAAATCTCCGAAACGATTGCGTCCATATTCAGCCAGGTAAATGCCGGCCCCGATCCCGATGGGAACGCCCAGGCAGCTGGCGATCAGCAGGATTAAGCACGATCCAGCAATGGCGTTTGCCATTCCACCGCCGGGTTCACCCACCGGCTTGGGCGTCTCGGTAAGAAAAGCCCAGTTCAGAGAGCCGATTCCCTTGTAAACCAGGTAACCGAAGATGGCAATCAGAGGGACCAGTACGAGGACAACAGCACCCGCCGCGCCGACCGTAGCAAGCACATCTTTCCCACGACGCCAGAGGCCGACGCGAGTCAGGTCGGAATTGTTGGGACTAGGCATGGCCCCTCGCCGGCATTCCCCGCGTAACGGACCAGACCAGAACCTGAGCGAGAATATTGACGATGATAGTCACGAGAAACAATGCCAGGCCGATTTCGATCAGCGCGCTGAGGTAGGTGTTGCCCGTAGCTTCGCTGAACTCATTGGCGATCACACTGGCCATTGTGTATCCGGGGGCAAAAAGCGACCGCGCGATTTCTGGACGATTGCCTATCACCATAGTCACAGCCATTGTTTCGCCCAGGGCGCGACCTAGCCCGAGAATAATTGCGCCCAAAATTCCCGCGCGCGCATTGCGCAAGACACCAGTGCGAATCATCTCCCAACGAGTCGCGCCCAAGGCCAGTACGGCTTCTCGCTGTTGCTGCGAGACGGCGGTCATCACTTCACGAGTGATTGAGGAAATGATTGGTATAACCATGATCGCGAGAATGATTCCAGCAGCGAGCATTCCGATCCCGTATGGCGTCCCCTCGAACAAACCCGTCCAGCCGAAATACTTGCCGAGGAACGGCTCCAGATACTGGCGCAATATCGGCACGAGTACGAAGATTGCCCACAAGCCGTAAATCACGCTGGGAATCGCGGCCAGCAGTTCCGTAGTGAACGCCAGCGGTCCCTTAAGCCAGGCAGGGCACATTTCTGTGATGAAGATCGCTACCCCCAGCGCCAAGGGCACGGCAAGAACCAAGGCGACAAGGGAAGACACCAAGGTGCCATAAACGAAGGCCCAAGCCCCAAACTGCTCGTTGACAGGATCCCAGTCGCTGCGGAAGAAAAACTTCCAGCCGAAGGCATGCCAGGATAGGGTCGATCCGCGAGCCAGTTCGTAGATGATTAAGGCCACCAGTCCGAGGACGCAGACACCGCAGGCCAACATCGCTATCTCAAACAGGCTGTCACTCAGGTACCCGCTGCCGGCTTTAATCAGGGGCTCAGATTGGCTCCGCGCGCCAGCTATAACCTCCGACTGTGCAACAGGTTGCGGTCCGGACAAGCGTGGCGCTCCAAAGGCGGGATCGGCCATCAAATTGCACCGTAGCAGACTCGTGTTACAGGAATGTTAAAATACCCCACTCCCAGCCGTGGGTGGCGGACGATGCCGGGTGCACATCCGCTCACTCTCTGGTTGCATTTCTTAAAGTTTTCTTGTAACTGTTCTTACTCCCAAGCTGCTTATGGCTTTTGATCTGAAACGCAGTCAGCAGACGTTTCAAAGATTAGATCGCGAACTTGCCAAACTGGCAAAAAAGCCGGCGCCGGAGCACGTTCATAAATTCCGGACAAACAGCCGTCGCGTCGAGGCCCTCCTCAGTGAAGTAACAAGCCAATGCAACCGCAATGACGAAAAACTGCTCAAACTTCTATCGCGTTTGCGAAAGAAGGCTGGCCGGGTACGCGACCTCGATGTCCAGATCGCAGCTCTGCGAGCGTTGAAATTCCCTGAAGCTAACGGGCACAAGGCCCAGTTGATGGATGCGCTGATCGATGAGAGGACAAAACGCGAGAAAAAACTGGTCAACGCCTTTGATGCCGCAACGGTGTGCGAAATTCGCAAACGCCTCAAGCGGGCCGCGCATCATTTAGATGTTCCAGCGAGAACTGACCTGCTGGCACTCACTATTAAGAAACTGCGCGAGTTGTCACGCGAGCACGCACCACTTACCGAGAATACCCTGCACGAGTACCGTATTATCGGCAAAAGAGCGAGATATGTGGCGGAGTTCGCGGGCGACGACGCCGAGGCAAAAAAACTCGTTGAGCAGCTTAAACGCCTGCAGGATGTGATTGGCGATTGGCACGATTGGCTTAAACTGACGCAGCGGGCAGAAGAGCTCCTGGGCAATGTTCGCGACTCTGCCCTTGTGGCGATGCTGCGGAATGTGACGCAGGCCAAGTTTCGCCAGAGCTTAAGTGCGGTTGCGCAGCATCGTTCTGAGTTCGCGAAACACAAGTACGCCGTCCGGCCTGTTCGCGATGAGAAGAAACTAGCGAAGGCGGCGAGTCAGACTGCCGCTGCCTAGGATTGATGAAACTGCCTTCCGATTGGCATTATTCCAGTACGCCTGATCTTCCTGTCCGCAACAACAAAGCCGTGTCCAAATCGGTGAGCCCACGCGATAAACTATTGCCCTCCGCGACATGCCAACTTTTGCCGCCGTCGATATTGGATCGAACTCAGTGCGTTTGAAGATCTCCAGGCTGACCCGCCACCGGCTGGTCGAAATTTTCGAAGACCGCGAAGTTACTCGCCTTGGCGAATCGGTGTTCCGCAGCGGATTCTTGTCCCCGGAGGCGATTGCTAACACTGTCAAGGTATTGCGGCGCTTTCACCGTGCCGTACAGAACATTGGTGCAGATTCCATTCGTGTAGTCGCAACGAGCGCCCTGCGTGACGCCCGCAACTCCCACGCGTTTCTGGAGTGGGTCCGCTCGGCCACGGGCTGGAACGTGGAAGTCATCTCTGGCCTGGAAGAAGCGCGCCTGATTCACCTCGGCTTGACATCGACGCTGCGGGTTAGCACCTCACCGGTGCTGATGGTCGACGTTGGTGGCGGAAGTTGTGAACTGACCATTTCAGGCGGAGGTCACATCCGCAGCACGATCAGCTTGCCGCTAGGCGCCGTCCGTTTGACGAATGAGTTTCTGCATCACGATCCTCCCCGCAAATCGGAGTTGCGGCAGATGAGGAGCTTTATCGTGCGGGAGATCGAGCGCACCGCGGACCGGATCAAACGGGCCTATCCGAAAGTGGTCATTGCGACCTCCGGTACCGCGGAATCGCTGGCAGCGGTCTGTCGTGGTCTGTATAGAACGAAGGGTGCGCGCGCCAATGCTGTTTCCCGCACCCAAATGCTGAAGATTGCAGGTCTGCTGGCCCGCTTGCCGCTCGAGGAACGCAGAAAGCTCTCGGGGGTAGGTCCGCGGCGCGCGGAGATCATCGTAGCCGGTGCCGCCGTTTACGCCGCCCTGCTTGAACGTTGCCAGTTGCTCGGGTTCCGCTATTCTTCACTGGGTTTGCGGGACGGACTGCTGGCGCAGATGGCAGCCGAATATGATCGCAGCACGCGATCAGGCAAGCAAATCGAGTCCGAGCGATGGGATTCCCTGCTGAGCGCGGTGCAGCACTATGGAGTGGATAAGGACCATGCGCTGAAAGTGCGCGAGTCTGCGATGCAGCTCTTCTCAACCCTGCGATCGGTGCATGGGTTGCCACCGGAATATGAGGAATGGCTGTCGGCGGCCGCCATGCTTTATGAAGTCGGGGATTTCGTGAACCGCAGCGGGCGCCACAGACATGCGTACTACATCATTTCGCATTCAGAAATCCTCGGCTATACACCCGAGCAACGACGAGTCATTGCCGCCATCGCACGGTACCTGGGCAAGTCACGCCCCACCCCCGGGGACAGCCCTATAAAGGCGTTGCCCAGCGTGGATCAGGAATACGTAGCTAAAGCTTCTTTGCTACTGCGTCTGGCCCGCGCGCTCAATTTGAGCCGCAGTGGCGCAGTGCGAGGAATTCGCATTCGTCCCCATGATGGCAGAGTAAACCTGACTCTGGTCCCTAAACCTAGAGGCACTGTGGATCTGGAACTGTGGGCGGTCGAGAAAGAAGAAGGCTATTTTCGCGAAGTCTTCGGACGGGAACTTTCTGCGGCTGCGGTGTAGATACCCCTCAAAACCTTAGGCGTCAAACACCATTGCAGCGACGCCGAGTTCCTACCCATGTCCACCTTGGCCACAGCGCCCTTCCGCAAATCGGTTCGAGCTTCGCAACCGGCCTCGCTGATGATGCGGCCCAAAAACTCGCTCAGATTTGGATTATGGCCGACGACCATGATCTCTTCCAGCTTGGCGTACTTTTCCAGCATGCGGCGAAAGTCCGCAAACGTGGCGCTTGGCCGCAACGCGTCGTCGAGTTGAAGTTTTCCTTCATAGCTGAGTTCGTTTCCGACGAGCGATGCGGTTTGAGCAGCACGTTTCAGCGGACTGGAGACGATGGCGTCCACCTGGACGTCTAATGCGGCCAGTGTGCGCCCCACAATCCCACATTGTTCGATTCCATCTTTATCCAGGGGACGTTTCTCATCCTTCTTCGGATTAACCATCCGCTGACCTGCACTGGCGTGACGAAGAAAGTAAATGACCATAGATTATTAGCGCTCCCTTCCCGCAATCACCCTTCTGGTCCGCTTTACCGGTTCTTGGGGAATGGTTTCCAAAACTGCCTTTCCTTCAGCCAAACCGATCAGGAATTCTTGGGCATTGAACCCGTCGATGGTTGGGGGTCTGCGCCTCCCTTGGAGCCGCCATGCTCGAATGTAGCTCCCGTCGCGCTGCAGGATGCGAGATTTAAGATTGTCCGCCAAATAAGATTCGAGAATCTCCTGTCGGATGCGCTGGCGAAGCAACTCGTCTTTCACTGGGAAAAGCACTTCGACTCGCTCGTACAGGTTGCGTGGCATCCAGTCGGCGCTGCCGAGATATATCTCTTCCTGCCCTCCATTGGCAAAATAGTAAATTCGGCTATGCTCCAGGAAACGCCCGACAATGCTCCGTACCACAATGTTATGGCTGAGGCCGCGGACACCAGGGCGCAGCGCGCAGATTCCTCGCACAATCAGGTCGATCTTCACTCCGGCCTGGGAGGCTTCGTACAGAGACCTGACAACGTTCTTATCCAGCAGTGCATTCATTTTTGCAATGATGTGAGCGGGGCGCCCATGCCGCGCGTGCTCCGCCTCACGGGCAATCATCGCCAAAACGTGCTCAGCCAAGTTCAGCGGAGCCACAATCAGCGGGTCGTAACTTGGGTTTTCCGCATAGGCGGTCAGGAAGTTGAAAACATCGTGGACCGCGCTGGTAATCACGGGATCGGCAGTGAGCAAACTCAAGTCCGTATAAATTCGCGCGGTGGTGGCGTTGTAGTTTCCGGTTCCTAAATGAGCGTAACGTCTTGTTACGCCGTCGGGATCCCGTCGCACGAGCAACGATAGCTTGCAGTGGGTCTTAAGTCCGACTAGGCCGTGGAATACCTGAACGCCCGCATCTTCCAGATCGCGAGCCCATCGGATGTTTGACGCCTCATCGAAGCGTGCCTTGAGCTCCACGACCGCGGTGACTTCCTTCTTGGCCGCCGCAGACATCAGCGACGGCACGATGAGGGAGTGCTCACTCGTGCGATACAGGGTTTGCTTCATGGAGAGCACTTGTGGGTCTTCCGCCGCCGCCTCGATAAACGAGACCACCGCATCGTACGAATCGTAAGGATGGTGCAAGAGAACATCGTGCCGCCGCAGCTCCTCGAAAAGATCCTGCGATTTGGCGGTCAACCGCAGTTCACGAGGAACGAAAGCCTTGAACTTCAGGTCGGGACGTCCCACCTGGTCATAAATATTGAACAAGCGCGATAAATTCACCGGGCCGTTTACCGGAAAAACCTGCCACGGTTCCAGCTCAAAATTCGTTCTTAGCCGCTCAATAATTTCCGGATCAGCGTCGGACTCGATCTCCAGGCGCACCGCATCACCTTTACGCCGATTGTGCAACTCAGTGCGTACTGATTCGAGCAAATTTCGTGACTCTTCCTCAGCAAGATAGAGATTGCTGTTGCGCGTGACGCGGAAGGCTGCGGAAGAAACCACGTCATAGCCGTGATACATTCGCGAGGCATAATGAGCCACGAGGTCCGCAAGAAAAATGAAGTCGACGGTTCCCTCGGAAGGAAGACGCACCAGACGAGGCAAGGCCCTCGGCACCGTTACCACTCCTGTATATGTCGTCGAGGAACGCCGGCGGCGGCGCAGTAGAAATGCTACGCACAGGGCTTTGTTGATAACCCGGGGAAAAGGATGCGCCGGGTCCACCGTAACCGGCGTGAGCAGGAGATCGAGTTCGCGTTCGTAGTAGTCGTCAATGAACTCGCGCGCATGGGGATCTAATTCGTGCAGGCCCAGAACTCGAATGCCGTTCTGTGCAAGCAGGGGGCGCAGTTGGTCGTTCCAACAGCGGTACTGATGGCCAACGAACTCGTGAGTCTCGCGGGCGACTGCGTCACGTTCCTGCAATAGAGTGAGTCCGTCCGGACCGGCTTCGTTATATCCATCCTCAATCTGCTGTACCAGTCCGGCGACTCGAACCTCGAAAAACTCGTCCAGATTGCTGGCGGTAATAGAGAGGAATTTGACGCGTTCGAGGGGTGGATTGGCTACGTCCTCGGCTTCTTCCAGCACACGACGGTTAAAGGCGAGCCAGGAGAGTTCCCGATTAATGTAGTAGGCCGAATTCTCCAGTGGCGCACGAGCCATGTTTAACTTCCGTGGGGCTCACCCAGGTATGAAGATCACCTGTCGGTTCCTGCGGCAGGCGGGGGGATGCTCATTTTCTGTTGCAACTTGTATTAGTCAGGACGAACTAAGCGATGCTTGTTCAGCTGAATTGCGACGGCGGGACACAGGCAGGCCTGTTGCCTCGTGCCGTGCAGACTCTAGTATAAAACATCCGCAGGCAGCGGCTGGTTTGGCGAAAACAAGGCGCCAGTTTTGCGCTGGCGCCTGTCGAAATCCCGCTCCAGTTACGGCAGGTAATACCGGAACGAGGTCAGGATCATGTTTTCCTGGGCGCTGGGAGTTCCTCCCTTCGCCGCCCAAGTGCTGCGGTTGATGTAAGAGTATTGTGGTCCAAACTGGACGCGGCCCTTGTCGCCGCTATAGAGCCGGTACCAGAAGCCCAGCGTGCCCTCGTAGATCGCGCGAGTGTTTCCGGCGCAGTTTGGAGGGCCAGCGGGGTTAAAGCCGGCCGATAGCGGAGTGCCCGCGCTTCCCGGATTCGGCACTGTGCCGCTGTTGATGGGAGTCGTTCCGGATCCTGGCGTATCTACGTTGATGACGGTTGAGGTAGGTGGCGCTTCTGTGTAGCAACCAGAGTTGTTAAACAGAGGGGAACCGTAGCCTGCACCTTTCCCATTGACAACGAAGTCTACGCGTTCTTCGTACTCGCCGCCCACATTGGCATAGATATCCAGCCGCTTGGAGTGCCACTCCAGCGTGCCCAGCGCCTGATAGTTGCGCGCCGGCACGAGCACGCCGTCTGGCCGGACCACGACATCGGCCAGTCCAGCTGAGCCGTAACGCCCAATGCCGTCGCCACCCATGAAGTGAACACCCACGTCGACGTGTTTGGCGACCGTTACCCGGAGGTTAGCTCCGCCGCCTCCACCAACGCTGCTGTTATTGGAAGCACCCACGGCATTGGGGAAATTGGCCCCGTTACATGTCGTGGTCGCGGGCAAGGCGCCATTTTTCGCCACAATCAGGCCGCCGCAGGGGAAGATCCGGTCGCGAAAATCACGAATCACGCCAAACACCTCGAAATGCCCCCAACCTGGTTGGAAAGCAAGTTTGGTGACAAAATCCGGCGTGGCATTGAATGAATAGTTGGCGGTGGCGTTGTAAAGCCCACCTCCAGCACCCTGCGAACCGATGATGAAATTATTCTGCCCGGAAACGAGCGTACCTCCGGTGGTGGTCTGGGGATTTTCCACCGAGAAGCCGAACCAGGCCTTATTGCTGAAGTTCCTGGTGATGCGGAACCCGTATTGCCGCGCCCAAGTGAAGCCGACGTTATATTGGGGATCAATGGTCATCGGCAAAGCCTCAGTCCGGTTGTCCAATCCGTTCTTGGTTTCCGTCAGAAGGCTCCACATCTGCCCGCCGGTAAAGCTCCAACCGTCATTCAGCGCGGCCTGGCCCCAAGCCTGCCGTTGCCGCAATGAATAGCTGTTGCTTTGGTTGTTGTTGGAGCTGATCCCCGAGGAGAGGAAATCGGCTTCCACGTACCCGCTCACTTTGGCGCTCTTCAGCTTGCCTTCTGCGAGCATGGAAATACGCGACTGACGCCCAGAGCCGAAGAATTCTGACATGTGGGCTGCACTGGCGCCGTCGAAGGGAATGCTGTTGAACGGCGTATTGATATCCGCTCCCAACGCATGCTGGCGCCATACGGTTTCTGCCGCCAGGAAGCCTCCCGGAGTAATCGTGATGCCCTTGTAGTGCAGCGCCAGGGGACTTTCCAACTCCGAGCGAATGTTTTTCTGGGTTTCTTGTAAGCTGAGTGCGGCATTGGCGGCATTCTGCTTCATGTCGGTCATGTCGGTCTTCAGATCGGAGACCGCTTGCTGTTGTTGACCAGCTTCCTGCGCTGCCTGATCCGCCCTGGCTTGCGCGGCGGTGGCAGCCGATTGCGCCTGCTGCAACTGCTGCTGCGTTTGTAACCATGCCTGATCGCGCTGCGCCAACTGGCGACGCAACTGCTCGATCTGTTGCTGTTGCGCGGCCAACGCATCTTTGAGTTCCTGCACGTCATTTGCAGTCACGGCTGCGGGACGCGCGATTTTCCTTTTTGGAGCAGTACCTGTTGCTGTCTGTGTCTGCGCCACTGAAACTGCTGCCAGAAAAAGAACTACCGACCACCTGAGAACGGACTTCATCTCTTGCTCCTTCGCCTCGGGAGAGGCCGTATTCGAATTGCGATTGAGGAAAAACGAATTGGACGATACCAGCATCCTGAAAACACAATCTGTTCTCTCAATGGATCCTTGGGAGCAGCGGCTTCCGGTGCTAGGTCATCGGAAGCCGCAAAATGATCCGATCGGGAACAGAACCAGGTTCGGTGAACTTGCTACCCGACTTACAACTTGCTTACCGGACTTGTTTGATTTCATCTTTGACCTTTGCCGCCACATTTTCCGGCAAGGGGGCATAGGTCAATTCTGTTGTCATCTTCTGGCCGTCATCCACCATCCAGCTAAGGAAGTCCGCAATAATCTTTCCCTTAGCCGGATCCTTGGACTGAGCCGGAATTAGCAGCCAGGTAAAACTGGCAATGGGATAAGCATCTTTTCCCGGGGCGTTGGCGATGGAGACGCGAAAATCAGCAGGCATGTTCTTCACCGAAGCCGCAGCCGCGGTAACGCTGTCCAGACTGGCTTTCACGAAGTTTCCCGCCGCGTTCCTCACCACTCCGTAAGGGATTTTGTTCTGCACGGCATAGATCAGCTCGATATACCCGATGGCGCCCTGCATCTGCCGGATCATGCCAGCCACACCCTCGTTACCCTTGCCCCCGAGTCCGACCGGCCATTTCACTGAGGTGTTCTTTCCAACCTGGCTCTGCCAGTCCGGACTGACCTTGGATAAGTAATCGGTGAAGATAAACGTGGTGCCGCTGCCATCCGAACGATGAATCACAATAATCGGCTGGTTGGGAAGATTGACGCCTGGGTTGGCACCAGTCAGAGCGGGGTCATTCCAGGAAGTGACCCTGCCGAGAAAAATTCCTGCCAAGGCTTCCGGCGTGAATTTAATCTCCGTCGTCACTCCGGGAACGTTATACGCAGGAACCACAGCTCCCAGCACAGTGGGAACATGCAGTATCTTGGTTTTGGTTTCGGCCAGCTGTTCGTTGGTCATGGGGCCGTCGCTGGCCCCGAAATCGACCGTTCCCGCCAGCACCTGGCGGATGCCGCCGCCGCTGCCAATGGACTGATAGTTAATTTGGATGTCAGGATGAAGCTTGTGGTACTCGCTGAACCACTTCGAGTACATGGGGTACGGAAAAGTCGCGCCCGCACCGTTTAAGGTGGTTTGGGCGAAACCGGGAAGCACTAAGGCGAGACACAAGACCGCTATGCGGCGTATCACCAGTCCTGCCTCCTATAATGAAGTTGTCAATATGGTTTCTAAGGCGCGAATGTTACAGGTTTGTTACAAATTCGTGAATTTCTAGTGAATCTCCAACATAGCATTGGAGTTAGTGGCGAGGTCCAATCAGGGTCTGAACGTTAGGCGGGTAACGTGGTTGCTGACGCGCAGGAACTAGAGCCCAATTTGTGCCTCACCTTTTCTAATGAGCAGCCACAGTGCGTTCTTTCAGAATGTCTTCTGCCGCGGCAATCGCGGTGTGGATCTCTGCGTCTGTGTTGTAAAAGTGAGGCGAGAAGCGTACCCCGGCCTTGGGGCGCCAATCGACGAGGATATCGCGTTTCAGCAGCTCCTGGCAGACTTCCCTTGACTCAGGCATATCAATAGAAACCGTTCCGCCACGCTTTTCAGGGTCGCGAGGCGAGTTGACACGCCAGCCATGCCGGTCCGCCAGTTGGACCAATAGCGTTGTTTGGCGCTTTGATTTCTCGCGAATGCGCTCGATGCCAGCCTCGGAAATAATCTTCAGTCCCGGCCGGGCGGCTTCAAGCGCGGGAACATGCGTGGTTCCGTTCATGAATCGAAATGGACCATCGCTGTAGCGAATGGGGCCTGTTTCGAACGCCATCGAATCCTGATGGGCAAACCAGCCGGTAAATCTGGGTTCGAGTTTCCTGCCCAGATCGGGGCGCACATATAAATAGCCAACACCGGGGCCACCGCACAGCCACTTCAAAACGCCACCACATGCGAAATCCACGTTGAGCGCTTGCACATCGACGGGAACGGTACCGAGCGACTGAAAGGTATCAAGCACCACATAAGCGCCGACTTTGTGCGCTTTTTCGATGATTGCTTCGGCGTCATTGATGAATGCGCTGCGAAAGATCACATGCGAGACCGGCACCAGCAGGGTAGTTTCATCGATGGCGTCAAGCAGCCGCTCGGTGGGAATAGTAATGCCGTCATCGGTCTTCACCATGTGAACGCGTACGCCGAGGGGCTGCTGTGCCTCCCAGAAGTACATGACGGAAGGAAAATTCATGTCGCTATAAACGACTTTGTTGCGCTTGCCGGAGAAGTCGAAACAGGACGCGACCACCGCCTGGCAAGTGGTGACATTCTGGTGAGTAGAAACAGAGCCTTTGGGCGCGTTCATGAGCGCGCCAATTTCGTCGCCCACTTCGACTGCCAGCATCCACCACCGCTCTTCCCAGGCGCGAACACCGCGGGTTGCCCAGATGTCGGCATAGCCCTTCATCGCGTCATAGACCCCACGCGGCATCGCGCCCAGCGAATTGCTGATCATGTAAGTGGTGCGTTCGAGGATGGGAAACTCACGGCGGTAGCGGAGCAGGTCGTCAAGCATGGGTGTATTGTACGCGGGAAATCCTGAAAGCACAGAGCACACAGAGGACCCTGAGGAGATCGCTACCACCACCGAAGTATGAGTCACGAGCCTGACTTTCTTCTCGGTCCGTGGTCTAAGAATCTGTTTTCCTCTGTCGAGGTTTGATCAGGAAATAAGCAATGGTCAACAGAATCAGCAGCCCCACTCCACTGATGAGATTGACTCGCGAATCCCACCAGCCCTTGAGAACCGCGGCGGTGATCAGAACGAAACCCACTACCGAACCCGCTGCTCCCAAGGGCGCCCGCATCGGCAGCGTCGAAATCATTTCCGGGGTGAGGCGCCGGCGAAAAGAAACATGCGCCGCGAGCGAGACTAGCCACGAAAGCATCATCCCAAGGAACGCTCCCCGAAGGATGTACTCGAATGCCACGCTGGGGGCCCATTTTTCTAGCACAAGGGCCACCACGATGCCATAGGACGAGGCCAGCAATGCGAGATTAGGCGATCCAGCCGCGTTCAGATGTCCGAGTCGCGCGGGCGCCCATCCGGTGCGGGCCAGCGAGAACAGCATTCGTGACGTTATGTAGAGCGAGGCATTCGCTCCGGACAGGGCTGCGGTGAGCACGACGAAATTCATCAGATGGGCGGCACCCGGGATTCTTACCAAGCGGAACACGGTCACAAAAGGACTCTCGGTCACGCCGGCCCGCGTCCATGGCATTACTCCGGCAAGCACAACGATGGCGCCGAGATAAACCAGCGCAAGCATCACGAAAGTGATCCATGCTGCTTTGGCGACTTCTTGCGCCGATCGTGATTCACCGGAAGTCACGGCGACGAACTCGACGCCGCCAAACGTATAAATGGCAAAAGTGATGGCCAGCAGAGGCGCGAGCACACCTTGAGGAAAGAATCCGCCGTGCGCGGTGTATTGCGCGGGAACTCGTCCGCCGAGTAGCAGGCTGGATCCGAGCACGATAAATGCCGCAATAGTCACAACCTTGATCATGGCGAACCAGAACTCGAAGCGGCCATAACGGCCGACGTCCCATAAATTCACCAAAAGCAAAAAAACTGAGAAAACGGCCACCCATAACAGTGCGGGAATCCTCGGGAACCAGAACGCCATGTATGTCGCGGAAGCTATCAGCTCGGCACCAATCGAAATTGCCAGGGCGGCCCAATATCCGGCGCGCGCGATGAATCCCGCCCAGTCGTTCAGATACATGTCGCCATAAATACCGAAGGACCCCGCCGCCGGATGGGCGCTGGATAGCTCGCCCAGAGCCATAGCTGCAGTCCAGCTGACGAATGCGGCAAATGCGAAGCTCAGGATGACAGCCGGGCCGGCGATCTGCATGGCGGCTGCGGACCCCAGCAGCAGGCCGGTGCCGATCGATCCCCCAACGGCAACCATGGCCATTTGACCGGCATTGAGCTGATGGTGCAGCCCTTTTTCTGCGGCGATCTCGTCGCGTTGCGGCATCCGGCACTTGTATCAGAAAGTTGGGCTGGGGCCAAGGCAGCGAGCGTGGTGATGCCGTGCAGTATGCAACTGGGTCAACAACCCAGCTCTGTCCTACCAACTTACTCCCCATACAATATTTGCGCGCCTCATTCGTCTACAACGGTAGATGAGCGCGGCAAGCCTGGATCGAATGGCACTCGAGCAGGACGAGCGGATCTCCGAAGTCGTCAAGCGGGAGCAATCCCGGCTGCGCAACTTCATTCGTCGGCGTGTGCCCGATCCGGGCGATGCCGAGGACGTTCTGCAGGACGTCTTCTACGCGCTGGTGGAAGCAAATCGTCTGCTGGTGCCGATCGAGCACGTCACCGGCTGGCTGTTTCAGGTGGCGCGTAATCGCATCGTTGATCTGTTCCGCAAGAAGCCGGAGAGCTTCAGCGAGGCCGCCATCGTTGACGATGAGGACGAATTGCTGCAACTCGAAGACCTGCTGCCCTCGCCCAATGCCGGACCGGATGCGCTCTTCGCTCGCGGCCTGCTTCTGGACGAACTCGAGTTGGCGCTGTCCGAGTTGCCGGAGGAGCAACGCGAGGTGTTCGTCGCGCATGAGCTAGAAGGACGCAGCTTCAAGGAAATGGCGGCTGAGACTGGCGTTGGCCTCAACACGCTGCTCTCCCGTAAGCGCTATGCAGTGCTGCATCTGCGCGAGCGGCTGCAAACGATTTACGACGAATTTATGAAACCGTGAGGAACTGAATATGAAACGCAAATGGTTTTTGATAGGTCCGCTGGCGATTCTGGGGGTGCTGGCCGTTATGGCCATCGGCAGCGTACTGGTGATGGCACTGTGGAACTGGCTATTGCCGCCGCTCTTGGGCCTGCACCAGATCACTTTCTGGCAGGCACTGGGCATCCTGGTGCTTTGCCGCATCCTCTTCGGCGGAAGGGGGCGGCATGGGGGCCTTGGGTGGGGCATGCGCCGCCGCATGCGCGAACGCTGGGCCCAACGCTGGGAGCGCATGACCCCCGAAGAACGGGAACGATTCCGCCAAGGCATGCGCGGGCGGTGTGGCTTCGGTCCACCGGCCAGCGAAAGCAAGGCAGAGTGAGATCGCAGGGCAGTCTATCGTTCCACAAACCAAGTTCTGAGGGGTTGCCCGTCGGGACTGAATTCCACGAGGGAGGCGTAATCCTTGCCGGAAAGGCTTTGATAAAGGACCTGCAGAACCCGGCGTTCATTACCTCGGAAAAAGTCAGCGGCCTCACGCGCGTCCAAGAGCTGATCGGGTGGGACGTGGCCCTGTTGGGCGGCGATGAAGAAACCTTCAAGATTTCGGGCGAACGTAGAGTTGCCCGCATCCCAGGCGGGTCTAACAGGCTGGGGTCCGACAGCCAGCACGTGCATCCTCAGGTTCAGTGCTGGGCCGCTTCCAACATTCGCCAATCTGATACCGCCGTAGATCCTCACGACGACCGCAGGCCTGATCTGCGCCCGGCAGGTACTTCGTGGACGAAGCTGCTAAAAACCGGCTCGATGGCTACCTAAAGCTCGCCGAGCACTGGGCATCAAGGCACAATGCCCGCCGGGAAACTGAATGGAGGTTTGCCTTGGCGTGGGTCTTCTCGCCCTGGCGACTCGTTATGTCCGTTCCAGCTTTCTCCAAACGATCAGCATCTGCGACTACACTGTGGCGTCAGCTTTGGTTGTGTCAGTTCTTATGACCTATTTTGTTAGGATTTGGCTCTACCCGCTCTGGAAGGTCAATAAGCTAGATAGGGAGAAATCGTACGCTGCCGCGTGTAGTGCCGAAGATACACTACTCGGAGCCAACGTCCAGCCGACGGTCAAAACGAATCAGGAGATTGATGTCTCTTTCGGCACCTTCGCTAGGGATTGATCGGCGAGATTCCAAGCTTTCACCACATTTCTGCTTCTAGTGGCCCTATGCATTTCAGCTCGAACTAGCTTATTTTCAGAGTGAGGGTGGGTCGTTGCCGATGAGGCGGCCAACCATTTTTCTTGACATCATCGCGCTCTGTCAGGGCTTGGGGAGCCCGAGTAAGACCGCCAGTTTTGCTTTCACGGTTCTGAGTGTTTCAGCAGGCGCTTTGTCGCAGTAACGCGCGCTTCGCGCCCGCCAGTCGATGCTTCTGACAGCATCGGCGAGAACCGTGCCTGTGATTTTAAGGTTTGCGGGTAGATTGACTTCGAATGGGTATCCTTTCACCGCATTGGTCACGGGAACCACGACTGCCAGCCCAGATTTTCTGTTATACGCCTTGGGAGAGAGAACAAGAGCGGGCCGCCAACCGGCCTGTTCATGTCCTGCCTGACCTGCACTGAAGTCAGTCTTGATGAGATCGCCGCAATCAGGAACGTACTCGGCAGCTACCATACCTCATTACCGACTGGCCTGCCCCAGTCCTGCTCCGAGTGACGGTTTTGCGGCGTGATACCGGCGACCAGACTGTCCAATGTGATTTCTGGCGTTGTCGGCTCCAGGGCGATTCTGTTCCCCTCAACACGAACCGTCAATTCGTCCCCCTCGTGGACGTCAGCTTGCCTCAAGACAGCTTTAGGTAGACGGACAGCCTGACTATTGCCCCACTTCACAACCTGCACGCGCGCTTGTGCTGAAGGTGACATTCTAAAAACCCCGAAGGCCAGTGTATACGTATGTATATACATTGTCAATGTGGGCGGTGCCGCGTCAGTCGTGCATGCGCCATATCTCAGCGGGATCAGGCGTCCTGCCGTTCAATCACTTACTCCACCCGGGTGACTTCCGTAATCACCCGTCACCTTCCTTCATTGCTGCTCCCCAGAAGGCGCACCTAGAATTTTACTGAGTACTCCCACGACGGCGTGTCTCTCAAGGCCGACGCCTGCACACATGGACCGAGGGGAAATCACAAAACGGGTAGAACGGGCGGAAAAGCTGCTGCAAAAGGGCAAAACGGCCGAGGCCCTGGACGAGTATATGCAGGTGCTCGTTGCCGATCCCGGCAACGACACCATTACCCAGATGGCGGCTGACCTCAGCCTGTCGCTTCAGCGCATTCCACAAGCCGTCAACCTGCTCGGCAACATGTTCGATCGGCAGGTAAAAGCCGGTGACGCCACCCGGGCGAGCCTCACCTATAAGAAGCTGTCCCGCTTTGCCAACCCTACGTGGGAGCAGAAGCTTCGCTTTGGCGAGCTCTTGGAGAACACCAATCGCAAGCTTGCCCTTGAAACCTACGAGAATGCGTTTCAGGAGCTCACGAAACAGGGTCGAAAACAGAACTCCCTGACGGTGTTGCAGAAAGTCTTGCGGCTTGATCCTGGCGAAAAGAACCTGATTCGGCTGGGCGAGTTGTCATCGGAATTAAAGGATGGGAAGGCGGCGGCAGCGGCGTTTCTGAAAGTCGCAGAGTTGACGAAAACTGCAGGCGGCAATCCGGCGCCATGGGTGGAGCGTGCATACAGTGAAGATGCGTCGGATCCCCAAATCGCGCTGGCTTACAGCAGCGGTCTGCTCGAACAAGGCCAAGCCGGAGCCGCAATCTTTGTTCTTGAATCGCAGGTAAACGCCGGTGACGCTCCGGAAGCCATTCGTGAGGTCTACGGCAAGGCGCTACTGGAGGCGAACCGGTTGAAGGATGCAGAGCCGGTTCTGTGGCGGCTGTTTGAGGAAAATCCCACGAGCGCACAAGAGATTGCCAAACTCATTGGATTATTCCTCGACGGGCAACAGGACAAGGATGCAGTCGCCTTGGCGGGCAAGCTTTCAGGGTTTTTTCAGCGTAAAACGGACCGGCGTCCTTTCCTGGCGATGATGCAGGAGATCACGGCAAAACATCCGTCGTCGGCCGAAATGCTGGAGTTCATGAGCGAGCAGTTTAATGCGGCCAATCGCGAGAACGATTACTGCCAGACCCTGCTCAAGCTCTTCGATCTGTACTGCAGCATGGGCGATTACAACAAAGCTGCCGAGGCCCTTGATCGCGCAGCTGAGATCGACGCCTATGAGCATGGACACCAAAAGCGCCTGCAGATGCTTCAGGGAAAGATCGATGAAAAGCGATACAAAGTGATCGCGTCGCGCTTCACTGGCATGGCGGATTCCGTCGCCGCTCCTGTAATCCCCGAAGAGAAACTTCTGGGTGCAGCCGCACTGCAGGACCTGATGTTGCAGGCGGAAATTCTTGTTCAGTATGGAATGCGTTCAAAAGCCCTGGAGCGTTTGCAGCGAATACAGCAGTTGTTTCCTCACGAGGAAGAACGAAATGTCGCTCTGCAGCAGCTTTACATGACTGCCGGACTGGTTCCAAGTTATGCGCCGGAGGGTGCAGCCGGTGCTGCGGCGACGGCAGCTGGCGCGCCTGCATCGGCGCGCACTACGGAGAGTGCGCCTGCGCAGGGCACAAACGATCTAAGCAGCTTTGCCCGCGTGGCCGAAATCACGAGGAAACTTTATCGGCAGAATAATGCTGACGCAGTGCTGACAACCGCGGCAACAGAAATCGGGGGGCAATGGAAAGCCACACGATGCGTGGTCGCCAACCGGAAACCGGGACTAAGGTCTACCAGCACGAAGGAGTTTTGCGCGAACGGTGTGAAGCCGGCCGATCTGGGACCACTGGAAAAGATCATCACCACCGTCCACGATTTGTCGATTCAGCGAGGCGGGGCGCTGAGCTGCGGCAATCTGCAGACTACCGCCGAGCTGCAGTCCATACGTGAGATCTTCAACGAGCTCGGAGTGACTTCCCTGCTGGCTTTGCAACTGGTGGATGGGACCGAGCCGGTCGGGGTTCTGATTCTTATGCAGGCTGCGCCGCTGGCCTGGAACTCAAATGAACTGGTCGTTTTGAAAACCATCTCTGATCAGATCGTGCTTGCGCTCAATAACGCGGGCCTGAGAAGGCTGGTGAAGAGCCTCTCCGTGACCGACGAGCGCTCAGGGTTGCTGAAGCGGGCGTCTTATCTGGACCTGCTAATGGCCGAGACCCGGCGCAATGTTCAACAAAGTACACCTTTGTCTGTACTGCTGATGCAATTCGGCGATAAGACGGTGTTGTTGAAGGAACTCGGCGAAGCTGGGGTCGAAACGCTGATGCAGCAGATCGGCCAGGTTTTCGCCGCCAACATCCGCCAGAACGATTTGGCATTCCGCTATGAGACCACGACTATTGCTATTACCCTCGGGGAAACTGCGGAGAAAGAAGGAATCATGGCAGCGGAAAAGTTGCAGCGGCTCGCCGCCCAGGTGAAGCTGCCAGACAAGGAGTCCCCCATTCGCTTTAATGCGGGGATCGCGGAAGCGGTGATCCGAGCGGAATACGATCCCGTCGACATCGTCACCGAAGTTGTGAATCGAGCAGAACAGGCTCTCAAAACCGCAATTGCCCAGGGTGCAAATAAAGTTGCAACCCTGGCCCCTGGAGTGTCCGCAGCCGCCGTGGCGTGAACAGACTGTCCTCACGCCCTTCGCTTCGACATGTAGCGTTCACCGCCACCTCACTGTTAGACTAAAAAGTTTCAATCCACTCAGAAATTATCTAATGGTAAGGACTCATCTTTAGCCATGCTGAAACCGGGAGACATCGCCATCGTCAGCGGAGCCCGTACTCCCTTCGGGCGTTATTGCGGCAAACTGAAGGACTTCACAGCGCAGGAACTCGGCGCCATTGCCAGCAAGTGCGCAATTGAACGCGCTGGCGTTGACTCTAAAGAATTTGATCACGCCGTTTTCGGCAACGCACAGCAGACGTCCGGAGATGCACTATACGGGGCCCGGCATGTGGCGCTTCGAGCGGGCCTACCGATTGAAACTCCGGCATTAACCGTGAACCGGCTTTGCGGATCCGGCATGCAGGCGATTGTGAACGCAGCCCAGATGATCGAGCTTGGCGAGGCGAATGTTGTGCTGGCAGGCGGCATGGAAGCCATGTCGCAAGCCCCGTTTGTGATTCGCGGCCGTGATGGATTCACCCTCGCCCCGGGCGGAAGAATGGAAGATTCGCTGATGGTGGCGTTGCTCGACACCTATTGCGGACTTTACATGGCGAACACAGCTGAGTTGTATGGCGATCAGCAAGGCATCAGCCGACAGGCTCAGGATGAATTCGCCCTGCGCTCCCAGCAGGCCGCTGATTCGGCCTATAAAGCGGGTAGGCTTCAGGAAGAACTGGTTCCGGTGCAGTTGAGGAATTCCAAAGGCGAGCCGACAGGCGAAAGCTTGAATGAAGATGATCATCGTCGTCCGCAAACTACGATGGAAGGCTTGGCTAAGCTGAAACCCGCATTTGGCAAGAACGGTACCGTGACCGCTGGCAATGCAAGTGGAATCGTTGATGGCGGGGCGGCGGTTGTGGTCATGTCGCTGGAGGAGACATCCAAACGCGGATTGAAGCCGCTGGGAAGGATCGTGAGCTGGGGCGTCGCCGGCGTCGAGCCGAACGTCATGGGGCGCGGTCCGGTTCCGGCAAGCAAAATCGCTCTTCAGAAGGCCGGCTTGACGCTGGATTACATTGATCTGATCGAGGTCAACGAAGCTTTCGCGGCGCAGTATTTGGCGGTTGAAAAAGAGCTTGGCCTCGACCGCGAGAAGGTGAACGTGAACGGCGGCGCGATCGCGCTCGGCCATCCGCTGGGTGCGACCGGAACGCGGCTGGTGATCACCCTCTTGTACGAACTCCGGCGGCGCAAGAAGAAGTACGGACTCGCGACGGCGTGTATCGGTGGCGGACAAGGGATTGCGATGATCGTAGAGAGTTTGAACTAGCTCTGGCATTTTTAGAGTCACTCTTAAATTGTTGCCATCCCGGAGCAGAACGATGGCGTTGCTAATCGTTCTGCGCAGTCGAGGGATCTGCACTTCGCGATCCTGACTGCAGATTTCTCGCACCTCTTCGCCGCGAATTCGCGGCTGCGTAGAGGCCCCGAATGACAAGCCGTTAGCCGAGTGAAAGGGAGTGCAATGGAGATCAAGAAAGTAGGAGTTCTTGGTTGCGGTCTGATGGGATCCGGTATTGCTCAAGTGAGCGCGACCGCCGGATTCGAAACAACAGTGCTTGAGGTCGAGCAGAAATATCTGGACAAAGGCTTTGCTGGAATTCAGAAGTCGCTCGCCAAATTCGCCGAAAAGGGAACGATCAAGGAAAGTCCGCAAGCAATTCTGGCGCGATTGAAAGGCACTACAAACAAGCAGGATCTGGCCGACTGCGACATCGTCATCGAAGCCATCATTGAAAATGTTCCAGCCAAGAAGGAAATGTACGCGGCGATCGATGGCGTAGTGAAGAAACATGCGATTTTTGCATCGAATACTTCTTCTATATCGATCACAGAACTGATGACCGCGACGAAACGTCCCGAGCGCTTCATCGGTCTCCACTTTTTCAATCCCGTGCCGCTGATGAAGCTGGTGGAAGTCGTGCGCACGATCGCAACCGCCAACGACGTTTACGAATCGGCCTACGAATTTGCCAGGAAGCTCGGCAAAGTACCGGTGCGAACCAGCGACAAAACGGGCTTCATTGTGAATCGGCTGCTGGTGCCGTACCTGCTGGATGCGATTCGCGCCTATGAGGAAGGCGTCGGCTCGATTGAAGATATCGATAATGCTATGAAGCTTGGCTGCGGATATCCCATGGGGCCGTTTACACTCCTCGATTTCGTCGGCCTCGATACGACCTACTACATCACTCATGTAATGTACGACGAATTCAGGGAACGGCGTTTTGCTTCGCCGCCGCTGTTAAAGCGGCTGGTGATGGCAGGCTGGTACGGGCGCAAGACCGGCAAAGGTTTTTACGATTATTCGGACCCGAACAACCCGAAGCCCAACAAACTGTAAAGTTTCCTTAACCACGGAGACACGGAGGCTCAGAGAAACCAACAGTTTGACTCCCAGTTCTCCGTGGCTCCGTGGTCTGGTGAACAAAAATGAGCTTTGAAAACATTCTTCTCGAAAAGAAAAATTCCATCGCCTATGTCACCGTGAACCGGCCCAAGGTGCTCAACGCGCTGAATATGGCCACAATGGAAGAACTGCGGGCAGCGTTCCACGACATTAAGAACGACGCGGGTACTCGGGTGGTGATCATGACGGGCGCAGGCGAAAAGGCCTTCATCGCCGGCGCTGACATCAGCGAGCTCGCCAAGCACGATCCCGTAAGCGCGAAAGCATACACACATCGGGGACAATCTGTGCTCAATCTGATCGAGAATTTGGGAAAACCGGTGATTGCCTGTATCAATGGTTTCGCACTTGGGGGTGGTTGCGAGATCGCGATGGCCTGCACCATGCGCATTGCCAGCGAGAATGCGAAATTTGGCCAACCGGAAGTGAAACTGGGCATCATCCCAGGCTACGGAGGAACGCAGCGGCTGCCGCGATTGGTCGGCAAAGGCATCGCTATGCAGTTAGTGCTCGCTGGCGAGATGATCACGGCGCAGGAAGCGCATCGCATTGGGCTGGTGAATGAAGTCACTGCCGCGACCGAATTGATACCGCGTGCTGAAGCCATTGCCCATAAGATCATTGCCAACGCGCCACTGGCCGTACAGTTCGCGATGGAGGCAGTAAACAAAGGGCTGGAGATGCCTCTGGCCGAGGGTCTCTATCTCGAAGCGACGTTATTCGGTGTCAGCTGCGCGACCGAAGACAAGAAGGAAGGGACGACGGCATTTCTGGAAAAGCGCCAGGCGCAGTTTAAAGGCAAATAATTTTGTCCAGAGGCACAGATCGAAGCACTGAGACGATTCGCAAGAAAGCGATTGCGGGAAAGCTGAACGCTGCCGGCCTTCGATTCGCTATCGTAGTTGCCCGATTCAATGAGTTCATCACCGAACGACTGTTGCGCAGCGCATACGACGGGCTCATACGGTCGGGAGCCGATGAAGACGCTATCGCCATCCTGCGCGTGCCCGGCTCATTTGAAATTCCCTCCGCCGCACGGACGGCCGCGCAAACCAAAAAATACGATGCGATCATCTGTCTTGGCTGTCTACTGCGTGGCGAGACAGCTCATTACGACGTGATCGTCAACGAGGTCGCGCGTGGCATCGGGCAATCGGCACAGGAAACCGGAGTTCCGCACGCGTTCGGCGTTCTTACCTGCGACACGCTGGAGCAAGCCATCGATCGCGCAGGGCTGAAGATGGGAAACAAGGGATTTGAGGCAGCACTGGCTGCGGTGGAGATGGCGAACCTGAAGAAAGCCGTCAGCACTCAGCATTCAGCACTCAGTGCAAAGCAGATTCCTCGCTCCGCTCGGAATGACCAATTGCCGAAACCCGCAATCCAAGAACGAAGGAAGACTCGCAAATCTTGACTTCTAAAGCTGCAAGTGGCCTGGTTTAAACTGATGGCTGAACACTAAGTGCTGATTGCTCTCCATGGGTACCCGCCGTAAATCTCGCGAACTGGCACTGCAGATGTTGTTTCAGGGCGACATGGGCCGGCAAACGCCGGACGAGGTTCGCCGAACTTTCTGGCGTGAGCACAATTCGGTACCCGAGGACGTGCGTGGATTTACCGAAGACCTGTTCCGCGAGGCCACTGATCACCGGGAGGAGATTGACGGTCTGATCGAGCGCCACGCCGAGAACTGGCGGATGGATCGTATGGCCGCTGTCGATCGCAATTTGTTGCGCGCCTCCGTCGCAGAATTAATTGGCTTTCCGGCTACACCTCGCGCAGTAATTATCAATGAAGCCCTCGAAATCGCCCGCAAGTTTTCTACTCCTGAATCGGTGCAGTTCATCAATGGTGTACTTGACAGTGTGGGCCGTGAATTGGAGAAGAAAGTGGTCGAGCGTTGACGCTCTGATGTCTTTTTAGGGTTTCACGACCACCAGATCCGGATTGCAAGTGATTCCGGCAAATTGCCGGCCTGCTGTGTTCAGACAAAGACCCAGGGGAAATTGAACCTGAGCTACATCAGCCCCGGTCGCGGTCTGAATTTCATGCAACATGCCGTCTGAAGCACCGACCGCCAGGAGACTGCCGTCTGGCGTTAGTGAGGCTTGAAGAGGGGCCGCATTCCCTACAAGTGAGAAAGTAGAAGATGTTTGTGAGCCAATGTCGTAGACCAGGATGCCGCTCAGTTGAGGCGAAAGAATATAGGCCCTGGAACCATTGTTTGAAATGATGAGTTGAGTGGGTGTGAAGCTGCCAAGGCCCAGGTCGAACGAGGTTAGGCTGTCGCGTACGGGAGGAGTGCAACCCGAAGGCGCGGTATCGGCATTAATAAGGTCGACCGCCGGGGGAACCAGCGCCAGCATCTGAGTTGCATTGGGGAGTGCGCGAATAAGGTTGGGGGGTGCCACAGTCGCAACTGTGTCCGCCTCGCCATTGTCGCAAGTTCTCCTTACCATAATGCCCGCCGGGTCGCCTCCTGCCAGGTACGCGAATGCCCCTTCGGCAAAGAAGGCGACATCGTTAGCAGGAGATCGAAGGGTAATCGTCTGCAGTGCGTCCACTTTGGAATACACATACAACGTGCTTCCCGCGATGATATAGCCCTTAAGACTGTCCGGTGAAAAATCAGCAGCCGTCGCGCCCGTGATATTAAAGGCTGCGTTGATACTGGTGGTTGAGTCGAAGACAAAAACCTGGTTCGGTGTATCGTCTGTGTCGGAGACAACGACCTTCGTGCCATCGGGAGACACCGCCAGCACTTTGCCTGGCGTTGAAACCAATTGGGTGACAGTGTTAGCGGATGGATCGAGTACCGTTAGGCCTTTCGTGCCGAGAAGACCGGAGTTCGTGCCAAGATACGCTTTCGTTCCCTGCCGATTGAACAAAAGCGAATTGGGAGTTGCGGCAAGGCTTAGTGTCGTTCCCTGGGTGGCCGGCGTCGTGACCGGAATGATGGTGCTGACGCATCCCTCAATCGTGCCGCAACCTGTGCTGCTGACGTAAACATTCGCCGCGGGAGCTGCGCTCGTCGCTGTGGGATTCGAAATGATCTGTATAGCGCTTTGCGGATAGATCGGCAAACTCGGAAGAAAGCCAGTATTACACAGCGGTGGTGTGCAGGAGGCAATCACGGTCGCGCCACCGCCAGCGGTAGTCCCACTGGCCACGCCGGATGTGCTGACGCTTACTGACCCAGCCTGGGAGGAGCTCCACGTTAGCGGGATTGCGGCGACGTTGGTGGAAAGGCTAATGATGTTCCCGACCGTATCGGTCACCGTGGGCACGATCGTTGTGGAGGTCGAACTGGAAGCCGTCACCTGCAGGGCTATGGACTGCACTGCACACGTGGTGAAGTTAACAGGCATGCTGGTTGCGGTGCCGATCGTGGCGTAAACCTGCGTTACCCCTGGCGCTTTGGCTGTAGCCACAACCTGGTTCAGCGAGACATCGTTAACGATGTTGCCCAGCCCGGATGCGGTGTTGCTGAGCACTACTACTCCGGGAGTCACAGCCTGCCAATCGAACTGACCTACGGAGGGCGTGATGTCCAAGCCGCGGCTAAAGGCGCGCGCCTGATAGACCGTGTTTTGTGGCAATGAATTTTCGAGAAGCGATTGGCAAGGATGTCGCGGCAGGGTACACGGCGTATTCGGCTGAGCGACACTGCAGAGATCCTGTAGCGTGACAGTATCAACGTGCTGGTGAACGTAAACCGTAGTGGGCGGACTGCTGACGCCGTTAGCAGTGGCTGTTACTTGCGCAACTCCTACTTGGCCCGGCGTGCAGATTGTAGGGCTAGCAAGGTTGTCCCAACTACCCGCACACGCCAGCCCATTTGCGGCCACGGTAACGACCGCAGTGTTGCTCGATTGATACGTAACGGGTTCGGTAATGGTGGTTTTGGCGGCGTTTTGCACCGTCGCTATGAAAGCTTGATTTGTGCCCAGCTCAAGTGAAAGCGAGGGGGCAGGGCTAATTGCAATCGTGGCAGGCACCGGAAAACTCCCGGTGACAACAGGTTGGCCGCTTTTGCAACTGGTCAGCGTGGCGATCAACAGTGCCCCTGCGATGAGGGCAAAGAGCTTGGCGACCCGGTTAGTCATGCATCTTACTTTGCACGCTGATGATCGCTCCATGAAGTGAACTCGTTGTACGAGAATTTTCCAGTCTAGAAGCAGTTGATGTTTTCAGCAATGCCAAGAGGCCACGTCTCTAGTTGGGATGCGCGGTTGACGCCGCGTGAAGTCAGTTGCTATATTTATTAGGTTCCGCGAGTCATCCTGGCTTCTCTGTGAAGCGGCGCTTTTTGGTTGCGCGTTGCCGTTGCGCCTCACGAAAACAGTTGAGCCGTAAAGATACAACATCTTCGTAGATACCTTTCGAAGATGCCCTCGCTGAAATATCCTGCGCGTTCCTTCCACCCGTTGGAAGAGCTATGCAGGATGGTGCTGACGAAACGGAGTGCCTCCCGAAGTTGGGGCGTGGCGCCACCGTCGGCGGCTAGTCCGAAATGTAAGTAACAATCTTCCGCCTGAATTGAACGGCGGAAAGCATGGTTGGTAAGACGCCACCCAGACCCTGACCCAGGGATAAAAGAAGAAGCCGCGTCTGTGCGCATACGATTTGGCGCATGAGTGTGTGAGGCGGCGAGGAAGTATAAAGCTAAGATGCCTACATTCAATCAGCTAGTACGCACCGGCCGCAAACGACCGAGGTATAAGACGGCGAGTCCCGCATTGCAGGGATGCCCGCAAAAGCGTGGTGTTTGCACCCGTGTGTACACGCAAACGCCAAAGAAGCCGAACTCGGCGCTGCGCAAGGTTGCGCGTGTGCGACTGACAAATGGGATTGAAGTTACGACATATATTCCCGGCGTTGGCCACAACCTGCAGGAGCACTCGATTGTCTTGATTCGCGGGGGCCGCGTGAAGGATTTGCCGGGAGTTCGCTACCACGTGATTCGTGGAACGTTGGACGCAGTAGGTGTGGCGAACCGAAAGCAGGGTCGATCAAAGTACGGCGCCAAGAGACCAAAATAACCGCATTTTGCGGGCGTGGGTGGTAGCGGGAGCCCGCAGCGGTCATCGTGAGCGAAGCTTGATGGAGTAAAGAAGCCGAATGCCTCGAAAAGGACATATCACCAAACGTGGAGTCGAGCCCGATCCGGTCTATCAATCGGATCTAGTAACCAAGTTCGTTAACTCGATGATGTGGGGCGGCAAGAAAAGTACCGCCGAAGGCATTTTTTATGAGTCGCTCAACCGCTTGCAGCAGAAGGGCGGCGACGAGGCGCTCAAGCTGTTCAAGAAGGCCGTCGAGAACTGCAAGCCGCTGCTCGAGGTCAAGACGCGGCGTGTGGGCGGCGCGAACTATCAAGTGCCGGTGGAAGTAAACCCCGACCGCCGAACGTCGCTGGCCATTCGCTGGCTCATCGCTTACTCCCGCGGACGTGGCGAGAAAGGCATGATCGACAAGTTAAGTAATGAATTGCTGGATGCCGCCAATAACCGCGGCGCCGCGATCAAGAAGAAAGAAGATGTGCACCGCATGGCCGAAGCCAATAAAGCGTTCGCGCACTATCGGTGGTAGGCGATTTTGTAATTTGGTAATCGGATAATTTTGTAATTTACCCGACCATCCGGTGTGGGTTTTCAAATTACCAAATTGCCCGATTGCAAAATTACTAAATTTTGGAGCCCTGGAAAGAGCGAGTTTGTCGTGCCTAGAACAGTCCCATTAGAGCGTTGCAGGAACATCGGCGTCATGGCCCACATCGATGCCGGCAAGACCACTACGACGGAACGCATCCTTTTCTATACGGGGAGGACGCACCGCATCGGAGAGGTCCATGAGGGCACTGCAACCATGGATTGGATGGAGCAGGAGCAGGAACGCGGAATCACCATTACATCCGCCGCTACCACCTGCACCTGGCGGGATATCCGCATCAACATTATCGACACGCCCGGTCACGTCGACTTCACCGCAGAGGTAGAGCGCTCCCTGCGCGTACTCGACGGAGCCTGCGCTGTGTTTGATGCCGTTCACGGTGTTGAGCCGCAGTCAGAAACCGTATGGCGTCAGGCTGACAAATACGAAGTCCCGCGCATCTGCTTCATTAATAAGATGGACAAGATGGGCGCTGATTTCGAACACGCCATCGACACCATCCGCAAGCGCCTCAATGCCCGCCCAGTCGCCATCCAGCTCCCCATAGGACAAGAAGATAAATTCAAAGGTGTCATCGATCTTTTCCAGATGAAAGCCATCATCTGGAGGGATGAAACACTCGGCGCAGAGTTTGTGACGGAAGAGATTCCCGAAGAGCTGAAGAAGAAAGCCAACGCTTTTCACAATCAGATGGTCGAAACGATCGTCGAGAACGACGATGAGCTGCTGCACAAATACATGGAAGGCGAAACGATCACGCCGGAGGAACTCAAGACTTCACTGCGGAAATCAACCATCGCTCTGAAAGTGTTCCCCGTCATTTGCGGATCGGCATTCAAGAACAAAGGTGTGCAGCCATTGCTGGACGCGGTCGTAGATTTCCTGCCCTCGCCGATCGACATCCCGCCGGTAAAGGGAACTGATCCGAATACCGGCAAAGAAGTTGTGCGCAAGGCGGCCGACAACGAACCATTCTCGGCCTTGGCGTTCAAGATCATGACCGATCCGTTCGTCGGCCAGCTGGTGTTCATCCGTCTTTATTCCGGACAGGTCAAGACCGGGGACTCGGTTTACAACATGCGTAAGCAGCGCAGCGAGCGCATCGGCCGCCTGCTGAAGATGCACGCCAACAAGCGCGAGGAAATCAGCGAGATTTATGCCGGCGACATTTGCGCTTGCGTCGGCCTTAGGAACGTCAGCACCGGTGATACGATTTGCGACGAGAAACACCCCATCCTTTTGGAATCGATTGAGTTCCCTGCTCCGGTGATTGATGTCGCGGTTGAGCCCAAAACCAAGGGCGATCAGGAAAAAATGGGCATGGCGCTGGCGAAGCTGGCGCAGGAAGATCCCACCTTTAAAGTTCACACCGATCCTGATAGCGGCCAAACCATCATCAGCGGCATGGGCGAGCTGCATCTGGAAATCATTATCGACCGCATGATGCGCGAATTCTCGGTCGAAGCCAACGTTGGAAAGCCGCAGGTCGCTTATCGCGAGACGATTCGCAGGCCGGCAGAAGCCGAAGGCAAATACATTCGTCAGACCGGCGGCCGTGGTCAATACGGACACGCGAAAATTCGGTTGGAACCGCAGGAACCCGGTAAGGGATATGAGTTCGTGAATGAAATCGTCGGCGGCTCGGTGCCCAAGGAGTACATCAAGCCGATCGATCAAGGTATTAAAGAGGCCATGGAAGGCGGCGTTCTCGCCGGCTACGAGATGGTCGATATCAAAGCGATTCTCTACGACGGCAGCTATCACGAAGTCGATTCCAGCGAAATGGCCTTCAAGATTGCCGGATCGATGGCATTCAAAGAAGCCGCTCGCAAGGCCTCGCCGGTTTTGCTGGAGCCTGTGATGTCTGTTGAAGTGGTCGTGCCTGAGGACTTCGCGGGCGCAATTATGGGCGACTTGAGTTCGCGGCGCGGGCGCATCGAGGGCATGGAACACCGGGCCGGGTCGCAAGTAATCAAATCAATTGTGCCGCTGGCAGAAATGTTTGGTTACGCGACGCACATGCGCTCGAGCACGCAGGGTCGGGCAACGTACTCCATGCACTTTGCCCGTTATGAAGAAGCCCCACGCGCGGTGGCGGAAGAAATCATCGCCCGCGTGCAGGGGAAGACGGTAGGGAAATGATTTGGCTGCCCCACCCTTCGTAGTTTTCGAAGGGTAGGAATGCACGGGCCGGCGAGACGCCGGCGCTACAAAGGAAATAGCAATTATGGCGAAAGAGAAATTTGAACGCACCAAGCCGCATGTGAACGTGGGCACCATCGGTCACATTGACCATGGCAAGACCACGCTCACGGCGGCCATCACCAAGGTTCTGCAGAAACACAATCCCAAGATTGTGTTCCGGTCATTCGATTCGATCGACAACGCGCCGGAAGAGAAAGCGCGCGGCATCACGATTGCCACGGCGCACGTCGAGTATGAGACCGACAAGCGGCACTATGCGCACGTCGACTGCCCGGGCCACGCCGACTACATCAAGAACATGATTACCGGGGCGGCGCAGATGGATGGCGCGATTCTGGTGGTGGCGGCGACCGATGGTCCCATGCCGCAGACCCGCGAGCACGTGCTGTTGGCCCGCCAGGTGGGAGTGCCGTACATCGTGGTGGCGCTGAACAAGTGCGATGCGGTGGA
>DASPTU010000094.1:0-42573 GCA_035623255.1 Terriglobales bacterium | reverse complement strand
ACGGATCAACCGGCTCGTGCACCAGCTCCCGCCGTCCGCTCCCGTAAGCGAACACACCCCAGCCCGTACTCCCGAATCGACAGGAGATTCACGTCCGCAGTCGCAGCCGCCCTCGACAGCGCAACCAAACGATTCACCACCACACAGAAGTGCAGGGATTCCCACTTACCGCCGCATCTGGACGCCAGAGCGCGAACGAGTTGATGATCTCTTGCGGATGTGGGCCGGGATCACTGGAACCAATCGGGGAAACTCGTGGTTTCCGAGTGGTCTTTAGCAACCATTGCACCGAACGCCCCCTTTTAGGCCCGATCAGGAGCCGCCGTTTTATATGCAGGTCGTTGCTGGCCGGGGGCGGCGAGTGTCGGCTTGTTCGAGAGCATCGGGCACCGGGTCGTCAAGGGGTGAGACGTTGCCCGGATTTCTGGTACTCTCGGCATCCATGACTTGCCCTGCCGCCCCCATCGGGCCATTAGATGTAGCGAACGCAACGCTAGGGAACGCCGGACGCCATTTTCCGTTTTTCCATTGAGAGACCCCCCTGCGTGGAAATTCGGAAAAACGGAGTCCTCGATGCTAGTTTTCCGTTTTTCCATCAAGAGAGGCCCCCTCCCCTGCCGTGGAAAATGTGGAATTGCGGAAATTCTCCGGGGGTGTTCCCGTGGAAATGCGGAAATCGTCTGCCGAGAGCCTGATTTTGGCCGGTAGCGTCAGCAAAGGCTCTACTCGGCTGTGCAGCAGACGATACCGCCCGCGCTTTTCCCTTTCGGCAACGTTCCCCAATTCCTCAGCACGGTTCAGGACGGCGTAGGTCTTTGATTTACCCCATCCCGTCTCTTGCATCAAATCGGCAACGCAGAAGTCGCTTCCAAGTTTCCCGGCGGCCTTGAGCAATTCGCCCACCCTGCTGTCCGGCCCAGCGCAGTAGCAGTGCTCAAACAGCTCTTTTGCGATGAGGTAGTCCTGAGGTGCCGCAACGATGCTGTCACGCTCATCTCGGGAACGCCGGTGCTGGTGCAGGAATGCTGACGCCTCAATTAGACCGAGCAGCTTAGGGAAATCCCGTCGGGAACGCACACGCTCACTCGGAAGGCGGTCTGCAAGCTGACTGGCAAAGGGAATCCGAACTGGCTTCGATTCAAGGCTAGCGAGGAACCCCTGCCATGCTCTGTACACCTCTGGCGGGCAGGCCGTCGCCTTCTTCTCAGCTTCGAGGGCCTGCTGTGCGTTAATGGCGCGTGTCTGTGCGTCAGATTCGTCCACCTCGATGAACAACTGGCGTGTCTCATTCTCAGGGTGGAGAGTGACGCGGGTCGTCGCCTGAATGAACGCCGCTGGACCCTTCACCCTACGCTCCCTCTTCTCGATTCCGTTCCCCTTAGAATGATCCGCGAAGTGCCATTCAATGACCTGTTCCGACTGCATAGTGCGTATGGCGTAGTCCGCTCCCGAGACACCTTCGTACTCCGCAATGAACACGGCCTTGTGCTCGAACTCGTTCTCGCCTGAATGCATCAGCGCTTTGGGACTCATCCCAGTTAGGATTTTCTTGTCTGTCTCGGGAATGAATCCTGCGACTATGCCGATCAAGTAATTCTTGCCCGCCGAACTCGCTCCGCCCACGCTCAGATTCAGCGGTTTGGGCAGTTTCGCGCTCATGGCAACCAAGAGAACGATCTTTGCGTTCTTCTTCTCGCCCACCAAGCCCGCTCGCTCCGCGTCACACTCGAATCGGGCTAGCAGATCGTTCTCCTGCGCCAGCGGGCCAAGTGGCTGGACGCCTCGGCATTCGGCGTTGGTGTTCACTTCGCGACGCTCCTGTTCTAACGGCTGCCCTGTGGTGCTCACGATTGGCCTCCCTGTTCGACAAAATCCGAGAACAGATAGCAGCGACCGGCAACCTCAACTTCAGAGTTGCAACAGCAATCGAGGCCCGAACCGCTGGCGAGTGCCGGGCAATCCCAATCGTGGCGCACATGCACCCAACTAAACCTGCCCCGAGCAATGATGCCCAGCTCAACGAGCTGGAGGAGAAGTCGAAGAGAGTGCGACCGCTCCGCAGCGACGGAATGGAGTGGATCAGCGGCCATCGCCGGGTCTCCGGGCCGGTATGGTGCTGGCCGCTACCATCTCTTCCAGCGCCGTGCGCGGTATGCGAATGGCTCGTTCTCCAACGCGGACTGCGGGCAAATTCCGCCTGAGTAACCACGCACGGATCGTGCTTGGCTTGAGGTTAAGAAATTCGGCTGCTTCTTCGACGCGAAGTAGATTGGGTCTGTCGGTATTCATGATGCTATTTCACACCGGGGACAGACATGGAAACAGTTGAGAAAATTCGGGCGGGATTCTCTCAGTGAGGAAATTCACCTCCAATTTCCTCACCCCTGAGGTCGAGCTTCGGCTAGTTAGTTAGGTTTTTCCATCTTTTGTTGAACAGCCTCTATCCCTTGGCGCATGCGATCCGTGGCCTTTTGAGCGTTCACCGCGTATCCCTCGGGGTCTAGCTTGCGGGTTAGCTTCTGCCAGGACCAGATGCGCGGGTTCTCCATCCTCAGTCCAGCGCCCTCAGTCCAGATTTCCCACTTGGCGATGTCGCGGTGCCGACCGCGCTTCTTGATGTCCCGCAGCACGCCCAAAAACGAATGTGGCGAAGCCGCGCGGATTTGCAACTCCCGAAATACCTTCTCCAATTCCAGAAGTAATGGGTCAGTAATCCTATGATGTCTAATCTTTTCCGCGAGGCGTTGGTGGGGCTTATCCGCCCGGAGTCCTTTGCTAACCGCAGTCGCCTGTGTCTTGCCGGGGCTACGCGTTGCCAGCTTCTCGCTAGCAGGCTTGTTTACGGTCTTTCGTGCCTTGCGGCTGCGCTTTCTCATACCACCTCCCGCGTGGCTCCCGGTTCTGAGGTGTACGCGGCAGGCAAGCCGGGATGCGCCTGCTCTTCGGGAGCGACCCTAGCCGCACTCCAAAATTCTACCACTCGTGACTTGATTAATAAACCTAAACTGTTTAGGATAGAAGAGTGAAGCGGACAGAACTAAGAAAGTTCACTAGCTGGCTTGGAAAGCGTAGCTACCGTGCCCGGTTGGAACGTCTCGGTATCGAGCGCATCCGTGAGATTGCACGGCAGAACGGAAAGAAGGGCGGCAGACCGCGAAGAAAGCGAGGGTAAGGTAATGAGTCTCTACAGACGCGGAGACGTGTGGTGGTACAAGTTCAAGTTTGCGGGACAGGTAATCCGCGAATCAGCCAAGACGGAATCCAAGACTGTTGCCAGAGACGCGGAGCGCACCCGCAGGCGCGAATTGGAGCGCGGCTATAACGGCATTGACAAGCAGGAACGGGCGCAACTCTTCAGCGTAACGGCGGACAATTGGCTGGACGCGAAGAAGGCGCACCTATCGCCTCGTAGCGTCAAAATCGAGGAACTGAACCTCAAACACCTGAAGCCCTTCTTTGGCGCAATGCTGGTCTGCGACATCAAGGGAAACGACATCGCGGCCTATCAGTCGGCACGGCTACGCCAGGACGCCGCGCCTAAGACCGTCAATCTTGAGGTAGGAACGCTGCGGGCAATTCTCCGCAAGCAACGGCTGTGGGCCAACATTCAACCCGATGTAAAGATGCTCCGAGCCCGCGAGGATGCGGGCCGCGCTCTAACCGAGACTGAAGAAACAGCGCTGCTGAGGGAGTGCCGCAATAGCCGGTCGCAATCGCTCTATGTAGCCGTCGAAGTTGCGCTGGGCACTTGTATGCGGTATAGCGAAATCCGCTTGTTGCGATGGAACCAAATTGATTTTGGCAAAGGCGAGTTGCGCGTTGGCAAGTCCAAGACGGAGCATGGTGAAGGCCGCGTGATCCCGCTCAGCACGCGTGTGCGTACAGTAATTGAGTTCTGGGCCGAGCGGTTCCCCAATCGCAGACCGAATGAATTCGTATTCCCGTTTGAGCGGTACGGCGGCAACGGAAAGGATGAGGTTTTCGGTTTTGTCGGCAGCAAGGCGTATGAAACTGATCCCACCAAGCCAGTCGGCAACTGGAAAGAGGCTTGGGAAGCTGCCAAGAAGCGGGCTGGAGTGACGTGCCGCTTCCATGATCTGAGACACACGGGATGCACGCGCATGCTGGAGGCGGGAGTCCCGTTCAGCGTGGTTAGCGACATCATGGGGTGGAGTCCGAGCACGGCTGTGCGGATGGCGAAGCGGTACGCACACATTGGGCAGTCGGCCCGCCGTGAGGCCGTGGACAAGCTCTCCAGTGCGACCGTTTTTGACCGAGAGGGGGCACAAAAGTGGGCACAGTGGCAAGCTTCAGAAAAGGAGCACGTAGCGTAAGCGCAAGAAAAGAAATGGCTCCTCAGGTAGGACTCGAACCTACAACCCTCCGGTTAACAGCCGGATGCTCTGCCATTGAGCTACTGAGGAATTGAAGCTTGCGTCGTGACCATCATAACATCGGCAGCCTCGGCTGAAAACTTCGATGAGCCAATTCTCACCTGGAATTGCACCCGGGAGCACGATCATGATGCCGTGTTACGAGAGCTGCTGTCCGCTAAGCTTTCAACCTGCTTGACCGATTCATCGAATATAGCCAAGCCTTTCTGTGCCAGCTCATCCGTGAGCACCAATGGCGGGAGGAACCTCGCAACGTTGTTGTAATGTCCGCCAACCTCAATCAGCAGACCCCGCCGGTGACATTCTGAGCGGACCCTGCGAGCAACCTCGGGCGCTGGTTCTTTTGTCGCCTTGTCCTTCACGAACTCAGCTCCCAACATCAGGCCCTTTCCCCGCACATCGCCGATTATCCGAGAGTTTTTCTGCAGGTCTTTCAGCGAGGAAAGCATGCGCTGGCCCAGATTTAGGGCATGGTCAGCCAAGTTAGTACTCATCATAAAATCCAAAGCCGCTGCGCCCGCTGCAAAGGCAGCAACATTTCCCCGAAATGTTCCAATGTGTTGCGCGGAGGGCCAGGTGTTTAACTTCTCCTGGTAAGCGATGCCCGAAATTGGCAGCCCAATGCCGCCAAGGGCTTTACTCATGGTGACGATGTCGGGAATGGTGTTGGTGTGCTCGAACGCAAACATCTTTCCGGTGCGGCAGAATCCCGATTGCACTTCGTCGGCAATCATAACGACTTCGTGTTTATCGCAAATTTCCCGAACCTTTGGGATGAACTGTGGCGGAGGAACGATTGAGCCGCCTTCCCCCTGAATTGCCTCGACGATGACCGCAGCTGGTTTGCCGACCCCCGAATGAGGATCTTCGAGCACGTGATCCAGGTATTGCGCACATTCCAAGCTGCACTTGTCGGGAGTTTGGTTGAAGGGGCAACGATAACAATATGCGTATGGGACAAAGTGCACTTCTGGCGCGAGGGGAAGAAAAGGTTCTCGGAAATGGCGACCGCTCGTGAGGGAGAGAGCGCCCGTTGTCATGCCGTGATAGGAGCCTTCGAACGCGACAATGGGCTGTCGTTTGGTATTGAACTTGGCCAGCTTGACGGCAGACTCGACCGCGTCAGAACCGGTTGGCCCTCCAAACGAAAGCCGGCTCAATTCTTTTGGCAACAAACCCGACAGTTTCTCGATCAGGTGATTGCGCGCCGGGTTAGGAAAATCCAGCGCGTGCGTCAGCTCACCAATTTGCTTAATAGCGGCCTGCACAACTGCCGGATTGGAGTGTCCAACGTTCATGACTCCCGCGCCACCAAAGAAATCGATGTACAAATTTCCATCGACATCCTCAACTGTTGCTCCTTTGGCCCGCTGGATCGCCATCGGCATACCCTTGGAATAAGAAACAGTTGAACCCTCGTGAGTAGACTGGAAGTCGAGGTATTCGCAGGATTTCGGACCCGGTGGCCGAGTCTTTATCGATGGAGCACCCGGAAATGAGAGATCGCCAAGATTCAATTACACCTCCGTACGTGCGCGGCACCTAGCCATTCAGTTCTGAAACAATACATCACGTAGCCGGTCGCAAATATCGGTCGTAAAGCCAGAGTAACCCGGCGGTAGCTACGCCAACTGCGGCAACCGCACACCAGATCAGCGCTGGCTGATGACGCACTTCAGCAAATTGGTGGATGAGAACTCCGCCCAGCAGTCCGCCGCCGAGCGAACCAAGTCCAATCGGCAAAAAGGCGAATCCCATGTACGTTCCTTGCTGCCCAGGGGGCGCGAGCCGCGAAATGTACTCGTAATATCGCGGTTGTTGGGTGATCTCGCCAATTGCCACGACCACAAGCGTGAGATATGCCATCGGAACCGTGGGACGTGCGGCCAAAATCAGCCATGCCAATCCGGAGATCAAAGTGCCAATGGTGATTGCTCGTAGAGCCAACATTTTCCGGATCAGCATGCTGACCAGCATTTGTAGGGCAACAACGGTCAACGGGTCAGCGGTCAACAACAGCTCTGTATTGCTCTTCGCATCGATGTAATCGTGCACGTAGATGGGAAGAATGATGAACTCTTGCCAGAATGCGATGTAGTAGCCGGAAAAAATGAGAAGAAATAACATGAACCGCGGATTCGAGATTACAGTCCAGAAGTTCGATGCTACCTGCCCCAGAGGCAGTTGAGGTTCTTCAGATCGGCGCGGATCGCGGAAGAAGACCAGCACGGCGAAGAACATCAGTAGTACGCTCACTGCCGCCATGCGGAAGACGTTCTCGACTTTAAAGTGCTGATGTACCCATCCAGCTAAAAAGGGTCCTGCGGCGCCACCCACATTCACCAGCGTGTAGTAAATCGAGTAACCAGTTGAGCGAACATTCTCCTTGGAGGCGCGCGCTGTTGTGCCCACAACACTGGGCTTCACGAGCGCTATTCCCAAAGGCGGCAACATCAGCAGAATCGTGACTAACACCACGAGCGGCATGGCATTGCGCACAGGCGCGAGCCAAGGCGCACCAATCGATCCGATTAAGAAATAAGAAATGCTGAGAATCAGGTATGCCAGTGAAAGAGCCCGCCGGAAGCCGATTCTGTCGGCGAGGGCACCGCCAAATGCAGCCAGGAACCACACCAGGCCCCCGAACAGTCCTGCCAGGCTGCTGGCCCGTTCAACTCCGAAACTCAGATTTTCGTGCAGGTATCGGGGCAGGGATGAAAAAGCAGCATAGTAGGAAAGCCGCTCAAAAAGCTCGCTGATGTTGGCTACCCAAAACGGCCTCTCAAATCCGGTACGAATCTCCTCCCAGCGCTGAGACAAATTGAAGCGTTGTTTCTCGCTGGACCCCAGCAATACTCCAGTAGGCGTCTGCACCTTCATGCTCATCTCTACGGGCCGCAGTATACAGGCAGGAAGGAAATCATGTTCGACGTGCAGCACGGAAAAACCGCGTTTCGCATGGACGAATAGGGCCGCATTACACTAGTGTCGGTGCACGAAGGTAATACTCGTGAGTGATTACCTATTTGGTGCATTTTCTGCGTGTGGTACTCTCGAACTAACCCCATATTCACTAGAATTTGGCTGGCTCTTGGTGGTGTTGGTGTCGGCGAACCGCAAGCCTGGGATTCACATTGCGTGGAAGACGGTCACGTACCGCAGCGTGGCCATGACGGCATTGGCTGGGCTTTTGATCCTCTTCCTGGGCATGAGATTGGCATTCCCTCAATTCACAGACAACGGGATAAAGGCGGCAGGAGGCCTGGGCGAGCATTTGCTGGAAATAGTCGCAGGCGCCGGAGGCACGCCCAAGCCCAAGGCCATGAACTCGCAGCAGGCGCACTTCACTGCTCTTGATGGAACGGTACGGGTCAAGAAGGCCAACGCCAACAGCTGGACGACAGCCGATTACGGCGTCCCTTTAGAAAAGGGCGATGTGGTGCAGACCAGTTCGGAAGGAATGGCCAAAATCGTCTTCAGTGATGGTACGAACTACACCGTGAAGCAGGATTCGCTAATCGTGGTGGAAGAAAACTCAGCCAACGATCAGCAGCAAACCAATGTAGCCGTAACCGTCAGCACCGGAACTGTCGATCTGGCAACGGCTACGTATGCTCAGGGCTCAAAATCTCAGGTCATCGTTGGCGGTGCTACGGCCTCGCTGGCTCCTGATTCAGCGGCTATGGTGCGAAACGATCCTCATTCTGACGAACATGAAATCCTGGTCAAGAAAGGTAGTGGCGACATCACTCGCAACGGCGAGACGGTTCGGCTGGCCGACTGGGAGAAAGTGAACTTCCATACTCAATCCGCGCACATGGAAAAGACCAAAGAGATTGGTCCGCCGACTCCCATCGCCCCGGCGAATATGGCGCCGATCTTTGCTTCCAGCGATCCCAAGGTTGAATTTTCGTGGACTAAAATCCCCAACGCCAAAGGTTACAGGCTACGGATCTCGAAGAACCCCTATTTCTCTTCGACCATAGTGGATCGCCCAGTCAAGACCGCTGACGTTCTGGTGTCTGGCTTAGACCAGGGTGCATACTACTGGATGGTGCAGTCGGTGGACGCGGATGGCAAGGAGTCCGTGGAGAGTGAAAAAAACCGTTTTACCATCATTCCCAAGGGAAAGGACAGTGAAGCCCTTAGCCTTGAACTAGATCCGTTCATTCAACATGGGCATGTGCTTGAGCTGACAGGGAAGACTGAGGCTGGGGCCCGGGTGATGGTAAACGGGGCCGAAGTACCCCTGGTTGGGGCCGATGGGAAGTTTCATTATTTTACGCCCCTATTGGGGACAGGGGAGAACGTGATTACTATCACCGCGCAAAACGCCAAGGGCGGAGTAAACACGTTGCAGAAGAAGGTGGTCATCCAGTAAGGCAGGGGGGCGGAATGCGATGCTCTTGAGGGCACGCACTTTGGTGTAGGCAAGCGATTAGAGTTATCTCATAGAATAACGATGGCCCCCACCAGAACGCTGCCCAAGTGATCTAATTAAAGAGAGAAAGCTGCGCGTATGTCATCAAACGGATTTCACGCGAACGGAACGCACAACCTGAGATCGCTGTTCAGTCTCTTTTCCAGCGACCTTGCGATCGATCTCGGCACAGCAAACACGCTGGTGTACGCGCGGGGCAAAGGCATTGTGGTAAATGAGCCATCGATCGTGGCCATCAACAAGAATACGGGTGAGGTTGAGGCAGTAGGCAAGGAAGCGAAAGAGATGCTGGGCCGGACGCCTGGCAACATCGTGGCCATCAAGCCGATGAAAGATGGTGTCATCGCCGACTTCAAAGTCACGGAAAAGATGCTGAACTATTTCATTCAGAAGGCGCATAACCGCAAGATGCTGGTACATCCCCGGATCGTAATCGGCGTGCCTTCAGAGATCACACAGGTGGAAAAACGTGCGGTCATGGATTCGGCGTATCGCGCCAAAGCCAGCGAAGTACATCTTGTGGAACAGGCGATGGTAGCCGCGATCGGCGCGGGCCTGCCGATCACTGAACCCAGCGGAAACATGGTGGTCGATATCGGCGGGGGCACGACCGACATTGCGGTCATTTCACTCAGCGGCATCGTCTATTCTCGCTCCGTGCGCATGGCGGGCAACCAGATGGACGAAGCCATCATGAACTATCTGAAGCGAAAATATAACCTGCTGGTAGGTGAGCGCACGGCCGAGCAAATCAAGATGGAAATTGGATCGGCATATCCGCTCGAAAAGCCGCTGACAATGGAAATCAAAGGCCGCAACCTGATCGAAGGTGTTCCTAAGACAATTACGGTTGATGACAGCGAAATTCGGGAAGCATTGAGCGAGTGCGTCTCAACCATTATGAATGCGATCCGCGTGGCGCTGGAGCGGACGCCTCCGGAGCTTTCTGCCGATATCAGCGACCGCGGCATTGTGTTGACCGGCGGCGGCGCGCTTCTTAAGAACCTGGACAAGCGCATTCGGGAAGAAACGGGTCTGCCGGTTTCGATCGCTGACGACCCGCTCTGCAGCGTGGTACTGGGTACCGGCAAGATGTTGAGTGACTTCAAACTACTCAGAAAAATCTCGATCGAATAGGCCCAGTTTGGATTTTGAAGTTTCGAGTTGTTCCCTCCGTTTTGGCGATAAACTGGGGAGTAGAAGCCGTCACTTCACGTTTCTGGTGTGCTCGAAACTAGACGCTTGAAACTGGCGCCATGGAAAATCTCATCAGCCGCTACCGCAACCTGACCGTGCTCGCGGCGTTGCTGTTCGCTCAAGTTCTGGGCCTGGCCATCCAAGTCAAACGACCGGGTGAAAACGCGCCAACCCGGCTTATACGGGTGTGGGCCGTGGACGCCGTAACTCCGCTCGAGAAGGGCATCGTAGGTTTCCAGAATGGTACGCATAGCCTTTGGCACAACTATTTCTATTTGCGGGGTGTGCGCCAGGAGAACCGCGAGCTTAAACAGAAAATCGAACAGCTCGAAATCGAGCGAGTCCGGTTGAATGAGGATGCTGAACAGGCCCATCGCCTTCAGGCACTGCTGGGTTTCAAGGAGCGGTTCATTGCCAAAACCTTAGCGGCTCAGGTGATTGGTTCCAGCGGCAGTGAACAATCGCGGTCCATCTACATCGACAAGGGCAGCCACGACGGGATCAAACCCGATATGCCGGTGATCACTGCGGATGGGATCGTCGGGAAAGTTCTACGCGGGGTGCAAAATCATGTGGCAAGCGTACTGCTCATCAATGACCAGACGAGCGGCGTGGGCGCGGTTCTGGAGAAATCGCGGCTACAGGGCGTGCTGCGTGGAACTCCCGTGGGCGAACTCATTCTGGAAAAGGTAATGACCGACGAAACCGTGGCGCCTGGAGAACGGGTGCTGACCTCCGGCGGTGACCGCATCTTCCCGAAAGGACTGGTTGTCGGTACGGTGACAAAGGTCTCGCCTGGGGCCGAGCTCTTTCTGAACATTCGTGTGAAGCCTGCGGCCGATCTCGGGCGTCTCGAAGAAGTCCTGGTGATCACGCAAGAGGAGGAACGGGAGCCAGTGGTCGCTGACCCGCAGCATCTTCGCGCCGCGGATATTCTTGCACAACGCCTACCATCGATACCTGATCAGCCGGCGATCGCTAATCCCTACGCGCCACCGCCTCCGACAAACGCACTGAAGATTCCGCCGGCCACGACACCAGCATCGGCGGAATCGACACAAGCTGGTAAATCAAATAGCGATGGCTTGGTGGTGCAGAAGCCACCTCTTACGACGGGAAACGCTGTGGGCGCATCGAACTCTGCGAGCGGTTCTCCTGTTGCAAAGTCCGTGAAGACCGAGGGTACTGGCAGTCCTACAGTGCAGAAACCACGCGCGACGCCTAAAACCTCAACAGCTAACACGGACGACGCCAGCCAGTCGCGTGCGACAAAGAAATCAGTGCCGCCTTCGGTCGCGGAACCAACGGGTCTGAACCCAACGCCAGCCCCTGCATCAACAACACCCCAATCTCCTCCTCAGGATGAACCTCAATAGCGTGCCTATCACTTACACATCTACTGAGCAGGTTGAGGTCTACCGCTTCAGCGTTCCGGCAGCCATTCTGATTCCGCTGATTGCAGTTTTCCTGCAGGCTTTCCTGCCGTTGCGATTGCACTTCTTCTCGATTTTCGATTTGCCGCTGCTAGTGGTGATCTTTTTTTCCGTTGCTCGCCGCAGCCAGGTTTCAGGGATGCTGACTGGAGCTGCCATTGGCATTTTGCAGGATGCGCTTACGCCTTCGTTACCGCTTGGGGTCTACGGAATCGCTAATACGGTTGTGGGATACGGTGCGTCCTCGTTAGGTGTGAAGATCGACGTCGAGAACGCAGGCTCCCGTTTCCTAGTCATCCTTTTCTTTTATGTTGCACACGAGATCGTGTACTTCACTGTGGCCCGGGGCTTGGTCGGAGTCACTCTCCACTGGAGCTGGTCCCGCGAGCTTGTCTCGGCCTTGGCTAACGCGGTGTTGGGCGTGGCCATGTTCGCACTTCTGGATCGCTTCAAACAAAGAACCTAGTAGGTGCTCGCCGGTATTCGTGCGGTCTGCGCTAAGACCGGAAGCGAACATGCAGGCTGAGGGCCTCAGGATCGTTGGAGCTTGGACAGGCCCTCAGTTGAAGTGCATCCTTCCAAGGACATTCGTCGCTCTCCAACCTTTGAACGGCAGCTCGTATTTTGTCTCCGTTTGCCGTATCGCGTGTCCAGACCACTCGAAAACGGGCGCGGCTTTTTCGATATTGAATGGCGATCAGGTCTCCGCAACGAAGCAGCTGCGTCAGGCCGGACAGGAGTGCACCTTGCCCGCTGATGTTGCGGGCGAGAGCCGTCTGCGCGAAAGGCAGGCCTTGGGAATCGATGCCCCAGATGATTACCGCAAGGTCGGGCTCAGTGCGAGGCTCTCGCCGGCGGTCAACTGTCATTATGGGGCGTTCTCCATGGAGTTGCTGTCGACATCATTGTTGTCCCGAGGCGCCCGGGTCTGTGATCCTTAGTCGTCCACGCGCACAAAAGTAACCTGTGAACGAGTACATGGGTTACTGGCCGGTCAATCACATCGGAGCCGACCGAGAATTGCGCGGCTGGGCTCCTCGGGCCAGATTCTGCTGGTTAGTGCCATCAGTTGCTGCCCTCAAAGTCATCCTTCTTACAATTGTTTACAACTCCTCCAGGCAACAGTCGGCCAGCCAAAGAGTTCTATAGTAGTAGCTGAGCATTCTGCCGGCCTTACCGCGCGACCGAATGCTGCCGGTTCACAAGAGCTTTCGGCAGGAGGTGCAGCATGAAACGCCGTTGTGGTCTCTCCGCCCTTCGTTCCTCGCGAGTTCATCTGGCCCTGGGGCTGATGGCTTCGATGCTGTTTGCTGTACCGATTACCGCTCAGCAGCCGCCAACATCAGCTGAGGGGAGTTCTCAAGCCAACCCGCCTACTGCCGAAAAGTCCGCAAACAAAGCCGAGACTGTCATCGTTCCCGCCGGTACCCGGCTTCAGCTCGTACTGACCCATCCGGTCGACAGCAAATCGACCCATCGTGGCGATGAAATTGACTCGCAGCTGACGGCCCCCGTGACGGTTGGAAACCAAGTGGTGATCCCGGCTGGAGGTTACGTTCAGGGCAAGGTTGAAAAGCTGTCTCGCAATGGCAATCGCAGCGAGTTCAACATGCAGTCGGTCTCGGTTGTCTTTCCAGACGGATATGTCGCCGTCGTTCCGGGCCCCGAAAATATGGAGGGCGACGAGGGAACCGCATGGCGCAATCCCAGTGGAGCGACCACCGCGGCTGCGATTGCGGCTCCTCTGGGCGGGGCGGGGCTTGGTGCATTGATCGGCCACGCCGTCCATACTACGCAGAGCACCACACTTGGAGGCACGACGCTTACGTCTAACTCCATCAAAGGCGTTGCCATCGGAAGTGTCGTGGGCGCAGCCGCGGGCGGGGTGGTTGCGTTAGTGCTCCTCGCTCGGAGCCATCAATTCTACGTGGATGTCGGATCTCCGATGGAACTGACGTTGCCCCAGCCAGTGACGCTGGCAGTCAACGAGGTACAGGATGCTGTCCGGCAGTCTCAAACCCAACCACCGGTGATCACGCCGGTAGCCAAGCGCCCAGTGCCACAAGTATCCAGCAATAACGGAACTTGTTATACACCGGGCACGCCAGGCACGCCCCCGACCGTCATTCCGGGAACACCAACCACTCCAGGTTCCCCGGGCACGCCAGATATCGTTATCCCGGGCACGCCGGCTATTCCGGGGACGCCTTATTCGTGCCCGTGATGACGATGCCCTTCCGTTACTAAAGGCAGAGGCCAGTCGGCAGCGCTGCGGGTTACAATGAAGTAACTTCCCGAAAGGATGAATCGGACAGGGATGCGCGGAAGTATCGCCGTGCCGATCCAGGTCCTACTCGCCCGATGTTCGGTCGCGACGAAAAGGTATCGTCCATCCGCCTGACTGCGGTGCAATACATCATTCTTTCCATTTTTCTGGTTTTGGCATATGGCCTATGGCGGCTGCAGGTGGTGCAGAGCGACTTCTATGCCTCGCTGGCGGAAAAAAACCGCATCCGGAATGTCCCTATTCTTGCACCACGCGGCAAGATTTTTGACCGCGAGGGCCGAATCATCGTGGACAACTATCCATCCTTCAGCGCCTTACTGATGCGCGACTCGTCTCGTGACTTGATAACCGATGCGGACCTCATCGCCGAAGGCTTGCACCTCGATCCAGACGAATTGAAACAGCGCATTCGCCACTTCGCCGGATCACCACAATACCAACCCATCTATCTCAAGGATGACATCACGCCAGATGAGCTGGCATTTGTCGAGTCTCACCACAATGAATTGCCCGAGCTCGATACCATCATGGCGCATCGCAGGTTATATCCGCGCAAGGGGTTTATGGCGCACTTGATCGGCTACGTCGGCGAAGTCAGTGAAGACATGCTCAACCAGCCACAATTCGAGCTCTACAATCCCGGCGATGTTGTGGGTAAATCGGGAGTCGAGCTCGAATACAACGACATTCTGATGGGCAAGAATGGTTTCCGCCGCGCCGTGGTGAATAGTCATGGAAGGGAGGTCGGCAGGCTCGACGAGACTCCCGCTGTTCCCGGCAGGCAGCTCAAGCTAACGGTTGACCTCGATCTGCAGATCGCGGCGGAAGAGGCATTGGAAGGGCGAAACGGCGCGATTGTGGCGATGAATCCGCGCAACGGCGAAATTCTCGCAATGGTCAGCCGGCCAACATTTAATCCGAATGATTTTGCGGTGAGGGTTTCGCGCGATCAGTGGACGAAGCTGGTCGGAGATGAGGAACATCCGCTGTTGAACAAAGCAATTCAGGCACAGCTTGCTCCCGGTTCGACATTCAAGATCATTATGGCTACCGCCGGGCTGCAAGAAGGGATCGCCCAGGATTTGCACGTGATCTGCAACGGTGGCGCGGTTTTCTATGGCCGCTACTTCAAGTGTTGGGTGACTGCGGAACATCGGGTACATGGAGCAGTTGAGATCAGCAAGGGAATTTATCAGTCCTGCGACGTATTTTTTTACACGCTGGCCGAGAAACTTGGTATCGACCGAATCGCGAGGTATGCAACGATGTTCGGACTGGGTCAGCGGACAGGAATTGATTTACCGCAGGAAGTCAGCGGCGTAATGCCGTCCGAGGAATGGAAAATCCGGAACTTCAAGCAGAAATGGTACGCAGGAGAGACGATTTCGGTGGGAATCGGTCAAGGTGCGGTCGCCGTGACACCGATTCAGCTGGCGCGTGCGATTGGCGGGATCGCTAGCGGCGGGCTGCTGGTCCGTCCGCATGTCACGAATCCAGCTGATTTGCCCGGAAATGTGCTGCCGGCCTCGAATGTGCCGGACAAAGCGCAAGTTCCAATCGATCCCCAGAACTGGGAGATAATTACTGACGCAATGGCCAACGTGCCAACACCGTTAGGAACTGCGCCAAGCGCGCATTTGCAAGGAATCGACTTCGCCGGCAAAACAGGCAGCGCTCAAACTATCAGTAACGCGATGAAAGTGAAAGTCGCGAATGGGAAGTCGCGGTTTAAAGACAATGCATGGTTCGTAGGAGTTACGCCGCGGCGAAATCCAGAGGTTGTGGTCGCGGTGCTCTTTGAAGGTGGAGAGCACGGGCAATTCGCGGCCCGCATTGCTGCTCAGGTGATCAAGGCTTATGTCGAGAAAGAGCGTCGCCAACCCACCAAGATGGCCGAAGGCAAACCAAAGGTGGAGATTGGCGCGGTGTGGAATGACACAGACCTGGATGGTTCCGGCGATGTCCTACAAGGAGGTCATTTCGCGATTGATCTTGTGAATAAGCGCCTCCCCTTGGCCACGGCGGCGCCAGGCGTGAATTGAATCGAGAGCCTCTAGCTACGCTAGTAGCTGGGTTGGGACAGATTTTCTAGCTACTAGCTACTAACTATCAGCTATTCATGGCACGTTACGTCTCATTTCGCGATTTCGACTGGCTTCTGTTCACCTTCGTGCTGATTATCTGCGCCCTGGGTGTAACCGAGATTCGCAGTGCGACCGCGCACACGAAATTCGCCGGTGCCCACATCAAGCAGGTTTACTGGGTCATCGGCGGAATCGGAGCGATGTTCCTGATGAGTATCGTCAACTACCAGGCAATGCTCGAGAAGGTGCACTGGATGTACATCGTTGCCGTGGCCTCCCTGGTGTCAGTGCTATTGTTTGGGCAAAAGTACCTGGGTGCCAGGCGCTGGATAAAAATGCCGGGTGGCAGCCACTTTCAGCCCTCCGAGTGGGTGAAACTGATCCTGATTCTTGCGGTCGCCAAATATATCGCAGACCTGCATCAACGAGATCTTTCCTGGTCCGATTTCATCAAGGCTGGAGCGATGGTAGGGGTGCCGATGCTTATGGTTCTAGCTCAGCCTGATCTGGGAACAGCTTTGACCTATATTCCTATTGCCGTTATGGGTCTGTTTCTGGGAGGGCTGCGGGCCAAGCAAGCATTAGCGGTAGTAGTGCTCGCGGGTCTGATGATGCCACTGGCCTGGCACGTGTTGAAACCTTACCAGCGCGAGAGGCTCACCAGTTTCATGGAGCCGGAGGCCGATCGTCAAGGCTCCGGCTACCAGGTTATTCAGTCCTTGATAGCGGTAGGATCGGGAGGGATTTGGGGCAGCAGCGCCGGATCTCAGACCCATCTGTCCTTTCTCCCAGTTCCCCAAACCGACTTCATCTTTGCTGCTTTTGCCGAGGAGCACGGATTTGTCGGCGCCTTGAGTGTAATGCTGTTATACTTTGTAGTGCTGATGCGTCTTACCCAGAATGCACAGACGGCACCAGACCGTGCTGGCACATTTCTGGTCATGGGCGTGGTGGCTGTGCTCAGCTTCCACATACTAGTCAACGTCGGCATGGTGGTCGGTTTTATGCCGGTCACGGGAATCCCCTTGCCACTAATGAGTTATGGCGGGTCTTCCGTTTTATTTATGTTCCTGGCGCTAGGCATGGTGATGAATGTTCGCATGCGCCGTTACGTAAACTGAAACAGCGGGAAGAAGGCAAGGAGCGTCGCCGCGCTTGCCATGAGCGGCAAACAAGATTACGAGCGCCCTCGCGTGAAGAGGGCACGCCGGTCGTGGATGGTCACGGACGGGCAGAGGATTGAAGCTTATTACGGTTGCCGGGCGGGTAACGGCCCCCGGGTTGTCAGCAACGGTTCGTTAAAAAGGCGATGTGAGTAGGACAACCTGAGAGAGCGGTCACAAACCCGGCGCCTCACGTGCGATAAGTGGGACCGATTTCCGAGCTTGTGGAAATGATGCTGCTGAAGAGCGGTTCCTGCGGCCAGATTCGGGCTGTACCCAAGCCGACTATCGCATTGCTCCATCCTCCCAGTCCTTTCCTGTCAATGATCCGGTAAGTCCTGCGGCGGCTTAGCCACGCGGGATCGGAGTCCGAATGACAAAAGAATTGTTTGTATCTTCTACACCTCACGAAACCAGAGTGGGTATGGTCGAAGATGATCAACTTGCAGAAATCTACCTCGAACGCGAAAACGAGTACACCCTTGCTGGTTCCATTTACAAGGGGCGGGTCACCCGTGTTCTTCCTGGTATGCAATCCGCGTTCGTGGACATCGGCTTGGAACGTGATGCTTTCCTCTATGTTTCTGATTTCATGGAACTGCAGGAAGACGATGAAGTAGAGGAAATACCGGCGAATAACGCCCGAGTCTTTCAACCTCACCAAGAAGCCCAATCCGTGGAGCAAGATCACGTCGCAGAGGCCTCCCAGCCGGCTCTCGCAGCGGAGACCGGCCGGTCGCCGGATCCTTCGTCGGAGAATCGTCAGGCAGAAAGCCGGGACAAGTCCGGCAATGGAGATCAGCGCGAATCCCGTGGTAATTGGCGGAGTCGGCGCCGGGGACGCGGGCGTCGCGGTGAGCGCATGCCTGACAGCCGGTTTGACCGCCCCGAGTCCTCGCAACCGGCGCGTAACGAATACGGGCCTCCCCCCGGTTATGAGCCCATCGTGCTTCCTGGCGAATCGATTTCCAAATATCAGCGTTTGGCGCAAACGCAATCCGCTTCACGCAACCAGTCGCCTAAGACAGAGGTCGCAAGACCCATCTCGGCGTTATTCCCGGATGATGAGCCACTGTTTACGAACGAATCACCGGGCGACTCGCCGTGCTCGGAAGAATCTACGCCGTCCGCTCGGTCTGAGGCCAATCCCGAAGAGCTATCGGTGCAGGCACATGAAGACGTTCCGCAGTCGGAACGTGCGCAAAGCATTCAGCGGGCAAATGGAATGCCAATGTTTAGCGGCACAAGTGCCGAGCACGATATTTCAGCGCCCCCTGTGGAAACCGCATCTGCAGCTCCCGCCGCGGGGACTTTCGAAGAAGAAGAGATCGAAGAGGAAGAAGCTGATTTGGCTTCCTACGTCGAAGACTTGGAAGAAGACGCGGCATTCGACGAAATGGAGGAAGAAACGCATCACGCTGCTGAGTTTCAATCGGAAGCTCAGCATATCGCGGCTGCCGCCGAGACTTCCAGGGAATCGGCTGCGCCGTTCTCCTCCGAGTCAGCGCCGATGGAGGTGAAAGATATCGCCTCCGAAGAGGAACCGGACGAACAAGCCGACGAAGATGCGGAACTGGAAGAGGCACAAGAACAGGCAGAAGCCCTGCTCGATGCAGAGGCTCGCGGAAACGGCACAATTGAGGCCCGCGCTGAAGTGCGAGCGCCGTCCGGCACTGCACCATACACGCAACGGGCACAGCGCCCCGCGTTTGATCGCCGTCCCGGACCGCGTGGCCGCCGCGGAGGCCGAAGATTCCGCCGGCACGAGCCCCAGCAATTGCCGCAAATCACCGATCTCCTCAAAGAGGGACAGGAAATATTGGTACAGATTGCCAAGGAACCGATTGCCAAGAAGGGCGCACGCATCACCAGCCACATTGCCCTGCCGGGCCGGTTCCTGGTTTACATGCCCACTGTGCACCACACGGGTGTGTCACGAAAGATTTCATCGGAGGAGGAGCGCCAGCGTCTGAAGCGCATCATCCTCAGCGAACGCGAAAACGGGCACGGCGGCTTCATCGTGCGTACAGCAGCGCAGGGCGCATCCGAAGATGAGCTGCGTGCTGACATCCGGTTCCTCAAAGGCCTGTGGTCAGAAATCAAGACACGAGCTGAAATGAGCAAAGCCCCGTCTCTGATTTATCACGATCTTAACGTGGTAGAGCGTGTGCTGCGCGACCAAGTCACCTCCGATTTCACCCAAATTTGGGTGGATACGGAGCAGGAGTACGAGCGCATTTTGCGATTTGCCAATCGTTTTCAGCCGGGGCTGGTGAAGCGGATCAAGTTGTACACGAAGGAAACTCCACTATTCGACCAGTTCGGACTGACAGATGAAATCAACAAAGCCTTGAAGTCCAAAGTGTGGCTCAAGAGTGGCGGCTATATTGTCATCAACCAGGCCGAGGCATTGGTCGCAATTGATGTGAATACCGGCAAATACGTCGGCAAAACCGCACGGCTGGAAGACACGATTGTGAAGACGAACGTCGACGCGATCAAGGAGATCGTTCGCCAGATCCGGCTTCGTGACCTTGGCGGCATCATCATTATCGATTTCATCGACATGGATGAGCGCCGCAACCGGCAGAAGGTCATGCAGGCGCTCGAAGAAGCGTTGCGCAACGACCGGTCACCGTCAAAAGTCTTGCAGTTTAACGATTTCGGCCTTGTGGCGATCACGCGAAAGCGGGTCAAGCAGTCGCTGGAACGAACAATTGGATCGCCGTGCCCGTACTGCCAATCCACAGGATTCGTAAAATCAGTTACGACCGTGTGCAACGAGATCTATGTCGAGATGCGGAAAATGGCAAAGCACCTCGAACACTCTGACGTTATGTTGCGAGTGAATCCCGAGGTAGCGAAGGCACTGAAGACAAATAATGGACGCCTGCTTACCGAAATGGAAGAACTGACCAAAAAGAGTGTGATCGTGAAAAGTGATCCCGCACTGCATCAGGAGCAGTTCGACATCAACTAGCGTTTTGCCACGTACAAACGGTGGCGGCCACCGCCGTTTGTAGCATTCATGAACCAGGCCACCTACTCGCCCCGATCGTTTACGATGATCGGGGTTCTCTATTAATGTGCTGAAATAGATGCCCAACCTGTGGGTAGGAGGCGAAGATGCGCAGATTGATCTTGTTGATGTGGGTCTGTGTGGCAGCGGTTGGGCAAACCCCACATGCTGACCGACAAGTCGCAATAACGATCGACGATTTGCCCGCGGCCAACGCGGCATTTGTGGATGCAGCAACGATCACTGATATGACATCGCACCTGCTCGCGCAGCTAAGAGACCAGAAGGTCCCGGCGGTTGGGTTCGTAAATGAAAGGAAGCTTTACAGAGCAGGCGAGATCGATGAACGGGTGAAAGCCCTGGCAATGTGGCTGGACTCTGGACTGGAGCTCGGAAACCACACTTTCAATCATACGTCGCTCAACCGAGCTGGGTTAAAGGCCTTCGAAGATGACGTGATTCAAGGGGAGACGGTCACACGCTTGCTGCTCGCGCAGCACCGCATGCAACTAAGATTCTTCCGGCATCCGTACCTCGATGTAGGTCGCGACTTGGAAACCAGGCGCGAAGCTGAAGCATTTTTGAGTACTCGCGGTTACAGGGTTGCGCCAGTAACGGTAGATCCTTGGGACTGGATGTATGCCGGGGTTTACGACGACGCAAAAAAGCGCGGCGATACTGCACTGCAGCAGCAACTGGTAAGCTCATTTCTTTCCCACGGCGATAGCGTGTTCGCCTTTGCAGAGCAGCTGTCAAAAGAACTTGTTGGGTACGAAATCAAACAGATTCTGCTGCTCCATGCGAATCAACTCGAAGCCGATCACTTCAATGAGTTGGCGGAAGTAATTCGGAAGAGAGGATATCGGTTCATCCCTTTGGACGACGCCCTGGGCGATCAGGCATATAGCATGCCAGACACCTTCGTCGGGGAGGAAGGCACGGACTGGCTCGATCACTGGGCGATCACGAGGGGCAAGCCGGCACAAGGACATCCCGTTTTCCCTCAGTGGGTAATCGATCGGGACAAGGCGCTGCCACGGCTTCCCGTGCCGATGCCCTGATTCGACCAACCCCTGATACCGGATTCTGGAGGACGCTAGCTACCGCTGTTCTTGAGCACAAGGACGACAATGCGTCCGTCTGAATGGAACTCGCCTCCGGTTGCGGTCTTTGCTGTAGTCAGCGGATCAGATGGCGTGACATGATCACGCTGCCCCACCAGACCGGTCGAAGACAGCGTCCCATCGACGTACTCGCGCTCTCCGTCAATTGCCGGATCAATCTTGTGGGTGACTCCGTTGTTGCGCTGGTCTCGCTCGAAACCAATATCGTGGGTAGCCGCTACACACCACAACGGCCGTCCGCTAACCTCATAGGGGGATTTCCACACGCGCAAATGGTTTCGTGACATGGCTACCTTGACCGGTTCGGCATGGGCGAAGCCATAGTCTTGCGGACGGTTAAAAAGAAAGAGAGTACTCATCGGCATGGTCAGGTAATCTTTTTTCTCGAACGATTCCATCGCTGCATTCAGAATGCTATTGCCTACGGTCTTATCCACCTGGACCCATCCCGCCGTCGTAAATACCTTGACGACCTGGTCCTGCGTTCCGATGATCAGAACGTTGACCATGTCGCCGGGCTTGCCATTGGGATCGCTGACTCGACGTGGAATTTTATTCAATAAGTCAGGAGTGATAGCTGCGATGGGGGCGTCTGCCGGACCCCCGACATTGGCAGCGTCTGCAGAGCCCTCGGCCAAAATGTCGACAGTCACGTGAAAGCTTCCCTGCGCGGCGGAGGCATCGCTCTCACTTTCGTTGAGCCCAAGGAAGAATCTGCCTGCGACCGGGACATCATATTCTTTGCCCTCACCAATCAAGAACGGCTGAGCATAATCGCCTGAACCCACGCGGCCGATCAATGCCCCGTGACCGGCATCGGTGACGGCATATTGATGGATAAGATCGGCCCAGTTTCGCGGAATACCGTTGGGGCCAAAAGTTCCGGACGTCTTGGTTTTCCCCGCGTAGGATTGATCGGCTGGAAAAGTGATCTGCCCTGTCGCGGTAACGCGCAATTTCGCGCCGCCTCGTAGATCGATGTTGGTGTCCACCCACTGCTTTGTTCCGGGCACATCGAATTGATAGGAGTGCTTATTGCTGCTGGGTGGTGCTGTTTGTGCGCGCATTTGGGCGAAAAGCATGGCGGTAATCGCCAGAATGAGCGCAAGACCGGGTGAACTGACTGTTTTCGGCTCTATCATAGGCCTCTCCCCTGTTCCAGTGTAACCGAGGCCCGTTGGGCGAAAAAAGGGCGGCCGCGGCCTGAACCCAACGATACCGCGGCCAGAAAACAGTTCGAGCTGTCAACCGGCAATCAGTGCCCTACCGTCCGACAATGTCACCCTTTAGCCCGGTGATCGCAGACATGACCTCAGTCTGCTCCTTTTGAGGCACATGAAACTTGTTCAGTGTCTCAGTGAGATGGGCTGACGAGGCATTCCAGTCACTTTCGGTGATGTGTAGCCCCGTATGCGCGGTTTTCATGTCCTGTCCGGTATAGAGGCAGGGGCCGCCGGTAGCCACGCAGAGGAAGTCAATTACATGAGCTTCAACCCTGGCTTTGGACGCGTCATTCAGGCCCACGAAGAACCTGGAGAGTTGAGGATCGGTCGCCAGGCGGCCAATAAAATCTTTCGTGACCGCTGCGAGCGCATCGTACCCGCCGAGGCGTGCATATAGCGATTGGCTCTGAGATGTTGCGTTCTGCTGGGGAGATTCCGCTGCGACGTATGGAACTAGTCCGCCGAGTACAGCGAATCCAATCAACATTTCTGCTAAGAACGGCTTCTTCATTGTGCTTTTCTCCTGTGTCTGACATTGCAAGCCAATAGCGCGACGTCTCACCAGTGGGTTGCCATTGGCGCTTGCTATATCAACTACGGCACCGGGCTGCAGGCGGATTTGCGGGAAGATAGAATTCTTGTCTCGGCAGAAGTCTGTAAAATGCCATGGAATAGCGATCTGGTAGCCGGCTTCAAGACGTACTCCATATGGAGCGGATCGAGGGCACTTCTACGAAGGCAGACGATATGCGGTTGGTGGCGCGAATCCGCGCCGGCGACCAGCATGCCATGTCGGAACTCTACGATCGCTACGCGAAGGTGGTGTATGCGGTTGCGTTGCGCGTACTGCAGAATGCTGAGGGTGCCGAGGACGTGCTGCAAGACGTATTTATGCAACTATGGCGCAAGCCCGACGCATTCGACGCCAGCCGTGGCAGTTTGGCTGCGTGGTTGGCGGTGATCTCGCGCCATCGCTCGATTGATCGGCTGCGCCAACGGCGGCCCGAAACCAACATTGAAGATTGCGTCATCGCTTGTGCGAGTGACTTGGGCCAAGAGATCGAGCGAACTCTGGTAATCGAGAAGGTACGCCAGGTGCTGGCTGATATGAATCCTGATTATCGCAAGCTGCTGGAGCTGGCATTCTTTCAGGGCATGACCCACACCGACATCGCCACGAAAACGGGCGAGCCCTTGGGCACGGTAAAAACGAGGATTCGCGCCGGGCTGCAGCAACTACGAGCCAAGTTTGCAGGATGAGGACGCACGAACAATTCGCGGACGATCTGGCGCTGTACGCACTCGATGAGCTGACAGGCGGGATGCGTGAGGAACTCGAACAGCACGTAGAAGGCTGTGCTGCGTGTCGGCGGGAACTGCAAATGTTGCGCGGCGACCTTGGACTGCTGGCGCTATCGAGCAGCGGCCCGCAGCCTCCTGCGCGCAGCAAAGAAAGGCTAATCCAATCTGTCGCCGCCGAGCCTCGATGCGTACCCAGGAGGAACCCGGCTTCTGCAGGTGAGCGAAGCTTGTGGACGGCTTTAGTTCCTTCCTTGGCGGCTTTAGGTCTCCTTATGCTGGTAGTTGTATTGTTGCGGGACAAGTCTCACCTGCAAACTCAGCTGGCCAAGCTCGAGGATCGTAGTCGCATGCTAAGCAGTCAACTCGATCGGCTCAGTGAAGAAGTGAAACTGCTCTCCGCAGCCGATGCAATCCACGTTTCCCTCAATCCGCAAAACGCTCCGCGACAACCCAGCGGGACGGCGATCTTCAGCCCCTCCCAAAAGCGAATAATGTTTATGGCCAACAATCTTGCGCCAGTAGCCCGAGGCAAGGCTTATGAGCTCTGGATTATTCCCACCTCGGGAGCTCCCGTGCCGGCGGGCATGTTCAAACCGAATGAGCACGGAAACGGAATGATTGTTGGCGGCAAGATGCCGGATGGTATAACCGCGAAAGCATTCGCCGTCACAATTGAGAACGAAGCCGGGTCAGATAAGCCCACCTCTCCGATCCTGCTGGTCGGGAGCATCGGTTGAAGCTTGGTGCTCGCGACAGGCCATGTCCCTGTGTTCCTTGATTGCAATTCGCGCACAACCGAAAATTGGAGCACCGCGCTTACATGGCGGGGCATCTGAGTAGTTGTAGCCCTATGAAGACTAAGACGTTTATTGTTGGTTGCGCGTTAGCCCTGGCGCTATTGCTGTTCGCCCAGCGGCGGCAGGATGCTTCGCTGTCTGTTGGTTTTCACTCGGTCGTTGATTTGACTCACACGATCGATGCAAAGGCACCGACTTACGACATCTCGGATAAGCCGGCTTATCAGGCGCAAACGGTTGCCACGATCGGTAAAGATGGATACTTCGCTCGGGAGATCTCGCTGCCGGAACATTTCGGGACGCATCTTGACGCCCCGGCTCATTTCGCGCCTGGCTTGTGGACAGTGGATCAAATCCCGATTGAGCGCTTTGTCGCTCCGCTGGTTGTTCTTAATGTGACGTCAGGTGCAAAAACTAATGCCGATTATCAGGTTTCGGTAGGCGACCTTTCAAAGTACGAGGAAATTCACGGGCAGATTCCAGCAAATGCAGTGGTTATGGCCTACACGGGATGGGGTTCGCGCTGGACCTCAGCCAGGGAATATCGAAACGCCGATGCGAACGGAGTGATGCACTTTCCAGGATATTCACTGGAGGCGGCAAAGTTTTTGGTTGAGGGGCGGAGTGTCCTGGGCCTCGGAATTGACACGTTGAGCATAGACTACGGGCCATCGAAGGATTTCCCGGTTCACCACTACACCCTATCGCACAGCCTCTATCAATTGGAGAACGTCGCCGACCTGGAGCAGGTTCCGGTGAGCGGAAGCACGGTAGTGGTTGCTCCGATGAAATTGGAGAATGGATCGGGTGCTCCGGTACGGATCTTTGCGCTGGTGCGCTAGAGCTCTCGCCTCTCTCTGATCTGACTAGCTCCCGGCTTCTGTGGACGGAATGCGCCCTTCTGCCCTGGCCTGCCATTCTGCGACGCTAAGTTCCTGCTCAAGAGAAGAAAATCGCCGCAGGATTTCATGAATTCGCAGGGCCATATTCCGGATGGTTTCGATTTGTGATCGGGCCTCAGCGGAAAGCGATCCGGGTTCAAGCAAGAGCAATTCAGAATTTCCTAGGGTGGCAGTCAGCATGTTGTTAAGCGTGTGCCGCATCTCGAGCATGTAGCGGCCGAGAGTGGCCTCATGGCTGAGAGCTGAGGTGGCCTTTTCCGCACGCACGGCTCTGGCTTCTGCTTGCGCATAGTTCAGAGCTTCAGAGGCGAGCAAAATCAACGCGTCCAGCCAGTTCTCTTCTTGACGAAAAGCAATCACTCCCGGCCAGCGACCGCGAACGGTTTGCAGAGTGTTGGTTTCTTCGGAGACAAAGAGAACGCGTTTGCCCACGGCGTTGAGAGCTTCCAGAACCGGGGATAGCGCGTGTGGTTGAACGCGGCCGACGATTGCCAAGTACAGGTTCTCGGGATCCGCACCAAGCTTAAGGTCGCTGCGCATGAGAGTAAAGCCGGGAACGCGACGCTCCAACTGCCAGCGGCCAGTGACTGCCCGGGAGAACTCCGGGTCGTCAGAAACAATCAATACATTCGGATGGTCCATGATCGACCGAGGTGCTATGACTCGCTTGGGAGACCAGGAGAAGTGGCATTCTCCTCCTCCTCCGAAGCCGGAAACGAGTTGCCCCCCACCCCCGCAGCAGCAGTACGCGAGCGAGAAGTAGAGGCGCTTATTTTTGATACGCTACGCGTCAATGCCGTCTCCACGACGGCGCGAAGATCAGCGAGCATGCGGATCGGCTGTCCGGAAGAATATTCGGCCTGGAACATCACCTTCCAGGACTGGCAGATCATGCGCAGGCGTGCAACTGGTTCCTCGCCTGAAAATTGGGCCCGCCGGCAGTCCAGGCTGGTCACACCTCGCGATTCGAGTTCGCGCAGTCCGTCCAGGATGCCATTGAGATCCTGATGCATCAAGCGGAAGAAAATACGACGCATCAGAAAACTGAATCGGGCAAATGCAACCATAGCGCCCGGCTCAAAGTAATCGTCGGCGCGAGACGCCTTGAGCTTGCGCCCTTTCTCCAGAACCTGGCTGGTGAAGAGTTCGTTGAGGTCCTTGCAGACGCCGGCTTCCTCGATGAGTTGATCAGCTAGCACCAGACCCTCGGGAATGCCAGCATCTACCGGCCCGAGCACAGGTTCGAGGACTTGCGCGACGTATTGGAAGTCGACGTCGGCGTCCTGCAGACCGGCGGTGGCGCACTGAGAGAAATATTGCACCAGTAGAAAATCAACTTTGTCACGATCGGCTTCGCTGTGTTGCTTTTTGTGAAGGTGATGAATCAGCAGATTGCGTAGAGCTTCTTCCGTGTTCAGAGGGGTGGTTTGCAAGAATTGGCGAAGCTGGTGGACGTGAATGCGTTCGTCGACATCCAGAAACCATTGCCGGGCCTGCTCAATTGACTCCCGCGGCGGAGCTTCGACACCTGATTCCAGATCGCCGCAGGGAGGCAACTCAATTACGAATTCCCGAGCCAACGCGGCGTAAAGTGAATATAGAAGTTGGGAGTGACGCCATTCGGCGGCAAGTTCGGCTAGATGTGGGGATGAATTCATGCTTTTATGATCCAATTCGGGACTTCCCCGGCAAAGCGGGCGGCAACGACAGTTTGAGCGCCGTTGTACTGCAAGGCTACCACGCATGCTTCCGCGTCTAAAGAACCATCCGAATTGCGCAGTCTCACGTGATCGGCAAATTCCAGCGGCAAGGTGGAAGTAAACAGCACTTCATGCGGAGTACCAAACTCGATGATCGTGTTCTCGCTGAATGTATCACTGGCGGTTCCAAGACGAGTGAGACGAACGGGGATGCGAACCGGTGCCGCCTCAGGAAAGAACTTGGCTAGCCTGGTCGTGGAACTCGCGCGATTGGAGGAGGCGGTCGCGGCGCCAGTTTTGGACACGGTGGCCTCGTGATGCGGACCAATGCGGCCTGGGTTCCTCAGTCTGCCGGTTAGCACGGCTTAAGCACCCGGACCGCATCGCGCCAATTCGTGGTGCACGATTAGAGCCAAAGTTTTGCTCAAGATCATGCAGTTAAGGTATTTGTTTTCAATGACGGAGCACAGGTATCGGGGATGTTTGCACGATTCCCGGCCGGATCCTGTATCAAATTGACACAAAGTCTCAAGGAAGAAGTACGAGTCACTGCAGGGCTTGTGTCGGAGGCGATCCGGCGCGATGTTCAATGTTGTAGCGCTTGAGCTTGCGATAGAGCGTGGCACGGCTGATGCCTAGCATCCGGCCGGCGAGAGTTTTGTCACCTTTCACTTGCTCGAAAACGCGCTGGATCGTGGCGCGTTCGATATCCTCCAAATCAGTCGAGGAGGTAGCAACTGGAGCGGCGATAGCGTCAGATTCCGGCCGGCCGGAGGCGATGGTCGCTGGCAGGTCACCGATGTCGAGGGTGCAGCGGTCGCCGAGTGCGATGGCACGCTCAATACAATTTTCCAGTTCTCGGACGTTGCCCGGCCAGTCATATTGCAAAAGGTACTTCATGGCTGCACTGGTAATCTGTATCGACCGTCCCGGCGCATAACGATCCAGAAACCAGTGAACCAGCATAGGGATGTCGGACCGACGCTCGCGCAATGCAGGCAAATGCACGGCAACTACATTCAGCCGGAAATAAAGATCCTTCCTGAAGGTGCCCTTCTGATACTCGCGCTCGAGGTCGCGATTGCTGGCAGCGATGACTCGTACATCGACCTTCAAGCGCTGATTGCTTCCGACCGGGCGAATCTCTTTTTCCTGCAGGACGCGAAGCAACTTGGATTGCAACTCGGGAGGCAACTCGCCGATTTCATCGAGAAAAATGGTCCCTCCGTTGGCAGCCTGGAAAAGCCCGGTTTTCGACTTGAGGGCGCCAGTGAAGGCGCCTTTCTCGTAGCCGAACAGCTCGCTTTCAATGAGAGTCGGAACAAGCGAGCCGCAATCCACGGCGACGAAAGGCTGCTTGGCAAAAGAACCGCGGAAGTGGATGGCGCGGGCAACCAACTCCTTTCCCGTACCACTTTCGCCGATGATCAGCACCGGCGTACGCGTGTCCTTGAGCCGCGAGATCATGCGCAAAACATCTTGAATTTTGGCTGACGAGCCCACAATACCGTGAAGATCGCTTTCTGTGTCCACGCGATCGCGAAGAAACTGGTTCTCCTCGACCAAAAGTACTTTCTCCCCCATGCGACGCAAGAAGAGTCGCAACTCTTCGAGCGGGGAAAACGGCTTGCTGATGTAGTCATAAGCACCCAGTTTCATGGCTTGCACCGCGGTTTCCACTGAACCATGACCGGTCATAACTGCGACCTCAGTGCGAGGAAAAAGCTTCTTCACTTTGCCGAGAAAATCCAGTCCCGACATGTTCGGCATCACCATATCGGTAAGGATCATGTGAACAGGCTGCTCTTCCAACAGCGCCAGCGCGCTCTCGGCACTATTGGCTTCCATGCAGCTGAATCCCAAAGACTCCCCGACAGTCATGCAGAGTTTGCGGATACTCTGTTCGTCGTCCACGATAAGAAACCGAATTCGGAAATTCTCGTTCACGGCGCCTTCCCAATGGTTTTTTCAACTACAGAGATGAATTGCTGGACACGGAATGGCTTCTCTACACAGGGCGCGCCGGTTCTGCGCAAGGTGGCGGCAGTGTCTTCGTTGGCGATGTCGCCGGTGATAAAAACGATACGTCCGGCAAGTTCTGGACGATGACTTAAGAGCCAGGCATGTACGTCGGCGCCATCCACCCCTCCGGGTGTGCGCATGTCCGAGATGACGCCGAGGAAATCCCCTGACGACAGCAACTGGAGCCCCTTGGCGCCGGAATCGGTGCAGACGACCTGATAGCCGTGGCGTTCCAGCGCAGTACGGACGTAGGCCATAACGGCCGACTCATCCTCTATCAGCAGCACCGGCAAAATGGCGATCTGGCGAGCATGATTAATTGCCGGCAAGCTCATGATGCAATGCCTCCTGCTGCAGCTCCGGCGGGAACCAACGTTGCAGTGATCGGCAGACGCACAGTGAAGGTAGCGCCCTCCCCGTCGTTATTGTTATGGCAAAGAATTTCGCCACCATGTTCGCGGACGATGCCGTAGCAAATGCTGAGACCCAGGCCGGTTCCTTTCCCGATCTCCTTGGTGGTGAAAAATGGGTCGAAGATACGTTCGGGAAATTCGATCCCTTTGCCATTGTCGCGAAAGAGAATTTCGACCGAGTTTTCCTGGTTTGCCGTTCTGACCTCGATACGTGCCGGGCGGCCGCTATCCCGCACAGCGTCGTAGGCATTGTTGAGAATGTTCAAAAAGACTTGCTGCAGCTGATGCGAGTCCCCAATCACCTGACGCAAATCCTTATCCAGTTTCTCGACGACCTCCACGCCGCGGCTATGGAGATCGTAAGCACGCAACTGGATGGTACGGTGAATAATCGTGTTCAGCTGGATCGGTGCGCGCTGCGGCGGCGTCTGACGAGCAAAACTCAGCAGGTTTTGCACGATTTGCTTGGTGCGCTGGGCTTCCTGCAGGATTACTCGCAGGTCCTTGCGGGCGCCGTCTGGGATCTCAGGATTTTCCATCAGGAGATCGGCAAAGCCCAAGATCGCGGTGAGCGGGTTATTGACCTCATGAGCAACTCCAGAAACGAGTTGTCCGACTGCAGCCATTTTCTCTGCGTGCATCAGCTTGGATTGCAGGGTTGCCGCGTCACTAATGTCGCTCATCATCACTACCACGCTGGAAACCTTGCCTTCATCATCGCGGACCGGGCTCAGGTTCGCGGAAAACTGTGCCGGACGTCCGTCGACGCGTGCGATCTGCAGCTCCAAGTTATCGATCTGCTCGCCATTGAGCGTAGCAACGAAGGCCTCAGCAAGAGCCTGCCGTCGCGGCAGGGCTATTAACTCCGGCAGCGCCCTGCCAAGAAGTTGATGGCGTTGGTATCCCATCTGGTACCATCGCCGATTGGCGTAAGTGACCTCACCGCTAACATCGGCAACCAGGATCAAGCTTTGAGTGTTGTCGAGAATCTTTGCGGAAAAGTCGCGCTCCCGATGCAATTCAGACTGCGACGCCTTCAACCCGTGGATGTCCTGAATTGCGCCGCGATACTGGATCACATTTTGCTGCGAATCGCGGACCGCAAACGCTTTGACCAAAACGTGGAGAGGAGTGCCATCCGCCCGCCGCAGAATCTGTTCGTAATTTTGTACGGCTCCGTGCTGCCGCATCAGGTTCGCAAATTCATCGTACTGTTCCGCAGACGAGTAAACTTGCGTGCGCAGGTCGGCCTGTAAGAGATCTTCGCGGGAACTATACCCAAGCATCCGAACCAGAGCGTCATTGACTTCTATGAAGCGACCATCCGGAATAGCAAAAAAAACACCCTCCTGAATGTTGTCAAACAGCTCGCGGTAGCGACGCTCAGCATCCTGCCGGTCGGTAATGTCTTTCAACACGTGAACCGTCTGCAAACCTCGGCCCTCCCATGGCTGAAGCCGGGAACTGGTGACAAGAAAGGTGCGATCCAGAACCGGGACCGTTTGTCCCTGTGAGCCGGCAGCCTTGGCGGCGCAAAAAGGGCAAGAGGGCTCGGGGAAAGCAGCGGGAAGGGCAAACAGCGTGGACATGGCAACCCCGAGAAGTTCCTGGGGCTGCACTCCAACAAAATCAGCCAGCGAGCGGTTCACACGGATCACTTTGTCACCGTCATCATGAACCACGATGAAATCGGTAATCGCATCGAAGGTCTCATCCCAGGCATCGAACCCTTCGTGTTTAGTGTGGTTTTCCGGTGGTATTGGAACGAGCCGCTGCAATTCGCGGACCTGGCACCGGGCCGAGGCATACAACTCAGCGTTGGCAATGGCCATGGCCAGGAAGCCGCAAACCGCCGAAAGAAAAGATTTCTCCTGCTTCGAAAATGGGCCCTCGGCCCGTGGATAGACCACAATGGCACCATGAACCTGGGAAGTGCGAAAAGGCGCAGCCAACAACATTCCGACGGGAATCATATCCCCCAAGCTGTGAGTCGCAGGATCAATGGTGACGGAAATGGTTTCCCGCGCCGAAGAAACTCGTCGCACCAGATCCGCAGCAAACTCTAAGCCATGTCCCCGATAACTGGCGCGGACCAGGTTCGCAAGCTGAGCGGACTGCGCTGCCATTGCATGCAGCCTTACGGTTGCGGCTTCCGAGAAGAACACCAATACGAGATCAGAGCGCAGCAGTCGCCGCAGGTGCTCGGCAAAGCCTTCCGCCAGGGTACAGGTATCCGGCACCGGGGGCAGTTCCGCGAGACCGGGCTCTTGCGCTGCGACGCTGCCATTCGCTGACAGCGCCATCTCACCCGCCTGCAGGTTCAATGCGCACCGCCTCTCACTTCCTTCAGACGTATCTGGATAAGTAGGAAAGTAGCCTGCAATCTCAATTTGAGTCAAGAGGACGCGGGGAGAACGTGCCTAGTTGCTCACCACGCGCTTCAAAACCGGCTTCGTCTCAAGGTGAGAGGGAAAATTTTCTGGATGCCTCTAATGGAATTTCTTGGCAGAAAATGAGGGACACTAAACCTCCTCATCTCATTCAAAATAAAGCTTGTTACTTTGGATTACCTCAGCGTTATCCGTTGGCATCGGCTTTGCACGACGAGACCAGGACCACACGTGTCGGCTGGAGGAGACCTGTGCTTTGGCGAGCGCTTCGGAGCTGGACCGCAATCACCCTGCTTGCACTTTCAGCTTTGCTAGTCGGAAACCCAGTACCTGCCGGTGCTCAGGACGAACTGAATCGCAAAGTGAGAACCAGAGTGGCACCGGTTTATCCGGAACTAGCGCGGCGCATTAACCTGCGCGGCTCGGTCAAGCTCCTGGTGGTGGTACTGCCTAACGGGAACATAAAGGATACCAAAGTAATGGGTGGTAATCCGATTTTAGTAAACGCCGCCGTTGATGCCCTGAAAAAATGGAAATTCGAGCCTGATTCGGAAGAAAGCTCGGGAGTCGTTGAATTCAAGTTTGAGCCCACAGAATAAAGCCGTTATACGGAGCGGCGTGCGATGACAGGTGTTGAAAGAAACACAGGCGGCAGGAGGAATGGCATGAGGATCGGCAAGAAACTGTATGTGAACTTTGGCGCCGTCCTGGCGATGGTCGTGGTGCTTTTCCTGGTGAATCTGGTGGCGGTGCAGCGCGAGCACAGCGCGAAAGCCGCGGCATCGCAAGCTTTAAAGATGGCCGAGACAACCGACAAAGTGCGCTTTCAGATCATGCAAAACCGGCTTTACTTGAGCAACTACTTGCTCAGTGGAGACACGCGTGAAGTGGAGCGGCTCAACGATGGTGAACACATTCTGCAGGAAAGCTTGCAAACAGCACTGAACCTGGCAAGCTCAGAACAGCAGAAGGGCGCACTCGAGAACGTAAAAAATAACGAGCAGAACTGGGCCCGGGAGTTTGCCAGTCCCCTGATTGAAAAACGAAAAGATGTGGACAGCGGTAATGCCACAGTCGCGGAACTGCAGATCTTTTATCTGCAGAAGGATGCCTCGTCCTGGGTGAAGACTGCGACGGAACACCTCGACATTGCGGACCAGGAAAATTCGAAAGTTCTTGAGCAGCGGCGTAAGTCCGACGAGACCGCAGCGACTGCAACCATCGCCATTGCACTGGTCAGCACACTTCTGGCCCTCGCGCTAGGAATCGCGATCGCCTTTACCACGGCGCGCTCCATCACCGAACCACTGGACAATCTCATGAAGGTGGCCCGGCAGATCGGGAATACGGGAGATCTTGAGCACGACATCGACGTCAGCCGCAAAGACGAGATTGGCGAACTGGCGAAAACTTTCGCCAACATGGTGACTTACCTGAAGGAGATGGCCACTCTGTCGGAGGCAATCGCAGGCGGCAATCTCACCGTCGAGGTGAAGCCGCGGTCACAGAATGACACGCTGGGTAATGCCTTCGCACGCATGACGACCGGATTGCGCAATCTGGTTCGGAACGTAAGAGACGCCTCATCGCAGGTGGCCAGCGCGTCGAACCAGGTCGCCGGAGCTTCTGATGAGTCGGCCAAGATCAGCCTGCAAACTTCGTCAGCCATTGATGAGGTCACCAGCACCATGCATGAGATGAGTGTGAACGTGCAGAACATGGTGAAAAGCACACAGGTGCAAGCCTCGAGCGTGAGTGAAACATCCGCCTCGATCGACGAGATGGTGGCATCCATCCAGCGGGTTGCGGACACGGCCAAGGTGCTGCTGGATATCTCCAATCGTTCGCGAGAGGAGGTGCACAGCGGCATCTCCACCATGGATAAAGCCACTGACGGTCTGAACCGCATTAACAGCACGATTCATGCGTCGGGCGAGATCATCGATGTACTGGGGCAGCGCGCGGACGATATCGGGAAAATTATTGAAGTGATCGATGACCTCGCGGAACAGACGAACTTGCTGGCGCTGAATGCTGCTATCGAAGCGGCGCGTGCCGGCGAGCACGGACTGGGCTTCGCCGTGGTCGCCGATGAAGTACGAAAGCTGGCGGAGAAATCGGCGCAGTCCACCAAAGAGATTTCGGAGCTGATTCAGAGCATTCAAAAAGAGGCCCGCAAAGCCGTCGAAAACATGGACCGCAGCACCTCGATCGTGAACGAGGGCTTGGGCCTCGGCTCCGAACTTAATACCGCGCTCCGCAAGATCTCCAATGTTGTGACAGAAGTTTACAAGTTTGCCCAGGAAATCGGAGCGGCTACGAACGAGCAGTCTCACGGTTCGTCTCAAATTGCGCGCGCAACCACACGTCTGAACGAGATCACCCACGAAATCAACTCTGCCGTTGAAGAACAGGCCTCCGGCGCACACGCCGTGGTAAAGGCCATGGAGAGGATGCGCGAACTGGTGCAGCAAACGACGTCGGGCTCGACGGAGCTGGCAGCATCGGCCGAGCAGATGTCGAAAATGTCCCGAGACTTACTGGAGTCAATGGACCTCTTCACGCTGGACCAGGCCGAACGCAACCGGCCCGCGGCAGAAGACAGGCCGGCGGGAAAAGTCAACGTTCGGCAGGCTGCCGCTGGCACGCGGAAATAGCCGGAGACTTCGGATGAACAGCGACCTGCACATTGTCGGTTTCAGGGTCGGGCGTGAAACCTATGGCGTACCGATCACGGCTCTGCACGAGATCGTGCGCGTGCCCGAGATCACGGCTGTGCCAGACGCTCCCGACTATATGGAGGGGGTAATCAACCTCCGGGGAAAGATTGTTTCAGTGTTGGATTTGCGGAAACGGTTTGGTGAAACCCAGGTGACCCCGAGCAGACGCAATCGCATTCTGGTGCTCGAGCACAACGGGCGGCTATCGGGGCTGATTGTTGATTCCGCCTCCGAAGTGCTGAAGATTCCCGAATCCGACGTGGAACCGCCTCCGACGGAATTTCTGGAGGGCGGGCTGAACTGCGTGACTGGTCTGGGTAAGCATCAAGGGCGGCTGATTGTATTGCTCGACATGGCAAAGCTGCTTCAGGCGCCCGCCGCGAAGCCCGATCCAACACAAAAGAACGTGCCCGCAACAGCGCGAGCCGGTGCAGGCTCTCAGTGACTGAGGAGATGCAGGGAACAACCTATCATGGCTAGCCCGGGTCTACAGCTCCAATTTTCAGAAGCCGAGATGAAGCTGTTACAGAATCTCGTGTACCAGGAGTGCGGCATGTTTTTCGATTCTCGCCGCGCACACTTCCTGCAGGACAGACTGCAGCGGCGTCTGAAGGAATGTCAGCTGGATTCGTTCTACAGCTACTACCGCCTGCTGATCAGTAATGAAGGCAAGGCAGAGCTCGCCCGGTTGCTGGAGAACCTCACTGTCAACGAGACAAGCTTCTTCCGCAATAAAGCGCAGCTCGATCTGTTTCATAAGCACGTATTGGATCAAATCCTGCGGCAGAAGCAGGAGAAACGGGAGTTCTCGCTGCGCTTGTGGAGCGCGGGCTGCTCCACCGGCCAGGAGCCTTATACGATGGCGATGCTAGTGTCCGACGCGCTCTCGTATCACTGTCTGCGGAATCCGTCCGGCCATGAGTTGCCCCTGCCCAAGCCTCTCATCCCACCCCCATGGAGGGCAGAGATTCTGGCCAGCGACATCAGTTACAGCGCGCTTCGCGCAGCTCAGGAAGGCATCTACAGCGAAAGCCAAATGGCGTCGGTCGATTACACCTATCGCCTTCGCCATTTCGATAAGGTTGGCGAGCGTTACGCGGTAAAGAAGGCATTAAAGGAACTTGTACATTTCGACTTTCATAATCTGAAGACTGAATACCTGCCGCAGCGCAACGACGTCATCTTCTGTCGCAACGTAATGATGTACTTCGACGAGGCCGAGCAGAAACGCCTGATCGAAAAATTCTCGCGATGCCTCAATGCCGGTGGCTACCTGTTCGTGGGGCACGCAGAAAGTTTGCTGGGCCTGACCGACAAGTTCACCATGGTCTATCGCGACACTGGAACGGCATATCAGCAGATCGGGGTAACTCCGTGAGCCAGTTTTCGGATGAACGTGGCGGCGAACTGCGGGAGCTGTTCTTTGAGACCGCACAGGAACTGCTGCAATCCCTGAATGAAGAAGGGCTGAAGTTGGAGCAGAAACCAGGCGAGGGAGAAATTGTGCGCACGATTCGTCGCATCGTGCATACATTGAAAGGAGATGCGGCGGCCGCCGGTTTCCACGAACTGAGTGAACTGGCGCACAAGTTGGAGGATGCGCTGGCGTTGGAATCGGCAAGCGCCCATAGCTCGCTTACAGAGATTGTTTTCAGCGCGGCAGATATGTTTGCCGCTATGTTGAACGCATATCGCAATCAGGGCGAGTTGCCCTCGACCACAACGTTGCAAAAGAAAATTCGCGAGCTGACGCGCGATCCGAGCACAAAAAAGTCTCGTGCGAAGAAATCCAAGAGCCCTGGGCTCGCGGAAGTTGTGTGGACTGAATACGAAAATCTTGCGATGCAACAGGCTGCGGACCAGGGCAAGCATGTCTATTGTGTTCAGACTCAGATCGATCCACACTGCGCGATGCCTATCGCAGCGCGGCAACTCGTTTTGAAAGCATTAAGCGAAATAGGCGAGGTGCTTGGATCGCGTCCTGCTGCCGGATCGACCGAGACTACCCCGGTGTTCCAACTGCTGCTGGCGAGTAATAAGTCCAGCGAGGAGATCGCGGCAAAGTGCAAAATTCCTACGGTGATTGCGGATGTGAAGGTCAACGCACTGGAACCCAACCATCACCGTGACACGGACGACGGAGGCAGCACAGTCCCCGAGACTGAGCGATCGAGCGCAGAGCCAGCCTTGGCGGAGTCCGTATCGGTCGCGGTCAACACGCCGCAAGAGCCTGCCAGTCCGACCAAGCCGGTCGCCGAAAACATTTTGCGCGTGGACGCCGAGCGTATCGATGCGGTTCTAAATCTTGTGGGCGAGCTGATCATTGGCAAATCCATGCTTCAGCAAGCCATCAACGAGTTCTCAAGGCACCATCCGAAGGATCCAGCACGGAGCCGTTTTGCGGATGCCATGGCATTTCAGTCTCGTGTTTTAAGTGACCTTCAGCGTTCGGTGATGAAGGTCCGCATGGTGCCGGTTGAGCAACTTTTTCGCAGGTTTCCGCGGATTGTTCGTGACGTTGCCAAACAATGCAGCAAGGAGGTCCAGCTGAAGGTCCGAGGCCAGGATACTGATCTTGACAAGGGTCTTCTGGATGCCATTGCGGAGCCGCTTACGCACCTTGTACGCAATGCAGTGGACCATGGCATAGAAGTGCCAGAGCAGCGCCTGTGTAATGGCAAGCAGGAGCAGGGGACGATATTTCTGGATGCATATCACCAGGCCAACCACGTGATCGTGGAAGTCAGCGATGATGGCCGGGGGATTGACGCTCAGAAAGTGAAAGGCGCAGCTATTGAGAAGAGGATTTTGTCTCCGCAGAAAGCCGAAAGGTTGAGTGAAGCAGAAATTCTGCAATACATCTTTCAACCGGGATTCAGCACGGCAGACAAGATAACGGAGGTTTCCGGACGCGGAGTGGGACTTGACGTTGTGCAGACGGTGTTGCAGCGGCTGAAAGGAAGCGTCCAAATCGAAACACGCCCTGGGCAGGGCACGAAGTTCCGCCTGCAGTTGCCATTGACTCTGGCAATCATCAAGGCCTTGCTTTTCCGGGTCGAGCATCGGCTCTATGCAATTCCTCTGGGCGCAGTTGGCGAAATCGCTCGTGCAGATGAATCCGACCTACACCTGGTGGATGGTTGCGAGATGCTGCAACTGCGCAATCAAGTGTTGCCGGTAATTCGGTTAGGGGCTCTTCCCAAGTTTGTGGAAAGCGAGCGCCGAGGGAAAATCTTTGTTCTCGTCATAAACATGGGTGAGCGTAAGTTTGGCCTGCTGGTGAACTCACTCGAGGGCGAGGAGGAACTGGTAATTAAAGCATTGGATGATCAGACCGTGGAAACCGATCTGGTCAGCGGCGCTTCAATTCTTGGCGACGGACGTGTGGTGTTGATCCTGAATCTGACCGCGCTGGTCGAGGGCTTTACCAGAATGCGACAAGACCCCGAAATCAGGCCGGTCTTTGGATTGCTGCTCTCCCGCGCCGAGCGGGCAAGAAGCATGACGAGTGCGCAGGAGGGCCGCGCATGAAGGATCCGGTTCGCGTGCTGGTCGTCGACGACTCCGCGCTGATGCGCAAGCTGATTCCGCAGGTCTTGGCCAGTGACAACTCCATTCACGTGGTCGGAACCGCAATGGACGGGAATTTCGGTTTGAAGAAAATCGAAGAACTGCGGCCACAGGTGGTAACGCTTGACCTTGAGATGCCCGGCATGAGTGGACTCGACATGCTCAAGGAAATCATGCGAACCCATCGTGTGCCCGTGATTGTCGTGAGCTCGCACAGCACCCAAGGGGCAGCGGTCACATTGAAGGCACTTTCGATGGGCGCATTCGACTTTGTAGCGAAGCCGGCCGATGTGTCCGCGCGCATGCCTGAAATCGCTGACGAATTGATCAGCAAAATTAAGGCTGCAGCCCAAAGCCGGGGGATCAGCCTTGCTGCACCAGCGTCCGCCGCTCCAGCGGCAGTTGAGAAAACGGCGGCAGTCAGCGGGCACCGTCCAACGCGTGTCGTAGCCATCGGCGTCTCCACCGGCGGGCCGCAAGCACTGCAATATGTGCTGCCCCAGCTGCCGAAAGACTTCCCCGGTACGATCTTGATTGTCCAACATATGCCAGAGGGTTTCACCGAAATGTTTTCGCGGCGTCTGGATGAAATCTGCGCCATTCGAGTAAAAGAAGCGCAATCCGGCGATCTGCTGCTGCCTGGCCGCGCGTTAGTGTGCCCAGGCAGCCGGCATCTGAAGGTTAAGCGCCTGCCCTTAGGAGATGTGGCAGTACTTAGCGATGAGCCGCGTGTGAACGGGCACCGTCCATCGGTGGATGTGCTCTTTAAGAGTGTGGCCGACGAATTTGGCAGCAAGTCCCTCGCATTGCTCATGACTGGTATGGGTGAGGATGGGGCTCAAGGGATGAACCATGTGAAAGCCGCAGGTGGGATGACCATCGCACAAAGCGAAGACTCGTGCGTGGTTTATGGTATGCCCAAGGCCGCCATTGAACGTGGTTACGCAGTGCGAGTCGTGGGGCTGGAAGCGATTGCCAACACTTTGCTCGCGCAGTGCATGTCAGATCGCAAGGCGGTTGACGGCGGCAACGATGCAAAAGCTGCCCGAGCCGCGAAAAATTAGGGTTTTTGAGATATGCGTACGAAGTCAGCAATTCGCTTTAGGAGGTAGTTATGGAGCAGTTTGCGCCGATGAAACGTAGCAAAGACGGACAGCCGGTCCGCTACCTGGTAGTGGATGACTCGGTCTTTGCCCGCAAGAATCTCGCCCGAATGATTGAAAGCTTCGGGGGACAACTGGCGGGGGAAGCGGGCGATGGGGTAAGTGCCATCGCCGAGTACGACCGCACCAAACCCGACATCGTGCTTATGGACATCACCATGCCACAGATGGAGGGAATTGAGGCAGCCGAGAAAATCGTGCAGAAGCATCCCGATGCACGGGTGGTCATGGTTTCTTCTGTCGGATACCAGGAGAACATCGTGGCTGCACTGCAGCGCGGGGCGCGCCATTTCGTACAGAAGCCAGTAAAACCGGAAGTCCTGTACGAGGTGATCAAGTACGTGATGGGTGAGGATGGAACCGTGGTCAATGCCGCGGGCGCGGGGGCCTGAAATGAAAATGGAGTTGATCCAGCCATTTATCAATGCGGCGGATGCCGTACTGGCGCAGAACCTGCATTGTTCCACTGCGATTGGCAACCTGAGCATGGAAGAGGAAGCCTATCGACGAAAAGGAGTCGCGGCGCTGGTGTGGATTACGGGCGACATCGAAGGCAGAATCATCTTCGATCTCGACGTTGACACGGCAGTGAAAGTCGCCAGTAAGTTCGCCGGAACGGAACTACCGGAGTCCGACGAATTGGTAAAAGAAACCGTTTTCGAACTGGCGAACCAGGTGATCGGTAACGCGGTCACGTCGCTCAATGACCAGGGATTTCATTTCCGCGTCCATCCCCCCGCCCTTCACACCTCCGACCATGGTCCCAAAAACACGGAGGATACGGAAGCGCTGGTCATTTGCTTTGAGACATGCAGTGGGAACGTGTTTATGAATATCGCGATGCGTTACAACCCAGTTCGACAATCTGCAACAGCCGGCAGGTAGGTCGCCGTTGCTGATCGTCAGTTCCAATTGTCGACCGGCTATGTGGTCCAGCCCGCCAATTCCCCCGCTTCAAACACCAACACTTAGCAATCTGAAACTTGCTAGGGTCCGGCCAAAACCAAAACAGGATTCTGCAATTGTTGCTTGCCAGTAGGACTGAACGGGCCGCCGAAAGGGGCCGTTATTTCCAGCGAGAGCGTGTCATTTGAAGTCTGGATTACGTCCGTGTTGCTGGCATCGCAATTCCCGACGTAAACCCGGGAACTATCAGCCGCTGCAGCGATAGACAACTCAGACCAGGCACCGGTTGCGCACACCAGCGGAACTGAGGTCAATGGGATTGTGGTCTTGACGGTGAGGTCAGCCGTATTGAGTACCGTAACTCTCGAAGTCACATTAGTGCCGCTAACCAGCGCGCTCGCTACATAGGCGCGAGTGCCATCGGGCAAAACCGAAACGGAGATGGGGCTGGGCACAGACGCTGTCATAGGAGTAAGAGCATCGCTTGAGGCGTTTAATACTGTCACCGTGTTCGTAATAGGGTTGGTCACGTACAAGCGACTCAGAACGGGATCGTAAGTCATGAAATTGGCTCCGATCCCAACCGACGCAGTGCCGACGACCATGTCAGACGCCGTGTCAATGGCGGAGACAAAGCCGCTGCCTCTATCCAGTGCAAACAGTCGTTGACTGTCGGAACGCGATACTACCCAGATCGGCGAAACCCAGGGTGCTGACGGCTTCGGCACAATCGGCAGATTCAAACTCTTGTCGATTGTGTTGATGCTGACAACAGATCCGTTCCCAGCGGGACTAGAACCGTTCGCGACATAGAGTTTTTGTGTATTGGGAAGCTCCGCCATGGATGCTGGAATGCCGCCGACAGGAATTGTGTTCGTCAGCACGTTATCAGCAGTTGAGATGGCCGCAACGGTCCCACTTCCGGCGTTGGACACGTAAACGGTGCCGCTCTCAGTGGAAGCGACAAAATTTGGAGCGGAGCCCGAAGGAAAGCTGATGATGTTAACTGGAGTGGCGCTCGTAGGGGCAAACTCAGAAACGGTGTCCTCCCCGGTGTTAGCAACATAAACACGCGTCGCAGTTGCGACCAAAGCTGCGTACGACGGCTTAATTCCTACAATGGATTGGGAAGTTGCGGCGTCACCCGAAACGTCGATCGTCGTACTCGCGCCGGGGTTGTTATTCCCGGCTGCTGTGATGACCAGCACCATGTGGAAGAACGTAGGATTCGGCGGAGGGGGTGTGATGGGAAAAGCCACCGGCCGGTAATACTCACCGCACCCGGCCCAGGCGAAAACTAGAAACACAATGATTGCGGCACCAAAAACACCTGCACGCTTCATCGGCACACCAACACACATAAGTTCTGCATATGAATCCGCAAGTTTCCTATTTTACGGGTAAGCTGGAACGAGTGCCAGAAGCGCAAGCAAATGGTAGCGGCACAACGGTTAGATCATCCTCCAACAAGGCTCGCTATTGCACGTTCCAGCCGCTGACTTCAACGAAGGGCTTCGCCCCGCCAAGATCGCTGGCTCGATAGGTTGCAGTGATTTCACGCGCTTCTCCTGGAAGCAGGGAGATGTAGTTGTCCCGCCACAGGACCGGCAGGATTTCCTCACCGCCTTTGCCCTTATCTACCTTTAAACGAATGAAAAATGCCAAGTCGTTGCTGGGGTTCTCCAAGCGAACATGCGTGACCTCGTCATCGCCCTTACGTTCGCTGTTGGTGCTCATCTTCAGCTTGACCTTGGGCAGTTCTCTCAGGGCGCCGAAATCGGCGTAGCTTGCCGTTGGAGTCGTGTTCCAGTTTGATTTTTCCCAGTCGAGCGTTTCCGGAGAAGTGGAAAGCCAATAGAGATTGGAGCCGATAACTTTTCCGGTCGAGTCTTCGACTATGAGCCGGAGAAAGTACGTCGGGCTCAATCCCGAGATTTCCGGCAAGGTCCATATCTTGGTGGTGCTGTCGGCGGGCGCGTTGAGAGTCTCAGTCCGGGAAAATCTTTCCGTCATGTCCAGGTTGTAAATCTTGGCGGAAAGTTTGAGATTGCTGGCGTCCCCGTATTGGCTGCTGACCAGCCAAATCGAACGGTCATCGTAGCCGTAGACAGGATCAAGTGGTTGCATGGCCGCCTTGGCGCCGAAATATCCGCCTCCGGGACGAAGGTAATAGTCGTAAAGGTGCCAGATCAGCGAAGGCCAGGCGTTGTTCAGCATCCACTGAATCACACCGGTGGAGGTGTATTTGTTGCGGCTATACGCTTCGTACATCGCCCGGATGCCCTCGTAGGTCATTAATTGCGATTTGAGGGCATAGTCTTGA
>DASPTU010000093.1:0-167546 GCA_035623255.1 Terriglobales bacterium | reverse complement strand
GCAGAGCGCGATGATCTCGTAATCCCCGTGGGATCCCCATCTCGCCTGCATCATGTCGGCTTGCGCGGGCAGGGTAGGCAGACCGGTTGACGGTCCCCCCCGTTGGACATCCACAAACACGCACGGGGTTTCCGTCATCGCCGCATAACCGATGTGCTCCATCATCAAGGAGAAACCCGGCCCGGAGGTCACGGTGAAAGCCTTGGCTCCTCCCCAAACTGCACCCTGCAAGGCGATCGAAGCCGCCAGTTCATCTTCCATCTGGATGAAGCATCCTCCGACGGTCGGAACGCGGGCGGCAAATCGCTCAACTACCTCGGTGGATGGAGTGATGGGATATCCGGCGGCGAACCGCGCTCCGGCCGCTAGCGCACCTTCACAGCACGCATGGTCGCCATCGATGAAATGCACTCCGGTCAGCACGCCGTGAGGGTCGGCGGTCATTGCGCCTCTCCCGCCTGAGGCACTTTGGTTGCGTAGATGGCGAAATCAGGACAGTACATGCCACACAAGTCGCAGCCACTGCATTTCTCCGGATTCACGACGTGGGGTGGATGGTAGCCCCTGGAATTGAACGCAGAAGACAGCGCCAGGACTTTAGTGGGACAAAATTCGACGCAGAAGCCGCAGGATTTACAGCGTTCGACAACGATGGAAACTCGGCCTTTTGCCACAGACCCTCTCCTCAGCAGTAGTGGGCCATCCTGGAAGTGATTATGCTTTGCTGAGTCGCAACCCGGTGTGACGTTGATCACCAGAAACAGTGAGTTAAGGCACAGGGCGATTAGAAGCAGGAAACACTCCAGCAGGATCAGATGCGGCGATGACTACTGGCCAGAACGGAACTGGCGGATCGCTTCAGGTATCGAAGTGTGCGCAGTGGGCGCAGGTGCGAAGGTGAGAATCAACATCAGTAGCGCGAACAAAGCGAGCCACCGGCGACCGCCCGATACTTGCGGCCACTCTGCTACCACCGGATGACGCATACCGCTGATCCGCAGGAGAACTGCCCAGATCAGCCACCCAGCCCAGAAAAACAGCGACATAAGAATCAATACGAGAATTGTGATCCGGGAGATGATTTTGTGAGCACGCGGCGCAATCGCGAACACAATGTGGCCACCGTCAAGCTGCCCGCCAGGTAGCAGGTTGAGAGCAGTAGCAAACATCCCAACCCACGCCGCGATGGCCATTGGATGAAAACTGAGCGCCTGCGCTGCCACGCGAGACGTGCTAGGCAGCAAGTGGGACACCAACCGGAAAATCAGAGGATACCCCAACTCAATCTCGAAGTTGGCAGGCCCAGGCGATGCCACTTTCGAGAGCGGTACTGCAAAGAGCAGCACGGCGGTGGCAACTACAAATCCGGCAATCGGCCCCGCGATTCCGATGTCAAACAAAGCTGTTCTCGAGCGAATCGGAGATCGGATTCGGATGAATGCACCCATGGTCCCGAAGAAATTGGGAAAGGGGATGAAAAAGGGAAGGGTGGCGTTTACCCCATAGTATTGACAGCAGAGATAGTGGCCGAGTTCGTGCGCCAGCAGAATCAGCATCAGGCTTGCCGCAAATGGCAGACCCAGCATGAGCCGGGCGGGCTGAGCAACCACCCACCCTACCGGGAAAAACGAAACATCGTCGCTGACTGACAGTGCTGGCTGACCGCGCTGAAAGTTGTATTCCATCCGTGCACCAACCACGAGCGTGGTAAACACCGTCGCCAGCAACAAAAGTGCGTGCAACCAGTACCGCTGCTTCGGCCGCGGAACGTACACGATCTCCAGGGGATTGTAATACTCGGTGGTTGAAGAGGAAGTTGGCGGGATAATCTCAGACATCAAAATTCCGTGCGGGTATGAGAATACGGGCGAGCGCCCGCATGTTCATTGTACTGGGTGCGGACTAGTCGATGGATTGCAGCTCCTTGCCAGGCTTGAAACGCACAGCTTTGCCGGGCGGAATGGAAACCTCAGCGCCGGTACGGGGATTTCTGCCAATTCCCGTTTTACGCGGCCTCACATTGAACACTCCGAATCCGCGAAGTTCAATGCGGTCGCCCTTGGCCAGGGACCGCTTCATGCTCTCGAAGACTGTCTCGACTGCCAGCTCAGCTTTTGTCTTGGTAATTCCCGTCTTGTTTACAACTTCGTTGATGATGTCGAGCTTGATCACGTGCGGCTCCCGGCGACGAAGTCTGTTTGGTGTACCAAGTGACTGATGCTAAGAGACATATCGGAGATTGTCAACGGGCAGCATCTCCCGTAATATGGCCGTACCCAGCCAGGAAAATTTTGTAATTTGGTGATTGTGAAATTTCGTAATTTAAAACTCACTCTCCGGGCGTCCACTCGCTATTGAAATTACCAAATTACGCAATTACTAAATTACAAATCTGCGAAGGAGCTTCATGCTGAAGAGTGACCGTTGGATCCGCAAAATGGCGATGGAACACGACATGATCAATCCCTTCTCGGAGAAACAGGTGCGCGAAGGGGTGGTGTCCTACGGCTTGTCATCGTACGGATACGATTTGCGCGTAGCCGATGAATTCAAGATCTTTACTAACGTGAATTCCACTGTTGTCGACCCGAAGAAGTTCGACGAGCGGTCGTTTGTCACGGTTCGTTCCGAATGTTGCGTCGTCCCGCCGAATTCATTTGCCCTGGCCCGCTCAGTCGAGTACTTCAAGATTCCGCGCGACGTGTTGACGATTTGCGTTGGGAAGTCGACTTATGCGCGCTGCGGAATCATCGTAAATGTCACGCCGTTCGAGCCCGAATGGGAGGGGTTTGTAACCTTGGAAATTTCGAACACTACGCCGCTTCCCGCCAAGATTTATGCCAACGAGGGCTTGTGCCAGATTATCTTCTTCCAGTCGGACGAAGTTTGCGAGACCAGCTACGCTGATCGCAAAGGGAAGTATCAGGCGCAGAAGGGCATTGTGCTGCCAAAATTGTAGTAGGTTGTAGCTGTAGCTACGGGCCAATGTTTGGAAAGATCATTGCAGGTCTGAATGGTTGGATTAGGTACCAGCTACTGAGTACTACTTCTTCCCGTTCTCCGCTTCTTTGTACATGTACTTGATGGCAGGCTTGTAGATCATCAGGTTGGGGGCGCCGTTGCGGTTGATTTTCAGACACGCCTTGTCGTACCACTCGATCACTCCATGCACCTGCTCGCCGTCACGCAGCACGATGACCATCGGAGTCTTCGACTGCATTTGCTTCTGATAATAAAAATTTTCAGCGTTGGTTTGCTCGGGGGGTGTGGATTTTCGGCCGCCTCCATTGCGGTCACCCCGCTCTGACCTGCGCTCGCCCATCGGGGCTGCGGAATGGCTATGGTCATTACGGCTAAATGTGTCATTCCGATTGAGTGAGGGGCGAATCAGTTTTCTATTGGCAAATCCGTCCGCATCGATCGTATGTTCGGCTGGCAAGGCACCGATCGCATCTTTCATAGCATCACCTGTCGGACACGCTTTTTCACGCGGGCCACACGGTATGACTGTGATTGTGCGTCTGAAGGCGTGAGTTGTTTCTTTACCGTAGCACAGGGAAGCGGAGATGACAATGGTTAGATGGTGATATTAGAAGCAGTTAGCGTGCGCTGCACCCTATATTTAGTAATTAGTGAACACCTACCAGCCTTGATCGGCGTTGCTAAGAGCCAGTCTTCTCCAGCGCGGCCGCGAACGCATCGAGCGAGAGAGAACGCAGCAGGTTGCGCCGCATGCCACGCTCCACTTCGGCCAGCCGGTCTGCGGCTTGCCCAACCCAGGCAAAATCGGCCGATTCAGAGAGTTTCTTCAAATCACCCTCGATATCGGTATTGCGCACGAAGCCGGGACTCCCGGAATTTAGAAACATCAGGTCCTGCAAAAGAGAATAAAGAGTTCGCAACAGTTTTTCGGTCTTTTCCCGGCCCTCAGCTCCGGCGCGGTAGGTTTCGGTGACCTTGAACAACTCGGCGTGATCTGTGCTTCGCAACGCGGTATTGAGAATCGTCAGTGCATGTTGCCGGGCCGCCACATAAGCGGGAAGATCAAAATTTCGCGCCCTGCCTACAGCCCCTTCCGACAGCCGCGCCACTAACGCACGCTGTTTGGCATTCCAGTCGGGGCGATGCTCGGCGAGATAATGCTCAATATCTTCCCGGCTCAACGCACCTAACGTGATCACCATGGCACGTGACCGAATCGTGGGCAACAGCTCGCCTGCGTTCTCGGTTAGCAGAAAGATTGTTGCGAACTCTGGCGGTTCTTCCAGGACCTTGAGCAGCGAGTTGGCGGCCTCTTTCATGAAGGCGGAATCGGTAAAGATGTACACTCGCTCCCTGGCTTCCGCAGGCCGGAAATAGATTGTCTCGATCACCCGCCGCACCTGGTCGAGCTTAATCATCATCTGAGGAGGATCAGGCGGGATGACCAGAACGTCAGGATGGGTCTGAACGAAGATCCGCGTATCTTTCTTGTCGGCATCTCGCAGGCCTTCACGCGCTTCTACTGCCTCGGCGCAGCGTGACTCCAAATCTTGTGCCTCAGCAATCCTCACGCAGTTTGAACACCGGCCACAGAAATCCGGCAACCCGCTGCTCATCGGCCGTTCAAAGCAGTTCATCGCTTTTGCGAGCATTAACGCAAGCGTGTATTTCCCTGAACCGGCGGGACCGGCCAGAATCACCGCATGCGGGAAATGCTCACGCTTCAGCATGTCGCGCAGCCGATAAACTACATTCGCGTTGCCGTGAAAATCGGAAAAAGGCATAAGGAACAACGTGAGCAGCCACCAAATCCTGACCCAGATGTCAGGCAGTCTTGGCTGCTAATTTCAACCTGCGCCGCACAACGTTGACGATCTGTTCGTGCGTGGCATCCGGGGTACCGCGCGCATCCACAACCACGACTCGTTGCGCTTCTCGAGCGGCAATCGCGGCATACGCATTTCGCACGCGCCCAAAAAAGCCACGGTTCTCCTGTTCAAACCGGTTTTCATCGCCCTCGGCGAGTCTCGCCTTGTTGCGACGCCGGGCACGCTCCACGCTGGCAGTTACGTCAGAGTCCATTAAAATTGTCAAGTCGGGCTGTAGATCGCCGCACAGAATGCGATGCAATGCCAGGACCGGTTCGCTGCCTAACTTCCGGCCCCCGCCTTGATACGCCTCCGTGGAATCTGTGAAGCGATCGCACAACACAATTTGTCCCTCGGACAGCGCCGGCAAGATCACTTCTTTAATATGCTGCGCTCGTGAAGCAAACATCAGGGCCAATTCTGCCCAAGAAGCGAGGGCGGCGGTGTGTGTGTCCAGCAGAAGCTGACGAATCTTTTCTCCCGTCGCCGTGCCACCGGGCTCTCGCGTGACCACCACTCCTAACTTTTCGGCCCGCAACACGTTCGCCAGGCGCTCCAGTTGCGTGCTTTTACCACAACCATCAAGCCCTTCAAAGGTAATGAATTTCCCGCGAAGATGAGGGGACACGAAAGAATCATAGCAACTCCGTTAAATTGGTGTCAGGCCAATCCACGTGGGGCCGGGCCGGGTTGCCACGTGACGTCGGTCCCATGCTATTGATATATTCACAAATTCGCATTGGCTAATCGTTTTAATAACCAAAGGAGCCCTGTTGCATGATTTCTGTCCGTTGTTATGGCTTACTGATCGCCATCCTCGTCACCCCTTCTTTCTTTGCCGCACAAACGACACCGCAAAGCGCGCCGCCGACGATAACGGTTTCCGTCGACGCTACCGATGCTCAACGCAAGATCTTTCACGCTCATTTGACCATCCCAGCGACCCCGGGGTCGCTCACCCTTTACTATCCAAAATGGATTCCGGGCGAGCACGGGCCAACCGGTCCGATTGAAGAGTTGACCGGCCTGCGTTTCACCGGCAACGGGCAGGTGTTGAATTGGCGGCGCGATCTCCTCGACGGATGGACATTCCACGTCGACGTGCCGCAAGGCGTTTCCCTGGTGGAAGCATCGCTGGACTACGTTTCCCCCACAGGTAGGGATGGACTCTACACCGGAGCGCTATCGGCCACCGACAAGATCACGGAGATCGCCTGGAATACGCTGATTCTTTATCCTGCGGGTTGGACTTCGGATGAGCTGAGTTACGAAACAACTCTTCGACTTCCTACAGGTTGGAAATCTGGCACCGCGTTACCGATTGCTTCGCAGAGCGGACCTGAAATCAAATTCAAACCGGCGTCGCTCACAACCCTGGTAGATTCACCGGTTATCGCCGGCGAATATATGCGGGTTGTTCCGCTTGCTGAGAATCCTCGTCAGGAAATGGACATCGCCGCGGATAGCGCCGCTGCACTCGACGTCCCGGCTGACTTGTTTGATCCTTATAAGAACCTTACCGATCAGGCATTCAAGCTTTTCGGCGCCCGTCACTTTCGCGACTATCATTTTCTCTACAGCTTGAGCGATCACGTGGCCCACTTCGGCCTGGAGCATCATGAGTCCAACGACAGCCGGAGCGGCGAGCGCTATCTGGTTGATCCCGAACTGAGATTACTGGCCGCAGGTCTGCTGCCTCATGAGTATGTCCATTCCTGGAATGGCAAATATCGTCGTCCCGCTGACCTGACCACACCCAATTATGAAGACCCGATGAAAGATGATTTGTTGTGGGTCTACGAAGGTCTGACTTCCTATCTTGGAGATGTTCTTAGCGCACGCAGTGGCCTGCGTACCCCTGAGCAATTGCGCGATTCGGTGGCATTAATCGCAGCGAAGTTGGATCACACGCCGGGCCGTACGTGGCGAAATCTGCAAGACACGGCTGACGGAGTGCCCAGCATGCAAGGTGCACCTCCAGAGTGGGAGTCCTGGAGGCGCGATCTTGATTATTACGATGAAGATGTCCTCAATTGGCTGTGGGTAGATACCATCGTTCGCCAACAGACCGCTGGGAAAAAATCCATCGACGATTTCTGTCACCTTTTTCACGGCGGAGAGAGCGGCCTGCCAGAGGTGAAGACGTACACGTTCGATGATGTAATGAACGCTTTGAATCAGGTTGCACCATACGATTGGGCCGGCTTCTGGACTGTACGTCTGACCAACCACACAGCCGGAGCACCGCTGGGAGGCATCGAAGGCAGCGGGTGGAAGCTGGTCTACGACGAGACCCGTTCGGAGCTGTTTAGAGACGAAGAACACGAAGGTGACGAGGTCAATGCTTCTTACTCCATCGGCTTGCTGCTCAAGGAAGATGGCCGAATTGTTGATACGATCGAGGGCATGCCGGCTGCGCAGGCGGGTATTGGTCCCGGGATGAAGCTGGTTGCCGTGAATGGGCGCCGCTTTAGCGGCGACGTGTTGCGCGATGCACTAAGAGCTGGCAAAAACGGCTCTGAACCACTCCAATTGCTCATCGAGAACACGGATTACTTCAGAACTTCCAACCTGAATTACCACGGCGGGGAGAAATATCCACACCTCGTCAGGGACGGGTCGAGGCCGGATCTGTTGACCGACATTATCCGGCCGCGATAATGCAGTAACATTTCAGCAGCACTTCGGCAGTTTGAGCATCTGCGCTTTCCATTAGCCATTGGCTCGTGCAACCAGAATTATCGCCAGGCTATAGAAAAGGAACATCATCCCCAAGTACCACTTCGATCGCGGTCCCGACTCCTTAAACTCCCTCCAGATGAAGATGCCCCAAAGCGCCGCGACCATCGGCGCAGACTGACCGATCGCATACGAGATCGCCACGCCGGTGAAGTGTGCCGCAACCAGGTTGAAGACGGTTCCAATCCCCCAGATGAAGCCGCCAAGCAGGCCCAGCAAATGTCCGGACGCCGGGGCATGGAAAAATCCGCTGAAACTTACCGGCTCGCCTACCAGCGGATGCTTCATGAAGTAAACATTCCAAACAAAGCAGGACAACAGGGCACCTAATGTTAGGAATATGGCCGCACTGTAGGGCCCGAGCGGGTTCCCACGAGTCATCGCATGCGTCATGAAGGGTGCCCACAATCCCATCAACACTCCCGAGACCACGCAGGTGATCAGGCTTTTTTTCGAAACCGAACGCGCGGCAGTTGGCAGAGTCGCATAAGCTGCGCCGTCCAGAACCACAGCAATCAGCGCACATGCCACACCGGCGCCCAGGAATGCAATATTTCCCTTCGGCTGCAGAATGTAGCTCAGGACCACTCCAACTACCAGGGCGATGCCAATCGAAACTGGAAACGCAACCGCCAGTCCCGCCATGTCGATTGCCGCAACGAGGAGCAGGTTCGCCAGGTTAAATAGAGCTCCTCCGATGAGCGCCGCTACGACGTTCGACATGCCCGTCGAGTGGATATTGTTTATGAGGTTATCGGGGCCATTGCCGGTCATACCCATCGTGTGGCCGAGGATCAGCGAGATCAGGAAAATCCCGATGGCGTAGTCCCAGTAGAAAAGTTCGAAGCGATAATTCTTGACCCCTTTGTAGGTGTTTGCCCATGATCCCCAGCAAAACGCGCTGATGATCATCATTACTAATGCGGCCGAGAGAGTATGTGGTGTGAACATTTGGTCCTTAGCGTCCGCATCCTGTCAGTGTGAAACTGCAGGTTTCCTCGTCGCGGCGCTCCTCGGAATGACAGCTCATGGTGTGAGTTACTTTCCCTCAATTCTTGAGAGATACAGTCGTATGAATCTCTCTGCGTCGACGTCCACGCAAACCTTCGCATTCGGCGTAACTTTATCAACTCCCTCGATCACGTAGTGATCGCCGTGAAGCACATTTCGCTCGACGTAGCCCTGGCGGTTGGCAACCGTTTCGCCACGGGTGAATTCTCCCCGGGTTTCGACATCCACATGCATTTCCGGTGCCGTTACCAACGTGGAGTCGATGGCGACGCCAACCGCAAGTGGATCGTACATGGCCGTTCCTGGCCATCCGAATTTTGCCGAGAGATCAATCAGAAACTTTGCGACCTGGTAGATGAAATCGCTGATCGGGCCATGCGTCTTACCGAGCTGATCGAGATGCTTCTGGGTAAACAGGGTCTTGTTTGAAACATCCAGGCCGACCATGGTGAGCGGCCAGCCCGCCTGAAAGACGATCTCAGCAGCCTCCGGGTCGTTACTGATGTTGGCTTCCGCAGCGGCATTCACGTTGCCGCCGGAAATCGAGCCGCCCATCAGCACGACCTCTTTCACCAGAGGCACAATCAATGGATCTTTCTCGACGGCAAGTGCGATGTTGGTCAATGGCCCAACAGGAACCAACGTGATTTCATGTGGCGCAGCGTGCACCATCTGGATGATGAGATCTGGCCCCCAGCGCCCGTCGACTTTGCATTTACTTGGCGGAAGCTCAATGTTGGCCAGACCATTCTTTCCATGCCAGAACTCAGCTGTCGTGAGCTTCTGAAACAGCGGGTGCTGCGCCCCAGCGGCAACCGGGATATCGCAGCGGTTTGCCAGCGACATCATGCGCAAGGCGTTATCCAGACCCTGGGCCGCAGTCACATTTCCGGGAACGATGGTCACGGCGCGGACGTCCAGTTCTGGTGAATTGAGCGCAAGCATGAGCGCCATCGCATCGTCTGTTCCCGGGTCGGTGTCAAGAATGATTTTCTTTGGTGAGGCAGATGCGGGCAGGGTGGCGATTATTAGTAATGCAAAAGCATGGAGCGCACGCTCTTTGAGCCGCCTCAGGGTGGTTGTCTCCGGAATAGATTGGCAACGTAGCCTAGCCCTGTGGCAGAAAGGGTGTCAAGGGTCAACGTACGATTTCGTTGGCAACTGCCGTACAATGCAGAACGATGCCCCGCGAGAGCACAAGACGCTTCGGCGTTGCGGACCAGTTAGCTGAAGCCGCGGAAAAATTTCCGCCGGCATCCGTTTCAGAAGCTCCTATCGCCACAATCTCTGGACGTCCGCTGGGGCCGAACCGTGGCGTTCCCCTGAATCTCGATTGGGTGAGGCAAGTTCGCGTAAACACCAGTGCGGTTGAACGGCGGGTGCAAACCCATGTGGCGCGACGAACCGTTAAGAAGGAGTGGCAGGCCGCGTGGTTGCTGCGGGCGATCACCTGCATGGATCTGACCTCGCTCGCCGGTGACGATACCGATGAGCGCGTGCGTCGTCTGTGCGCCAAGGGTCGACATCCGATTCAACATGAGCTGCTTGAACGATTAGAAATTCAAGAACTCGATATCAAAGTGGCCGCGGTTTGTGTTTACCACCGCTTTGTGGAGACTGCGCGCCGCGCTCTCGAAGGTACTGGAATTCGCGTGGCCGCCGTTTCCACGGGATTTCCCGCCGGCCTGAATCCATTCGAGGACAGGATTGCGGAGATTCGCCGATCAGTTGCTGCCGGAGCGCAGGAAATCGACACAGTCATCACTCGCGCGCTCGTCTTCAGCGGCCAGTGGCAGGCCCTGTACGATGAAATCGCGGAATTCCGTCAGGCTTGCGGCAGTGCTCATATGAAAGTGATCCTCGGCAGCGGCGATCTGCTCACGCTGCGCAATGTGGCGCGGGCGAGCCTCATTGCCATGATGGCTGGAGCCGATTTCATCAAGACCTCGACCGGCAAGGAATCCACCAACGCCACTTTGCCAGTAGGCCTGGTCATGGCCCGCGCCATTCGCGAATACGCACAGGAAACTGGCATGGCCGTCGGACTTAAGCCGGCCGGTGGAATTCGTACCGCGAAGCAATCGCTCGAATGGCTCTCGCTTATGAAGGAAGAATTAGGAACGCCGTGGATGAAAGCGGAGCTTTTCCGTTTCGGCGCGAGCGGATTGTTGAACGACATCGAACGTCAACTGGAGCACTATGTGACGGGGCGGTACTCAGCGGACTATCGCCATCCGATCGCGTAGTTGCAGCGGCACGCTCCACTTCTGGACCTAGAGAAGAAATGAGCATTGCGGAAAAATTCGTGACCATGGAATACGGTCCCGCGCCGGAGGACCCGAAAGAGGCGCTGCTCTGGCTGGATCGGCATGGACGCCGCTTCGGCCACTTCATCGATGGGGCCTGGCGCGACCCGGTTGAAGGTGTGTTCTTTGACACGATTGATCCCGCAACCGGAGAAAAAATCGCAACGGTCTCGCAGGGTTCAGCGGCGGATATCGACGCGGCTGTCAAAGCAGCCCGCAAGGCATTTCAAAAGTGGCAGTCGCTCACGCCGCACACCCGCGCGCGTTTTCTGTATGCAATGGCACGTGCGGTGCAACGTCATTCCCGCCGGCTCGCTGTTTTGGAAACCATGGACAATGGCAAGCCGATTCGTGAAAGTCGCGACATCGACATACCGCTCGTTGCCCGCCATTTCTATTACCACGCTGGATGGGCGCAGCTTCTGGACTCTGAATTTCCTGATCAGACAGCCTGCGGCGTGGTTGGTCAGATTATCCCCTGGAATTTCCCATTGCTGATGCTTGCATGGAAGATTGCTCCCGCGCTCGCCACGGGTAACACCGTCGTTCTGAAACCGGCAGAGTTCACCCCTCTTACGGCACTGGCATTCGCCGAGATCTGCACCGAGATTGGGCTTCCCGCCGGAGTCGTGAATATTGTGACTGGAGATGGCTCGACCGGTGAAGCCCTGGTCAAGCACCCTTATGTGGACAAAATTGCGTTCACGGGTTCGACCGAAGTGGGCCGCGCCATTCGGGCAGCCACTGCGCCCAGTCACAAGCGACTTTCGCTCGAACTCGGCGGAAAATCTCCCTTCATCGTTTTCGAAGATGCCGACCTTGACGGGGCGGTTGAAGGTTTAGTCGACGGAATCTGGTTCAATCAGGGCCAAGTGTGTTGCGCCGGTTCGCGCTTGCTGATGCAGGAAAGCATCGCAGAAGTATTGGTCGCTAAGGTTCGCGACCGCATGAACACCTTGCGCGCGGGCCCTCCCCTCGACAAAGCAATCGACATCGGAGCGATCGTCGCCCCGGTGCAACTCGAACGTATCCGTCGATTGGTGGATCAAGGGGTGGCCGAGGGCGCGACCTGCTGGCAACCGGACATCGTCCTGCCATCACGCGGACTTTATTATCCGCCGACGCTGTTGAGCAACGTGCATCCCACGTCAATTGTCGCCCAGCAGGAAATCTTCGGTCCGGTACTGGCGGCGATGACGTTTCGTACTCCATCGGAAGCGGTGGAGCTGGCCAACAATACCGTCTACGGTCTGGCTGCTTGCGTGTGGAGCGAGAGCCTGAACGTGGCCCTTCAGGTCGCCGCGCAGCTCAAGGCGGGCGTGGTCTGGGTGAACTGCACCAATTTGTTCGACGCGTCGTGCGGTTTTGGAGGCTATCGCGAGAGCGGCTTTGGGCGCGAAGGCGGCAGGGAAGGTCTGCGTGAATATCTCGAACCGGTCTGGTTCAAGAATGCTCCGACGTTGCCGACCGGTAAACCCCGGCCTAAAGAGAAAGAGATTGAGTCCACAGAGTCTATCGAAGCTATTGACCGAACGGTCAAACTCTACATCGGTGGCAAGCAAGTGCGGCCGGACTCCGGTTACAGCGTAGAGGTGCGCGGGGCAGATGGCCGCTTGCTCGGGGAAGCGCCGCTCGGTAATCGCAAAGATATCCGCAACGCCGTTGAAGCTGCGCGAAAGTCTGAGTCGTGGCCGAAAGCCGCAGCCCATGCTCGTGCGCAAGTCCTTTACTATGTGGCAGAGAACCTCTCGCAGCGGCGGGACGACATCGCCCGCCGGCTCGCAAGAGCGGTGGGCGAAAACCAGGCCTTTGCCGAAGTAGATCTCGGTATTCAACGTGTCTTCACTTATGCGGCCTGGGCTGACAAGTTCGATGGCGCGGTCCACAACCCTCCGTTCCGTACGATTGCGATCGCGATGAATGAGCCAATCGGAACCCTTGGCATAGTTTGCCCCAACGACGTTCCGCTGCTCGGATTGTTGTCCCTGGTTATGCCCGCTTTAGCTGTCGGAAATACAGTTGTAGCGCTCCCGTCAGAAACTTACCCTCTGATCACCAGTGATCTGTATCAGCTGTTCGATACCAGTGACCTGCCTGCTGGCGCAGTCAACATTGTTACTGGCCCCAGCGCTCAACTTCTGAAGACGCTTGCTGAGCATGACGGCGTTGACGCGATCTGGTCTTTCACCGATGAAGCCAACGCAGCTGCAGCCAAGGCTCACTCCATCGGCAATCTGAAACAGGTCTGGACGAACGAAGGCCGGATGATCGACTGGTTCAATCCGAAACAGGCCGAGGGCCGCTGGTTTCTCGAACACGCCACTCAGGTGAAGAATATCTGGGTGCCGTACGGTGAGTGACCCCATCATCTGCTTAACTCCTTGTTGACACCGTTCCTATCGAGTCACTAAACTCGCATCCTTCTTCTCGAATTTCTCTACGCCGCAGAACATGCCCAAACGCCCTCGCATCGCGGTAGTTGGCAGCGCGAACATCGATCTCGTTACCTTCACAGATCAATTCCCCAAACCTGGAGAAACCATCTTTGCCCGGAAATTCGATCTCGGGTTCGGTGGCAAAGGGGCGAATCAGGCCGTTGCTGCCCGCCTTTGCGGCGCCGAGGTGTTTATGGTTGCAAGAGTGGGCAGCGATCTTTTTGGTCCGGCCACGATTGAGAATTTCAAGAAACTGGGAATCGATACCACCCACGTGAAGCAGGTCGACGGGCTTTCAAGTGGTGTGGCGCCCATCTTTGTCGATCCCCACGGGCAGAACCGGATTCTGGTGGTGAAAGGAGCCAACGACGCACTCAAGCCTGCCGATGTCGATGCAGCTGCGGAAACTTTGAAAACGGTTGACTGCATTGTGCTGCAATTTGAAATTCCGCTTGAAACCGTTTACTACACTGTCTCATTTGCACGAAAGCACGGAATTCGCTGCATCGTGAACCCCGCACCCGGGCAGCCAATCGACATGTCGTTCCTCGCAGAGCTTGATTACTTCGTCCCCAATGAGAGCGAGGCCGAGACAATCACAGGAATGCCGGTTCGCAATCTCGACGATGCGAAGAAGTGTGCCCAGAAGTTTTTGGCTGGCGGGATTCGGCGAGCGATCATCACACTCGGAGCGAACGGCTGTCTGCTCGCGGGTCGTGACGCAACTGAGCACGTGCCCGGATTCTCAGTCAAGACTGTGGATAGTACCGGTGCAGGCGACGCTTTCATCGGCAGCTTTGCTGTATTTCTCGCCGAGGGCATATCGGAATACGACGCCGTTAGCCACGCCAATCTGTATGCGGGACTTTCAACAACCGGCATAGGAACCCAGAAATCCTTCTACGATCGCGTGCGCTTCGAGGCAGAGTGGACCGCGCGCAAACCGTGATCTCCCTTGCACGCGCTCGTACCAATCTCGCAAGAAATTCAATTTGAGCTTCCTATCCGCGACACGAAAACTCTTGACATTTGTGATGGTAATCCATTCATATTACCCAATCTAAAAACGTGAGACCGGCTCGTCACTCCACCGAAGCTAAAAAGAGGAACTCCATGCTGAGCAAGAAGATGCTCCTTAAGGCCGTTTTCTGTTCGGTCGCAATTTTCGTCTGTATACCGCTTTTTGGCCAGGCCACTGGAAGTTTCTCCGGCACAGTGACGGACAAGACTGGATCCGTGATGTCCGGCGCAACCGTGAGAGTCGTATCGCAAGCGACGGGACTGACGCGGGAAGCCAAAACAGACGATACCGGCCATTACCTGATCCCACTCCTGCCGGTGGGGAACTACACGATACGAGCAGAATCCTCCGGCTTCCAACCTGCCGAACAGAAAGACCTGCGCCTACAGATCGACGAGCATCGTGAACTGGATTTTACTTTGGCTCCGGCTTCGGTCACCGAAAACGTTGAGGTGAGCGCAACACAAGTAGCCGTGGAAACGACCGCGCCTACTCTCGGACAGGTGATCACGGCGGAGGAAGTTTCTGAGCTCCCGTTGAATGGGCGCAACTTTGTTCAGTTGGCAACCCTCACGCCGGGAACGACCGCCGAGACCAATCCAAACAGTTTCTTCAATGGTGCCGCCAGCAGCGAAGCCTCTACACGCGGTTCTTTTTCTCTTTCGGTTGGTGGGTCGCGCGCACAGAGCACCGATTGGATGCTCGACGGCAACGATAACAATCAGTTGGACGAGGGCGGAATTGCCATTTTCCCAAACGTTGACGCTGTGCAGGAGTTTAAGGTCCTGACTTATAACTATTCCGCCGAGTACGGCGAACGTGCAGGTCCGACAGTTCTGGTTACTACAAAATCAGGCACAAACCAGTATCACGGGAGTCTGTTCGAATATTTCCGCAATACCGTCCTGGACGCGCGAAACTACTTCGCTCCAAAAAGAAACAAATTTAATCTGAACCAGTTTGGTGGGTCGTTGGGCGGACCCATCCAGAAAGACAAGACATTTTTCTTTATCGATTATCAGGCCAAGATGCAGCGTCTGGGTGTGCCTTTCACCGGCCTGGTTCCCACCCCTGCCATGCTAACTGGCGACTTCAGTCTGGACCCCTTTGGGAACCCCCGTGGATCGACTTCCTTTCCAAACCTTACCAACCCCTACTCAGGCCAACCTTTCCAGTGCGTCCCCGGAACCAAAACACCGGAAACGGTCAACCCGGATGGCAGCCAGCCCACAGGCTCTGCCTGCAACATACTTCCAGCTGCCGTGATCAACCGGCTCGGTGCAAAATTAATTGCCCTTTATCCCACTCCTAACGCGAACAACCCAGCTTCAGGTTACAACTATGTGAATCAACCGGTCAGGAGACTCAACGAAGGAACGGGTGATATCCGTCTCGACCACAATTTTTCCAGCAAGGACTCTGTTTTTGCCCGCTTCAGCTACGATCAGGCCACTAACTTTGTTCCTGGCGGCTCTCCCACATGGGCCGAAGTCAATGCCTTCGGCAGCAACCAGCACATCGACAATCACGGGCGCAATGCTGTCATTTCGGAGACGCACCTCTTCTCCGACCGCACCATCAATCAAGCCACCTTCGGTTTCAGCCGCATCTTCAATCACATTCTCTCGTTCGGTACAGGCACCTGCGAAGCCGCCATCATCGGCATTCCCGGCGCTGATTTGGGAAGCCAATGCGATAGCTTGACGGGTTACCCCCCAAGTCTGAACCAGTCGAACAAGGACTGTATCAGTTGCGGTCTCACCTCTTTCCAGATGACCAATTACATGTCGCTGGGAGATCGCGGCTATGCACCCTACCAGGGTGGAACCAACGTCTATTCCGTTTCCGATACCCTCGACCTGATTCGCGGCAAACACAATGTCAGGTTTGGCGCCACCTTCCGCGCCGAGGAAATGAACATAAGAAACAACGCCTTCCAGGACGGTTTCATTACGGAAGTTGGCGCGTTCTCCACCTCTGGCGACAATATGAGTGATCTCCTCCTTGGAAGCATGGGGTCGTTTTCGGCTCATGATCAGACATTCTTGGGAGGCACCGTCGGTCGCCGCTGGAAACTGTTCCGACCCTTTATTCAGGATGATTGGCGCGTCACCAGCAATCTGACCGTCAATCTTGGAGTTGCCTGGGCTCTTGCAAGCCCCGAAACTGAAGTGGGGAATCGCCAGGCGAACTTCGACATTAAGACGCTTCAGTGGTATGTCCCGAAGGGCAGCCCTGCGCTGGCCGGGTGCACTGCTTGCGTGACCACTGATGGGCGTGTGGGCATCCAGTTTCAGAAAACCGCTCTCGAACCTCGAATTGGCTTGGCTTGGAAACCGATGGGCAGCGACAAAACCGCCATTCGCGCCGGATATGCCATCTTCCATGACTCGGCGTGGAACCAGGGTGGACAGGGCCTGTGGCAGAATCCTCCCTATTATGCCGAAGTAGATCCATTCCCATTGGGTATATGTACCCCCTTGGGTACTCCGGGTTGCGGATTGTCGAATGGGTTCCTCCTTCCCGCTGGCACGCCTTCTACCACGCCAGTTACCGGCGGCGCGGTTTACAACGGACCCGTAACTCCCACCGATTACACCGGAACCAAGCAGTCGATGAACCGAAATTTCGTGCAAGGCATGATCCAGCAGTACAACCTCAATCTTGAGCACCAGGTGCCAGGGCAGATTGTTCTTACGGCGGGCTACGCTGGTTCCCGCAGCACGCACATTTTAGTGAGCCAGGTGAACGAGAATCTGACATCCCCCAACGCATGTCCCGGTGGCAGCAATCCCGTGCCCGGCTACACTCTCGGGTGCGGATTCCCGGCGTTCCCCTACGGATTCCCGTTCCAGGCGGTTAATAGCAATAACAGCGTAGGCTCAGCGCGCTACGACTCCCTGCAGATCAAGGGAGAGACCAAGAGCGCACGGCACGGCATTTATGCTCTGCTCGGCTACACCTGGTCCCGCACTTTTGATTCCGGCATGCCTGACGGGCTGGGCTCTAATCCTGGCGCGCTCTATTGGCCGCTTCCTGGAACGAAGAAATTGGACTGGGGCCTGTCGCAACTTAACCTGAACGATGTCTTCACCGCCAGCGTCCTCTACGATCTCCCCTTCGGCAAGGGTAAGGCTTATGGGAGCAACTGGAACGGAGTCGCCAATGCCATCCTGGGGAACTGGCAGATCAACGTCATCGAGCGCGCCGAGTCCGGATTCCCGCTATTTGTTGTCGACAGCGCCGATGAGTCCGGCATCTTTTTCATGTACAACGGACTGGTCATCCAGCGTCCAAACGAAGTTGGTGATCCGAACAAGCCAGGCCCGGAAGGTGGCCAGACAAATTGCCCAGCCAAGGTTCATACCATTCAGAATTGGTTTAATCCTTGCGCCTTCGCCAAGGCTCCGGCAGGAGAATTGGGCGCGGCCGCCCGTGCTCCCGTTTACGGACCTCGTTATGTGAACACCGATTTCTCGCTCATCAAAGATTTCGTGTTACACGAGGCAACGAGTCTGCAATTCCGGGCGGAGTTCTTCAACCTGTTTAACCACCCGCACTTCTTCTTGCCGGGCATCGCGGGCACAGGAGAGCAGGACATCAATACGCCCAGCAGCTTCGGCGTGATTAGTCAAACCATCAACCAGACAGTAAATGATGCGCGGTCGATCCAGTTTGCGCTGAAGCTGACGTTCTAGAAGCGGGACGATATCCGGGGAATGCGGTGAGTTTTCTCCATTATCGTTGCGCGGCGGGTTGTTTGTCACGCAACGTGTAGACAAACTGTTGCAGCTCGCTCCGCTGACGATCGGCTTGCTCTGATTTCTGCTTCGAAATCTGCTGGTAGGTTCGAAGCTCGTTCTCGGCCTTCTCCTTCTCCCCGGCTCGGCGATACGCCTGCGCTAAGCGGTAATGTGCGGCTTCGAGATTCGGATCGATTTCAACCGCTCTTTGATAGGAAGAAATGGCCTTACCAAGCTGGTTTGTTTCGGAGTATACGACGCCCAGCTGCAAATAACCGGCTCCGAGCTTTGGATCGAGATGAACGGCTTTCTGCAGTAACGATTGCACTGTCCCTACGACATTGGCGTCGTCGCCGGCCTCGCGCCTCTTCCAAAGAGCAACCGCGTAGTAGTAGTGGGCCATCGCATTTTCGGGCTGAAGAGTGACAAAACGCTTGAATCGTTCCAGGATCTGCTCTGACGGCGTGATCTCTGCATCTTGCAGTCTACCCAGGAACCGGTAAGGATTTGGGTCGTCTGGATTCAGGTCGGAAGCCTGACATAGGCACGCGCCTGCGCGGTCGTTGGAGCCGCGCGCGTACCAAGCCACGCCAAGCCCGATCAGCATTCGAGCGGAACTCGGAAACTGGTGATTCCCTTTTGCGAAAACCTCGCTTGCCGGCTCGGGTGCGTGATGAAGCAATAATTCTGCACCCCAGTCGAAGAGGTTCCGTTCGTCGGGATCGAGTTCCGCAGCCCGTTGATAATCCTGAACAGCCGCGAGAGGATCTCCCAGTCTCTCCTCGTCGTCGCCAAGCAAATGGTGTAGATCGGCGGTGTCTTCGCGAGCTAACAGTCGCTTAGCGACTCCTTGCGAATGCTGGTAATCGCCCGACTCTGCGTACGCCAGGGCCAATTCGTAACTACTTTCATAATCGGCGGGTTTGAGCTCGGATGCCTTTTGTAGGTAGGGGACGGCCTCGCCAGGTTTTCCGTCGTCCAGCAGCAATTTTCCCACAAGACGATTTGCCTCGAAGTTCGCCGGATCATGTGCTGCCTCACGCAAGGATTGTTCTGACCTGACACTCCGGGAGCCTGAGCCTGAAGCTTTACTCATCCCCAGCGAAACTGTTTCCTTCGCGAGAGTGTCGCTGGTGCGCCATGCGGTTGAACCATGTCCCGCCGGATTCGAGGCATCGGTTACGCCTGCGACCGTGAATTTCGGCTCATCGAAAAATACGGGTTGCTCGGCGGCGGTATTCTGCGTCCTCCGAGCTTCTGATTCAGGCGAAACGCTATTGAACTGGCATTGTCCCCAGGATACTGGAACGAGGAACAAGATCGCCGCGAGGCTGCGAAGCAGATGCCTCTGACGGCATCGACGTTTAATCACGAAATGGTCGAAAGAAGTCAATCAAGTACTGCAAAATGCTGGAACCCTGTTAGCAATTCTAGCCACGAGCTGCGGAGCACGCAATCCGGCAACGATCTGAATATCGCCTTATTGACTTTGGTCAGATAGCATCAATCATCAACCAGGATCATTTACGCATGCATCTATGGCGCAGGTTGTACGTGGGGCCGGTACTGTTGTTATTCATGGCAGCAATCCTGATTGTCACCATGGTGCTTACTTCCGGGTCCTTCCTGATCCTGGACGATCCCCGCCGTTCAGATGTGATCGTGGTGCTCGCAGGCGAGACAGACCGTCGTCCAGCCCGCGGTTTCGAATTGCTCGGTCAAGATTTTGCTCCACATCTTGTCCTCGATGTCCCCGCCGCCGCGACAGTCTATCAGTGGAAGGTGCCGGAACTCGCGCAAAAGTACATCCAAGCACAGCCGCGAGCCGCGGCTGCCAGTCTGTGTCCTATTCATGCCCGCTCCACGAAGGGAGAAGCGCAAGACGTCTCTAGGTGTCTGGAGCGGTTCGGAGCGCACCGCGTGCTGCTGGTCACCTCCGATTACCATACGCGCCGCGCGCTGAGCGTATTCCAGCGAGTCTGGCCGCAATACAACCTGAGTGTTGCCGCCGCATTTGACGATCGCGAGTTTGGAGCGAAATGGTGGCGGCATCGTCAATGGGCAAAAATCAATTTCGATGAATGGATTCGGCTGGTCTGGTGGGAACTCGTCGATCGCTGGCGCTAGAAAAATGTAACGCTATTCTCCGTCCTTGCCGCCTTTGAGTCATCCATAAGAGCCTTCTGGCATCTCCAAAGGCAATTGACGCACCAGTCCCCGGCCGCTAGGCTCGGCCTCAGGTTAAAGTGGATGTGTGTCTCTAAACTGCGAAGCTTTATTTGCTGGATAATGCTTCTCCTCGTTCCCGCTTCGCTGATGGCAGGCGATGAGTCGGGTGCCATGGTCTATTGCAAGGGAACGGTCTGGCTTAACGGCAATCCGCTGCCGAACTCCTCGGCAATTCTCTCTGGAGATTTGGTGCAGACCACAAGAGAATCTGTAGCAACCATCACAGCATCCGGGTCCAGTGTAATTATTCAGCCCGACACGCTGGTGAAGTTTGCTGGCGGCACTATCTCGCTGGAACAAGGAAACATTAGCATTGCTAGTTCAACAGCCTTGGCCACTTCGGCGGGATTGGCGACGGTAACGCCCGCCTCCAATGTATGGACGGAGTACGAAGTAACTGATGTTAATGGGGTAGTGGATATACTTGACCGCAAAGGCAATCTGAACATCAACTGCGGGAAAGAAACTGCCAACTTGTCCGACGGAATGCAGATTACGAGTGATGCTTCGGGGCATTGCAAGCGGACCAGGAGAGGCGGCGCTTACCCACCCGCGAGCGGCGACATCTTGAATAACCCCTACCTGAAATATATCGGAGGAGCGGCCGGAGTCGGCACATTGATCTGGTTGCTTTGGCCCCACCCGCAGCAACCGGCCAGCGCATCCCAGCCATAAGGTCTCGATAGCTAAGCAAAATGATGCCGCGTGTAACGTGAGCGATGGCGGCCAGACCGCGGACCCATCGCTACGATCGCGCACATTGCGAAGAACAGCGCCGTATTCGCGGGAATCTGCAGGTTGAAATCAACCAGGCTATGCACCAGCATTCCCGTAATTGCCAAAAGACTCGCCAGGGCCAAATCGGCCTCAGTATCTGCTGGCCAGTGTTTCAACTTCCTGCATCCGGCCCGAAAGACGGCGACCAGAAACCAGGTCATGACAAGAAAACCACCGGTTCCCGTTTCCACGAGCAACTGCAGATAATCGTTATGAGCTTTATCAATCGCCAAGTTAGTGTAGAAACTCCGAAACTGCGGATAAACTTCCGGGAAGACTCCCAGACCCCATCCGGTAAGAGGTTTTTGTAAGAACATTCTGAAGCAGTCCCGATCAATGCTCAGCCGCGTTCCTCCCGTCAGCTCCGTTCGCATTTCGGCCGGAATACCGGTCATCCGTTGAACCAGTTCTTTACTGCCGACCCAGGCCAACAAAGCACCAGCGAGAACTAGAAATGTGCCCACGGTGAGAGCCGTTCTGGTGCCGCTACGCCGGCTGATAATGACCGCGATCAGTACCGCTATCTGCACGGCGAACGCGACCATGCCACCGCGTGATCCGCAAATAAATATCGTGCTCGCCATTAACGCTCCGGCAATGGCCGCCATAACTTTGTATTGTCCTTGGACGCGAGGCGAGAGGAAAAGCGCAATAGCGAATGGCATCAGCAACTCCATCAGCCCGGCATAGTGGTTATGGTTTACATAAGGGCCATAAATCCATCCACCAAACTTCGGAGTTCTGATCCAGTAAAGCTTGCCGTTCGAAGTGATGCCCTGTATCAACGCGAAGCTTGCAACGACGAAACCATATAAGGAGAAGCCAGCGAGCAGTGCTTTCGCATGCCATCTCCGTTGCAGACATTGCACTACCAGAAAGCAGAGCAGGCCATAGCAGCTATAGACAAGCAGGGTCGAAGCGGTTGCGGTGCGATAGGCAGTTTGACCGATTACCAACTGAAAACAAACCAGCGCAAGAAATCCCAACATCGGTAAAAATACGCCGCTTCCGGTCAGGCGCAGTTCTTCCCTTAATACCTGCTGGACAGCCCAGAGCAAGAACAGAAGTATCGAACCGGCTTGCAAAGTAAAAACTGCCCAATATTCAACTGCACCGAACGCCAGCGGCCCAAAGAGAAGCAAGGCAAACACAGCGAAGAAGGCAAATGATTCCAGGCGTTGTGGCTGGGCTTTTGGCGTGACATCGATCTCGCGAGACGGAGCAACAACAGTCGCAGAACTCACGATACACCTGCCGCAGACCGATGTTTAGCGACCCGCAAGCCGCCAATCCACAGTTTGCCGCGGATAGCATTATTTGCAGGGACACGACCCACTCGTAACACCACCAGCTTTGCGTCGGCCGCAGTGGTAAAACTACCGATCGTTTCCTTCCAGAAGTCCGCGTCTTTGAGATCGTCGCTGGTGAAATACGTTGTCCCGCTGAACGCATCCTGCAGCAGGAAACGCGGTCCACCTGCACCCTCGATATTCTCGGATTTGAAATATGCCGAAAAATCGTAGGTGGTGTTTGCTTCGACCGGAATGAGTTGCCGAATACCAGCATCTTCCATTCCGCTGCTGTCAAGATCAATCAATAGCGATTGCGGTCCGGAGTGCGCCTCTACGGGGTCGATGGCGAGCGTAACACCGGGCATTTTTTGGTACAGCCAATCAAACCCGCCATTGAGAACCGGCATACTGAAATCATTGTTTACAACGAAATTGTCGCCTGATGGCTGATATCCAGAGAGATCGGCCAAATCTGCAGCATCCCTCCACACGCGCCGGGCTTGACCGACTTCCTTTTGATCGATCAGGTAATGCACGTATTCGAAAACATACCGCCTGCTGACCGGAGCCTGTAATTCCGCCAACTGTGTCCAAATCGTCGCGGCAGCTGCAGCCTGGTTCTTTGAGATCAAGAGTTCGAGAAACACGGAGTAGATGTCAGCTCTTCGGGGCAGCACATTGGCTAGAAGCAAACTGGCATCCGGCTGAATTCGCCAGCAGCGTTCGAGTACCGCGCCCACCAGGTAAGGATCGTTCTCAGCGACGATCCTGAACTGGCCCAGAGCCTTAGCCCCGTCACCTTCCGCCCAGTAGAGATTGGCTGCCTGCCAGGCGATGTCTGGACTTCTTGGGTTTGCCGCAACGGCTCTCTGAATGGCGCTCATCTGCGATTGTTTTTCGCCAAGCACCTGATAAGCAGTCGAAAGATCGAGCCAGTAATCAGCGTCATGTGGATTCAGCTTGACGGCTGCACGAAGCATTGGAATGGCCGCGCTGGGTTCCTGATCAACAAAAAGGTGATAGCGGCCCAGGACGTGCCAATAACTTGCATTCGTCGGCTGGAGGGCAACCGCTCTCTCCAGGCTGAGCAAATCAGGCTGGTTGGAAAAATATTCGGCTAGGAACCCCCGCGTACAGAAGCTGAGATAAGCAGTACAAAGAAACAGGCACGTCCCAATAAGTGCCACCTTCCGGCCTGGATTATGCAGCGCAATTTCCATGGTCTTGCTATTCGCGAAGGCTAGGCCCCACCGGATCTCACTTCAGCGCCAGCGTTCTGTTCATCCTCATCTTCGTAATATCGGCTGCCATACTTGCTCTGGTATTCATAGTAGTAGTAATAATCTGGCGAGTTGAGGTCGACTGCGTTCATCAAAACCCCACAAACTTTCGCGTTGACCTGTAACAAAAGATCACGCGCCCGCCGCAACGCCTGCTTCGTGGTCTGGCCGGATCGAATCACTAGCACGACCCGATCGGCTGCCGTTGATATCACCACAGCGTCGGTCACCGAGAGAGTTGGAGGCGTGTCGATCACGATGTGATCGTATTCTTCGCGGAGCCGGGTAAGAACATCCTTCATGTCGCTCGAAGCCAGGAGTTCCGCAGGATTTGGAGGCTGGGCGCCCGCCGGCAGCAGAAATAGATTCGGCAAAATCGCTGACCGGATAATCGCCTGCTCGGCTCCAATGTTTCCCGTCAGCAGGTTGCTCAACCCGCTTCTTGGCCCCATCCCGAGCGTTTTGTGAATGCTGGGACGCCGCAGGTCCGCATCTATCAGCAAGACGCGCGTTCCTTTTTGGGCGAGCACGATCGCAAGATTGATGCTGGTGGTAGTTTTGCCTTCCTGCGGAAGCGCGCTCGTTACCAGAATTACCCTTGGCGGCGCACCGACGGACGTCAAAAGCAGTGAGGTTCTCAGAGATCTGTACGCCTCTGCCATCTGGGATCTTGGCCGGGACTGGGTGACAAGCTCGACGGCTTCCTTCGAGACCGCCAGCGAAAGCCGCCGCCGCGAAGCCAGTTCCGTGGTCGCCCGCGAACCCAACGGAATCATCCCCAGCGACGGCAAGGCTGAGATCGTCTGTGCTTGCTCGGGCGTACGGACCGTGTTGTCCATCCCCTCAAGGAAAAATGCCAGACCGACGCCGGTCGTCAGCCCAAGCGCGAGAGCGAAGGCCAGATTTCGCGGCAGGTTCGGCTCCGATGGCGCGGTCGGTACGCGTGCCGTGTCGACAATACGAAAATTGTTGGACCGCAAGCCAGCGGTCACTCCAGCCTGCTTCAGCTTTTCGAGCAGGCCTTCATAAAGTGTGCGGTTTGTGTCGACATCACGCTTTAAAAGGCTATATTCGATGGCACTCTCGTTGAGCTTATTGGCCTCCTGCTTTTGCTGTTCGAGGGCAGCGCGAAGCATGTTCTCGCGTTGCAAAGCGGCTTGATAATCCCCTCTCAGGCGGCCCGTTATCTTTTTCGTTTCGATCAGCATCTGAGCCTGGACTTCCTGGAGTTGGCTGCGGATCTGGGCGAGCTTCGGGTAAGCCGGACCGAACTGCACATTGAGGACAGCCATTTGAATTTTGAGATCGGCTTCCTGCTCCCGCAGCTTCTCCAGAAGTGACGAACTAGCTGCGGATCCCTTTGCTGCATTCTGCACTTGAGCGGCCGCTGTGATCGAATCCGCATCTCCACCTTGAACGAGGCGGTAGATGGATTCCTTGTCCATCCGAAGCGATTGTGCCTCCGTAAACTCACGATTGAGCTCGTCCAGCTTGGCGGTCGTGATGTTCTGTTTTTCGTCGATACCAAGAATTTCATGTTCTTTCTGGTATTTGACCAGTTTCTCCTGCGAAGTCTCGACTTTCATCTGCAGGTCAACGAGTTGCTTGGAGAGCCACTCAGACGCTTGCATGGTGGATTCAAAGCGAGTTTTGAAATTTTGCTCGACGTATGTGCTGGCCAACGCGTTCACTACCCGGGCTGCCAGATTTCGGTCCGGGCTCCGGTAATGAATTTCGATGATTCGCGTATTAGGAATCAGCGAAACCTGCAAGCTACCTTTGAAAGCCGCAAGTAATGCAGAGGTTCTCGGAGAGTCTGGCTGGAGCAGGTCGGTCGTGAGTTGCAGGGCATTGTCTGCCACGGGTTTTCCGCCCATGGAAGGAAGCTTGTCGAGCCCGAGCTGGCGAATCACCTGCAATGCCAGCAAATCGCTTTTCAGAATGCGTACTTCCGTATCAAGATCCGTGGGATCGTAGTAGTCGCCTCCGCCCCCACTTTCCTCTTTCAAGTTGAGCGACACCGGTTCCGTCTTGTTGATAGCAATGCTGCCGGCCGCGTCATAGATTGGCGTGCTTCGTAACGTAGAGATCCCCACGACTGCCACCACAAGCAGGACACTGCAGACAACTAACCACTTCCGCTTCAGCAAAATCCGCATATACTCGCGCACCGCGGACTCCTGCACTGCAAATGTCGGGTACATTCCCGTCGCACCACCGGGATAGTGTTCAGCAGTTAAGGTGGGTTGCGATTCGCGGAGGATTTGGCCGTGGAGCGGCATCAGCGGTCCTGATGCCATCAGCGCTCCTCAAGGTTTATTGCCAGTGGACGCAGGCGTAAGGTCGGTAACCACTCTCCATCAATTCGAAACATGAATACTTCCAGTATCGCAAACTCGCCAACGTCTACGGCGTAATCTCGCTGGTTCCCTAGTGTTAATGCGGGTTCCTGCAGATTTTCCCCAGACTTAGTCCGCTTATACTGACGCTGAAATTGGCCTGTCTGTCATGTAGTTCACGGGCCGAAGGTGTGTTCAGGTTACGACTTCGCAACAGCGGAGACGACACTGATGAATTGGGCGGAGCAGGTTGTTCTGGTCACCGGAGGAACCGGATCCTTCGGGCGCAAATTTGTGGAACTGATGCTGCGCGAATACCATCCTCACAAGCTGATCGTTTTCAGTCGCGACGAACTCAAGCAGCACGAAATGCAGACTGCGGGTTTCGATCATGCCAGCTTGCGATATTTCATTGGCGATGTCCGCGATCAGCAACGCCTGGAACGAGCTTTCGCCGGCGTTACCGTTGTAGTTCACGCTGCGGCAATGAAACAGGTTCCGGCCTGCGAGTACAACCCCTTCGAGGCGATTCAAACCAACGTTATGGGTGGCCGCAACGTCATCGATGCCGCCCTTAACGCCGGCGTGCGGCGCATTTTGTTCTTGAGCACCGACAAAGCGGTGAACCCTGTCAACCTTTATGGAGCGACAAAACTCTGTGCCGAGAAAATGTTCGTGCAGGCGAATGCCTATTCAGGGTTGCAAGATATCCGTTTCAGTTGCGCGCGTTACGGCAACGTCTTGGGGAGTCGGGGCAGCGTCGTTCCGGTTTTCATACGGCAGCGCGCCACGCGCAGGATCACCATCACCGACCCGCGTATGACTCGGTTCTGGATCACACTCGAACAAGGAGTGCGCTTCGTGGTCCGCTGTCTCGAGCAGATGCATGGTGGAGAGATTTTTGTGCCGAAAATTCCCAGCATGAAGATGCTCGAACTCGCCGAAGCTTTGGCTCCCGGTTGCGAAATGCAAGTCATCGGAATTCGTCCGGGTGAAAAGCTGCACGAGGTATTGCTGTCGGAAGATGAAGCTCGCAACTCTCTCGAACTTGACGATATGTATGTGGTTCAGCCGGCCTATCCCTGGTGGCCAAAAGAAAACTGGCAGCATGCGCGACCCTTGCCGGACGGTTTTCGCTATGCCAGTGACAACAATTCGCGTTGGCTATCTCCTGAGGACCTGTATCAACTTATCGGGGAGCGGAACACTGCACCGATCACGGCTTCCGATGATCCCGGCCTTCGTGCCCAGGCGTGTGATTAATGACCATCGTTTCAGCTGAAAAGGAATTGCTGGCCATCTATGGTGGGGAACCCACGCGGACCACTCTGCTCTCTTATGGGCGCCATTTCGTCGACGAGGCTGACATTCAGGCTGTCGTCGATACGCTTCGGTCCGATTGGCTCACGGCGGGTCCGAAAGTTGCAGAATTCGAGGAAGCCATTGCCGCATTCGTGGGAGCGAAATATGCGGTCAGCTTCAGTTCTGGCACTGCTGCTCTGCATGCAGCGGTCTATACCGCCGGACTCGGTCCAGGCGATGAAGCAATCACGACACCTCTGACCTTTGCCGCAACCGCGAATTGTCTGCTTTATCAGGGGGCAAGGCCGATTTTTGCCGACGTTGAACCTGAAACACTAATCATCGATCCTGCACAGGTGGCAGCTGGCGTTTCGCCAAAGACCAGGGCAATTTTGCCCGTCGACTACGCCGGGCATCCGGCCCGGTTGGATGAAATCTTACAACTGGCTGATCGATACGGGCTCATCGTGATCGAGGACGCATGCCATGCGTTGGGAGCTGAGCACAGAGGTCGCCGGGTTGGCAGCGTTGCTCACATGACTGTGTTCAGCTTTCATCCCGTCAAACACGTCACTACCGGCGAGGGCGGCATGGTGGTCACAGATAATGCGCAGTTTGCCGAAACTCTGCGATGTTTTCGCAATCATGGGATCGACACCGATGCCCGCAGCCGCCAGGCTGCGGGTCGCTGGCATTATGAAATGGTCATGTTAGGTTTCAATTATCGCTTGTCGGATATCGCGTGCGCTTTGGGCCTTCAGCAATTGAAGAAACTGGAAAGCAACCTCGCGCGAAGACGACAGATTGCCTCCGCCTACACAGAAGCATTCCGAACCGTCCCTGCCATTCAACCTCCAATGGTGAGAGATGACGTTTCCTCTGCCTGGCATCTTTACCCGATTCAATTGGAGCTGAACAAGCTCTCCGCAAGTCGTGAGCAGGTGTTCCAGGCTCTGCGGGCCGAAAATATCGGTGTCAACGTCCATTACATCCCGGTTCATTTGCACCCCTACTATCGCGACCGGTTCGGCTACAAAGGAGGCGAATATCCGGTAGCAGAAGACGCCTATCAGCGCCTGATCAGCTTGCCTATGTTTCACGCGATGACCGACGCCGATGTTGCGGACGTGATAGCGGCTCTTCGCAAGGTAATTGCGTATTTCAGGGAGTGACCGGTCACCCACACCCAGAATGTGAAGACAGCCCAAATCTCGCCCTGGACGGGCCAACTCGATCTTGACTATGCGGAGCCGCGAGTAGTTGCAGGTTCGCCATTGACATGAAACCGTTAGCAGTCGTCCAGGCACGTATGGGCAGCAGCCGGTTGCCGGGCAAAGTCCTGGCGGATCTTGGCGGGGAGACTGTGCTGGCACGGGTGGTTCATCGCTTGAGCCGGGCCAGGTCGGTCCAGCAGATCATCGTGGCCACATCAATATCTGCGAAGGACGATGCCGTGGCTTATGAATGCGATCGGCTGCAAGTCGAGTGCTTCCGCGGCTCTGAGCACGATGTTTTGGATCGCTACTATCGCTGTGCAGACGCCTTCGCCCCTTCAGCCGTAGTTCGAATTACCGCCGACTGTCCCTTGATTGATCCTGCGCTCGTGGACCTGACCATTCGTGCCTTCGAGGAGAATACTTGCGACTACGCCAGCAACGCGCTCGTTCCCAGGTATCCAAGAGGACTCGATGTCGAGGTATTTACAATGTCGGCCCTCGCTCGTGCCTGGCGAGAAGCTAGCCAGCCATACGAGCGAGAACACGTGACGCCGTATCTGTATGAGCATCCTGATCTGTTCCGCTTGTTTTCCTGCCAAGCAGAAGCAGACTACAGCCATCATCGTTGGACGCTTGACACTGCCCATGACCTGGAGCTTGTGCGCGCCATCTACGCCCGGTTCGGGAACCAGCATCATTTCGGCTGGTGGGAGGTACTTCAGGTCTTGGGGAATGAACCGCGACTAGCCTTGCTCAACTGTCACGTGGTTCAGAAGGCCGTGCACGCTTGAGCATCGGTACGCTCATGATCCGCACCGATGCAAGCTCCGCAATGGGCACCGGCCACGTTATGCGCTGCCTCGCTCTCGCACAGGCCTGGAGATCCGGTGGAGGGGATGCCGTCTTTGTGATGGCGGAATCAACGGAGGCGATCGAACGGCGCATTCAAGACGAGCACTTCAAGGGGATGACCTTGAGCTGCGCATCCGGCAGCGCGGAAGATGCACGCCGAATTCTAACCCTGGCTGATGAATATAACGCAACCTGGATCGCGGTTGATGGCTACCAATTCAGTCCAACATATCAGCGGAGGATAAAACACTCTGACTTTCAGCTCCTTTGGATCGACGATACTGGCCGATGCGCACCTTACTGCGCGGACATAGTTCTAAATCAGAATGTCTATGCAACGACGGAGATGTACCGGGAATCTGGCGCTCGAACAACTCTGCTGCTCGGTCCCAGATATGCCTTGTTGCGCAAAGAATTTCTGGTCTGGCAACACCGGCAGCGTCACTTTGCGCCAGTTGCCGCGCGCTTGCTGATCACTATGGGTGGTAGCGATCCAAATAACGCTACTGCCGACATTCTGAAAACAATTGGCCGAGCTGGATTGGACGTCGAAGTTACGATAGTCCTCGGCGGAAGCAACCAGAACGGTGCAATGTTGCAGCGGATTGCGGAACACATGCCGCGGCAACCCAGGTTCGCCACTGATGTGAAGGACATGTCGCGATTGATGTCGACCGCTGATCTGGCGATCTCGGCCGCCGGGGCCACTTCCTACGAACTGGCGTTGCTACAAGTCCCAATGGTTCTCGTTACGTTAGCAGAGAATCAAGCGCCGACTGCGCGGGGCTTAGCGGAGCACGGGGCCGGGGTGGATCTTGGGACATTTCAGAATCTTGAGCCTGAGTGCCTTATCGAAGTACTGCGAAGAATGATTTTCGATTGCGAGTATCGCCAGTCAGTCGGCCACAACGCCCGTTTATTGGTGGACGGCAACGGCGCCCGCCGGGTGGCTCAAGCCATGTTGGAGCAACAGCAGGCATTGGCTGCGCCATGGAAAGTGCAGGTCGGCTCTGCGTGAAAATCGCCATCGCACAACCCACATATTTGCCCTGGTTAGGATTTTTCGATCTCATCGATCAGGTGGATGCGTTTGTTATTCTCGACAGCGTTCAATTTGAAAAACAATCATGGCAGCAGCGAAACCGGATCAAGACTCCCGCCGGCCTGCAGTGGCTCACGGTGCCAGTTGTATTCCGCGGGCGCTTTGGGCAATCGATTCAAGATGTCGAGATTCGAGATTGCGAGTTCTGGCGGAAGCATCTGCGGGCGATTGAGCTGAGCTACCGGCGCGCGCCATTTTTTGAAGATCATTTTCACCATCTCAGCGCAAGACTGAACTGCTCACAAGGCACTCGCCTCCTCACCCTCAACGTGCGATTAATTGAATGGTTCATGAGCCTGCTGGTCATTCGAACTCCTTTGTTCTTTTCCTCTGCCCTGGGTCTGCCTGGAAAACGTACGGAACTGCTGGCAAATATCTGTGCAACCTTAGGCGCGACTGCGTACATTTCTCCGATCGGCTCAGCTGCTTACCTGCTACAAGAAATTGATCTTCTTGAAAGCCGTTCGGTTAGAGTACTGTTCCATAATTACCAGCACCCAAGTTACGCTCAGATGTTCCCGCCGTTCGTTCCCTATGCTTCGATTCTCGACTTGATTTTCAACGAAGGTCAGCGCGCTTCAGAAGTTGTGCGCTGCGGCCGCCGGCCGGCCCTCTTGCCCGACCAGGTAGGAGAAGTCAAAGATTTGCTTACTTGTCCGCGGTGACCAGCCAGTCAGAATCTGTCCGGGTGCGATTTGCTGACGTGGTCTCAGTTTTTTCGAAGCTTATCCGCGAGAACTTTCTGAAATACACCTCGACCTCGTGCTCTATGAGAAAGTGTTGCACTGTGTCGTATTCGTTCGTGTCTGTGATCTTCAATCGAAAGGTATTAGGTCCGAGTTGTTCGCCTTTACCGAATCGGTAGTCCTCGGTTGTTCGCAGGACGGCAAACAGTTTGCCTTTCGGTATTAGCACACGGAAGGCTTCATCAATTGCTCGTTGCATTTGCTGTGGAGTGCCGTAGTTAAACACTCCGAAACTCAGCACCAACGCGAAAGTGCAATCCGCGAAAGGCAGCGCAAGCATGGATGCTCTAGTGACGCCGAATTTCAGCCCCAAGGCCGCCAGTCGTTGTTGCACATAAGTTAAGCCGACGTTAGAAGTGTCAATTCCATAGGGTTCAAATCCCAACTCCGATGCGGCTTGCAGGTGCCTTCCGGCACCCGTCCCGATATCGAGCAATCGTTTGTTGCCGGCAGCTTCAAACGCAGCCTTATTTGCCATCAAGAAACGAACTACGTGATCGTTGGGATAACGCGGACGAAATCGGGCATCGCGATGGAGTTGGTCCCAATGAATCGCTGGATCTGTCATCTCACAGTATGTGGCCGCCACTGACACAGATTACGTACGAATTTCCTGGTTCGCCATTATGCAACAGTTTCCTGCAACAAGCCTAGCGAAGGGACCCGCTTCTTCCCCGTTCCGGATTGCCGGTCGGCTGATCGGATCCGGTTACCCGGCGTATATCGTTGCCGAGCTTTCTGCTAATCACAATCAGGATTTCCGGCAAGCCCGAGATCTGGTTCATGCGGCAAAAGAAGCTGGCGCCGATGCAGTCAAATTACAAACTTACACACCGGATACGATTACCATCGCGTGCGATCGCGAGTGCTTCCGCATCGGCGGGGGCACGCTCTGGGACGGCCGAACCCTTCACGAACTCTACCGCGAGGCATACACCCCATGGGACTGGCACCCAAAGTTGAAGCAACTTGCCGACCAGGTCGGCATTCATCTTTTTTCCTCACCCTTTGACGTCAGCGCCGTGGACTTTCTTGAGACCATCAACGTGCCCGCATACAAACTGGCGTCGTGTGAGTTGGTGGACCTGCCGCTCATCCGGAAGCTGGCTGGCACGGGAAAGCCGCTGATCATTTCAACCGGGATGGCGACAATCGACGACATCGAGGAAGCCTTGGCAACGGCGCGAGACGCAGGCGCAAGGGAGCTGGCCCTTCTCAAATGTACAAGCGCGTATCCGGCGCCGCCCGAGGAGATGCACCTGCGCACCATTCCCGCGTTCATCCAGCGCTTCAGAATTGCCGTCGGGCTTTCTGATCACACAACAGGAATCGCTGCACCTGTCGCAGCAGTAGCACTGGGCGCGTGCATCATCGAAAAACATCTGACGCTTTCGCGCACGCTCGGAGGTCCTGACGCGGAATTTTCTCTCGAGCCCGACGAATTCAGGGAAATGGTCGCCGCAGTGCGCATCGCGGAGAAGGCGTTGGGATCGGTGCAGTTTGGCCCTACGCTTCACGAGCAGAGCAGCCAGCGGTTTCGCCGTTCCCTGTTCGTTGTACAGGACATGGAACAGGGGGAGGCATTCACCTCAGATAATGTGCGCTCCATCCGCCCGGCCGATGGTTTGCACACGCGATACATGACTCAGATTCTTGGAAAGCGGGCAGCACAGCCAATTGCACGCGGCACTCCACTCCAGTGGGATCTCATCGCCGAGGATCGCATTTGCGAGAGTGACGGCGCTGTCGGTGACCTCATCGGTGCTGACCGGCCACTGAAATGAACGTCCTGCTTGTTTATCACGACGACTCCCTTCCGGCTTCAAAATCCTTACCGCGGTGGGATCTCGTCGTCGATTTTGCTCGCGCTCCAGCATCAACCTATGCAAGCTGGTCGGCTAAGACTGGCTGTCCGGCAATCAGCATCTTCGATTTCGCTGAAGGGATCGACGACCTCCGCCTTTGCAGAAAGATCCTGCAGTCCGGCATGGGAACCGTTGTCGATCGGCATGGGATTGATTGGTGGGATGTGCTGTCGCTTTGCCTGGTGCCCGAGCTCCAACAGTTGATTCTGGTGGATCGGTTAGCAAAATACATCGGGGCCCCCAGTCAGCTCTACACAACGCGTCCCTTCCAGTTCGCGACCGTGCTTCAGAACCGGCTCCGTACCACTCTTCAGGTTTCAGGTAGTCTTTCTGGCGGATTCAGAGGACGCGTTCGACACTATGGAAACGTGCTCTGGAATCTCGACCCGGCACAGATCTGGCAGGTTCTTGAGGACAAGTTAGACCGGCACCATGCGGTTCGAAGCAGGCTCCGCCGCGTCCGCAGCCAGCCCCAGGTTCCGCTGATTTTGTTGCCTTCCGCTTATGTCAATGTCTCGCGAATGGCGGTGCGGTGTGCGGAATTACTCCCCGACCAAAATTTTCTTCTGGTGTTTGCGCGACGAAGCGGACGGCTCCAATCGCTTCCACCCAATGTCGAGACGACTCCCCTCGATCCATTTTTTGTCTCGTCGTCCCAGGAAGAGTCTGGGCTTCTGCACGAATGGCAACTGCTTAGTGAAAGTCTGGCTAAGGGCGAAACAATGCTCGCAGTCGCGAAGGATGCCGGAATTCTGGAGAAGATCGACTCAACGTTACGATGGTTGCTCCCGATTCGTGACGCCTGGATAAACATTCTCGATTCCCAGAAGATTAGCGCGTGCCTGTGTGCCGACGATACCAATCCCTACACTCGAATTCCACTTCTCTTGGCGAAAAATCGCGGCCTGCCGGCCATAGCATGCCATCATGGCGCTCTCGATTGCTGGATGGCTCTCAAGACTCCAGCAGCAGATGTTTACCTGGCCAAGAACGAACTGGAACGCGATTACCTGATTCATACTTGCGATGTGCCGGCCCGGAATGTCGTCCTCAGCGGGCTGGACAGCGTTGGGCAGATGGCAGAGAATCCACACCACCGCGAGAAGTCCTGGATTGTTTTCTTCACCGAGGGTTATGAAGCTGCCGGCTGGCGAAGCAATGAGGTCTACAAAGGTCTCTTGCCACGCCTTTGTTCGCTCGCGGAACGCTGTGGGCTGAAGCTCGTCTTGAAGCTTCATCCTTTCGATAGCGTACGTGCTCATCGGCGCGAGTTGCGGCGAATTCTGAAAGATCGAGCACGCAATGTGGAGATCATTTCCGGTCCAGCGACCGCCGTACTCTGGCAGAAAGTAAAATTCGCCGTAACGGGTGAGTCTTCCACTATCATGGAATGCGCAGCACGGGGCATCCCTGTCATTCTCTGTACCTGGCTGGGGGATTGCTATTCCGGCTACGCTCGGCAATACGCCAAATTCGGCTTGGGTCTAGCCTTGGAAAGCTCCGATCAAATCGCCGACATACCACATTTATTGGCCAGCCAGGAATGGTTTTACCGACAACCGGAAAATGGCATCGATGCTGAGACGTTACGGCGAGCATTCTGCCAGACTGCTGCACACGAATCTCAGACACAAGAGCACTCACTCGCGAGTTACGCCACGTAAAAGCGCCTTTTTCATCCTGACAAACATTGGGCACTCAGCCAAATCCGCCAATCACGATTTTCACTCCGTCCTTTGCCGACGAGAGCAATACCAACGCTCAAAATCTCACAGTCAAGGAGATTGTGGCGCGCCTTCCGCCGCAGTTGTTTCGCGTCATTATGATCAGCGGCGGCAGCCCTGACGATCGCATCGTGCATCGGCCAAATACGGAACTTGTCTCCTGGACCAATCACGGGAATACGGCAAAGCTGATCAACAAGATTGTTATGTCCAGGCCGGACATTTATTTTTTCCCGCGCTACGGCCCGCTTGACGCGCTCTTCTACAAGGTTCGGCAGTACTTGCGACTCCGAACCGCACTCGTGAGCTACGTCGTGATGACGATGACGGATGCTGTGGCCAGTGAGTTGGCCACCCAATCAATCCGTCAAGCCGATCGCGTTTGCACGAATTCGCGTTATGTGGCAAAAACCGTTTCTCGTCAATTTGGCCTCGATTCCGAGGTCGTGTATGACGGTGTTGATCAGCGGTTCTTCTTCACCGCCGAACCCCGAGATGTTTCCTTACCGCCCGTCGTCTTATATGCAGGTTCTTTTCAGCCACGAAAGCGTGTGGAGTTGGTGATTCAGCAAGCGATTCGTTGGCCGAACATCCGGTTTCGCCTGGCGGGGAGTGGAGAGACCCAGCAGTCATGCCGGAGGTTGACCGAACGACATGGATGCAAGAACGTTACGTTCCTCGGGCATCTCACTCCGCATGAACTGGCCGAAGAAATGCGCAATGCAGGCATTTTCTTATTTCCGAGTGTGATCGAGGGTCATCCGCAAGTACTGCTTCAGGCGGCGGCCTGCGGTCTGCCGGCCATCGCCATGAGTTGTTATCAGCCAGAGTACGTTGTAAATGGCGAAACCGGTTTCCTGGTTGAGTCGGACGCGGAACTCGAGGAACGTCTCGAGCTGCTGATTGCGAATGCGGAATTGCGGCGGTTGATGTCCGAGTCCGCAGTTCGGCACTCCCAAAAATTCGATTGGACACAAATCGCGCGCCAATGGGGCAAGATTTTTCTGGAGGTGGCGGGAGTACGACTGAGAATCCCATCTACACCACCTGTGATCGCGTGAAGATTACGTCTGGTAGCCCGATTTTGCGGTACGCCGGTTTCGTCTGTTCGGTAACCGGGGCCAAGACCGTGGGCATCGTCATCACTTCGATTACGTTTCCATACATCGTACGTCGGCTGGGCGTAGAGGCTTACGGGCAGTGGAGCTATGTCGTGGCGCTGTCTTCTTTCTTAAACGTAATCGCCGACCCGGGCATGAACGTGTTCCTTACCCAGCAGGTCGCAGCCCAGAAGACAGCCGCTTTCGAGTCAATTCCGGATGTGCTCTTCCTGCGTTTGATCGCCTCGCTGATCGCTGCGCTGGCGGTTCTCCTGATCTCTTCCCATGAACCTGCAGCGACCGTGCGCCTGCTGCTCCGTCTTTATGGTTTCGGAATTTTGTTCGCCAGTCTCATCGTCACTGATCATCTGCTGACCGCTTTGGAACTGTTCCACGTCCGCTCCTTGCTGAATGTCACACAACAGCTCGTCTATGCAGCACTCGTCTTCATTTTTGTGCACAGAGCCAGGGATCTGGTTTGGCTGCCAGTCGGCATTCTGTCATCCTCCATGTTATGCAGCGTGCTTGGCTGGATTGTTCTGTGGCGCAAGGGAGTAAGGTTTCGAGCGCGCCTGCGTCCCAATTGTTGGCCACGCATTCTGAGGCCAAGTCTTCACTATGCCGCGTCTAGCCTGATGTCGAACATCTACCATCGAACCGGGAATGTATTGGTCCGCTGGATATTGGGAGACTTTGCTCTGGGCCTTTATGCGGCGGCCGCGAGGTTTGTCGATATAGTGCGAGGCTTCATCATTACCTTCTGCCAGGTGTTGCTGCCGCGAATTGCTGCTGCCGAGTCCGCGGCGCAGCTTCGTCGTTTGGCCCGCCTGGCGACCTCGACCGTTGCGGTGGTTAGTATTCCGTTGACCTTGGGGCTTATCGGCACCGCGCACTTAGTGGTTCCGTGGGTGCTGGGGAAAAACTTTCTGGCAGCGGTTCCTGTTTTAGAGTGGATGGCGCCATACTTGATCACCGCTTCTGCAGCATCCTTATTCTGCGGCACAATTCTTTTTGGGCTTGGCCGGCACCGAGCTTATCTCGCCTCAACTGCCGCTGGCGCTGCCGCAGGAACGCTTTTGTACTTCACGCTGACCCCCGCATTCGGTCTACCAGGGGCAGCTTTCGCATTGGTCTTCGCAGAACTTGCGGTCGCTGCGGTTGCCGTAGCAGGCATTCCGGAATTGCATGACTCCTGGAAGAACCCAGTGTTACGGGTCGCGTCGGGCTCCGCATTGTTGATGCTGCTCGCAATCAAGGTTACGAATGTTTACACTTCGCAAATCTTCGTGGTGTTGTTCGTCGGGGCCAGCGTTTACGTTATGAGTTGCGGTTGGTATGTGCGCAGGTTGTTCGTCTAGCCTCTTCCATGCGCATTTTAACGCTCACTCCCTTTTACCCTTGCGCCTCAGATGATGCTCGCGGGTGTTTTGTTGCTGAACCGACATCCACTTTGCAGGCGCTCGGAATCGAGTCATGCGTTATCGCCGTTGGGCCGTTTTATCGGCAACGATCAAGCCCGAATGGACATCCCGCACAATGGGTTCGATATGCGGCAATTCCGGGCGGTTTAGGTCTGGCTTCATCCGGAGTATTTCTTTACGAGCGGCTTAAGGCGAGGGTTCGCAGGTTGCACCTCGACCGGGAGTTCGATCTGATTCACGCTCACGCCGCTTTGCCCTGCGGGCATGCAGCCGAACTACTCAGTGGCGAGCTGCACATTCCTTTTGTTGTCACCGCCCATGGCTTGGATGTCTTCTTTACGGCCCAGGTCTCTGGATACCCGGGTCGATGGTGCAAGAACGTAGCGGAATCTGTTTACCGCTCAGCGGCACGGGTGATTTGTATCAGTCAGCGGGTGGCGGATCAGGTCCAGTCTCTCAAAGGCGCGAACGCAACTGTGATTCACAACGGAGTAGATCAGCAACGCTTTTCTCCACGGGCAGCAGAGGCAGAGGCCGTCATCCTCAGCGTTGGCAACCTCATTCCGACGAAAGGTCACCAGTTGTTGTTGCGAGCCTTCGCAGCTGTGCATGAGCACTATCCCAATGTTTCGTGCGAAATCATCGGCGACGGGCCCGAGAGTTCTAATCTGACTGGCTTAGCTGCCCGGCTCAATATCGCAGACAAGGTTCATTTCCTCGGGCGGAAAAGCCGCCAGCAGGTGGCGGAGGCGATGCGACGCTGCACCATCTTCGCTTTGCCCAGTCGCTATGAGGGCCTGGGCTGCGTGTATTTGGAGGCCATGTCTGCGGGAAAACCCGTAATCGCCTGTCGGGGACAGGGAATTGAAGACGTCATCCGCGACGAGAACAATGGCTGGCTCGTGAGTTCCTATGACCTGAACAGCATGGTCAATGCGCTCTCCACATTGTTAAGCGATAAGGAACTGCGAAGGCGTATCGGCGATGCAGCTCGAGCGACCATCCTCGGAGGGTTCACGTTGCGACATCAGGCAGCGCGTCTCGCGCAACTTTACAAGGAGTGCCTGGCTTGACCCTTCGCCTCGTGCTTATTACCGAAATCATTGCGCCATATCGCGTACCCGTTTTCAATGTTCTTGCTCGTCAGCCCGGAATCGATCTGCATGTCATTTTCCTTGCCGAAACCGATCCCACGCAGCGGCAGTGGCTGGTGCCCACGGATGAGATTCGTTTTTCATTCGAGGTCCTGCCCTCCTGGCGACGAAGAGTATACGGCCACAATATCTTGCTGAACTGGGGAGTCGATGAAAGCTTGAGACAGTCCGCACCGGATGTGATCATTTGCGGCGGTTACAACTACATTGCTTCCTGGGAAGCCATGCGTTGGTCACGGCGCAATGGTGTCCCTTTCCTGGTGTGGATCGAGAGCACCACACGAGACTTCAGAAGCGGATTAGCGCTGCTGCGGTCCCTAAAAACCAGGTTCCTGCGGCTTTGCGACGGCTTTGTCGTAGCCGGAAAGTCATCGTTTCAATATGTCGGAAGCTACGCAGTGCCCGAGGCCCGGATTTTCACCGCCCCCAATGCGGTTGACGTGGCGTTTTTCTCGATGACAGCCGAGATCGCGCGCAGAGATGCCAGTCAGCATCGGCAGCGACTCAATTTGCCGGAACGATATTTCTTATTTGTCGGTCGTTTGGAGAGAGAAAAAGGAATCTTCGATCTGGTTGAAGCATATGAAGCGCTGCCCCGCGATCTTAGAGCCAATGTCGGACTGGTATTCGTGGGAGATGGGTCTGCTCGTCCGGGGCTTGAAAAGCGAGTTGCTGCGGTGCGGCCGGGAGCAATTCATCTCCCCGGATTTCTGCAACCTGAGAGCCTGGCGATCTGCTACGGCCTGGCGGAAACATTTGTTTTCCCCACACACAGCGATCCTTGGGGCCTGGTGATCAATGAAGCGATGGCTTGCTCACTGCCGGTCATTTGCAGCAACGCAGCCGGATGTGCCGAAGACCTGGTGGCTGACGGTCACAATGGCCGACTGTTCACACCGGGTGATATCAGCCGGCTCTCTGCTGCCATGCACGAACTGGCAGAGGATGGTCAACTTCGGATCGCGATGGGACAAGCGAGCCTCCGAAAGATACACGATCACTCACCAGAGGCGTGCGCCGCCGGGATAGCAGACGCAGCGCTCTCATGCTTGGAGGCGAAGCATGCCTGAGCACAGGTTGTGGCTCGTGGTTGGGGCCGTAGTTGCCTGCATGGTTGTGCTGTATTCGGTGATTTTCCGGCCGTCATACTACACAGACCCGACCCTCCTGAGTGGAGTGATATTTCTGCAATTGCTGGTGGCGGTTTTGTGGAACTTCCGCGAAGCGTTCTTTCCTGCTCTCATTTTCGTGTTTTTACTCGCGGGAATGGCGGTCCCAGCGCACGAAGTGTGGATTTCTGTGCGCTGGATCGTTCTCGCAGTCGGCGCCACCGTGGGATTACTCTGGTGGCTCAGGCACAATTACTTGCCCCTGGGACTGCTTCACCTGCTTGCGCTGGCCTGCGTATTGACTGCAACTGTCTCGGCATTCGTTTCGTCCTACCCCGATGTCGCGCTGCTGAAATCACTAAGCCTGCTGCTGCTGTTTGTCTACGCGGTTACCGGAGCGCGCGCCGCCCTGATCGGAAGGGAAGAGAAGTTCTTTGCCGGACTATTGTTGGCATGCGAACTTCTGGTCTACATAAGTGCCATTGCATACTTTCCGCTGCGCTTGGAACTCTTTGGGAACCGCAACTCATTAGGTGTTGTGATGGGTGTGGTGGCGCTCCCCTTTTTGCTTTGGGGGACATTTGTCAGCGAGTCCCGTTCCCTGCGAAGACGCAGGATACTCGCCGTGCTGCTATGTCAACTGTTGCTGTTGAGCAGCTATGAACGTGCGGGGATCATCGCAGCCTTGACCTCTTCTACTCTGTTTTGTATTGCTTTGCGCCGCTACCGGTTTTTGCTGACCAGCTTTGTTGTCGCTTTGGCGACCGCGGTCATTGTGGCCACTGTAGTGCCGTTGCCTGCGGTGAACCAATCCGACGATGGCTCTATGACTTCGAGGTTTGTATACAAGGGCAAGCGTGAGGCGGGCGTCCTGGCGTCGCGCAAGACCGTGTGGGAAAAAACCTTGTCTTCCCTGCAACAGCACCCATGGTTCGGGACCGGTTTTGGCACTAGTGCTACCGCCTATGACAAAACGCAGGTCAATGAAAAGTTCTCCTCAGTGGGACAGGTTACGCGTGAGCACGGCAACAGTTACCTCGAGATTGCCGAATGGGTCGGGTTGGTCGGCTTTGCACCTTTTGCGGCTTTGTTACTGTTGCTTGTTGGTAAGGTTGCCCGGATTTTGCTCTGGATCCGACGAACCGGGCTATCATCCTCGCCGGCTGTTCCCCTCGCAATATTTGTAGTCGGAGCGCTGGTACACGCCGGCTTCGAAGACTGGTTATTCGCAGTCGGTTATCACACCTGCGTTCTTTTCTGGATCTTTGCCTTCATGCTTTCAGACTTTGTTCCCTCAAGGCCTGTGATGTATGCAGCTATCACATATCCTTCACCTGCCTTCTCCGGCCGGCTGGGCGCCGTTGCAGAAACTCGATCATGCACATTTTCCTGAACGCACTGGGAGCCTCTTGTGCCAGCGGTTTTACCTACGTCCGCAATGTTCTGCCGAATTTGTCTGCCTGTCCCGGTGTTCGAACCACGGTCGCAGTTAACCGCAAGCTCCGCCGTGAGCTTCCTGATTCGGAGAGAATCACGGTTCACGATATCCTCGTCCCGGCAGATGCGGCGCGGCGCTTCTGGTTTGAACAGACTCGATTGCCGGGGATTATTCGCCGCTCCGGGGCAGACGTTCTCATTTCAGCAGGCAATTTCGCGCTGTGGTATTCACCCGTTCCTCAAATCCTGCTTTCAGGTAATTCTCTTTACACTTCGTCTGACTTCTCAAACGATCTGCGTTCGCGCAAGGAATATCTGCTCCTGCGGGAGAACAGGATCAAGAGCTTCTTCGCCCGACTCTCGATTCATTGGGCGGATTCAACCGTGGCGCCAAGCCGGAGCTTCGCGGAGGATCTTCGAAAGTGGGCCGCAAAAGAAGTCTCCTCCATCTATCACGGTTTTGATCAGGAAGTCTTCTTTGCGGATAGGACCCCGCTGCCCGAGAACATCCGGCACAGGCTCGACTCGTCCCAAGATGCACTGCGACTTCTATTTGTCAGTCATTACAACTATTACCGCAATTTCGAAACTCTGCTCGGGGCCATCCCGAATCTGCGGGCGCGCCTTAGAAAGAAAATCCGTTTATTTCTGACTTGCAATCTGCGTTCAGACGACAACCCTGGTTCATATCGCGCAGAACGCGCCGCCGCTCTGGTAGGACGGCTTGGCATCGAGGAAGAAGTTGTGCAGCTGGGAGCCGTTCCTTATCGACAGCTTCACCAGTTGTACAAGCAGTGCGATATTTACGTGAGTCCGGCTTATGCCGAAACCTTTGCGCACCCCTTGGTGGAAGCGATGGCATGCGGACTTCCGGTGGTCACTTCGGATTTGCCGGTACACCGCGAAATATGCGGCCGAGCTGCTCTCTATTTCCAACGTTTTTCATCAAAAGAGCTTTCGGCGCAAATTGTCCGCCTTGCGGAATCTCCCGCTTTATGCCGGGAGCTTTCAGCTGCGGCGAGAAGCCGATCTCGAGATTTCTCGTGGGCTAAACACGTCCACGAGCTGGTGACACTCGCTTTTGAGCTCTCGGGGAGTTGCAAGCCCTTGTCTCGGTCCCGTGACTCAACGGCTGCGAGTGGCGCTGACGTACAGGCTGTCCGCGAAGTAGGTTAGTGAGGAAAGTTTACTGCTTACAGCACGCAAGGCTTCCGACGCGTAAATGACTGGCCGGTATTTCCGAGGAAGTAGGTGTACGTCACTGATTTGTGGATTCAACGAAAAGAAGCCGTCCACGAGAATTCGTACGGATCCAAATACTCGGGAAAAAATCTCATGTAGCTCGTTGAGGCTCCAATACCGCACTTCGAAATCGCGGGCAGGCCGGAAGCGGCGGCGGGCCTGATGGTATAAACAGCGAGCTCCAAAGCGATTTGGCATCTGCACCAGGCAATTTGAATCGCTGTACATGACTCGGGCCATCTCGCCCAGAACTTGCGAGACATCCTCTCCTGAAAGATGCTGCAAGACACTGTAGGAGAAAACCTGATCGAAGGTCGTATCGGTGAACGGCAGATAGCGGCCATCACCAACGACATAATGCGCGTCCACGCCAAGCTGCCGTGCAACGTGACGGGCTGCGCGAATGCCCTTCAAGGACGGATCGATGCCTATGGGGCGGTATCCCGCTCGCGCCGCAGCGATGCACCATCGGCCCCAGTTGCATCCGATTTCAAGGAAACGCTTGCCTTCGCCGGGAGGGAGCCTGAGTGCAGGAATTGGGTACTCGCGCAGTTTCCCGATCAGCGGAATGTAGAGGCAGCCGTTGGTACCCGCAATAATCTGCTGCACGAAACCATCAATCCCGTCCACCGTGGCACTCGCCGGTGACGATGTGATGTGGGGACTTTCAGCGGCCTCCAGCGAGCCCTTTGCCTCCACATGGGTCTGCGCGGTCTCAGACAGCAGAAAAATTGGAACCCCGTCTACAAGCGGATAGTGATGTCCCACACCACAAGCCAAACATCCGTTCTCTTCTTGCAACGGTGCGTGGTCTCGGGGACAGACAAGAAGTTCGAGAAGCCTGCTGTCGATCTGAGGCAGTGTCGTGCTCCGTTCGCTACAGGCATGAAGTTTATGTTGGACAAGAGCGCAGGGGAATGCTTTCTGTGATTCGTGACGGCTTCGCCGAATCCTCTCTTCGTTTCGACTGATGCTTCCACTAGTAATAAAAAAGATCGGCCATGCTCACGATTGGCTGTTGCGCAATCTTGCCCGCGAGACGACGTCTGGGACCTTCATTCCGGAGATGGATGGTTTGCGCTTTGTCGCAATCACCCTTGTCGTTCTTTTCCATTTGAATGGCTACCTGGTCGCCAAGTGGCCGCAGCATCATTCCGGCATGTTGGATCAATCCGGTTGGCTGGCTCAAATGGCGTCGGTTGGCTTCCGCGGGGTCGAACTGTTTTTCGTCATAAGCGGATTTATTCTGGCGCTGCCATTTGCCACCCACCGCCTCGCGGGTGGTCCGGTCGTGAACCTGCGCAAGTACTATCTCCGCCGGTTGACCCGCTTGGAGCCTCCGTATTTTGTAACGGTTCTTGTCCTGCTGGTCATTGCGGTCTGGGCTCAGGGAGAGACAATCACGGACCTCTTACCTCGCCTTTCTGCCAGCCTGTTGTATTTGCACAATGTCATCTACGGACACGCCAGCCCCATCATCGGAGTGGCTTGGTCGCTTGAAATCGAGGTGCAGTTCTATTCACTGGTGCCATTGCTCACTCTTTTATTTGCAGTCCCACGCAAGGGCCTTCGACGTAGTCTGCTCATTGCAATGATCATCGCATTTAGCGCAGCTCAGAATTTTTTCTTGCGTGATGCTCGTATGGCGCTCTCCATTCTGGCTTATATGCAGTATTTCCTTGCGGGTTTTCTGGTGGCAGATCTTTTTGTTGCGGACTGGAAACCGGATCGGAGATCCGGTTTCTACTGGGATGCGATCACCCTCATCGGCTGGCCGGGGCTGATCGCCCTGCTGCAATCCGATCAGCTCACTCGTTGGCTGTTCCCGTTCCTGATCTTGCTGCTCTATTGCGCGGCTCTGCAAGGCACTCTGACGCGCCGTTGCTTCTCGGCCCCATGGATCACCGCTATAGGAGGCATGTGCTACTCCATTTACCTCATCCACTATGAAGTGATCTCAGTCGTAGGGCGCTTCACCAAAAACCTTGGCGCCGGTCAGCCGTTCTGGATGTATTTCCTGCTTCAGTTCTTCCTAGTCGGCGGGGCAGTCGTGGCAGTTTGCGGGTGCTATTTCTTGCTTCTTGAGAAGCCATGCATGCGCCGCGACTGGCCGCAAAGACTGCACAATTACGTCAGGTCGTTGTTCTACGCTGGTCGACGTGCCGCGGAAGTCAGTCCAGCGGCTTAAGCCGCCGCTCGCATCTTGCATGTCAATATGCTCTGCTCGAGATGGCCGGTAGCATGATCGCAGAATCGATGACCCTCGAAACGCAAGTTCTCCAGAGATTGCAGCCCGTCAAACCTGATCATCTTTTGCCGATCAGCGTTATCATCCCCGTGCGCAATGAATCGCACAATTTGTCTCGTTGCCTGGCTTCGATATATGAAGCCGGCGAGGTCTACGTCATCGATTCTCAAAGCAGCGATGACACAGTTGAAATTGCCCGTTCTTTCGGCGCGAAGGTGGTCCAGTTTTACTATCACGGCGGATGGCCCAAAAAACGTCAGTGGGCACTAGATACGCTTCCTTTGGTTTATGACTGGGTGCTTCTCCTGGATGCTGATGAAGCGCTCACCCCGGAGTTGGCTTCAGAGCTCCGCGAGTCGATTCGAGACTCTCATTTCGATGGCTATTACATTTCGTTGCAGATGCATTTTCTGGGTCAGCGTCTGCGACATGCGGGTGCCGATTTCCATAAGTTGTCGCTGTTTCGGCGCGGCAAGGGACACTTCGAGTGCCGCCTCCGCGATCAGAACCCCTCCATGGGCGACATGGAAGTTCATGAGCACGTTATCGTAAAGGGAAAAACTGGAAGGTTCCGCAACCCGCTTCGTCACTACAATGTCGAATCACTTTCCCGCTACATCCGCAAACACGATGACTACTCCAACTGGGAGGCAAAAGCTTGGCTGCAACGAAAGCCTGGATGTGATGATCTCGCGCCTTCACTCTTCGGAACCCAGGCGCAGCGCAGGCGCTGGCTGAAATCGAAATTCTTCGGCTTGCCCGGTTCTCCATTACTTTTCTTTCTTTACAGGTATCTTTTTCGTTTGGGACTTCTGGACGGTGTCCCGGGCCTGATCTATTGTGCCTTTCAAGGTATTCAGTTTTTTCACATCAAAGCCAAGATTTATGAATTGCAAAGCAGCGGGAACTCTGCCTCTGATGCATAGTGGCTCATCTGCTGACGCCGTCGCTTATCACGGTTGCCTCGCAGTCGGCTGGGAACGCCGTTACCAAAAGTCCTCGTTTCGCTCTCGGGAAACACTACTCTCAAGATGTCTGGAGGGTTGCCATCTAAGAGGTACCTTATGGCTGGATGCTGGCTGCGGTACCGGCACACTTTCGCGTTGGCTCGCTGCCCGCGGATGCCGCGTGCTGGGAGTGGATGCAGCTTCCGAGATGGTAACTACCGCTGCTCTATTCGCCCATTCGACCGGATTCTCTGAGCACGTCCGCTTTGCCAGGATCAACACCATTGCTCAACTTCCTGCACCCGACAAATCAGTAGATGGCATTTTGTGCTCGAGCGTTTTGGAGTACGTCCCCGACCCAACCGCTTGCCTGACGGAATTTGCCAGGGTTCTGAAGCCGGGAGGGCGGTTGCTTGTGTCGGTGCCTAACCGCAACTCGATCGTGCGACGCTTTCAGGTTACGTGCCACCGCCTTGCAGACTTCCTGAGAAGAGACTGGCTGGATTTCTTGGACTACTCCCGGCAGGAATTCTCGGCATCGGAATTCGAAGCACTACTAGCACGAACAGGATTTGCGCTCAACAGACTGCTGCCTTTTGGAAGCCCACTTCCTGATTTGGCCCAGCGTAGCTCCATTTGGGGACCCTTACTCATGTTCGTCGCCAAAAAACTATGAGGGTTCTTTCGTTTCCATGCTGATCCTCGGATTAAACATGTTTCATGCCGATTCGTCGGCTGCCATCGTGGAAGACGGCGAGGTTAAGTTTGCGATTGCCGAAGAGCGTTTGAATCGCATCAAGCATTATGCGGGACTTCCTACTCTGGCAATCCGGGCCTGCCTCGACTTTCTGGGTGCAAGAATCAGCGATGTCGATCACGTGGCCGTCGGCCAGGACAGTGACGCGAATCTTGCGAAAAAAGTGCAATATGCACTCGCCAATCCCCGCGGGATTCTGAATTTTATTTGGCTTCGCCGTCGCAAGCAGGCGATGCGCGATTTGCGGTCCCTCCTTGCCGAAGCTCTCGATGTCGACCCGCGGACACTGCGCCTCCGCCAGCACCATGTCGAGCATCACATTGCTCACATTGCCAGTGCTTACTACTGCTCTCCTTGGGAAAAAGCGGCCGGTTTCAGCTACGACGGGTCAGGCGACTTCGTCTCTACCATGATGGCGCGTTGCAGCGGCAACCTCATTCATGTGCTCGAACGGGTCTTCCTGCCTCAATCCTTGGGCAGCTTCTATACCATGATTTGCGAGTTCATCGGCTATGGCCAATACGGCGATGAAGGCAAGGTCATGGGTTTGGCGCCGTATGGCAAAGACACACACTACGAGCAACTTCGCAAGATTGTTGGTCTTAACAACGGTACGTTCAAGCTCGATGTCGATTATTTCAAGCCGCTTGGCAGCAACCAGGGCATGCAGGTCTTGCCCGACGGTCGGGTTCATTTGGCCCGCCATTTTTCGGAGCAAATGGTGAAGCACTTTGGGCCGCCACGCCAGCCTCGAAGTGATCTTACACGGCGCGAGATCGACCTTGCCTACGCGATGCAGCAGCGTTTCGAAGAGGTCTTCTTTCACCTCTTGAATCAGCTTTACAAACGCGTGCCAGTCGAAGAACTTGTAATGGCTGGCGGCTGCGCGCTCAACAGTGTGGCCAATGGAAAACTATTTGACCACACGCCATTTCGCCACACCTGGATTCAACCGGCCGCCGGTGATGAAGGATTGGCGGTTGGAGCCGCTCTCTATGCTTACCACGCAGTTCTGAATCAGCCACGACGTCACGAGATGAGACATTCTTACCTCGGCCCGGAATTTTCTCCGCCACAGATCGAGGCTGAATTGAAAAAGAACAACCTGCGATTTCAGAAGCTGGAGCGTGAGCCGCTACTTGAGTCAGTAGCCAACCGGATCGCAGCGGGCGAGGTGGTTGGATGGTTTCAGGGGCGCATGGAGTGGGGACCGCGCGCGCTCGGGAATCGCTCGATTCTGGCGCATCCCGGCCTCCCGCACATGAAAGACGTTCTCAACGCAAGAATCAAGCACCGCGAGTGGTTTCGTCCGTTTGCTCCTTCGGTCGTGGCGGAACACCAACACGAGTATTTTGAGCACGACCATCCGTCGCCTTTCATGCTTCACGTCTACAAAATCCGTCCTGAGAAGCGTGAGCAACTGTGTGCCGTGAATCACGTTGATGGTACCGGGCGTTTGCAAAGCGTGGCACGGCAGGAGAATCCTCTCTACTACGATCTGATCCGAACCTTTGGCCGAAAATCCGGCACGCCGGTCCTTCTAAACACGAGCTTCAACGAGAATGAGCCCATTGTGTGTGCGCCCAAGGAAGCAATCGACTGCTTCCAACGGACGCGTATGGATGCGCTCGCCATTGGTCCGTATCTGGTATCCCGATCGGATAACTGAACAACCTTGGCTACTCTTTCACTTCCGCCTACTGCCTCAAAGCCAGCCGAGCTGAAGCTTTCGAAGATCGCTGCATTCCTGGGAATGCGGGTATTGGCCTGGCACAACGACTTGCTTTATGCCTCTCGCGGCTATGAACTGCTGCGAGCGAAGATTGTGCCCAAACAAAATGCGATTCACTGGGAACACGTGGCCACAGCCGAACCAGCCTGGTGGCGCAAGCTGAGTTGTTTCTCGCGTTTGACCGCACGCCTCTTTCGTGACGGCTTCCACGCTCTGGCTGTTCTGCAGTCGGGCGGATTAGTTGCCGCGATTCCGAATGCTATCGTTACTCTCCTTCCCGGAGAACCAGAATTTTCTACAACTCACAGAGTCTTACGTGGCACCCGTCCGTTGCACCTTGCAGTCACGCCTAACAACAATGTCTTCTGGGGCGAGTATTTTGACAATCCGCTGCGCGACGAAGTGCACGTCTATGCCTCGACCGATGACGGGCGGCATTGGGATGTTGCCTACAGCTTTCCCAGGAACTCGATTCGCCACGTCCACAATATCGTTTACGATCAGTGGGAAAACTGTTTATGGATTCTGACGGGCGATAGTGGGCGCGAGTGCCGAATTATCCGCGCCTCCTGCGATTTCCGTGATGTGCAAGTTCTGCTGTCCGGTAGTCAGCAAACCCGGTCCGCCGCTTTGGTCCCTGCACCTGACGGGCTCTATTTCTCTTCCGACACGCCACTGGAACAAAATCACATCTATCATCTTGACCGCAGAGGAAATCTAACGCGGCTCTCCGCGCTGATCAGTTCTTCCATTTGCGCTTGTTGCGTTGGTGAGGACCTTTTCTTCTCCACCATGGTTGAACCGAGCCCCGCCAATCCGCACCGGGAGGTCGGCATTTATGGCAGAGCGGGCACGGCGAGCTTCGGGGCACTCTTGAGCTGGCAAAAAGACGCCTGGCCAATGAGACTGTTTCAGTACGGAAACGCCGTGTTCCCGGACGGCGACAACAGCAGCGGTGTACTCGCGCTTACAACCATCGCGGTAAAGCACTCAGATTGCGAAACTAGTTTGTGGCGAATTTCTCACTAAACCCCACATGTCGCTAACAGCACGGCTGCAGTACTATTCGCGTATCTTCACTGCCTACGCGACTCCGATTCGGAGTCATCTCACCTTCTGGCATGAAGCGCCCGAACTCAATCCACGCGCCGGTTTTGAGCGGCTCGGCGAATATTACATGCCATTTTTTGAAAAAGCTGATTATCGAGGCGATTATGACCAATCGGGAATTCCCCTGCTGAATTACCACGGTCGAATCGGTCGCCAGTACAATCCGATCGCAATTGCGCAGTGGGGCCTCGGCAACCACAACCTTTTTTGCCGATCGAGAAGGGAATTTCCTCGGACGAAGTTCCTTGCCGCCAGTGACTGGCTCTCCACCCATCTCACCAGGAATTCGCACGGCACTTGGGCCTGGAATCATTATTTCGATTGGGAGTATCGCTCGCGGCTCAAGGCTCCGTGGTACTCCGCCCTGGCCCAAGGGCAGGGAATCTCCTTGCTGGTGCGCGCTCACCGTGAGACTGGTGTCGCCAAGTACCTGGAAACTGCCGAGCGGGCGTTTGCGAGTTTCGGACAGTCCGTCGAGCAAGGGGGTGTCACGTTTACTGATCCGCATGGAAACATCTGGTTTGAAGAATATATCGTTTCGCCACCGACTCACATCTTGAACGGCTTTATCTGGGCCGTTTGGGGTGTTTACGACTACTTTCTTGCTACCCAAAATGCCCAGGCCAGGGATCTTTTCATCCAGGCGGTGCAGACTCTACGCAAGCATCTGCCTCGCTATGATCTCGGCTTTTGGTCGCTCTATGAGCAGTCCGGCACCACATTGCCGATGATCGCCAGTCCCTTCTACCATCGGCTGCACATTGTTCAGCTTCGAGTGATGCAGCGTTTAACCGGAGACCCATTTTTCGGCGGCTTTGCCGATAAATGGGAAGCCTATGGGCGCAATCGCTCGAATCGCACGCGGGCCCTTTGCTGCAAGGCTGCATTCAAGCTCTGCTACTACTGATCCTTTGAAGATTCTCTACGTATCGCAATATTTTCCTCCGGAGATGGGTGCTCCGGCGGCGCGGGTTGCAGAGTTGTCGCGCCTGTGGACAGACGCCGGCCACGAAGTAACAGTCCTGACCGGATTCCCCAACCACCCAACCGGGGTTGTTCCATATGAATATCGTCACAAACTATGGCGGCTGGCCTGTCGTGAACGGATGGATGGAATTAACCTGATCCGGACCTGGCTGTTGCCGCTTCCTAACCGGAGACCTCATCAACGCATGCTGAATTACAGTTCGTTCGCCTTGTCGGCCGCAAGTACAGGTATGTTCGTATCACGCCCCGATGTTGTTATTGCCACATCTCCACAACTTCTGGTCGGGGCCGCAGGTTACTGGCTTGCGCGATGGAAGCGAGTTCCATTCATTCTTGAGGTTCGCGATCTCTGGCCAGAGTCGCTGGCTGCCGTGGGTGTTGGCGATCAGGACTCACTGCTGTATCGCAGTCTGAAAAGCCTCGCCACGGTTCTATACCGAGGTTGTGACCGCATCGTAGTAGTCACACCAGCTTTTCAAGACCCCTTGATCGCAAACTGGGGGATTTCACCAGACAAAATTGCCCTTGTCGAAAACGGGGTTGATACAGATCTTTTCAAACCGCGTGAGACTTCCGAAATACGCGCGGCACTGCACCTGGAAGAAAAATTCGTGGTTTCATACATCGGGACCCTGGGGATGGCACAAGGCCTCGAAACTGCAGTAGAGGCGGCTGCCCGACTCCAGTCCTCATCTCCACAAATACTCTTCGTATTTCTGGGTGAAGGCGCTGATAAACAGAGAATCATGTCTCTGGTTCGACAACGAAACATAGGCAATGTCCGGTTTATCGATCAGCAGCCCCGAGAAAAGATTCCTGCATACGTTGCAGCTTCGGATGTGTGTCTTGTTCCGCTTCGAAAGTCCGGTTTATTCAACGCAGTTCTCCCCACGAAGCTGCTGGAGTTCATGGCGTGCGGTCGTGCAGTCATCGTCGGAGTGGACGGCCTGGCGCGAAAAATCGTTCAGGGTGCAAACGCTGGAGTGTTCGTAGAGCCTGAAAACGCTGCCGACCTCGCCGCCGCGATCTCACGACTGGCTGACGATCCTGATTTGTGTGGCGAGTTTGGCCGAAACGGGCGGCGCTACATCCTGCAGAACTTTACACGCAGACAAACGGCCGAAACCTATCTGCGAGTGTTGGAGGATGTTACTGGCGGCGAGTTGATGCAAGCCACGGCGGCTGCGTAAATTCAAGGTATGGCTGTAATCACGCTTGCTGCCGCCGCTGCCTGTAGAGCGGCTTGCAGGGTGTGTCCTGCAAACGCTTTTCCTGCGCTGGTGGGCACAAACAAAATGTCATCCGGTTGCATGGGCAAGTCCGGTGCCTTGGCCTCGAGAATCTTCTTCAGCTGAACCGGCGTCTCGCTGATTCCATTCGGTCCCTTGCGGATGATTCTGGCGCCGGTAAGCTTCGCTGTACGCGTAGTGCCGCCCGCTAACGCGATCGCCTGCAAGACGGTTAGTCCTCCGCTCTCCATCAGCATTCCGCTCGGCCTCCCCACGTCCCCCACCACGTAAACCACATCAGCTTTCTGCACAATAATCGTGTCCCCGGCGATGATGCGTATGTTGCTCTCCGGATGCTCCGCTAAGCTGCGTGAGATCGCCACTGTGGTTGGCGCTTCGGGCTGGCTGCGGTGTGTCACGCTGATGCTGCGGCCTGCCTTTTCAGTCAAGCCCCCGGCGCTTGAGATCAGATCAAACAGCCGCTGTTCGCCGGCGATCGCATAAACTCCCGGCCTTGTCACTTCCCCCAGGACACTGGCAAACTGCGAGACCGATTGGTTGACGAACACTGTCACGTGAGGATTCTTTACGAATCCGTCCTCGGCCAGCCGCTTCTCGATCACCTTCTCCGCCCCCTCGCTTGTGAGGCCGGCAACCCGCACGTTGTTGATGAGTGGGAGATTGATTTCGCCGTTGCTGTCGATCCGCGCTTTTGTCGTCAGTTCGGGGACGTTGTAGACGCTGATATCAAGTAAATCTGCTGCACCCAGCAGCAGTAACCCATCCTCTGACGTACTTCTGGTGCCCGAATTTACGGTAGATGCCTGGACCTGTGCAGGACGCTGGAGTTCTCCCGCTTTCGGTGCACTATCCTGTCCTAGAAGAGTAGTTGGCATGCCCAACCCAAGAATCAGCACGTAAGCCAGAGACGGAAGCCGCTTCCATAGCGCATTTATTGCAGCAGGCATGATAATTCCGCCGCAAGTCTAACACGCCAAAATTCGCTGTTCGGAAGCTTTCAGAAGGAGACCATAGTTCGGCAACAGCGAAGAGTGAATGCTGACCTTGGTACCAAATTAGAGAATAGTGTACGGCGTTGAGCAATCGTACGATTCAATCAGTCGTCATAGGTTGACGGGGTGAGGTTTGCTCTAAAAAGCGGAGGAAAATTATCAGGACACTCCCGCACAATATTCCACCCCTCTTCAGGTTCGGAATAGCCACCAGGAGGGGCTTTTGCTGACCGCCTATCTGGCAACTTTCCTCCTTTCGCTTTTCCTATCGTTCGCTCTTACCAAGTGGGTGCGTGATCTAGCTAACCGTCATGGCTGGGTCGCCGCACCGGTCTTGGCTCGTCATTTACACAATCGGCCTCTCCCGCGCCTGGGGGGGATCGCAATCTTCGGTTCTTTTCTCGGAAGTCTTCCGCTAGCCCTGCTGTTTGCGCCGCATGATGCGATTCCCGGTCGAACCATCCTCACGATGCTGGTCTCGGGTGCATTAGTGTTCCTTCTGGGCGTCTACGATGACCTTCGCTCGGCGGGTCCCTGGGTTAAATTTGTCGTTCAGGGCGTTGCCGCGACGCTGCTATTTGTAGGTGGACTTCGCGTGCTCGATTTGCCTGTGCTTTTCGCTAACCATCACTTCCCGTGGTTTCTCAGTCTGCCGCTTACCATCCTATGGGTTGTCGCGATTACCAACGCTTTTAATCTCATTGATGGGCTGGATGGTCTTGCAGCAGGGTCCGCGCTATTTTCCAGTCTCGTGGTTTTCACCGTGGCTCTGGTCAACGGGGCCAATCTGGTTTCCATCATGGCCATCGCGCTGGTCGGGGCCACTCTTGGATTCTTGCGGTTCAACTTCAGCCCGGCAACGATTTTTTTAGGCGATTGCGGCAGCCTGTTCATAGGCTTCATGCTCAGCGCCCTGGCATTGCAGGGAGCACAAAAGGCTCCAACGATCATCGCTGTAGCGATTCCAGTGGTCTCATTTGGTCTTCCTATTCTGGAAAGCACGCTTTCCGTGCTTCGTCGCTACCTGAGTGGACGCCCGGTATTCACAGCAGACCGTGAGCACATCCATCACAAGCTATTGCAGCGTGGCCTTTCTCAACGTCAGGTTGCCATCACCCTTTACGCTGTCTCCGCCATCTTCGCATTGCTTAGTCTGTTCCTGCTCTGGCCGACCGAGCGAGCCTTGGGCTTGGTTCTCGCAGTGCTCGGCACCGGTGTTTGGATTGGCGTCCAACACCTCGGCTACCTGGAATTCGGTGAACTCAAGCGAGTCGCACAGCGGACGATTGAGCGGCAAATCCTCATCAATAATCTGGCTCTCCGGCGGGCGACCGAGGAACTTAAGGTCACAACTGATTATGAACAATTGTGCCGCATACTCATGGCGGCGCTGAATAACAACGATTTTGACGCCTTTGATTTGCAACTTTACATCGCTTCCAATGAACTGCCTCAAGTCCGCGGCCTGTACCTGGTCTCTGACCGCGGCACGGATCCCTGCCTGCGATGGACAAACCCAAGTGCCTTTGCCAGCCCGGACCTTGCCGGTGCCTGCAGCTTGAAACTTGATCTCGTCAGCAGCAAAGGCCGTCTGTGCGGTGCGATCACCGTCTATCGCCAGTACACTGTGCGCGAGCTGCAACTTGATTTGAACTTGCTCATCTGCACCTTCCCCCAAGTACTCGCCGATGCCCTGGAGCGATGCACGCAAAAAGCGGAAGTTGTTGCCTTGGTCGACCCGAGTGCCAATTTGCTGACGGCGTAGCCGCATATTCGGGTCGCCTGTTACTTTCCCAGTTACTTTTGGTTTCAGTCCAACCCTTTCGTGCTACGTCGATAGCACGATCGGGCGTTGATACCTTCGTGCTCCATTGCTACTGTGTCACTAATGGAGCTCCCCCAAGTTGCCGATGCATGAGGTCGGGGGTGGATCATGAAGTTGGTGCATCTGTGCTACGTAGCGCTGGGATTTGCGGTGGCTCGCTGGTTTTTCAGGCGCGAACCGGTGCCAGTTTCCGATCCGGTAGCTCGCTTACGTTCTTCTGGCCTGCTGTGAGCGTTGTCTCCAGGGGCGTGCGGAACCCCGTTGCGTGTTACTTCGTCCCCGCATGCCCTGGCTCCCCTCTCTGATCTAAAGTTCTAAGACAGAAGTTTGTCCTGCCTCGCTGAATTCTCTTACTTCTCCTGATTACAATCGCGGAAGGACCGTTTCTATTTGCGATGAGACGTGAGGCATATCTCGGGATAGCCCTGGCAGCTTGGGTGTTTCTTGTGCCCATGCGCGTCGCCGCCCAGGATGATTCCGTCTCGCTGGGGGACGTGGCCAGAGCTCTTCGCAAGGCGAAAGAGCCGGTCAAAGAACCGGCCCCGCCGGTCGTTATCGACAATGACAACCTGTCACAAATCATGGACCAGGTTGAGAGCCACAAGCTGAATGCAAGACCGGTGTTGTCTTTGGATAGTCCGGCGAACCAGTTTCGCATGTCTTCGCCCGACGGAACCTGCAGTCTCTCCTTCAATGCCGACGCAACTTCGTTGATCACGACCCCCTATGTCGCAGAGGAACTGCCGCAAAGTGAGCTGGCTAAACTGGAAGGCCCGGCAAGGATCGATGGCGACAGAATGCAGGTCACGCTTTTCAACGGCACAGACTGGAACGTAAAGGAAATCACCATTGGCCTGACGATGGTTCGAAAGACCGAAACAGCAGCCGTGTACCAGACCCCGCGGCTTCTGCCAGCTATCGCGCAGGATGCCCCTTCGCAGGAATCGGCTGTACCCAGTGAAAAGCCCTCTGATCTAACCCTGCTTTACCGTTTGAAGGGAACTGCGGCGCCTCTGGCAACTACGATCCTCCGAGAAACATTAGGTGCTTCCGTCGCTTCCGATCAGGAGTGGCATTGGGCCATCGTAAGCGCCAAAGGAATTCCGCCCAGTCCGGTATCATTGCCCTCATTCGGGTTGGAACCGCCACCACCCGCACTAACGCCAAACGAAGATCATGCCCAGCCTTAGTTCGCATACCGTGCTGCGAGCGACCTGAATTAAACGAGGGCGAGAATTTCCGGCGCCGCCGAAAACGACTTACAGCGTGGACTATAGACTTGCCGCAACTGCATCAAGCTGGCGGAGATGGTTCAAATCGTGTCCGGCCATGGTTTCTAGCAAAACCCTGAATGTCATCTTGCCACGCTCGGGATGAGTGACCGGCTTGGAGAAGGTTTCCTGCGGTAATGTCTTCATCAATGCGACATTCCACTGGCGCAACGCCGAGAAGGTTTCGATCGCAGCAGCTCCCGAAAGCTCCGGCGAAGAGTAGGTGCGTGCCCACGCGTCCTGGTCGAATGGCTGAATCACATGGTTCGACTCGGCAAGAGCCTGGCGGAAACGAAACGCGAACGCGACCTCGCAATCCGCCAAATGACAAAGGATGGTTCGTGCTGACCATTTGCCGGGAGCGTAGCTGCGTTCCATTCCCTTCGGCCCCAGCTTCTTCGCTATGTCGCGAAGGCGCACCGGGGTTTCGCCGGCGACCTGAAGCGGGTCGCTATTCCCCAGAAGAGATGCATAAGGATTCACGGGTCGCAATGTTACCAGAACGGCGATCGGCTTTTGTCACGTGGTGTTTGCGCGGCGGGGCCGAACCATTTCCTTGCGGACCGCCAGTCGCTCGATCAGATCTTCGCGCACCCGATAGCCGGTGCCGGGCTCGTCGCGCACCACAATCGTGCCCTGCTTGCTGACTTCGACTTCGGGTTCGATGATGTCTTCCTTCCAATAGCGCTTCGAGGCAGAAACGTCTCCGGGCAGGCGAAAGTTTTCGAGCGTAGACAGCGCGATGTTGTGCGCTCGACCCACGCCTGACTCCAGCATGCCTCCACACCAGACCGGCACTTTGTGACTTGCGCACACATCATGCACTTTGCGCGCCTCGGTGAAGCCCCCCATTCTGCCGACTTTGATGTTGATGATGCGACAAGCGCCGATCTCTACTGCCTGCGCGGCGTCGCGGGCGTGACGAATCGACTCATCCAGGCAAATCGCGGTTCGCAGCTCTCGCTGCAGGCGGCCATGATTGTAAATGTCGTCATTCCACAGCGGCTGCTCGATCATGAGTAGATTAAATTGATCGAATTTGCGAAGGTGCTCGACTTGGTCCAACGTGTAGGCGGAGTTGGCGTCGCAACTCAGAACGATGTCCGGCCAGCGTGATCGAATGCGCTCCAGCACGCTGTTGTCCCATCCCGGTTTCACCTTCACTTTGATCCGGCGATAACCGGCGGCAAGCTCGGTCTCAATCTTCTCCAGCAGTTGCTCAATTGAGTCCTGAATGCCGATCGACACCCCGCAGGCAATCTCGCGCTGCTTGCCGCCAAGGAGTCTCCACAAGGGCACCTGCTTCTGCTTGGCTTCGGCATCCCAGAGAGCATTTTCAATGGCAGCTTTTGCCATTCGATGGCCGCGAACCTGACCCATCAGGTGCGCGCTCTCCCCCGCGCTCGCTAACGTGCGGTCTACCAGGGCCGGGCCCAGAAAATGCGTCATCGTAATCCAGGCGGAATCAATCCATTCCGAACTGTAGTAAGGATTTTCTCCGGCAACACACTCCCCCCACCCGGTGATTCCGTCGCAATCAACTTTTACCAGTAGAATGCGGCGATCATAGGTGCGTCCAAAGCTGGTCTCAAAAAAATGAACCAGCGGCATCTGGATCTCATAAAGCTGAATTGTGTGGATTTTCATAGAAGAAAATAAGTATAGAAACGAAAGCCATGGCCGCTAAGAGTAATTCCACTTTTCATCCCATCGGCCCAGCAGGAACTCGCCATTTCCTTGCTCATCGCAGTCGTAGCCAAGCACAGCGAGGCCAGTGGAAAATCCCATTAACAACTCCTCCCGATTTCGATCCTGTACCGCCTGGGCGCGGCTGCGAGTCTCGAGATGCGCTTTCCACTCGTAAATCTCCGCGGGAACCGCAATCGTCTTTACCGTTTCAAAACCCGGGTTTTTATCCTGCCGAAGGATGTTTTCTACGCGTCTCGATTTCAACCACCACTCCGCTACCAGCCGATCTGAAGGCAAACCGCCCTGCAACGGAGACGAAGTGATTCCGTACTGATTGATGTTGTAGCGACGAGCGATTGCTCCCAGTTTCTCGATGTTGAGATAGGCGTTCTTGATTTCCAGCGGGTCGAAGGTCCATTCCATCAATTCGAATCCGCGAGCGATTGCATCGTCGCGTTGGAACAGCTTCAGCCGACGTCCCAACCCGGCGTTTCTGTATTGCTTGCGAACCGCCAACATGTGCGAATACAGGAACGAATGCCGATTGCGGACCGCCGGGATCGCCATGGCAAAACCAACCAGCTCGTCTTTGGCAAACGCACCGATTACCTGACCACCAATCTTTTCCGCGACAACGAAGATACGCAACGGAACCAGCTCAATGTCGGTAAAATTCCAGACTTCCTTTTGCAGCGCTACACACGCGCGCTTTTCGTCGAGACTGTCGCATTTGCGAATGACAATTGATTCCGCGGTCACCGTGGGACCGGCTCCTGCTGCTTGGCTTGCTGCCATAAGGACTCTAATTCTTCCATAGATGTATCCTTCGGTGTTCGGCCTGACGCACGGAGCTGCTCTTCCATCCATTGAAAACGCCGCTTGAACTTTCGGTTGGTTTTTTTCAGCGCTGATTCCGGATCGAGCGACAGATAACGCGCGATATTTACCAGGACAAAGAACAGATCACCGAGTTCGCCTTCAAGACGATCCCGAAGATCCTGGCTGACCTGCGGACGTCCTGCTCCGGCAACGCCTCGCCCCCAAGGCTGCGGACCGGGTGGAGGGAAGTGCTTGAGCTGCTCCTGGAGTTCCTTGGATTCTTCCTCAAGCTTTTCGAACAGACCGCCAATATTTGGCCAATCAAAACCTACGTGAGCCGCACGCGAACTGAGTTTGTGGGCTTCAAGCAGGGCCGGCATGGCTCCGGAAACTCCCGCCAGGACCGATTGCGGCTGGTCTTCATCCCTTGCCGCTTTGCCACCACCAGCCTCGAGGCGCTTTTTCTTTTCCTCCGCTTTTAGAGCCTCCCAGTTGCGCAGCACCTCGGAGGAGGTTTCCGCCTTAACGTTTCCAAAAACGTGAGGATGGCGGTCGACAAGCTTATTGGAGAGGCGATCGAGGACGTCATTAATGGAAAAGGAACCTTGCTCGTTGGCCATCTGGGCATAGAAGAGGACTTGCAGCAGAAGATCGCCGAGTTCACCGGTCAGTTCGTGCCAGTCGCGATTATCGATCGCCTCAACGACTTCGTAGGCTTCCTCGAGCGTGTAAGGCTTAATCGAGTCGAAGGTCTGTTCGCGGTCCCAGGGACAACCGCCGGGCGCGCGCAGTCGAGCCATGATAGAAACTGCGCGCTCAAAACGTTCCCCGCTGGTGGGCATGGCTGAAACTGTAAATGAGGCGAGCATGTTGGGGCAATTAGGCTGCGGCCCCTACAGCATCGTTGTCATCCTTCGAGAAGCGAAGGATCTGCAGCCGTCTCGGTCTAATACGCAGTCGAATAGGGCACCTTGCGGCTCGGATCCCAGATCACTTTGCCCCCGACGATGGTCTTCACAACTTTGACCTCACGAATCTTGACAGGATCAATGGAAAAGATGTCGTCGCTCAGCAGAACCATGTCGGCGAGTTTACCTGGTGTGATCGAACCTTTCTCCTTTTCCTGGAATTCTGCGTACGCCGACCCCATCGTGTAAGCGTGGACCGCTTCGGCAACCGTGAGTTTCTGCTCGGGGAACCAGCCATTAGGCTTTTTGCCGTCTAGAGTCGCCCGGGTTACCGCCGCATAAAGTCCCAGCATCGGGTTCAGCGGGGCAACGTCCCAGTCGGTGCCGAAGGCTAGATGCACGCCATGGTTCAGAAAGGTTCGGAATGCGTATGTGCGGCTGGCGCGGTCATGGCCGATGCGAGCTTCCGCCCATCGGCCATCATCAATCGCATGATACGGTTGCATCGAGGCAATCACGTCCAATTGAGCGAAGCGCGCGAAGTCTTTCTCCGCCATGTGCTGCGCATGCTCAATCCGGAAACGGCGCTCGGCCCCGCGATGGGCTTTCACCACATCGGTGTAGAGGTCAAGAATCATGGAAATCGCCTGGTCCCCGATAGCGTGCGTGCAAATCTGTATGCCGGCCGCATCGGCTTTCATCATCCGATCGCGCATCAGAGAAATCGGCTGCATTTCATCAGAGAGCAGGCCATGGTTGCCGGGCTCATCAGAGAATGGCTCAAAGAAATAAGCAGTCCGTGAGCCAAGCGATCCGTCGGCAAAAGCCTTCACTGCTCCAATTCGCAAATAAGGCCCGCCGAAGGCATGCCGAATTCCGATCTTCGCCTGATCGTCGACACCCGTGATCAGCGGAGCGGCATAGATTCGGGTCGTGAGCTCACCGTTCTGTAGCAGCTCCGCAAAAACGGCGATATCGGAATACTCGGGGTTCATCGTCTGCACGCTGGTGACGCCAAGAGACGCGGCGTGCTCGAGCGCACGCTGTGCCGCCCGCATGAGTTGCTCATGCGAGAGAGGGGGGACAACTTTATACGCCAAATCCATCGCGGCGTCTTTCAAAACGCCGGTTGGATTGCCCTGCGTATCGCGGACGATTGTCCCGCCCGGCGGATCGGGCGTTTGGGCCGTGATTCCCGCAAGCGTGAGCGTAATCGAGTTCGCCAGCACCGAGTGGCCGTCATACCGGCTGAGCAAAACGGGATTGTCCGGTGTGACCGGATCGATCATTTCTTTCGTGGGCAGGCTCGGCGGGCTCCATTTGGTTTCGTCCCAGTCGCCACCTTGAATCCATTCACTTTTCGGCGATCTCTTCACCTGCTCAGCTATCCGGCGGACAAATTCTTCTGTGCTGGTTGCGTCATTCAACTGGACGCTGTCGAGCTGCCGGCCACCGTCAATGAAATGTACGTGAGCATCGTTGAATCCAGGAATTAGCAGCTTGCCCGCGGCATCGATCGTCTTCGTCTGCGAGCCGCGCCATTGCAGGATGTCACCATTAAAACCAACCGCGACGATACGGTCCCCAATGACGGCAACCGCTTCAGCCTTCGCCCGCGCATCATCTCCGGTCCACACGTTGGCATTGATGATGACTAGATCAGCCGCGGGCTTGTTCTGCGCTGACATCGGAAGAGCAATGCTTAGAAGAAGAATCGCGAGTTTCATTCTTATGTTTGACCCCACTTCAGCTTGGCCCGCAAAACATCGAAAAACGTTCCCCGGATGCGCAACAACTTCACTTGATGTTCAGAGATGCTGCACAGAATGCGGTCACCGTCATGCATGGGCATGCCAATCTGACCATCCACGCTGACGTAGCCTTGCTCAGCCCCGGTGCTGACGCCAATCTCGATTCTCGACGTACTCGGTACCACCAGTGGTCTGTGAGTAAGGGAATGTGCCGCGACGGGAGTCACAATCAATGCCGCCACCGTTGGCATCACAATCGGGCCGCCAGCCGCCAACGAATAAGCGGTGGAACCGGTCGGCGTGGAAACGATCAGGCTGTCGGTTTTGTAATCCGAAACAAATTCGCCGTCGATATAGACCCTGCAATGATTAAGCCGCGAAATGGTGGCTTTGCCGACGACGACGTCGTTCAGGGCGTCGTAGCTGGCAAGGCACGAGCCTTCACGCATCACTTCACAGTGCACCATCGATCGGGCCTCCGCGTTGTAATGGCCGGCGTCGATGCCCTCGAGGGTCGGGTAAAGTTCGTCCAGCGGTATCTCAGTAAGAAACCCGAGTGAGCCGAGATTCACACCTACCACAGGGATTCCCCGCTTTGCCACACATCGAGCCGCGGCCAGGAGTGTGCCATCACCACCCAGCACAACGACGAAACCCAGGGGCAGGGAGCCAAGCTGCTCGCGATCAACCACCTCGATCCCCGGAGCATGAGTTGAAGTCTCCCGATCCACCACAACCTGGTACTGGTGCTTATGGAACCAGTCGAGCAGCGCGGGCAGTATCCTGGCGACTTCCGTTTTCCCCGGTTTTGAGACGATCGCGACTGACCTGCGTGAAAGGGCGTCCCGGCTGACCATGAAAGGTGAATTGTACAGAAATTCTCACGAAAGCATGAAACAGAGAACCCAGGGCACAACAAATCTAGAGCACCCCATACAGAAGGAACTCGCGGTTGCCCTCGGCGCCCAGGATTGGCGATTCAATGACGTCGGTGCTGGCACAGCCTTCCGCCACGAGGGCTTGGCGAACTTTGGCGACGGCCGCAAGCTGCGCTGCCTCATCACGCACGATTCCACCCTTCCCGATGTGCTCACGTCCGGCTTCGAACTGCGGTTTCACCAGCACCACGATTTTCCGGCCGTTTCGTTCGTCGCCGAATGCGGCCGAGATCACGGCAGGCAGTATCAGTGTCGCAGAAATAAATGAGACGTCGATGGCGATAAGGTCGACAACTTCACCGATTTGTTCCCGAGTCAGGTAGCGAGCATTGGTTTTCTCCAGAAGTCTGACGCGTGGATCTTGTCGAAGACCGGCATCAATCTGTCCGCGACCAGTATCGACCGCGATCACTCGGGATGCTCCATGCTGTAAAAGGCAATCGGTAAAGCCGCCAGTCGAAGCTCCGACATCAAGACAGATCTTCTCGGTTACGTCGATGCTCCAGTGTGCCAGGGCTTTTTCGAGCTTGACCCCGCCACGGCTGACATACCTAAGATCGTCACCGAGAATACGAATCTTGGCGTCGGCTTCGACAGAAGCTCCAGCCTTCTCTGTCTTTTGGTCCGCGACTAGAACCTTGCCTGCCAGGATCAGGGCTTGCGCCCGTTCGCGTGATACCGCCAATCCGCGCTCCACGAGTAGTTTGTCTAGCCGCATCTTCATTGTCTTAAGTTCGCCGCTTTAGCCTAAGCTACCAGCAACAGGGCCAGTGCAAGATGTAAAAGCAATTGCCCTTCAGGGGATTGCGACCGTGCGGCAACATTTTTCCACGCGATTTCCACGAAACTGTTGAAAAGTTTCTGGCTGCGTGACTCAGGATGGAAAGCCGAGTCAACTGGCAATCCCAAAAAATAAAAGCCGCCCGCGACGGGCGGCTTTGGACGACAGCAAAATATTATCCTGCTACTTCCTCAAGCAGCTTCTGATCAATGTCGAAGTTGGAGTGGACGTTTTGCACATCATCGTGCTCTTCGAGAGCTTCCATCAGCCGGATCATCGTATTCGCCGACGCGCCTTCCAGCTTGATGTAATTCTGCGGAATCATTGCGACGCTGGACGAAGCCGGCGTGATCCCCGCTTTTTTTACGGCTTCCAGGACCGCCTCATAGGCCGGGGGATCCGTCAGCACTTCCCAATTTTCGCCGTCATCCCGGAGATCTTCGGCGCCAGCATCCAGAACGATTCCCATCAAGTCGTCTTCTTTGGCCGCTGATTTAGGAACCACGATGTCGCCCTTCTTGTGAAACATCCAGCTCACCGCGCCGGCCTCCGCCATGTTTCCACCATTCTTTTGGAAGACATGCCGAATTTCGCTGACCGTGCGGTTGCGATTATCTGTGTTGATGTCGATCAGCAGAGCTACTCCCCCCGGGCCGTATCCCTCGAGCGAAAATTCTTCATAACTTGCGCCAGGCAACTCGCCCGTCCCGCGCTGGATGGCGCGTTTGATATTGTCTGCCGGCATATTTTCTGCCTTGGCAGCCACAATGGCAGTACGCAATCGCGGGTTGGTGTCGGGATCGCCGCCCGCCTTCGCCGCAATGGTGATTTCCTTAATAAGACGGGTGAAAATCTTGCCCCGCTTGGCGTCAAGGGCCCCTTTTTTGTGTTTAATTGTGGCCCATTTTGAGTGGCCAGACATGGGTTTACCTCATTTGAACGAAGTCTGATTGCGCTGATCTATTACGCCGATCCTGCTGCGCTGGATTCGCCCAGAGGAGATCACAGGATTGCCTCGAAAGCACCGCAGGCGAAACCGAATTATAGCACGGTGTTAGTGTACGAACACTGCGCGAAGAGTGCGCGTCGACAACCTGTCCACGCCGCTGCTGCTCCGAGGTAAATCTTCGTAAATCTATGCAAAGAATTGTCCTTTGGACTTTCTATGCGAAATTTTCGGGATACAATTTCGCCTCGCCGACTCTGAGCTCGCCAATAAACATCCTCGGCATGCAGTCGCGTATGGGAAACAGATGTCTGTTCGGACGGATACTGATCTGCCTGCTGTGCGCTTTCGAACCAGCGGTTGCGCAAGACGCTGGCACCGTCGCACCGCCACCTAGCAGCAGACCATTACACAGTCGGCGGCCCTGGATTGTCCTCGGGGGCCGCAGCATGACTGACGCAAGGGCGACTGACGACCTAAAGGATTTCAATCAAGCCCTGGCTGTGCAGGCTACCAGCGGTCAGGTCAATGCATATGACTCGATGGTAAAAAGCAGTGAGAATGCCACTCAAAGTGTCGAAGCCTTCATCGCGCGATTGCAAAAGCAGCCTAACTCGGGAGAGTTGTCCGCCGCCGGCCATTCTGTTAGCCAGTCCCTGGAGAAAGCCTGCGCTGAGACTAAGCAGTTCATAGATGCATTTTCCAAAACTCAGCAATCCGGGTTAAAAGAGATCGCTCAAAAAGTCACAAAGGCAGATTCCGAAGTTGCGCAGCTGGCAAGCAGGCTGGTGCAAGAGACTATGGATGTGAATCTCGGCATTCCAGAGGTCTCCAACTCTGCGAAAAGTCTCCACCAGGCGCTCATGAATTTGCACGGTCAACAAGTTGACCTCGGCCAGGAGATGGGGATTTCCCAGGACAGCAGCTTTGATCTAGCCCCGACCAGCGCGTCAATCATCGTTGAAAAACAGCCCATCTCCATCACAGTTTCTGGAACAATAACGCGAGTTGCCAGCAAAGACGGCCAGAGCGTCTTCGATCTGCAGTTAACAACTAATCTTTCCGACCTGCAGCAGAGTATTACGGAAATCCTGCGCTCCAGACTGGATAAACAACCGCGGTGCGGCGAGTGGCAATCGGTTCGTCAGGCAACCTTCACCGCCAGCAGGCCTGCCAGCGTCGTCTTCGTTCAGTTGCACCTCGAGCACTGGGGATGCTTTGGCGCCGCGGGTCAGGAAATCTCCAACGAGCTCGCCGAGGGCAACGGCGCTCTTACCCTCAGATTAACGCCGGGGCTTGGGCAAAACAGTACCTTGCAACTTGCAGCCGAAGTCACCCACATCGACGCCGACGGTTGGGCCGGCAACCTGCTTCGCTCAGATGGCGTGGGAACAAAAGTGCGTGATGAAATCGCCCAGTCGGTTCTGGCTGCCTTACGAACTGCCACCAATTTCAAGGATACAGTTCCCGAGTTGGCGCAAGACTCCACCACCATCAATGGCGCAGAATTCTACGAAGCGGGGGGCCTCCATATGGTGCTGAGCGGGATCATCCAGATTTCAGACGAGCAGCTTAAAACACTTGGGGATCAGTCAAAGGAACATCTATCGGCGCAGGGACCGCCGCAGTAAAGCACGGCTCGAACCCAAGCTCGCCCGGACCCCTCTTTCGGACTTCTCTTGACAGTCGTATTCCCATGGAGCATTATTTCTGCCTGTATTAAACGCATTTAATAGATGCGTTCCTGCCGCCAGAGAGGAGTAGCCATGTTGTTCTCCGGATCTCATCCTCCAATGCGTTCTTGGCTGGTTCCTGCCGCCACTGTCTTATTCGCGCTCGCGCAAGTCGCCTCGGCACAATCTGCCTACATACGTGTTAATCAAGTCGGCTACGAAACAGGTCAAGCCCCTTTTCGCGCATACCTCATGTCGACCACAGCTGCGGGGGGAGCCAGCTTCAAGGTTGTGAACTCGAAAGCGGTTACCGTGTATTCAGGCCATGCCGGCGCTTTACTGGGAACATGGAGCCACAGCAAGACGGTCGTGTACAACGTCTATGCATTGGATTTCAGCGCTCCTGGTGGCGCACTTTACACGATCACGGTATCCGGACCTGTCGCCGCAACTTCGCCTCGCTTTGCCGTGGACGACCCAGAGACCCTCTATTCGGGCTTGCTTATGAATACTTTGTTCTTTTATGAAACCGAGCGGGACGGCGCGAAATTTATCCCGAACGCGCTGCGCTCGGAAGCGGGGCACTTGAAGGACAAGAACGCCCACGTGTACCAGACGCCGCCGCTCGACAGCAACGACTTTATTGACAACGTGCCTCCCGTCCCACCTTTGGCTTCCGCGAAGCTGCCCAACATCGATGCCTCCGGCGGATGGTGGGATGCCGGCGACTACGAGAAGTACGTCGAAACCACCAGCTACACCGCAGCCTTGATGGAGATCGGCGTCCGTGACTTTCCTAACCAAATGGGACCGCAGGCCCCGATCAACCCTTCTCGACCGCCCGGTTCGGTTTCCTATGCCGGGGATAGCGGGGCGGGAGCGCCTGTTTCCTCCGACTTCACCAACGAAGCCAAATTCGGCGTCAACTGGCTGATGAGAATGTGGGATGACAAAACGAAAACCCTCTACTACCAGGTCGACAACACTCAAGATTGGGATTACTACGGAGAGGGGGATCCGAGTTCGGCCACCGGGAACTGCGGTGGGACCTATGCAACCCCGTTTTGTCTGATCACAGAATATGACATCTGGACTACGCCCCAGGCCGCCGACAATTTCCAGCAGCCCGGAGATCCAGAACCTTGCGATCCGTATACTACGTTTTTCATCTGTTACCGCCCGGTATATGTCGCCGGTCCTGCTGGTTCGCGCATCAGCCCGAATCTCGCCGGACGCTTGGCAGCAGATTTCGCCCTTTGTTACCAGCTAAATCGTGAAACTGATCCTGCTCTAGCAGCCAAGTGCCTGAAGAATGCAGAGGACATTTTCGCGCTTGCAAACACTTCCTACTCCGATCCTGCCCCAAGCGCAGACTCCGGCAGTTGCGGTAACTGTCTTTTGACTATCTCTCCCTTCGATGGCTATCCCGAGAACGTCTGGGAAGACGACATGGAACTGGGTGCAACCGAACTTTACTTTGCGCTCCGATCTGCGGAGAACGATGAAAGCCTTCCTTCTGAACTGCCGTGCCACGACGCCACGTATTACCTGAGCCGGGCAGCCGATTTCGCCAATGGTTACATTCGCAACATCTACCAGGCCGGTTACACGGACACTCTGAATCTCTACGACGTAAGCGGACTCGCCCATTTCGAGCTTTATCGGGCGCTGGCCGCGGCGGGAGACCCGAGCGGGCTAGCCGTATCGAAAACGACTATACGCCGGCAACTTCTGAAGCAGGTAAATGACGCGATTGAGCAAGCTCAGCAAGACTCCTGGGGCTTCGGATATCCGTGGCCTGATGGTGACACCACTTCGCACGGTGCTGGCTTGTCAGTAATGGCGAGTGAAGCGTATTACCTTACTGGCTCCGGCAATTACGACACCTACTCGCAACGATGGCTGGCCAACATTCTTGGCGCCAATGCATGGGGCTCATCCTTCATCGTCGGCGATGGGAGCATATTTCCGAATTGCATCCAACATCAGGTGGCGAACCTGGCTGGTGCGCTCGATGGAACCTCCGGAGGCACGCCGATACTCTGGGGAGCGGCTTCCGAAGGGCCAGCTGGGTATGCTACTTCAGGCGTGCTCGACGGGATGATTCTATGTCCCGTAAAGGGCGGCGATACATTTAAGAAATTCAACGGAAACGACGGTGCATTTGATCCATCGCAGAAAGCTGTTTACCAGGACAACGTCCAATCGTTCAGCACCACCGAGCCAGGAATCGACCTGACGGCGACTTCCTTTCTCATGTGGTCGTGGAGATTGGCGCAACAACCCAGCTTCTGACGGATGCCAGTAATTTGGCCGGTGTCTCCGGCCCATATCGATACGCTGGATCTGCCTCAAGAATTACCGGCCGGCTAATTCGCCGAGTGATGTTTTGTCCAGTCGAGATTATTGACGCTTTAATTCGTCTGGTTTAAGGTGAACTGCCATGGGCAGGGAAACCCTGGATCACACTCGCTTTATGTACAAAAAGGCGGTGGATGAGTGGGTAGATGCAATTCGCGAGGAAGAAGCCTTGGCCACCGCCGATCATTCCATGACCGCCATGGAGGAGTGGGATGCGGCCCATTTCAGGGAACAGGAAGCTCAGGCGAGGGCCAAGCAGGCCCGGGATAAATATAAAGACGAATTGCGCCGTGCGAACTACAACATCTAGTTTGCGAAGATACTAATCCTGACGAGACCTATCGGCGTCGCTCCATCGAATCTTGATAGATTGGATCCGCAAAAAGTAACTTCCTAAGAAGGCCGAAGCGTCTTCACAGATGTTTGCTGTAACCTGCGTTCCCCCTTATCTTAGGAGTGATTCTTTCCTGTGGCCCAACATGAACGTTCTGGTTCTTAACTCCGGAAGCTCCAGTCTGAAGTTTCAGGTGATCGCAACCGATCTCGATCGCATCAAGCAACATAAAGACGATCGCATCTGCCGAGGTGAGATTGAAGGCATTGGCGGTGAGGCGATCATACGTGTGCAGTATCGCGCCGGGCCTGCCAAAACCTTTACCGCACCCTTACGCGATGTTGGCGCCGCGCTGGATTACCTGGTTCGCTACATCGCCTCGGATCGCTCACAAATTCCCGAAATCAAGAGCACCGCTGACGTGCATGCCGTGGGACATCGCGTGGTACATGGCGGTGAGCTGTTCGCCCAGTCAGCTCTGATCGATGACAAGGTCTTAAAGGGTATTGAGGATTGCATCGACCTCGCGCCGTCTTGATGTGTCGTGGAGATTGGCACAGCGGTCCGACTTCTAAGACGGCTCATGATAATACTTTTGGCACAGCCCGCTTATATCGCGAAACCCGCCTAGGACGTGAATGTACCCAAAGTGAGCGCTATTACCCGTAGGCTCCGTTAACTCGCTTGTGTACAGGTGACCCGCCGCATCGGAGACTGTCATACGGAACCGATTTGCGAACACGGTCGCTCTGTCCGGGTACTCAAGAAACAGCCAGCCTTTTACGGTTTCGCCCGGCTCCAAGACATAGAATAATTACTCCGACTAGGGCAGGCAGAACAAATCGTTCCAGGAATATGGGCATCTTTTGCTAGCCGGAGCTCAGTTAAGAAATTATAGCTTCACGGGCTACGGCTTGACAGCTCTTGAGGTTTCCGGCCAGGAAAATAGCAAGCGGCGAAACCGGCGACCATTCGGAGAAGTTAGCTCGACAGCTTGACGAGGAAATCCACGATCTCAGGTTGGCTCCAGTCCACGGCGCCAATGAATTTGCGGCGCACCACCCCATTCCGGTCGATGATGTAGGTTTCGGGAAATTTGAAAGTGCCATAAAGGTTATTGGCCTTTTGGTCGGGGTCGCGGACCGTCAGAAAGTCGACCTTATGGTCTTTCAGAAAACGGTGATACCCGTCGTTGTCCACGTCCACACTAACCCCGACGACGGTCAGCCCCTTGTTCTTGAACTGCTGTTGCAATTGCGTCAGCGAGGGCATTTCTTCAACACAAGGCGCGCACCACGTTGCCCAGAAGTTCAGAACCACAACCTTTCCGCGCAAATCGCGCAATTCCACCTTGTGGTCCGCATCCTGGACAATGAAATCGGGAGCTGCGGAGCCGATTCTCGGTGGGCGGGAACCACCGTAACAGCCGCTTGAAATCGCAAAACTCAGGAGGAGAGCGAGGAAACCGGAGAGCCGCCACACACAGATATAATAATGCATTCAGGAAGTCTTAATGCCACATCCAGCCGCAACACGTGCCACCGTGTCCGTCATCGTGCCAGCCCGGAATGAAGAGGCTTCGCTCGGGGCTTGCCTGGAATCGTTGCTGCGGCTGCAAGGCGTGGCTTTCGAAATCATCGTCGTAGATGACGGATCAATCGATCTCACACGTGAAATTGCCGGTTCGTTTTCCGCAGTGAAAGTCGTCGGTGCGGCGCACTTGCCCCCGGGATGGAGCGGGAAGACAAATGCCATGCTCAGTGGCGCCCGTGAGTCACAAGGTGAATGGCTGCTTTTCACCGATGCCGACACTGTGCATCTTCCCGGTTCGTTAGCCCGCGCTTTGCAGGAAGCAAAACAGCACGGTGCGGCTCTACTTTCGTACTCTCCCGAGCAGGAGGTGCACGGATTTTGGCAGAAAGCTGTTATGCCGGTAATTTTCGCGGAACTCGCAGCCAGCTATCGCCCTTCGCAGGTGAGCAGTCCGGCTTTTCCGGTGGCGGCTGCTAATGGGCAGTATTTGCTGATTTCCCGTGAAGCATATGAGGCCGTTGGCGGTCACGCAGCGGTCGCCGGCAGCTTGCTGGAGGATGTTGCACTGGCTCGCGCTGTCAAAGCATCAGGGCGAAGAATCTTCTTTCGTTTTGGTGGCGACGCGGTGCGTACGCGTATGTACCGGAGTTTCGCCGAACTGAGAGAAGGCTGGACCAAGAACCTGGCTTTGCTGTTTCCCTCCGCTGGCCGCCTTGCCACCATGCGCCTGCTCGAGTTTGTACTGATTACGGGTAGTGTCGGGGAGCTGGTTAATGCACTTTTGCATCGCCGTTCAAAAGTGGCATTTATCAGTGGCGTGCTCGCGGCAGTGTTGATCGGCGCTTTTGCTAAGCGTATTCGCAAAGCCCATTTTCCCCGGGACTCAAATATGCTGGCTCTCCTGGGCCTGCCGCTCTTTTCCTCCCTTCTTCTGAGGTCTCGAGCTCTTCATAAAAAGGGAAACATCATTTGGAAGGGCAGGCGGTACACCGGAAGCGCCACGCCGATCATGCCCCAATCACCTTCTCTGCTCGATGGCACTACATCATGGTCTACTTAACCCGCAAAGCCGAGTTTTCCGCGTCGCACTACTATCACAATCCGCAGTTAAGTGCGGAGGAAAACCAACGCTTGTTCGGCAAATGCAACAACCCGAATGGACACGGTCACAACTACACTCTCGAAGTGACGGTGAAGGGAAATGTCGATCCCCGCTCGGGATTTGTCGTTGATCTTAAGCAATTGAAGGATGTGCTTAATCGCGAAGTATTGGATGCCATGGATCATCGTTTTCTGAACAAGGAGGTCCCAGAGTTTTTGAATCGCATCCCCACAACCGAGAATATTGCGATCGCCATTTGGCAGCGCCTGGCGCCCACGCTCAAACAGGCCCGGCTGCATCGAGTTCGTGTCTACGAAACCCCCAATTTGTTTGCCGACTTCTACGGAGAAGAATGAAAGCCCATCTCACTCGGCGGTATATGTTTTCCGCCTCGCATCGGCTGCACAGTGACGCGATGTCTAGTGAGGAGAATCTTGCTACGTATGGCAAGTGCAACAACCCTCACGGACACGGGCACAATTATTGTCTGGAAGTAACAGTGAGCGGGCCGGTAGAAGAGCAGACCGGGATGGTCTGCAATCTGGTGGATCTGGATGGATTCGTGCGCCGGGAGATCCTCGATCGTTTCGATCACCAGAACCTGAACACGCTGCCGGAGTTCGCAAAATCCGTGCCGACGACTGAGAATCTTTGTATTGCAATCTACGATATTTTGCAGCGCGGCTTCACCTTTGCTCATCTGGAGAAGGTACGATTCGAGGAAACGATGATGAATTCCTTTGAGTATGCGGGAGGGAGAGAACTGAGGCCCTGATTGGCAATTGAGTAATATTGTAATTTGTTAGTTTCCCATGAAACGCTTCTCAATTGTTCGATTACCAAATTACTTAACTTCCAAATTCTCTTATGGCTGCTAAGTCCTCAATTGAAACCCCGACTCTAACCAGCGCCAGCTTTGAAGAACTGGTGCGAGAGATGATTGTTCGTCTCGGCGAAAACCCCGCTCGTGAGGGTTTGCTCAACACTCCCGGCCGCGTGCATCGAGCTTTTGAGTATCTGTTGAAAGGCTACAAAGAGGACCCCGAAGCGCTTGTCCGAAAGGCCTTGTTCACGTGCACCTATGACGAAATGGTCATCGTGAAGGATGTAGAGATGTTCAGCCTTTGCGAGCATCACATGCTGCCGTTTTTCGGCAAAGTGCACGTCGCCTATATTCCGAACGGCAAAGTGATCGGGCTGAGCAAAATCCCGCGGCTGATTGAGATTTTTTCTCGTCGTTTGCAGATTCAAGAGAGGCTGACCACTCAAATCGCGGAAACCATTCAGAACGCAATTGAACCGCAAGGCGTAGGTGTTGTTATCGAGGCGCGCCATCTATGCATGATGATGCGCGGCGTCGAAAAACAGCATTCTGCTGCAGTGACTTCTTCTATGCTGGGCTCCTTCCGGGACGAGCAGGAAACACGCACGGAATTTCTGTCGTTGATTCGCCCGCGGTCAAACGGCAGCTAATCTCTTAAGCACAAAGCCGGTGCCCCGGGAGAGCAGGCTTCAGAACGCTTCCACCCCGGTGACACTTTGTCCGATGATCAGCGTATGAATATCGTGAGTTCCCTCGTAGGTCTTCACTGATTCCAGGTTCATCATGTGGCGCATCAGCGGGTATTCATCGGCTACACCATTGGCACCGAGAATGTCACGAGACATGCGGGCGCACTCCAGGGCCATCCAGACATTGTTTCGTTTCGCCATGGAAATGTGCTGAAAACCGGCCTTATCTTTATCTTTGAGCCGCCCCACCTGCAGCACCAATAGCTGAGCCTTCGTGATCTCGCTGATCATCCAGGTAAGTTTTTCCTGCACCAGTTGATGTGAAGCGATGGGTTGGTTGTGGAACTGCTTGCGCAACAGGGAATACTGCAACGCGCAATCGTAGCAGGCCATGGCCGCGCCAACCCCGCCCCAGGCGATCCCATAGCGTGCCTGATTTAGACACATCAGCGGAGATTTCAGGCCCCCGCTCTGGGGAAGTAAGTTACATTCGGGAATGCGGACGTCTTGCATCGATAATCCCGAAGTCACCGAGGCGCGCAGAGACCACTTCCCGTGAATATCCTCGGCTTTGAAGCCGGGACGATTAGTTTCGACCAAAAATCCGCGGATTCGGTTGTCCTCATTTTCAACTTTGGCCCAGATGACGGCGATATCAGCGATGGAGCCAGAGGTGATCCACATCTTTTCGCCGTTAAGCACGTATTCTTTTCCATTCTTGCGCGCGCGCGTGCGCATACCGCCGGGATTCGAGCCGAAATCTGGCTCGGTGAGCCCGAAGCAGCCGAGCTTTTCTCCGCTCTGCAGAAGCGGCAGCCAGGTCTTCTTCTGCTCCTCGCTGCCGAAGGCATAAATGGGATACATGACGAGTGCGGATTGCACGCTGACGAACGAGCGTACTCCCGAATCTCCCCGCTCCAGTTCCTGCATGACAAGCCCATATTCGACATTCGACATCCCGGCGCATCCGTAGCCCTTCAGGCTGGCGCCAAAAAAACCAAGCTCGGCCATGGGCTTGACCAGTTCGCGAGGAAAGCGGCCGGCGCGATTGCACTCTTCGATGATCGGGATCAGGTTGTCCTCGATGAACTTGCGGCTGGTGTCGCGCACCAGGCGTTCGTCGTCGCTGAGAAGGGAATCGAACTCGATGAAGTCAACGCCCCGGAATTTAAGTGCCATTGGAATCTCGTTTCTGCCTCATACAGGCTAGCAAGGCGGGTAGGGGAGCAAACTTTCCAAGCTAACAAAGCAGAGTTGGGAGGTCAAACCAGGCGCGATCACAGCCCGCACTCCGATCCCACTTAGTCGGCGAGAACCCCGGCGCTTGCTTTGGCTGCATAATGCGAGTCCACGTAATCGTCGAGAATTTTGATGAAATCGGCGACGATGTGATCGCCACGCAAAGTGGTAAACAACCGGCCATCGACGTAAACGGGAGCTTTCGGTTCCTCGAAAGTGCCGGGAAGGGAAATGCCGAGGCTGGCGTGCTTGGATTCGCCGGGACCATTGACCACGCACCCCATGACCGCAACTTTCATCTCTTCGACGCCGACGTACCGGCCTTTCCAAACCGGCATTTGCTCGCGCAGGTAGGACTGGATCTGTTCCGCCATTTCCTGGAAGAACGTGCTGGTGGTGCGGCCGCATCCTGGGCACGCTGTGACCTGGGGCGTGAAACTGCGAATGCCCATCGATTGCAGAATCTGCTGCGCCACCCGCACTTCTTCTGTGCGGTCGCCGCCCGGTGCGGGAGTAAGCGAAACACGAATCGTGTCGCCAATACCTTCCTGAAGCAGAACTCCCATGGCTGCGCTCGAAGCCACGACTCCTTTGGCGCCCATACCGGCTTCGGTCAATCCGAGGTGTAACGGATAATTACAACGCGCAGCTAACGAGCGGTACACATCGATGAGGTCCTGCACGCCGCTGACTTTGGCGCTCAGAATAATCTGGTCGGGCCGAAGGCCGTATTTCTCCGCCAGTTTTGCGGAATTCAGCGCACTCACGATCATCGCTTCCATTGTCACGTCGCGGGCATCCTTCGGTTCAGACAGGCGTGAATTTTCGTCCATCATCCGCGTCAGCAACGCCTGATCGAGTGATCCCCAATTCACTCCAATGCGCACCGGTTTCTGGTTTTCCACTGCGACTTCGACCATGGTGCGGAAGTTGGTATCGTCCTTGCGCCCAACGCTGACATTTCCGGGATTGATCCGGTACTTGGCGAGCGCTCGGGCGCACGCGGGATACTTCTTCAGCAGAATATGGCCGTTGTAGTGGAAGTCGCCGACAATCGGGACGTTGACACCTTGTTTATCGAGTTCCTCAACAATTGGGGCGACGGCCGCTGCAGCTTCTTCGGTATTGACCGTTACTCGGACCAGTTCTGATCCTGCCCGGGCGAGGGCCGCTACCTGCTGAGCGGTCGAAGCGACGTCCGCGGTATCGGTGTTGGTCATAGATTGCACCACAATCGGTGCATCGGACCCGACTCGCACCCCGGCGATGTCGCAGGTTACGGTCTTTCGACGCTGCAGGTGAGACATGTGACCTCTAGTTTAACAGCAGAGAGCGAGCCAGAGAATTCCCGTGCAGGAAACTGCCTTACTCAGGGATGATCACTGCTTTAGAAGCGGCCAGCCAGGCCTGGCAGGGTCTTTGCCAGGTCGTTGTAAATCACCATTACGGCGAACAGTACGAGGAAAACGAATGCCGCCTGGTAAATGCGCTCTTTGATCCTGATGCTGATATCGCGGCGCATAAAGCCTTCGATCAAAAGCAGCAGGATTACCCCTCCGTCCAGGATCGGGATGGGAAGGAGGTTGAAGATGCCAAGGTTCAGGCTGATCGCGGCTGTCAATGTCAGCAGCGGGGTCCAGCCCTTCGCTTCGGCGGCCTCCCCGGCATCCTGGGCAATTCCGATTGGTCCGGAAATGGTGCGGATCGATACCTTACGCTGAACCAGCTTTTTCATCAGCTCAAGAATGAGCATTGAATATTTCTTGTTGTCAGACAGTGAGCGGTCGAGGGCGGCTGCAAAAGGCAAGCGGCTGACCTTCGTATCCAGCTGGTTTCCGAAGCCAATGCGATAGCGTTTTTCACTCGGATCGTCGGTGTTGGCCAGCACCGGCGTCAACCCTACATCGAACTCTTTGCCGTCTCGCAGAATCGTAAGGGTTACAGGCTGGCTCTTGGTCTGCTGCAGTTCTTCGATCATTGCCTCGATATGAGGCACTGGTTTGCCGTCAATTGCAATTACGCGATCACCCTGTTTGATTCCCGCCTTGGCTGCAGGCATCCCGGGTTCAAGCACGCCGACAGTCACCGGACTCTCGGGATACCAACCTGTCCATCCGACCTCGGAAGAAGTAATCGGCTTGGGCGTGACGGTTGTCTCGAAAGTTTCGTTGCCTCGCTGAGCAGTGACCTTTACCGGCTGGTCGGGGCTCAGCCAGATTTTCGGCTCAAGCTGCTCCCAGGTAGGATCGTCTACGCCATCCACTCGGATGATCTTGTCACCGGCCCGCAGTCCGGCATTCGCTGCAGGCGAACCCTGCTTTACCCAAGCCAGAAGAACAGGCTGATCGAGGTAGACCGGGTATTCGTACTTGACCATGTAGACGCCGGTCAGCAGCGCAATCGCGAGCAGGATGTTCATGGCCGGACCGGCAATGGCAATGATGAAGCGGTGCCAGCGCGGGTGTGACATGAATTCGGCGGGATCGCCGGTGCGCTCATCCATCGGGTTTTCGCCACTCATCTTGACGTACCCGCCGAGCGGGAGCGCGCTGACCCGGTAGTCGGTATCACCACGGCGAAAGCCGAAGAGTCGCTTGCCAAATCCGATGGAAAACACTTCGACGCGGACGCCAACCAGTTTGGCTGCCGCATAGTGGCCCAATTCGTGAATCAGGATCATGAATCCCAGGACCACTGCAACAGCAATAACAGCCGTAAAAAACTCTGACATAGACTTGGATTAATTCCTCAACGGGAGGCCGGCTTGGCAGAATAACTTCGCTGTTCTACTTTCGTGTGTGCCAACTGACGGGCTTCCGCGTCCGCCTCCAACACCTTCCTTATAGATTCCAGTTTCGTGCTTTTCGTTTCAGCCAGAACTGACTCAATTATCTCAGGGATTTCATCAAAGCGGATGCAGCCGTCAAGAAACGCCGCTACTGCAACCTCGTCAGCCGCGTTCAAGGCAACCGTCTTCGCTCCGCCAGCCATCGCGGCCTCATATGCCAGCCGCAGACATGGGAATTTTTCCATGTCTGGAGGGCAGAATTCGAGGTGCCGCAGGTCCATGACCGGAAAGCGCAAGTCGGATTCGATCCGTTCCGGGTAACTGAGTGCATACAAGATCGGCAGGCGCATGTCCGTGACCGAAAACTGGGCGAGTATGCTGCCATCCACGAATTCCACCATGGAGTGGATGGTGGACTGCGGGTGCACGATCACCTCCACCTGAGAGGGCGGCAAGTTAAACAACCGGCAGGCCTCAATCACTTCGAAACCTTTGTTCATCAGTGTCGCCGAGTCGATCGTGATGCGGCGTCCCATCTTCCAGGTGGGATGGTTCAGAGCTTGCTCAACCGTGATAGAGGAAAACTTCGAGTGCGGCGTGTGCAGAAATGGCCCACCCGAAGCAGTCAGCCAAATGCGTTGAACCTCTTCGACGCGCCCGCCTCGCATACATTGATGGACCGCGTTATGTTCGCTGTCGATGGGCAGCAGCGGCTTGCCTTGGCGACGGGCTTCTGCCGTGATCAGTTCTCCCGCGGCTACCAGGCACTCCTTATTCGCCAACCCGACGCTTTTGCCGGCTCGTACTGCTTCGTAAGTAGCCTCCAATCCGGCCACGCCCACAATCGCGCTCACCACAAAGTCCACGTCGGGATGCGTTGCAACATGTACCGCGCCGTTCGCACCGTGCGTAACCTCGATTTCGCGAATCCCCGCAGCGGTCAATCGCTTTCGAAGATTCTCCGCATCGGAGGCAGCCGCCATCGAGATAGTCCGAGGTTTCCAGCGTTTCGCCTGCTCAAAGGCCGCATCAATGTTCCGGCCCGCCGCCATCGCGACAACTTTAAAACGCTCGGGATGCGCCTCAACCACGCTGAGGGTGCTTCGGCCGATGGAACCGGTTGAGCCAAGAATGGCAATACGTTTCATAGCTCATCAACCACAAAGGACACGAAGTAGCACGAAGGATGATTGCCCGATTCTCCTAGGTGGAACTTCGTGTCCTCGTGATTACAAACCGCTTACTGCATGACCTGCCAAGCCGCATAGTACCACAGCACTGGAGCGGCGAAGAGCAGCGCATCAATACGATCAAGCATGCCGCCGTGACCCGGAAGAATGGCCCCGGAATCCTTGGCCCCGGCGCCTCGCTTGATCAATGATTCGCCCAGGTCTCCCAATTGCGCTGCGATGTTGATGGCCGCCGACAACAGCAATGTCGTCCACAAGGGCGGGCTTTGCAACGCGAAATATCCATCCCGGCGTTCCATAAGTTGCACACTCAGCAATGCCGAACTGATGGGTAGTGCATAGGTGTAGAGCAGTACACCCACCCCGACGCTCGCGACGAAGGATGCCAGCGCGCCCTCCCAGGTCTTTTTGGGGCTGATTCGTGAACACATCAAATGACGACCGAGTGACCTGCCTACAAAATAGGCAAAGATGTCGCCCGCCCAGACCACCAGCAGCAAATAAAGCAACATGAATGCGCCTGACCACTGCTGGCGAATCTGCACCAGAAATGCCAGTGGCAGAGTAATGTAAACAAGCCCAAAAACAGATGCTGCCGCTGCAGGGAAAGCGGTGCCCAGATCTACCCGCCGCATACCCACAATAAGAAAAAAGAAGGGAGCGATCGCAGCTGCAAACCCGATCGTGTAGATGAAGATTGCAGTATCCAGCAGAGGCTTGCTCGGCGGCATGATCGCCATGTAAAGAAAGAACAAGCCCACAAATATGTACGTTGGCCAGCGAAAAGGCTGAATACCGTACGTCTCCGCCAACTTGAGCAATTCCTGCGTTGCCAGGAGCGCGACCAAAGCCGTAACCAGCGCCAACACCGGCACGGGTGCGCGTAGAACCAACAGCAAAACGATAGGAATCAGTACGACTGCTGTGAGGACTCTCTTCAGCAGGTTCAATGGCCTCAGCTCCGGGCCGTCTTCGAGTGATTGGAACTATGCGGATGTGAAAGATCGTCCGCCAGTCCGCCATAGCGGCGCTCACGCTTCTGGTACTCGGCAATGCCTTCCAGCAGATGCACACCCCGGAACTCAGGCCATAGCGTAGGCGTGACGTAGATTTCCGCGTAAGCCAGTTGCCACAGCAGAAAATTGCTCAAGCGCATTTCGCCGCTCGTGCGGATCACCAGGTCGGGATCGGGCAGACTATGCGTGTACAGGTGCCGCTTGACGATATCTTCATCGATCTGCAGGTGTTGCAGTCCGCCATTATTGGCGGCAGCGTTCACCATCGAGCGAAAAGCGTCGACCAGTTCGCTCCGTGCGCTGTAATTCAATGCAAGCGTCAGTAACATCCCGCTGTTGTTCGCAGTCGCTTCGCGCGCCCACTGCATCTTGGATTGCACGACCGCCGGCAGTTCGTGCTGCCGTCCAATGTATTCCAGGCGAATATTGTTCTTGTTGAGAGTTGGGACCTCCCCCTTCAGGTATCGGCAGAGCAATCCCATCAGGAAATCGACTTCGCTTGCGGGACGTTTCTTCCAGTTCTCTTCTGAAAATGCATACAGCGTGAGTGCAGGAATGCCAATGCGCGAAGCGGTTTCCACCGTAGAGCGCACAGATGCGACGCCGGCGCGGTGCCCGGCGATGCGCGGCAGGTGGCGCCTGCGTGCCCAGCGGCCATTGCCGTCCATAATTATGGCGATGTGTTTTGGGAGCCGGTCCGGATCAAGCCGCTGGTAAGCCTCCGCCTCTTTGCGGTCCAGCCCGGCAGGAACTGTCGCTCGCAACTTAACCTCTGCTGCCTTTTGAAGCTAACACAGGATTGGGGTGCTTGCAATCACGCGTCTGGGCCTGATCACCATCAGTGAATAGCGCCCGAGCACGCCCTTGCACTAGCTAGGAACGGAGCTCCCTGCTAACATCCGTGGCAGATGTCCCCGCACCGCGCCTCGAAGCTGCGCAAGAAAAGTACTGGGGTTCTCGAACGCAGAAGAGCAAATCGCCCCGCGGGCGAGCTCGTGATCATCACCGGCATGAGCGGCTCTGGAAAAGCTTCTGTTCTTAAGGCCTTCGAAGACCTCGGCTACTACTGCGTCGATAACTTGCCGGTCGGCTTGATTCCCCAGTTTGCCGAGTTAGTAGGCCAGTCGTCGGAGATCAAGAGCACGGCACTGGTGGTCGATGTTCGCGAAGGAGAGCAACTGCAGGACCTTCCTGACATCGTGAAATCAGTCCGGCGCATGCTCCCCACGCGCATGATCTTCCTTGAGGCTGAGGACCCCGTCCTGCTGCGCCGTTTCAGCGAGACCCGGCGCCCGCACCCCCTCGGAACCGATGCGCCGGTCCGAGCTTCTCTGGCGGCTGAACGCAAACGCCTGCGCCCTATCCGCGCCGTCGCAGACCTCGTGATCGATACCTCCAAGTTTAACGTTCACGAACTGCGCGCCTACATTACCGAGCGTTTCCATAAGCGTGAGACTGGCAAAAATATATTGGTTTCCTGTGTGAGCTTCGGATTTCGTAACGGTGTGCCGCAGGATGCCGACCTGGTATTCGACGTCCGCTTTCTTCCCAACCCGCACTTTGTGCCGGAGTTTCGCAATCTGAGCGGCCGTGACCCCAAAGTCGCGAAATATATCCGTTCATTCCCCCAGACAAGAGAATTCATCAAACGGATTTCCGAGCTTCTCGTGTACTTGCTGCCGCATTACATCCAGGAAGGCAAGAGCTACCTGACAATTTCATTCGGCTGTACTGGCGGTCAACATCGTTCCGTGATGATTGCGGAAGAGGTCGGCAAACTTCTGCGCAGAGCAGGATATCGCGCGAAGATCGTCCACCGTGATAGTGCATCGTGGCAGGGGCAACCTTCCCATCGTGCCAAGAACAAATAGAGTCTTGTTCGGTTGCGGGAGGGACCCGGTCACCGGTGTTCTAGGCTGGTTGCATCCTCTGCCGACCCGGGCGCGGGAACGAATATCCTGTCGCCCTCCGGGTCATAACTGAAGATCTCAGCATAACGCCCCCAGTTCAATGCAGTGTCAATTTGCGCTTGCACCTCCTGCTCCGGAAAGTGCTCGTCCAGAATGTCACGGAAGAACTCAAGTGCTACCGAGTGGTCGGATTTCTTCTCCAGAGTGCGATCAACTTGCTGCAGTAGAGTTACGTGGGCGAGGACAGCTTCGCGAAACAGGGCCTTCCGGGTCGCAATATCCGCTTCAGCGAATGCCTTTCCCGCCGCGGTCAACTTGATGTCACCGTGGTAGGAAATGGCGAATCCGAGCAGGTTGGCGGCGTCGACGATCGGCAATAGATCGTCCACCTCCATCAACAGTTCTTCCGCAACATGATAAAGATCATCTTCTCCTCCGCGGTCGTTTAGCAGTTCGAGTAGACCGGCAATCCCCCCGGGACGCGCATGCGGCAGCATTTGATAAGCGATCTTCCGGGCCGCAGTAGCGGAAGGCAGCTCAAATTCGCGTTCCGGCCGCGTCATGACCTTGTAAATGTAGTCCACATAAAGCACGAACTCGGGAGAGCTATGGTTGCGGGGATGAGGAAGCCCGACGCGGAAATCAGCCCGAATTCTTGCCGGGTTTCGGCTCAGCACGATGATTCGGTCGGCCAGAGTCACTGCTTCTTCGATATTGTGCGTGACCAGAAAAATGCTGCGCGTCGGAATCTTCTTCTCCAGCCACAACTCCAGGAGCTCGCCACGTAGGTTCTCGGCGGTGAGAACATCGAGGGCCGAGAACGCCTCATCCATAAAAAGAACTTCGGGTTCGACTGCTAACGCCCGGGCGAAGCCCACGCGCTGCTTCATGCCCCCTGACAACTCTTTCGGGTACGCCGTTTCGAATCCCTTCAAGCCGACAGTATTCAACGCCCGAATCGCTCGGGGATGACGCTCCTCATGCGTCATGCCGTGCGCTACCAACGGCGCCTCAACGTTGTCAAGAACCGTCAGCCAGGGAAACAAAGCGAAGCTCTGGAAAACGATGGCGACATTTGGCCGGCAATCGTAAAGCGGCTTACCGTGCCAGAGAACCTGCCCTGCCGTCGGCTGTGTCAAACCCGCGAGAATTCTCAGCAGGGTGGATTTTCCCGATCCCGAAGCTCCCAGAAGGGCGACGATTGTATCCGGTTCGAGAGATAAGTCCGTGGGTGCGATAACCTGAATGCTTCGCCCGTCCGGCTGCAGAAAACTCTTCTCCACCCCCTTCGCCTCAAGCACAGGTTCTGCTGGGACGGGGCGTGGTGCAGCCTCAATGGCGGGAGCGGTTACGGCCTCCGGGCGTTCCTCTACCTCAGTCGCCACTTGATCGGTTCCCGTCTCGCCTGAAAGTTCACTCATCAGGTGCTTCCAGGCTTCCTCCGGAAGTTCATCAAAAAATCGAATCCGATCCGCAGGAGGAATCTTGTCTACAATTGCGCGCACCTCCTGGGGCGGTCGAGTGTGCAGCAATACGTAAGAATGGAAGTATGGGAATCGAGGGATCAGAGCGGCAGCGAAATCGGGAGCCAGCAGTCGGAACACGGCCTGCTGCTCATCAAAGGGAATTGCCAGCAGCAGTTCGCTGGTTTTAGCTGGCTCGAACTGCTGCAGGAACAACGCTGCCTGCTCTGCTCCGTGTGACAAAGTTTCACGAAGTTTCTCCGCCAGTTCAGGATTGATCTGGGTTTCCACGCGACTGTACCCGGCACCGCCTCAAATGCGGAAGGGATACTATAATCCGGTTGGCAGGAACAGTCGAAGCCTAAGAAGGTTTTTATGCAGACTCAAGGTTCAGAGCGTGGCAGTCCAAGTCCTCAAACTACCCCGGCAATCGAGCATGTATCGAGCGCTCACGAGTTGCTGCAATCCTTACGCAAGAGAATCGGAGAACATCCGGAACTGGCCGAAGCCATTGTCAAGCTGGAAACTGCGCTCAGCATTCTGACCGTGAAGACTGGCGGTATGCTGTAACCTCGCGCAAAGCCAGAACCGTGACTTGAACGGCGCGAGGAAGAATTGTGAAACCGATTTCGCAACTACATGCCAGATAGTATTGAATGACTTTATTGCGCAAAGTGAAGCCTTACAGCCATCCGTTGGTGCGTGCAATCCGCGCCGCTTCAACGCGGTTGCTGGCGCCGAGCTTGCTGATCGCTTCGGAAAGATAGTTACGCACCGTGCCTTCGGAAAGGCCAAGCTTGTCCGCGATCTCGATACTTGCCATGCCGTCCCCTGCCAAACGAAGAACTTGGCGTTCGCGATCAGTCAGCGGATCGGGTTCTGCCCAGGCCTCTGTCGCCAGTTCAGGGTCGATGACACGAAGTCCTTGGTGCACGCGGCGGACAGCGTCGGCAAGCTCCTCCGCACGCATGTCTTTCAGCAGGTAACCCGACGCTCCTGCTTCCAGGGCCCGCCGCAGGTAGCCGGCTCGGGCGAAGGTTGTGAGAATGATCACGCGCGTACCCGTCCGCCGTCGTTTTAGCTCGGCAGCGACATCCAGGCCGGTCATTTCCGGCATTTCGATATCTGTGATGAAAACGTCCGGCTTTTGATCCAGCACCGCACGTAAGGCTTCCTTGCCGTTCCGCGCTTGCGCAAGCACGGCAATATCACCTTCGATCTCCAGCAGGGCAGCCAGCGCACCAAGCACCATCCCTTGATCTTCCGCGATGACGACGCCGATGGTTTTGCGACCGGCTTTGGCTACGACGTTCATTGTCTTGCCGGCTTTAACGGAAATTCGATAAACAAGCTCGTTCCCGGGCTCGTCCGCCGAACGAACTTCCCGCCGAGGGCTTCGATTCGTTCCCGCATTCCGCGCAAGCCATTTCCTTCAACTAACCCACCACCACAGCCATCATCCTGAATCTCCAGGCGGCAACTGCCATTTTCAGGAACGACCCGAAGCAGACAATTCCGGGCTTTAGAATGCCGCACGACGTTAGTTACAGCTTCGCGAACAACCAATCCAACTACGCTTTCCTGGGCGGGCGTGAGAGCGACTGGTGCAGCCTCGGCCTTCACCGCGATTCCGGCGGTTTGCAAGGCGTGGGTCGCCTGTTTGAGTTCCGCATCGAGGCTGTTCGCACGGTACCCGCGGATGGTACTGCGCACTTCGGCCAAGGCTTCGCGCGAGGTTCGCTCCACGTCGGCGATCTCCTGTTTCGCACGTTGTGGATCGAGTTCCAGAAGCTTACCGGCTAACTCTGATTTGAGAATGATGACGGAAAGAGTGTGGCCCAGCACGTCATGCAAGTCGCGCGCAATACGCTCCCGCTCCGCCACCTTGGCCAGGTGTTCGATTTCCGCATTAGCCTTCTGCAGCTTGCAGTACATGCGGGTTTTCTGCGCAAAATAAATGTTGCTTCCGCCCACTACAACCGCAAGTCCGCCCGCATAGAATAGGAACCAGCCGGAAAGGTGTAGTAACCAGGTTTCCAGGCCCGCCACCGCCACTATTGCGGCAATACCAGAGAAGATTGCCAGCTCTGACTCGAGAATGTAAGGCAATAAGGCTGCGGCGAAGATGAAATAACAAGAGGCGCCCGGATTATACGGCGCATACAACACGCCGACGATCACCATAGTCGCAAGCGTGACCAGTTCCCAGGGTTTGCTGTCCAAAGACGCTACAATCAAGTACAGCGCCACGAACAATAGCGTGCCAAGAGCAGTAAGCAACCATTCTTTAAGCCCGGCATGATCAAGCGCTGGCTGAAGGAAAAAGAACCCGAAGTAAAGCATGGGCGTGTAGAATGCCCATCCGCGCTCGTTTCTTTTGGCCGGAAATCTCATCTTTCCCCCTTCAGCCTAACGCTTTTCCCGCTTCTGCGGTAACCGTGTTTTGCCGCTGGCCGGACCGATCATGACGCAGGCAAGCACAAACGAGACCGGAACCAGCACGGCCAGGAACCCGAAATTCCCTTTGGCCCCCAGCACAAACAAGGCGCCTACCGCCAGGAGCCATCCTGCCAAATTGCACGTTATTGCTGCCATGACGCCTCCAGATTGCTGCAAGTTCTTTCCAACTTGAGGCCATAATGAGGGATGCGGAATTCGCCCGCCAGTGGAGATCATCATTCAAAGTGGATGACAAATGTCACCGGAAATCTTACGCCCTGTTGGCTCGTAACCCGCGGCAGTTCTGTATAATCCCTGTTCGCTTGGGAATGTTGAGCTCCCCAGGCACCAAGCAATTGACCGAAACCAAATTAATGCGTGTCCGCGAAGGTGTTGAAGTGGCTGGCGTAAGCGACGTCGGCTGCCAGCGTGCAAATAATGAAGATTCGTACGGCTACTGGGAACCTGCCAGTGACTCCGAATACGAACAGAAAGGCAGGCTGGCCATCGTAGCTGACGGCATGGGCGGTCATGAGGGTGGGCAGGAAGCTAGCAGCCTCGCAGTGCAGACCATACAGGAGTCTTATGCCGAAGCTTCGGCTGCTGATCCCCAATCACTGCTGATCGCAGCGTTCCATGCTGCGCACGAGCGTATTCATCGCTTTGCGCTCGAGCATCCGAACCTGCGTGGAATGGGAACCACAGCGACCGCAATCGCCCTTCTTTCCAAACAGCTCTGCTACTGTCATGTCGGAGATAGCCGGCTCTATCTAGTTCGCGGAGGAAAGGCCTCCCGCCTGACACATGATCACTCCTACGTCAATCGCCTCGTGGACTCCGGTGTAATCACGCCGGAAGAAGCCGAAGTTCACCCGCAGCGCCACATTCTCACAACTGCGCTGGGAGTGGGGCCGGAATTCTCCCCCGATGCGTCGGCGCAACCCATCGGCCTCGAACCCGGAGATGTTCTCGTCCTGTGCACCGACGGCCTGTGGGGCCTTGTAGCCGATCAGGAAATTGCTAACGTCGTCAGCGGGAGCGCTCCAGCGGAGGCGTGCCGCGCACTCGTAGAGCTCGCGAAGCAGCGCGGGGGCTCGGACAATATCACGCTGCAAGTTCTTCGAGTTGATTGACGATCAGCTAGCGGGCAGATGCAAGTACTCTCCGATGATTCTGGTCCCACTTCCAAGCTGTGTCGACGATCTCCCGCAGTGAGCGTTTTGCTTTCCAGCCGAGAATCTTTTGCGCAAGTGATGGATCGGCTACCAGTTCCGGTGGATCACCCTCGCGTCGCGCTGTAACTCGCTGGGGTACTTCGTGCCCCGTGACCTTCTCGATGGTTGAAACGACTTCGCGCACCGAACTGCCCTGACCTGTACCCAAATTCAAAGCCATCGAACTGCCCCGCTCCAGATATTCAATACCCAGCACGTGCGCTTCGGCGAGATCGTTCACGTGAATGTAATCGCGGATGCAGGTGCCGTCAGGAGTGGGATAATCAGTGCCGAAAATCTGGAGCTCGGCCCGCTCGCCATGAATTGCTTCGAAAGCCGATGGGATCAGGTGGGTCTCCGGAATATGAACTTCCCCTATTTCGCCGCTTTCATCCGCGCCGGCTGCATTGAAATAGCGGAACGAGACGAAGCGCAATCCATAGGCGTGTCCGTAGGCTTCCAGCGCATTTTCGAATGCCAGCTTGGTAGCGCCATAAGGATTCACGGGAACGCGCGGAGCCTGTTCACTGATGGGCACGGTCTTGGGGATGCCATACGTTGCGCAGGTCGAGGAGAAAATGAATTTCCTCACACCGCAATCAATCATGATGTTGAGGAGGCAAAGCGCATCGGCCACATTATTTTGGTAGTATTTCCGCGGATTCGCCACCGATTCGCCTACGTAAGCGTGCGCCGCGAAGTGCATGACTGCATCGACGCGCTGCAATACTGGTTTCAACTTGGCGGAATCAGCAATATCACCCGCGATCAACTCGAACCCTTCCGCCAAGAACCTGTGTCCAGTCGAGAGATTGTCATAGATGATGGCTTGATGGCCCCGGCGCCGTAGCTCGCGCGCGGCGTGAGATCCGATGTAGCCCGCGCCTCCCACCACCAGCACCGATGTTCGTTTTTTCTCCATAGTCAACTCCCATGATATCGAACGGGCGGAGTTTGGAGGCGGAAGGTGTCACCGCCAAGGCAGCCCGTACCTCGGCGTACGCTATAATCACCGCAGTTCAGGCTTTGCAGAGTTATGCCGGAACCTGTGCGCTGGCTCACAGCCAGTGCAGTTGTTCAGTTGAAATACTTACAGCGCCACGCTTTGGGCGCAAACCCGCAAGCCGTTACGCGTCAGTTGGGACATTTATGCAAAGTACGTCGAAAGATGCCACCAGCAGTTCTGAACAATTCAAGAAAAAACTCCAGACCCATTCTGCCAAGGTGGGCATCATCGGCCTGGGATACGTCGGGCTGCCCTTGGCCCTCCTGTTCAATGAGCAGCGCTTCCCCGTAACTGGTTTCGATATCGACAAGAATAAAGTAGACACGCTGAACAGCGGCGGGTCCTACATTTATCGCATCCCTCCGACAGAGATCGAAGAAGCGCGACGAGGTGGATTTGCGGCGACCGCCGAATTCGCCCGCCTGCAAGCTATGGATGCGATCGTGATCTGCGTCCCCACGCCCCTGAACGAATACCACGAACCAGACCTCAGCTACATCACATCGACGGCGGAATCCATTGCCCCACATCTTCGCGCCGGACAACTGATCATACTGGAGAGCACGACGTATCCGGGAACGACTGAAGAGGTGCTCATTCCTATTCTTGAAAAAGGCAATAAGTCGGGGCTGAAAGCAAGCCGCAGCCAAAAACCCGGAGACTTTTACGTTGCGTTTTCCCCCGAGCGGGAAGACCCGGGTAATCAAAGTGTGGCGCGGCGGGATATCCCCAAGGTTGTCGGGGGACTGGATCCGTGCGCTTCAGAACTAGCCGCCGGCTTGTATGGTTCGATTTTCAATCGCGTCGTCCCTGTCTCCACACCAGCTGCCGCAGAGATGACCAAGCTCCTCGAGAACATTTATCGATGCGTGAATATAGCCTTGGTAAACGAATTGAAGTTGCTGTGTCTGCGGATGGGCATCAATATCTGGGAAGTGATCGACGCGGCCTCGACCAAACCCTTCGGCTTCCAGGCGTTTTATCCGGGACCAGGTTTGGGCGGCCACTGCATTCCGATCGACCCCTTCTATCTCTCCTGGAAAGCTAAGGAATTCGACTTCCATACGCGCTTCATCGAACTGGCAGGCGAGTTGAACCTGCACATGCCCTATCACGTAGTTAACTCGGTCGGCGCCGCGCTGAACGAGCGTCGCAAGACCCTGAACGGTTCGAAGGTGCTGGTTCTGGGTGTTGCTTACAAGAAGGACATTGACGATCTCCGCGAATCTCCATCACTGACAATAATCGAGCTTCTGCAAAAGCAAGGCGCCCATGTTAGTTACCACGATCCCTATTTCAAGTTCGTAGGCCGCGGCCGCAAGTATGATCTCCAGATGAGCTGTGCCAGCCTCGACAACTTGGCGCAATATGACTGTGTGCTCATTGTTACCGACCATTCTGACTACAATTACTCTAAGATCGTCCGCGAGTCACAGCTGGTCATCGATACCCGGAACGCGACTAAAGGTATCGCCGCGCCGAATCTCGTTCGCTGCTAGCCATTGCGTCTTTGCGGGATATTGGCGCATAGCTGTTCGGAGCGTCGGCTATCCCGCGCAGCTCTTTTTGGCTCGGTGAAAACACTTTCACTACTTTCCCCATCGCCTCATCGCGGTCACGTGTTGAAGTAACTGAAGCATGATTACTGGAGTGCCAGCTTGGGTTCTCCAATCAACCCTCCTCTGACAACTCGCAGGTCAGCTAATCTCCTTCGTTGAAACCGGTTAGCGACCATCACCTCAGCCCTCCTGAAATTCAGCCCTAGTCGAGCAGAGCGGGTTGGTGCTGGCAAAGCGATTGCTCCATCCCTGATTTCCCCCACCCAAAAACTATGAAGCGACTGATCCGCGCGCTGTTTGTGCTTGGGCTGTGTACACCTATCTGCTTTGCCCAAGCCCAGAGTGTCAAGGTTCTGCCTTGGGACAACCACGTCGCGGCGGTGTCGCTTACCTTTGATGACGCGCGGCCGGTCCAGTTAGACGTTGCAGTTCCCGAGCTGAACAAGCGGAACCTGCACGCAACCTTCTTCGTCATTGTCTCCAAACTCACCCGCCTCGACGACTGGAGAAAAGTGCAGCTCGAAGGCCACGAGATTGGCAACCATTCTGTGACCCATCCTCACCCGGATGCGTTAAGCAAGGGCGACGAAGAGCTTCAGGTAGAGGACGCCAAATTTTTCCTCGACAGTAATTTTCGGTCCGACATCATCACCTTTGCATACCCCTATGCCGAGCTTTCGTCCGGCTTCGGTTATTGGGTCAAGCGATACAACTTTGCAGCTCGTGGCTGGCGTGGCGAAGGCAATCTGCTGTACGTGACGGCGGACTCCGATCCCGATTGGTACAACCTGCCTAGTCAGCCAGCATACGCAAGATACGGTTTAGACGTTTACAAAAGCTGGGTTGAGAAAGCCATTTCGATGAATGCCTGGACCACGCTGCAGATCCACGGCATTGGTGATCCTTCGACAGGCTTTGAGCCGATTCCCACAAGTACGTTCACCTCGCTGCTGGATTACTTGAAGGCCGAACAAAGCAAAGGATTGTGGGTCGCACCATTCGGTGAGGTCGCAGCTTATTTGCGAGCGCAGAGGATTTTGGAAAAAGTCAAGCCGCAGGTCACAAACAACGAACAGAAGTTCACGTGGGACCTGCCGAAGCCATTTCCGAAAGGAGTCGTGTTGAAGGTCACGATGAACGGTGACCGCCGTCCTCAGCTGTTTCAGGGAAGCCACGAACTGCACCGGATGAAGGACGGGACCTATTCAGTCTTCTTCGACATGAAAGAGCTGATTATTCGAGGTCGGGCGTGAAAAGACTCTGCGTTCTGGTTCCGGCAAAAGACGAGCGGCTGGGCATAGCCAAGACCCTGAGAAGCATTCTGAACGCTGGAGTTCTGCCGCTCGATATTTTTGTAGTGGACGATGGCTCAAGCGACGGGACGGGTGAGATTGCGTGGACATTCGGCGTCAATGTGTTGCGGAACCCAAAAAATATTGGCAAAGCGTACGCACTCGCGCGTGCGGCCTCCACATCAGAATTGGTACGGCGTTACGACTACATCTGCCTGATGGATGCCGACACCGAGATTTGCCACGAATATTTCCAGGCAGTCAAGAAAGCCTTGAGTGATCCCTCAATTGCGGTTGTCTGTGGCCGGGCCAACAGCATTCCACATAACTGGCTGACAGCCTATCGATGCCTTGCCTACTGGATGTCGCATGGGATCTATAAGCACGGGCAAAGCAACATGGGCGTCATCACCGTCACACCCGGTTGCGCTTCCAGTTTTCGCAAGGAGGCTTTCGCCCAGCTTGACTGGAACAAAGACACAATCGTCGAGGACATGGATTGCACCATTCAGGTGCATCGCAAAAAAATGGGCCGGATTGTCTACGAGCCAGACGCGCGAGTCTTCACGCAGGATCCCAGCACGATCCGTGACTACGTCAAGCAAATGTACCGCTGGCACACCGGTGCCTGGCAGGTAGGGCAGAAATACGCAATGTTTACCGGCATGAGCAAGATCGATTGGGAATTCAAGCTGCTCATGGGAGAAGGCGCGTTTTTCGGGCTCTTGTATTTGCTGCTGCCACTGTGGCTGCTGGTTTTCCGCAGGTTGGCATTTTGTGCGGTAGGGATGGATGCGGCAGTTCTCATGATGTTTTCCCTCGCTTGTGCGATTTCGGAATCGAGAGCTGATGTGTTTCTCTCGTCTCCCATGTATGTGCTGCTCCGCTTCGTCGATTGTTCGGTGTTCTTATTCAGCTTCTGGAAAACAGTCGTTTTGAGAAAACAGGTCAGAGGATGGTTTGCGGTCACTCGGTACTAACAAATGAAAATTAGGCTGTTCGTGTTTCTAACAATCCTTGCATTAGCGGCGGCAGCGCCCGCTCAACAGAGTGCCGCACCGGCGGTCCAGGGAGCGGTCATCGATAGCATCGGCTTGCCGGGGCAGGGATGGACGTCTCTTGGCAACTTCAGCCCGATCGAGCACAACAACATCTACTCCCAGTCATACCTCGAGCAAGACGCGGCGGTGTTCGCCACTGGCTCGGGTGGAATCACTGTAACCCCATACGCCGCGCTCAGCTTGTTGTTCGATACCGACGGGCATCCGTGGAATAACAGTGTCGCACCTAGCGCCGGCCTGAAACTTAACAAATTTTTTCGGAACGGAATCGTGAGCATTGGCACCGCATACGCTTATCAGGACCGCTTCGAAAGCGAGAGAAGCAGCACCGTCATGTTCTACGCCCAGGATTGGTTCGGCTGGCAGCCCGTTACCGAGAAAGCGAGTCGCTTCCCGGGCAGCACCTGGGCAATCTTGGGCAATATCTCGCCCGTGGAGCACGGGAACCTGATCGCACAAGGTTTTCTATCACAGGGCGTGATCGCAAAAAGATTCAAAGCGGCCACGCTTGTGCCATTCGCACAAACCACGCTGTCCCGAGACACCCAGAGATTTGATTGGGACAACAAAGCGATCTACGGCGGCGGTTTGAAGACCGTCGTTCCTCATGGTGAGACCTACACCGAATTCGGATTGGCTTATCTTCGGGAACACCGGTTTGATCCCCAGCGTTCCGCTGGGCAAGTCACGCTTTTCATGAACGTGTCATTTGGCTGGAATCTCTTAGGGAGAAAGGTAGGTCGATAACGATGTCGTATGTTGGTTTTGGAAGCATCTCGAGCATTGTGCATATCTTGGCCAGACTCAGTTTCACAGCCAGGATTCTGGTCATTGGTGCGCTCCTGATTGTGCTTTGCCGATGAAGCTCAGGTTTTATGGCGCCTAGTAGGTATTGAGAAGTCAGTAGCAGTAGGTTGGGAGGTTTATGCGCAGTTTAAAAACAATCGCTTTGCTGTTATTGGCAGTATCGACCGCAGCTGTCGCGGCCGACAACCCGAAACTGTTGTCGGTCAAGTTGAGCTCTGACACCGTAGTCGGGGGGAATCAGTTGCACGGCACTGTCACGCTCAATGAGACGGCTCCGTATGATGTCGAAGTATCGCTGGCCGCCGATCCTGGCAATGCCGCGTCAGTCCCCGCACGCGTGACCATTCCCGCGGGTTCGACAAATGCGAGTTTCGCGATTACTACCCTGCGGAACGGACCCGGTGCGGGAGGAAGCGACGCTGTCGTTACCGTCTATGGCAACTACGGGGTCACGAAGAGTGGCTCTTTCACCGTCCTGCCACCCCCTTCATTCGATCAGATGATTGACCGGGTTGTGCAACGCGAGCGCATCCTTGTCGCCGCTATGAAAGGCATGCACCCGCTGGCAGAAACCTATATCCAGGATCTGCACGAGAGCAAGAGCCACAACGTCGAGCCAATCAGCGATCATTACTTTCTCGGCCGCCTCGATTTTGATAATGGGCCCCAGGATGTGCTGTTCCAGAAACAGCATGCCGCCTCTATGCGCGCCTTCCTGAGCGTTCTCTCGGCAGCGTTTACCTCCAGGTTCTTACCGAGGGGCTTTGCGCAGATGGTCCTGCTCGATGAAAACTTCCAGAAAAGCAATTATTACTTCAATTTTGTGCGCGAGGAATTTCTGGGCGAGGCGCGCTGTATCGTGATCGACGTTCAGCCAAAAGAAAAAGCTCAGAGTGGATTGTTCACCGGGAGAATCTGGGTGGAAGATCGCGAATTCAACATCGTTCGCTTCAATGGAACCTATTCCACTCGTTCGCGCTACACATACTATCTTCACTTCGATAGCTGGCGCTTAAATGTACAACCGCATCTCTGGCTTCCTGCCTACATTTACATCGAAGAATCGGGCACAAAGCTGAAGAACCCACCCTTTCATACGCTGTACTTCAAAGCGCAGACCCGTTTATGGGCCTACGATCCCGAGTCGCTCAAGCACGATGAGGAATTTACAGACATTAAGGTCGACAGTTCGGTAAACGACCAGGGCTCGGTTGCAGACAAGAGTCCCGTAGAGGCGCAACGTTTATGGGAGCGCATGGCTGAAGACAACGCCATCGATCATCTGCAGAAGATCGGATTGCTGGCGCCGCGGGGCGAGGTCGACAAAGTCCTGCAGACCGTGACTAACAACTTGATCATCACCAACAAGCTCGACATCGAACCCGACGTGCGTTGCCGCGTCCTATTAACCACGCCCCTCGAATCATTCACCATTGGGCACACCATCGTGGTAAGCCGCGGTTTGCTGGATGTGTTGCCGGATGAAGCCTCGCTGGCGATGATTGTTGCCCACGAGCTCGGGCACATTGCCTTGGGGCATCGTCTCAATACCAATCTTGCCTTTGCTGATCGCTTCTTCTTCCCCGACTTGGCGACGTTCGAGCATCTTGACTTTGCGCGCAGCGCTGCTGATGAAGAGGCGGCAGATCATAAAGCCATGGAATTACTGGCGAATTCGCCCTACAAGGACAAGCTGGCTAACACTGGGTTGTTCCTGGAGGCATTGCAGGACCATGCCGCGCTCGCCAATTTGATCAGTCCTCACTTGGGCAACAGAATGCGCAACCACAACAACATTCGCATGGCTGCTCTTCTAAAGTCTGCCCCTGCGTTAGAGAACCAGCATGTCGATCAGATCGCCGCGCTCCCGATCGGCAGCCGCATCAAGTTGGATCCCTGGAATGATGAGTTGAAACTGACAAAAATCCGGCCAGTCACACTTTTGTCAGCCCAGGAAAAAATGCCCTTCGAAGTGGCTCCGTTTTTCCCCTATCTCAGTTACGACGAGCCCAAGGGCCAGGCGCAAGTAGCGGAGAACGCAACAAGACCGTAGTGCTCGAGGAAGAATTGAGATCAGTCCCCCGAGACATTTCCCCCACCCTCCCCAAACACTGTGGTGCTTATTTAGAAAGGACAGCAATGAAGAACTGTGTCGTGTACCTGGCAGGAACCGTATTGATCTGTAGTCTCGTGGGCTGTGGTGGTGGCAGTCTAAGTAGTGCGCCGAAGACCGATCCGCCGACGCCTCCGGCTCCGGTCTACAACCCGCAAGCCGCCAAGTACGGGCAGTGGACGACTAGCTCCACGACGATGCCCATCAATCCGATCCATGCTGCCTTACTGCACACCGGGAAGATTCTCGTGGTATCAGGCTCGGGAAACTGCCCTCCACAGCAAGCCGGCTGTCCGCAGGGTCCGCAATATACGCAAGGCTCCGCACTTTTCGACTTGTCCAATAACACCATCCACACTATGCCGGCCAATTGGGACATGTTCTGCAATGGTATGTCGATCATGCAAGATGGTCGAGCTCTGCTCAATGGCGGCACGAAGGCCTATGGAGCGCTGGCTGTAGTAGGTGCCCAGGGCGACGTTCCGTTCCTGGGCCTGCCCAATGCTTCGATCTTCGACCCTTCGAGCGAGTCGTTCGTTGATGTGCCTGCGACAGCTCACGGCCGATGGTATCCGACTCTGACCGAACTCAATGACGGCCGCATGATGACGACGGCCGGGCTGAATGACACCGACGGTACCAACAACAACACCAGCGAAATCTGGAACGGCCAACAGTGGAGTGCCGAAATTCCGGGAAACCCCAACATCACAGATTTCCCCGGATTCCAATTTCCGCTCTACCCTCGCATGCACTTACTCCCCACGGGTCACATTTTCTACTCCGCGCCTTCATCTGCGACCGTCGACTTCGATCCAAACACTCAGACCTGGACTTTGGTTGCCTGGACAATCTATCCGGGATTGAGCGATCCCAATGGAGAGCGAACCTACGGAACATCGGTGTTGTTGCCACTGACGCCGCAGAACAACTACAGCCCCAAAGTCATGATCATGGGCGGAGATAATCCCGCCACCAAAACCACTGAACTGATCGACCTGAGCCCGGCGGGAATGCAGGTTTCAGCCGCGTGCCCGAACTACGCTCCTTGCTGGGTGCAGGGGCCACCCATGTCGCAGGCGCGCGTAGAAATGGAGGCCACGGTCCTGCCCAACGCCAAGGTCCTGGTGGACGCCGGGTCGGCCGAAGACGAGAATGCGCAAACTGCAAGCTTGCAAGCGGAGATTTACGATCCCGTTTCCAATTCGTTCTCATCCGCCGGCAGCAACGCATTCCCACGGCTTTACCACAATACTCAGCTGCTCTTGCCTGACGGCACCGTGTTTCTGGCGGGAGGCAATCCAGCACAAGGTGTCTTCGAAAAACACATAGAGATCTATCAGCCGACTTATCTCTTCAATTCCGATGGTAGCCCCGCGACGAGGCCCAAAGCGGCGACCAATCCCCCGAGCTCGATTACTTACGGCCAGTCCTTCACCCTGTCGACTCCAGATGCTGCCACGATTACATCGATCGCACTGATGAAGGCCGGCTCGGTGACCCACTCGTTTGACATGGATCAACGCTATGTTGGCTTGGGATTCACTACCGGGCAGGGAACGCTTAAGGTGACCGGTCCCCCGAACTCGAACATAGCGCCACCCGGCTACTACATGCTCTTCCTGGTAAATAAAGCCGGGACACCGTCACTCGCTTCCTGGGTGCAGGTCTCTGGCACTGCGGCCGCGGTCGCCAAGGTTGAGCTGCATCCTGAGCGCGTGCCGACTCCGACTTACGTCTTCCAGCGGAAGCATGTGACAGAGTCGCCACTGCCGCTCCGCAAGGAAATGCACATTCACTAAGTCATCCAGTTTGGGATAAGACCGATGCGACTTGCTCTCGATCTAGCGCTAAGAAAGATCAGAAAACATGGCGGGAATACTTTGCTCCAGCGAAGTATTCCTGCACGTCTGCAAGCTGCACTTCTTATTCTGGGTATTTTTGCATCCGCAAGTTGCGGCGGGGGACCGACCTCCGCTACAACCGATCCGCCGGCATCCGGCTCATCTTCCATCGCCTCAATCACCCTCAATCCACAAGCCGCATCGGTTCAAGTCGGTTTTACGCAAAAGTTTGCCGCGCTTGCTAAAGACCAGAATGGCAAGTCCGTGGCGAGCGGAAATCTAAAGTTCGCCAGCAGCAATCCCACCGTCGCCACAATCGACTCGAATGGACTAGCGACCGGGATTGCGCCTGGGACATCTACAATCACAGCCGCCGCCGACGGCATCAGCACCTCGGCTCTGCTTACGGTCAACCCGCCGCCGGGCTTCACGCTTTCGATCCAACCTCCAACCGTAACGGTTACTCAGGGTGAAAGCGTGCAAAGCACAGTCACGATAAGCCCAACCGGCGGGTTCACGAATACAGTAAGCCTGGTGGCTTCCGGTCTTCCCCCTGGGGTCGTCGCATCATTCACATCGACTTCGCCAACCACCAGCACGCTTAACCTGACGGCCAGCAGTTCGGCAAGCACCGGCGCCGCGAGCATAGTCGTTACTGGGACCTCCGGAACTTTGATTCCGCAAACTACCGCCTTCAGTCTCCTGGTCGCGCCCGCTCCACCGGTACTGAGTAAGATCAGCGTGTCACCGGCGTCGGCATCTATCCAGGTCGGCAACCAGCAAACCTTCACTGCGGTCGGCCTCGATCAGTACAACAAGCCGATGTCAGGCATTGCATTCAATTGGTCGACGAACAGCAACTGCATCACAATTAATGGAGGATCTGCGACCGGTCTATGTCAGGGCATTGCAGCTATCGTCGCAACAGCCCAGGGTGTAAGCAGCGGTCCCGCACTATTGACTGTACTTCCACCGCCGCCGGTGTTGACCAGCATCGTCTTGACTCCCGCGAATCCCGCGATTCTCACCACCGGTTCGCAGCAATTTGCTGCAACGGGAATTGATCAATACGGAAATCCTATGAGCGGGATCACCTTCTCGTTCACCAGCAGCAATCCGAATGTAGCGAGCATCAACCCAAGTGGACTGGCCACAGGTGCAGGTGGACCCGTTGGCGGAACAGCTCTGATCACTGCTTCCTCGCAGGGCATTAGCGCTAGCACAAATCTAACCACCACCCGACCCACTGCCATTCTCACCAGCATCAGCGTCACGCCCTCGACAGCTACGGTGCAATCCGGCAGTTCCACTTCATTCTCGGTGACGGGATTCGATCAGTTTGGACTTCCTATGTCCGGACTCACCTTTAGCTGGGTGAGTTCGGATCCGACTGTTGCAACTGTAAACGCGATCAATAGCGAAGGTCAGAATCGCGCGATAGCAACCGGTGTCGCGCAGGGTGGTGGTGCTGTAACGCTCACCGCCAGCGTCCAGGGACTTACCTCAACGCCGGTGCAGTTGACGGTGACCCCGGCTCCTCCGGTGCTCACCACGATCAGCATCACGCCAGCGAACGCCTCCATCAACGTCGGTTCGACGCAATCCTTCAGTGCGTCTGGCTCAGATCAATTTGGCGCACCCTTTCCTCTGGCGTCGGTTCAATTCAGCAGCCAGAACCCAGATATCGCGACCGTAGATGGCAACACTGCCACCGGTGTTGCCGCTGGCACGGCAGAGATCAGCGCGACCTCCGGTTCTGTCATGGGACAGGTGTTCCTGACCGTCACAACGCCGCCTCCGCCTCCGCCGATGCCGCCCGTGATTACGCAGTTATCGCCGCCGCTTGCCCTAACCGGCAGCACTGACCTGACGTACCTGACCATCATTGGCAGTAACTTCGCGACTGGCGCAACCGTCAACTTCGGGTCCAATATCCTGACCCCGGTTTCGATCACCTCGAACACCATCACGGTGACAATCCCCGGCTCTGAATTGAGTGCGGCTGCCACGGTTGCCGTTTCAGTCTCGAATCCGGCCCCGCAGGCGGCGACCTCCACCACGCTGCCTTTTCTCATCACCACCACCGGCTTCGTCTCGATCGATTTCGATGATGGATACCAGTCGATGTACGACAATGGTCTGCCGATCTTCAACGCGGCAGGAATAAGGACCACTCAATACATTGTCACAGGCAACACACTCGGCGGTACGATCGTGAACCCTGACCTCGGGCCGGTTGGCATCGGCAATGACGGCTTTCTAACCTGGAACGAAGTCCGGGCCATGGCGGCCAACGGGCACGAGATCGGCGCGCACACGCGAACTCACCAATCTTTGTCCACCCTTTGCCAGGTGCCGGATTGCGCCGTGCCCGACACCTTGACCAACGAGATCAACGGATCGAAAGCTGATCTGATTGCGCATGGATTGAACCCGCTTACGTTTGCCTATCCGTATGGGGACTATGGCTACCCTGGCAGCACCATAGGACTAGCCGTCCAAAACGCCGGATTTCTGGGAGCCCGCGACTCCGATGCGGGCTTCAATGGCCCCAATTCTGCCACGATAATGCCGTATTACTTATGGTCTGAGGCCGGAGAGACCGACATGAATACCACGCTGGCAAATCTGACCGGATACATCGACTACGCGGTGGCCAACAAGCTGTGGCTGATCCTTCTTTTCCATCGAGTCGATGACAATTCGCCAGACAACGTATCGATAAGCATCAGCTCCACCATATTGCAAGGCATGGTGAATCACATTGTGCAGAACAATGTTAATGTGGTTACCAATTCCGAAGGCTTGGTCATCGAAAATCTGAATGGTCAAACTCAGGCTTTTGTGTTTCCCGACTAGCCTTACTACCTTCCTTCGCGTTTCCGCTCGGCCTGACCCGTAATAGCGCCCAACCCGCTGCCGGGTGGGCAAAAACCACTTCGAGTCCCTCTTGCCTCACCCATAGCGCAAGTACGGTTTCCCACCCGACTCGTCCTTCCGTAATCCTCACGCTCGTACTCCTGCGTGTTAAGTTCGAGCTACCTCTAAACCATCGAGACAGCATAAGTGCACGCACGTCTGCACATCCTGAAACTAAACCGGTCATTCGCGCCCGAGTTAGCTGTTCTCCTTCTTGCCAGTCTTTTTTTCGTCGGTTGTGGAGGAGGCACGCCAGGGCCGGGAACTACGTCGTCATCGAGCAACCCCAACTCGAGCTCTCCTGCCTCGTCAGCCGGTCCCGACGAATTTACCTTTGCCGGCTATACATGGGAGAAGGATAGCGGCACCGCGCCTCCGGTCGGCAATGTAAACGGAAATGTGGGGACCTTCTCCCCCGCCAACGTAAGTGCAGGTTCTGAACTCATCCTGACTCTTCAGCAGGCCGAGCAAGACGGCGGAATTCTGTCCAGCGGAGCTGAGGTTCACACGAAGCAGCGCTTCAGCTACGGCACTTTCCAATTTACTTCCTGGGTGTCCGCAGCTGTTTCAGGCACCACCGCCTCCGGCTTCTTGTTCACCAATAACTCTCAAACCGAAATCGACATGGAGCAAACCGGCAATCGGCCTTATGCAGTCGATTGCACCAACTGGTCGGGGCTGGCAAGTTATCAGGACACCGAAGTCACCGGCTTTGACCAGCTCCAGCCCCACGAGTTCAAAATCATTTGGCAGCCGGATGAGGTTGATTGGTATGTGGACGGCCAGTTGGTCGTTACGCACACCGAATCTGTTCCTTCCGCGCCTGCCCCGTTCCTCTTCAATGTCTGGGGCACAAACAACTCCGCTTGGGGAGGCTGGGCAACCGCAGGGGTGGCTCGGCGCATGCACATTTCCAGCTTCAGCTATACCCCGCCTGTTTCGTAGTGCGGCGCAACAATCGCCCGCTCGGATCGCTTCCTCCTCGAACTGCACCACTGCCAATAAACTTGTGCTGGTCACCAGTCCTTAAGCTTCCGTGTACGAGCGGGCCCGGATTCTTTCACCCGTGCATTCCCCGAAGGTGGGCTAATATGGACAGAGCTTATACCACCATGACTGCGACACGGCGCAAAGCGGTTCAGGCACTGGACTCAACTCGTGAAATGACCGATCTGATTCGGCAATCCTGCCTCGTCGCTAAAGACGCCGCATTCAATCTCCGCGACTTTCTGGAGAATTCCTCCAACATGGCCTTCATCGCAGTAAAGGATTGTGAAAAGGAACTGGATCGCGCCGAGAGGAAAGTCGATGAGCAGATTACCACTGCCATCACGCAAGTCAGCGAAGCCGAGGCTCGGGAGCTGCTTGCCTGTCTCAAATTCATTATTGATCTTGAACGCATCGGCGACTTGACCTGGTCTGTCACCCAGCGCCTGCAGCGTATGACGGGTCGGCTCCTGAAAGAGGACCGTCACGACTTGATAGCCATGGCCGAGATTCTGGAAAAGATGCTGGACAACATTTACCAGGGATTTGTGAAGCGCGATGTGAATTCGGCCAACTGGGTTCTAAAGACGGATACGCAGATCGACCATGTATGCCACTCGGTTTTTCGCCGCCATTTGGAGAGCAAGGAAATCAGCTTCGACTACAGCACGAATCTTCTGCTCATGGCGCAAGCGTTCGAGCGCGCCGGAGACCACGCCAAGAACCTGGGTGAGGAGTTATTTCATCTCGTGGAAGGCCACAGTATGCGCCACGAACCGAAGCGGCCAAAAACTTCGCGCCAAATGCAATGAACTATCGCGGCGCTTCTTCGAGGCGCCCCTGTTCCAGTTTTTCCTGGCACTCGATGCAATGCCGTGTCCACGGCACCGCCTCCAGCCGCTTGGGATTGATTTCTTTGCCGCAGGAGATACATTCGCCGAAGGTGCCTTCGCGAATGCGGGAGAGGGCTCCATCCACCATTTGCAGCAGTTGCCGGTCGTTGTTGCTCTGGTGGAAGAGAAATTCTTTGGTGTAGGAACTGGCGGCGCGGTCGGCAATATCTTGCGCCGTATCCTCATCGGCCGAGCGCCCGTCCTGTTGCGTACGCGAGACCATGCGGCGCAGTTCTTGCTGCCGCGTCTCCAATCTTTTCTTGAATGAATCCAGTTTCTTCTTGTCCATGGATGCTAGCGCCACTGCAGAAACCTCTAACTCTGCTTGGTTTCCTGATTTAGGCCAAACAAAAATGATATGCGCGTAAAATGAGATGCGTCAACTCGCGAAATGGATTCGCTAGTGGCCTTAGGACATTACCACTGACTCGGCCACTACCGTAAATTCTGTACTGTTCTAAGACTGGCTGGCGGGATCTGTGGATTTCGCTATCCACTCCGCTGGCCGGATCGGCGCGATTTCGCAAGAGTCTTGCATGCAGAAAGTGACCGCCAATGCCGGCAGCGAACGCTTTCGGAGCGGCGCCGGCAAGTATGCCGCCTACCTCGAGACACCCGAGGGTCGATTGCGCCTCGACCTCGCCTTTGCCAACTTACAGGAATTTCTGCCTCAGGACACAAAATCATTGCGCGCTCTGGATCTCGGGGGCGGCACCGGAGCCATCACGGTGCGCTTGGCACGACTTGGCCATCACGTCACATTGCTGGATTCCTCTCTACAGATGCTGGATTTCGCCAAACGTGCCGCACAGGAAGCAGGGTTAACACAGAGGATTACCCTGAAACACGGCGACGTCGCCGAATTGGCAAGCTTATTCCAGCCCGGCGCTTTTGATGTCATTCTCTGTCACGATCTGCTGGAATACGTCGAAGATCCCTCTGCTGTCCTGTGCCTGGCGGCCCGTGCCATGCGCGACGGACCTGCCGTAATGTCTGTCATGGTGCGCAACCATGCGGGCGAGGTGTTGAAGGCTGCAATTCAAACCGGCGATCTCACGGTGGCCGAGCACAACCTGACCGCTCAGTGGGGACAAGAATCTCTGTACGGGGGACGGGTACGACTATTTACGCCAGACAACCTCAATGCCATGCTGCAAGCAGCATCCCTGGCACTAATTGCCGAGCGCGGCATACGGGTTGTTTCGGATTACTTGCCGCCAAGGGTTTCCCGAAATGATGAGTACGAGCGAATTCTCAGGCTGGAGAGCAAGCTGGGCAGGCGACCGGAATTTGCCGCAGTCGCCCGGTACACGCAATACCTGACACGTCGTGCAGATCCTCAGAGCAAGGATCCTGCATGAACAACGTCGGACTTCAATCTCTGTCCACTGCGCCTCGCGGTGTGCCGCATGAAGCTGGGATTTCGCTCGGACTCGGGCTCACCAACGAGTGTAATCTCGCATGCGCTTTCTGCTACCGCGACCCGACCCGCACGGATCGTCTTTCCCTCGATCAAGTAAAAGCGGTGATGGAACGTCTGCCCGTCCGCTCAGTAAATCTGGGCACGGGTGAGAACGGCATGCATCCGGACTTCAAGGCAATCCTGGCCTATCTGCAAACCAAACCAGTCAAGCTCACCGTCACTTCCAACGGTCACAGTGTTGCGGTTCTGGAAGACGATGAATTGCGTGCCTTCCACGACATAGAGTTTTCTCTCGATTATGCAACCCAAGCGGAACAGGATGCACAGCGGGGACCGGGCAATTGGGAACTCATCCAACAACAGGCAACCCGATGTGTGAGGCTCGGTATGCCCGTAACCATCGTCGCTGTCATGATGAAGTCAAACTACTTGCGTCTGGCAGAAGTCGCGAGAGTGGCCAAACAGTTTGATGCTCCTTTGCGCGTGAATGTGTACCAGGCGGTGCGATCTGATATTTATGCGTTGTCCTACGACGAGTATTGGGAGGGGTTCCAACGCCTCTTCGCGGAGACGGACGTAATCGCCATTGGCGAGCCACTGGTTCGAGCGATCGCCGGTTTGCCGCCACTCAGCGGAGGTTGTGGCATCAGCACCGTGCGAGTGACGCCCCGCGCCACCACGCAACCCTGCGTCTACTGGCCGGGATTGGGTGAACCTCTATCGGAGTTGATTTCTGCAGGGATCGAAATCCTGACCTCAACACCTTTCGCGCAGGCCCGCACACTCCCAGACGCTTGCCAGCCTTGCGAGTTCCGAGATTCATGCCACGGCGGATGTGCCGGGCGACGCGGCTTGCAAGGGGCGCTATCGCAGCCGGACTTCTATTGTCCGATCATTCGCGGTCAACTCCCACGGCTCCATATCCGCATGGCCGCCACCCGCGATCTGCCCAAGCTGAGCAGTTCCTGCACCACCGTCGTCATCGCCAGGTAGTCTCGACCCGTCGCGAGCCCGGTGCCCCAAGGTTCCGCGAGCGATGCGGGCGAGCTAACCTGGGATCAATCGCACCTTCTTACTAAACTATCAGGCGCCCTCCAGAATACGTACGTCCCGCTCAACTGCACCTTCGAGGATTTTCCGAGCGGACTGATATGCCGGACTCTCATAAGCCTCGATCGCCTTAGCCGGACTGTCAAATTCGATCACGATCGATCTCTCCTTGATACCTGCCTCATAAGCTCTGACCGCTGCACCGCGTGTCAGAAAACGTCCGCCAGCGGCCTCGATGGCGGGTCCGGCTAACTTCGCGTATTGCGCGAGCGCAGCGGGATTTGAAACACTCCGGTAGAACGTAATCCAGTAGCCTTTCGCCATCATGCCCTCCATCTCTACCGCTGCTTGAGTTATTGCGCTTTCACCCAGGCATCCGAGCCTGTCAGCTTAACCGCCACGTCAGAAAAGAAGACGTGCAAGGGCTTGCCGTCGGCAGTGCCGCGGTGCTCGGTCGCGATCAGAATAGGGCCTGCTTTCTTGTACCCCGCCCACGTCGCGAAAACGCGGCTCGGCGGCTTCGAACCGCCGCGGTGGTAGACAAGGTACTCGACGCGGTTGTCTTTGCCGACGTAAAGATCCCAGATGTCGCCGGGCGTGTAACCGCCATCTCCCGTGTACTTCACCGGAACGAGCTCGGCCGTGCCGCTGCCCATCGGCAGGTTGAACATGCCCTGATCGATCACGGTCGCGCTGGTGTCCCAGTAAGCGTGGAAGGGGAAGAGGACCCAGTAGTTATCGTTGACGAAACCCGGGTCAACGTTGTTCTTCACGTTGTCGGGCTGGCTGCTGAGCTCCGAGCGCAGATAGCTCACCTTGACCGGCTTCCCATCTTTGTCCGGCCCCTCGTAAGTGACTTTGCCGGTCTTCGGTTCCCACTCCCATGTGCGGGAAACCTTGAATAGTCCGGTAATTTCCCCGTTCCAGGTGTAGCGGATCGCCTGAACTTGGTCCCACGAATCGACACCGTACGTCTTGGCGACTTTATCGAGAATTGGTGCGTGCATCTGCGCCCAGGACGTCGTGGCAAGGACCAACACTGCAAAACCCAGAATACCGATCATCGTAATACGGCTCGAAATTCTCATGGAGATCCCTCCTCGGTGAATTTGGAACGATGCTGACTTGGATGATGGACAAAGGCTCCCGGATACAGGCGTCGGCATGAGTGCTGAAACCTCGCGCTACTGATGGGATTAGTTCTGCGCATTGACTAAGGCCTCGAGAAAAGACATCAGATCTACGAAGATCTGCCGAGCGTCGGAAACGCTCGGCAGAAATCCGGCTGCGGTCCTGTCTGTCAAGCCACTTCGCGCTCTGCTCTGCCGGTCTTCTCCCTACCCAGGCCCTTTCGGAGCGATCTGAAACCCGCGCGAACCTCTTTTGCAAAGAGTTTCGGCTGCTCCCAGGCCGCAAAGTGCCCGCCCTTGTCGACCTTGTTGTAATAGATCAGTTTGGGATACGCCCGCTCTGCCCAGCTCCGCGGGGCTGGATAGAGTTCGTCAGGGAAGACGCTCACAGCAACCGGGATCGAGACGCCTTTGGCATTGAAATACCCGAGCTTGCCCCAATTCTCCCAATAGAGACGCGCGCCAGAAAGCGCCGTGTTCGTCAACCAGGCGATGGTGATGTTGTCGAGGATGTCGTCGCGCGTGAGGCCTTCGGATTTTCCTGCAAAGACGCGTGCGATCAACTCGTAGCTGCGCGCGTCGTGATCGAGGAAATAAGCCGCCAGGCCGACGGGTGAGTCCGCAATTCCATATAATGTCTGCGGTCGCAGCCCCATCTGGTAACCGTAGGCGATTCCCTTCTGATATACGAACTGCAAACGCTCGTAAGCGACCTTCTCATCAGCTGAGAGACCCGATGGCGTCGGCGCCCCGGAGAAAGCCGCTTTGTCAATTTCGTCTGGAAAGATGCCAGGCATGTTGGTGTGAATGCCGAGCAACTCCGGAGGAGCCTGCGCGCCCATTTGATCGACGATGACCGCGCCCCAATCGCCGCCTTGCGCCACGAATTTCATATACCCGAGGCGCTTCATCAGCACGACCCAGGCATGCGCGATGTGGGCAACATCCCACCCGATGGTGGTCGGTCTGCCTGAGTATCCGTAGCCCGGCATTGACGGGATCACCAGGTGGAACGCATCCGATGCGCTGCCGCCATGCGCAGTGGGATTGGTCAGCGGATCGATGATCTTCATCTGTTCGATGATCGAGCCGGGCCATCCGTGCGTAACGATCAGTGGCAACGCATTTTCATGTTTCGAACGAACGTGGATGAAATGTATGTCGAGTCCATCAATTTCGGTGATGAACTGCGGCAGAGCGTTCAGTCTTGCTTCGACGTTGCGCCAATCGTAATCCGTTGCCCAATAGCGGGCGAGCGCCTGCATCGTCGCCAGCTGCACTCCTTGCGTCGCATCTGTGACCGTTTCGCGTTCAGGCCACCTGGTTGCATTGATGCGCTTGCGCAATTGGGTAAGTTCGGCTTCCGGAAAATTCACATGGAACGGACGAATTGCAATCTTGTCAGAAGCTGGGGTCCCAGCCTGCTGTGAAGCACTGGTTCGGTTCATCGTATCCTCCTTATTGAGCGGTTTTGAATTTTCTGGTTTGTGCTCGGGACGAGCGAAGTAACCATCGGCTCATCTTGCCGATCGTGTCGGCACCCGTCACATCGCCTCAGGCCCTCACTGGTGAATTGAATGATGGATGTTGTGATGAGCGGCAGGGGCTTCACGATGCGGAGAAATATATTAGTAACAATTGGTTGCATCCAGACTGCGATACGGCTAGTCGGTTGAGCACTGTGGCGCCGTCGGTTGAGTCATTCGGCGCCATGCGATAACTACGACGACCGTCGCCACGGATCCGTATTCCAGCAGCACTATCCAGACAGGAACGATAAACGGTCGCCCAAGTGCACGCAGATGCCATGCGACGTAGGTTGGGATGATACTCACCGTCCAGACGATAATCGGCAGCGTCGGGGCCGAACTTAGAAATGGCAGCAGCCACAACAAATACCAGGGATAAACCACCGGTGCACATAAAAGCGATGCAGCCATCGGCCAGGCAAATGCGTCCGCCGAGCATTCCTCGGACCTTCTTCTCATCCAGGTTGCGATGAGAAAGCCGAAGAGCACTGCCAACCCAACTACAACCTCTGGAGCCGCCACACGCTCGAGCGCCGCAAACACCGGATCATTGAACCAGAAACTATGAACATAGGTGCCGAGTGAGCCGATCGGAATTCGTCCATGGTTCAAAAATGGCACGTATAGGAATCCCACAACAATTGCCGCTAGTATGGCATCGCGCACCCGAACGCGCTTCCAGTAGAGCGGCAGCAACACAATCGGGAGGAATTTCACGGACACGGCGAGACCGAATGCGATTGCTGCAGTAGCACGCCAGCGACGCTGTAGCGCTGCGAAGGACACTAGCAGCAACAGTGCGCCAAGAATATCAACGTGACCGCTTCCCGCCACTTCCGTCGCCAGCAACGGATTCCACGCATAAGCCAGAACCCAGTGCTCTCCCTGATGATTACGACGCGAGACATCGAGCAAGATGAGCACAATTGCCAGATCACAAACTACAAAAGCTACTTTCAGTGCAAAGGTAGAGTCGTGAATCGCCGTTACCGCACGAAAGAAGAGCTCAGCGCCCGGCGGATACAGACTCGGCAAATTGGGATGGTTCAACGTCCGCGTCTCACCTGTGTGTAACCAACCGAGCGCAGGGTCATTAGGAACAGTGACATATGGGTTGTAACCAAACCGCTGCACGCGGCCATCCCAAACGTATCGGTGGATGTCATCATCCAGCCCTGGCAGCTTCAGTAGAAATAGAACATGCCACACAACCGCCAACGCGAGCCCAACAACGATGACCCACCGCGGGAATTTTGGCGTCGAGAAAAACTCACGGATAGCGAGCAGGTACGCGATGCCGGCAACTGCCAGCGGAATGAGGAAAGATGGTGCACCCAGGCTGTTGAACTTGCCTGAGCAGATCGTGAGTGCCACCAGCAACACCGCTCCGATACTGTAGAGCCTGTGGGATGGCGTGGGCCTCACAGGTCTTCTAGCCCAGGAACCTGGGCGGGCGAATTCTGACGACATCTGCATCTTCTTCGGCGGCGTCATCCCGAGCGTAGACGCTTTGCCGGCCGAGCGAGGAATCTCGCGCGGGGTATCTCGGTAGTCCGCGCCAGATTTCTCGGCCCGCTGGCAAAAGCACGGGCCTTCAGGATGACAACACCGCGGAGGTGAGATTCAGCGTCAACCACGAAGCCCTGCCACCACTTGTCCCCACTCAGCGAACCAGGCTGCTGTTCGTGGTGCCCTCATAGGAGCGGCCCGGAGCTCCCCGGCGAGCCGAATCAGGTCGTCGCCCACATCGATGTCGTAAAAAGGATCGGTAAAACCTGTCGACAGCCCGAGTGCACGAGCACGCGCCAGTAGCCCCTCAAGCGCGTTCGTAGTTCCCATGCCATCATTTTCGAAAATCGTGGCATACGCGGTCTTGGCGCCAATCAGGTAGTAGCCTCCGTCGTGGGTCGGCCCGACCACAAGGTCGTGGGCAATGAGCAACTCGAATGCGCTTTCGAGGACTTTAGCTGGCAGATGCGGGCTATCACTGTTAAATGCGACGATGCGCCGCTGACCAGCGGTGGCGAATTGCGCGAACACCGAAGTAAGGCCGGCGGCAAGGCCCGTACCAGTCTGCGCTACAACCCGCATCCGATCCCCGGCCAAGCGGGCCAACTCATCGACATCCGACTCGGGGCACATAATGGCAACATCAACACCATCCAGCGACTGCGCCAACGCCAACGTGTCCTCCAGAAGACAACGATAAAGTGTGGTGACAGCAGGCTGAGGAAGACACTGTGCCAGCCTGGTCTTGACCATTCCCGATCTCGGTGCTTTGGCCATAATGACCAGCGTGCAGTTCTGGCTGTTAGAATGCACGCTAGTCTGGCTAGAGGGTTCCATAGGAAACGCCGCACCAGGCCTCACGTCGGCCGTCGCGTGCCAGCCCGTCGACGCCGAAAATGATAACTCACTATCAGACTGAGAATGAACCAGGCTGCCCCAAGAGTGCCTCTTATCGTGCCACTAATCTTCGATTTTCCAATGCGCGGATAATAGCTGACCGGTACCTCGACAATCCGGAATCCTTGCTGCGAACCTTTTAAGATCATCTCAACTGCCCAGCCATAGGTGGCCTCTTCGAGCTTGAGTTGATGGAGGACGTCCGCTCGTGCGGCGCGGAACGGGCCAAGGTCAGTGATCCTCAAGCCATACAACATCTTGATCAAGCGGGCCGCCAGGCGATTTCCGGAAGATTGGTGCCACGGTAGCGCACCAGGTTGGCTTCCGACGCTGAGGCGCGAACCGAGACTAATGTCAGCACGCCCCTCCATGATGGGAGCCAAAAGAAGCGGCAACTCGGAGGGTCGATCGCTGTAATCGCCATCGAGAAACACAACCACATCAGCGGAGTCGACATTGGCAAGGCCGGTCAAACACGCGCGCCCGTATCCGCGGCGAGGCTCCTGGATGACACGCGCCCCCATCTTTGCAGCAATTTCGCAGGTTCCATCCGTTGAATTGCTGTTAACGACAATGACCTCTGTGACGAGATCGGAGGGAAGGTCGGCTAGCACGCGACCGATGGCCTGCGCTTCATTGTGGGTAGGGATGATGACGGACACTCGCACGAGATTTTGATTCAATCACCACCATGGGGAGGACGGCCACTGCTGAGCCAGCCATGCGTCTACGCCCCAGGCTCTCCCCGCGCGCCCAATGGCAAGCCCAAGAGATGCCATCACCGGAACCAGTAGCTCCCATATCCACGCCGTTCCCCACTCCGAGACCCAAAGGCTACCTAGATATAGGAAGGCCACAAAAGCGACCGGGCGTGTCAGCAGGCCGATCACCAGCAGAATCCCCAGTGAGATCTCGGTAATCGCTTGCATGGAAGCTGCCATCGCGGCATGGCTTGCCGCCAGGCCCATCACCGCTTTCCAAACAGCCGGCGAGTGACTGTGCGTGATGTAGAAGTTGATCAGCCCCGCATAGCCCGCCGGCGTATATAAGCCCTTTCCCAAATTCTCGAAGAACACCCATACGAACATAGTGCCGATTGTCAGCCGCACCAATGCCAGACCGTTTGCCGCTTCTGCTTGGTGGAGCACTTCGCTTCCTAATGAAGTTGCCTTCGTTGCCATCGTGCACCTCGCACCCAATGGATGCTATACCAGATTGGAAAGCTTCAATAGGCTTGGCAGCTTTTCAGTGAAGCAGCGCCGCGAAATCAGGCAAAATAGCATTATGCAACTTGTGAACGCACTTGACCGAAGGTCGCCGCGGTCGCGATTTAGAGCGGCGATGGTTCTTGCTGTAGCAGCCGACGCGCTGCAAATCTTTGTGTTCCCACTCTTCGCCGAAGGCGCTTTCTCACCAGCCGATGACGTCCTTGATCTTGCGGTCGCAGCTGCGCTTGTGCATCTTCTCGGCTGGCACTGGGAATTTCTGCCGGCCTTTGCCGCCGAACTTGTGCCGGGACTGGATTTGGTCCCTTTCTGGACGCTGTCGGTCCTGAACGTCTATAGGAAATGGAAGCAGACGGCTGCCGACGAAGAAATTCACGATGCAGGTCCCGTCATAGAAGGCGAGTGCAAACCTTCTTAGGAGCGCACTGGCGAGCTGTTCTTTCAAAGTTCTTGCGCAATACTTGCCTTGAGTATTCCACCAATAGATCAGCCCTTACCGCGCAGCCACCACCGTCAGGCGCTCGCCTGCCGCTTTCGCCGGTGCCAGCGCCACCAGGACTATCCCGATGATAATCAGCACAACCACGCCCACCAGTTCTCCGCGTTGGATCATGTGACGAAATGCCTGAAACCCCATGACGGCGGCATGAGCAAAGCTCGACCACGCCGCGAAGGCGATCAGGCTGCGATTCGCCGATGGGTTGCGTGACGCAAGTAGGAGAAAAACGCCCAGCGTGACATAAAGGCTCATCATCATCGCCAACGCAGGCTCTTGCCGCAGGAATATCACTAGCGGATAGGCGGTGGCCACGAACAGCAATCCCACCAGCACCAATACCACTCTCAGCGCTCGTTCTCGATTCATGATGCTGCCAGAATACACCTGGATGCTGCCGGCCCAATGGCCGTCATCGAATCAGCATCGCCAGCCGCGGAAACAGAAAACGTCCGGCTGCATCGTCGATCACGTTCACCTGGCACGTGTAAAATCCCGGTTTCAACTGGCTGAGTGGCAGGTCGAGCTGGAATATCCCGGCTTTGCGGTCACGTGCATTGAGCTCGCCCAATTCCACCAGCGAGCTTTCGAACACTTTCGTCTTTCCGCGGAAAAACGCAACGTTCGTCAGCAAGTGAATTCCGCTCTTGTTCTGCGCCGTGAATCCCTGCATATCCAGCCGGCCCGGATCATAAACCTCATAATACAAAAGCAGGTGTTGCGTGGCCGCGAACACGTGAGTGATATTCGGAATGATCTCCTGGCCATCGCGGATCAACGGGTTGGCGATGGTGCTCTTCTTCGCGGTTTGAAGCTGGCTCGCCAGCACAATCGAGCTCATTTTCAACGGCTGCGAGCGGAAATCCGGGACCTCCAGATCAGTTTCGAACGACCCCATCCGCCCCGTCTGGTTTTCTCGCACCACAAACTTTACGTGATAGCGGCCGCTGTTCAGCGTCACAGCCGTGTCGTACTGCACGTTCTTTCTTTTCACCTCGTTCGCCGTATCCACCGCCAGCTTGACCGTGTCGCGTATCGAAGTGATCGGCCGCCCCTCCCTGTCCGTTACCATCCCGATCACGTCCAGCGTCGCTTTGTCCCGGTCGCTGCTGCGCACGAACGGAATCTGCGAGCCCGGTACGACGAGTGAGATCGGCACAGAAAATTTGTTGGCATCCAGGCGAAAGTATGCCGCTCCCAGATACAAGGGGAGATCCGTGCTCGGCAGGTCAGAAGCTAGCTCCTCTTCAAGCTGCCGCTCTTTGTTCTCTTTGGTGGAATGCTGGTAATCGGCCGGTGCGTAGTAGCCGCGGCGGAAATCGATTTTCAACCCCGGCACTCTGAGTTTGACCGTGATCCGGCGATATCGTCCGTCCCGCGCCGGATTGGTACTGTGGTATCCAAGCATGTAATAGACCGAGGAATCGTCCTGCACGCTCTTGAACACTTTGCTGAAATCATTCGAGTCCAGAAATGCCCGCCCGCCGGTGTCGCTCGCCAGAGTGACCAGCGTCTCCTGCGTCGTAAAGTTGGAATTGAGCGCATTCATCATGGACTGGCCGGAATACGCCGAGACTCCGCGCAGACTCGCATTCTGCGCCTCGCCGCCCGCCACAATGGCCTGCAATCCACGCATGTCCATCGTGTAGATCGCAAGATTCGCCCGCACCGCGGCGTTGGTGGCCGCGCGCAACTCTGACTGGTTCTCAATCCCGGTTCGGTCCATGCCGCTGGAGAAGTAGATCAGCGACTTCTTTTGCTGTACGTGTGACAACCGTTCCGCCACCGATCGAAGCGCCTCCAGCCGCCGGTCGGTGTTGAAGATGTTGTATTCGGTGTCGTCTACCGTGAACGGCTGTCCCGTATCCGGCGTGCCTTCGGTCGATCCCGTACTTCCTTCATCAAAACCCTGGCCTGAACCGGTATTGAACGCCCGCAATTCCTTCCTGAGAAGCTCATGATCTGTCGTGAAATCCTGATTTACCGTAAGCGAGTTCGCCAAAGACACGATCGCCACCAGGTCCGCCGGCGCCATTTGCGTATCCAGATAATGCACCGCTGACGTTATCGCGCGATCAATCTCCTCCGGTTCCATTGCCGACAGATCGAAGAAAAGAATGATCAGGCGCCTGTCTTTGAACTCATTCACTGAAGGCGCCAACGACGCCGGGCTCGCCGGCTTCGCCGCGCTCTGCTCAGCCAGTGGTTTAGCCTGCGCCACATCTTGCATTGCCACCGCATCCGTATTCTCGATATCGAACGAGACAATTTTCTCTGGCTTGTTGTCTTCCAGGACGGTGAAATCCTCTGGCTTGAGGTTGCGAACGAAATTTCCGTTCTTGTCGCGGACTGTCACATTCACCAGAACCAGATCGGTTTGCGCTCGAAAAACATAGTCCGGTTGCTGCGCCGGCAACGCCGGGCATCCCAGCACTATCAGCAGAATGACCGCAACCATCCGATCGGCGAAAGAATGTGTATTCAAACTCATGCCGTGCCCTTCAGAAGCGAAACCGCGAACTCATGGTGAACTGCCTCATCGCTCCCACCGACGTCACCCGTCCGAATGTAGGCGAGTTCACCACCGTGTCGATCGTGACGTACTGAGGCGTGTTGAAGATGTTCGTAGCCTGCGCCCGAAATTCCAGCACCTTGGCTTCTTTTATTGGGACGACCTTGGTGAACGCCATATCGAAAACATGCGTGCCCGGTCCGATGATGCTGTTGCGCCGCGCATTGCCGTATTGCCCCGCCGGTGGTGCGACGAAAGCGGCTGTGTTAAACCACTCCGCAATTGTCGGAGTCGATAGCTGGACAGTTTCCCCCGGAACCAGGTCCGGCCGCAGCGTCCCGTTCGTTCCGCGATTCACGTCGGTCGGATTTCCGAGCAGCCGCGGCGTAAACGGAAGTCCCGAAGCGATCGTCCAGTCCCCGCTCCACTGCCAATCACCAAAAATCGCGCGCCATGGGCTGTTCCCGCTAAACCATGTTTTGTCATGCCCGAATGGCAACTCCCAAAGATAGTCCGCCGTAAACCGATGCGTTTGGTTGAAGCTCGACAACCCCCGCTCCGCCGTCAGGTCAAAGGGATTTTGCGCAACATTTGCCGCGCCTGACGAAGCCACGGCTCCCCCTCCAGCTACACCTGTGCCGCCCCCACCCAGTCCGGGCCTGCTCGCGCTCGAAGTAGCTCCCGCCCCGATCGACGATGCGTTGTCAATTGATTTCGAAAACGTATAAATGCCGCCAATCGAAAAACCATGGGACAGCCGTTTTCGCAAACGCACGGATGCCGCGTTCGCCGCCAGATCGGCGGCGGATTGCTCATACGTGAACGCCTGAACATCGGGAATGCGAATCCCCGTTGCGGTGCGGTTCGGCGCTTCAAGAATGTCCAGGTCCGTGCCCTTCGTTCCCGTGTAGTCGAGGTTCAGCAACAACGTCGGGCGTATCTGTTGTTGAATGTCGAAATTGCGAATCTGCACGTACCCCATCCGATAATTTGGGGTAACCGAATAGTTATTCGTAATTCCATTCGCACTAACCGTCGGGAATCCCTGCTGCAATGTGAGCTCTCCTGGTGCCGATTGGATGTTGGTTGAGGTCGTCGAAAACGGAGGCTGAAACGCCAGTTGCTGTACGATTCCCTGGAACGCCCCCGTGTTGTAGTTGATTCCATACCCTCCGCGAACTACCGTCTTTGAGAATGGTTTCCAGGCGATGCCAATACGCGGAGCGAAGTTGTTATAGTCCGGCCGCACCAGGCTCGGCGGCAGCGCGCCGCTGAAGGGTCCGTTTTGTCCGGACACAATCCGCGCTACCACTGGCGTTCCCAGCGCGGCATTCAGTACGCCTGGCGAAAGATCAAGGTTCGCTAGCCGGTTATTGATCTCCGTGAACGGCGATACGTATTCGTAGCGCAGACCAAGATTGATCGTCAGGTTTCCGCGAATTTTCCAATCGTCCTGCGCATACAAGTCCCACGAGTCGCCGCGAAAGTGATAATTGTTTTCGCCATATTGCACCGAGGTTTGCTGTGGCACACCCAATAAAAAGTCCGCAAAATCGTAACCCGTTTCTGTGACTGGCTGCCCTCCAACGATTTCCGAAGTATTGAGCCCGGTAAAAATAAACGACCCGCGAGCGTTGCTGTCAGTCTCGGTATTGAGCTGAATGCGGCGAAAGTCTCCGCCCCACCGCCAGGTATGCTTCCCGTGGTTCCAGATCATGTTGTCAGAAAAGGTAACTGTCTGGTTGCGCAGCAACTGCGGATTTACGTCCTGCAGGCCGGCAAAATTCGTGAACGATAGATTCGGCAAGCCCCAGTCAAACGGATTTTGCGAAACCCCGGTGATTCCCAGATCGCCGGTAATGTCTTGCGTAAAGGCATAAAGATTTTGCGTCCGCGTCCGGCTTCGGTTGAAGTCAACCCGCGCAATGTTGGTGAGCCGGTGCCAGCTGCGCACGTACGAGACCGGAACATCGAAGCTGCGGACACTCGTATTTCCGCCCACGCTGGGCAACGGGTTCGTCAAGGTCGCGCCGGACTGGTGATAGTGGAAGCCAAAGGTCAAATTGTTTCGCGGCGCGTTTCGCCCCCGGCGCCCGCCTAATGTGGCCGCACCGAGTGCGTGGTTCACCCGAATATTCAGATCATCGCTGCTGTTGTTGGCGGTAGTGATGAAATGAAAGTTCTGAAAACTCCCCGGCAGGTTCGGCTCGGGAATGTATGGCAGCAGGCCCTTCGCTGCTCGATTGATCGCGGGAATCGTATCGTTCGGAAATGGCCGGTTGGTCGCCGGATCGAAGATTTGTACCGGCTTCCCCGCGAGCGGTCCCGTCGTATACGTAGTTTGCGAGAAATCTCCCCCGCGTTCTAACAACGTGGGGACGGTAGAAAACTGATCGAACGGTTGCTCACCCCGCCTTCCGTTGTAATTAATGAAGTAAAACGTCTTGGTGCCGCCCTGGTAAATGTGCGGAATGTTCAATGGCCCGCCGACCGATCCTCCAAAGCTGTTCTGCAGGTAAGCAGGCTTGACCACCGGCAGGCCAGTCAGTGAGAACGGCGCGGCATTCAGCGCCGAATCCCCAACTCCGTAATAGATAGACCCGTGCGGGTGATTAATATCGAATCCGCGTCGCCCAAAGACTGCTCGTCCTCCACCGCGTCCCCCCGGACCTCCACCGAAGCCCCCAGGGCCGCCGCCGAACCCGCCCGGCCCACCCGGTCCACCGAGAAGACTCGTCAGCTGAGAAGTATCGTTGTCCCGTTGTTGGAAATCGCCGGGGCCAAACGATGTAAACGGATTTGACGAGTTTCCCGAAACCGCTACAGACTCCGTGGCGCTGTCGGGTGCAATACCAGGCACCGGCATCCCGGCAGGAACCACATCGTTTGGCGAATCGCCGCTCGACTCCTGATTCAATCCATTCGTATTTACGGCGAGTCGTTGAAATCCTCGCCCTCCGGTTGCGCCGTTACTCGCGCCTTGCGTTTCAAAATCGCGCTGCTTGACTCTCGATAGCAGAGTCAGGTTGAAATTCACTTGCACACTCTCATGACCTGCATCGATCAGGGCTTCCTGCGTGCTGTTCGCGAACCCAGTCATCTGCACTCGCACAGTGTAAGAACCGTATGACGGAACACTCTGCGTATAGCTGCCGTCCACTTCTGTCCAAACCGTTCTTTTTTCTTGCGATCCTGCCGGTGTGATGGACACCGTTGCCCCCGGCAGCGGCATGTTGCCGGATTTGACGATGCCGTGAATTGTCCCGCCCTTTTGCGCTTCGGCTTGCGTCTGTCCCTCAACTCTGCAGGGAGAAACCACCATCAGGCTGAAAGCAAGAATGCAGAGGAGCGAGGAGTGAATACTCGACCGGCTCGCACAAAAAAGCTTCTCGGATGAGCCGGCCTGTTGATGAATCGAGAAGACGTTAGAACTTTGCCCGCACACTGTGCACATCCAGCCTCAGCCAGGCGACCTTGGCATTCTCCGCCCCATCCTCCAATGCAGGTCAGTAGCGAGGATCTCTGCTCTGGATCATATCCCGGCCCTCAGAGAGGCACTGTAAAGTTTTGTTATTGCTTGAGGTATGACCAAATTTTGTTCAGGCGCCTTGAGTGCTATCAGGATGTCACGCCAAATGACCATACGGAACCTCCATCACAAGGAGTGGGTATAATCTCGCCAATTCGGCCAGTCTGCTAACGCAACACGGAGGCTGTCATGCTGCGAATCTTCTCTGCTTTCTGTTTGATCGTCATAACGACCAGCTCCATCCACACGTCAGCGCAGGTGTACCCCTACCGCGACGGAACTCCCGGCGTGACCGGATACCGCTCCGAGGTGATGGCCGAAGTCATGATCCAGGAAAGCGAGTTCGTCCGCCTGGCCGAGGCTATTCCCGCCGATAAATACACGTGGCGGCCTTCGCCGGATGTGCGCACGATCGCGGAAGTTTTTCTGCACGCCAGCGCCGCCAATTACAACCTCTACAAACTTGTGGGCACTCCCACTCCAGCTGGGGTCGATACGAAAACCTTGGAGCAGTCCACCACCGACAAATCAAAAGTAATAGGTACGCTCAAGGCTTCCTACGCCCACGCCAAGGCGGCCATCCGCTCCATGCCCGACGCAGACCTGGAAAAGACCCTCGATTGGAACGGAGGGAAGATTACCGAACGGGGCGTCTTGCTCTACATCGTGCAGCATATCGCGCAGCACCTCGGCCAGCAGATCGCCTATGCCCGCTCTATCGGCGTCGTGCCGCCGTGGACACTGGACCCGCCACGCAAGAATTAGCTTCGAACCAATTGGCGTGGAAACAGCAACTGGGTCTGCTGCGCCTCAGGGTTAACCGCCGATTTCCCTCAAACCTCTTTTGGTGAGGAGATCCCAATCCGTGTGATTGGCCAACAGATAGCAGTGATGTAAAAGTTCGTAAAAGCGGTTCCGCTGGCACAACTTCGCGTCGATAATCTGGTTTACACCACTAGCTCAAACGAAGTCTTTGGAAGGAGACACTATGCTGAAACACTGTCTGCTTGCGTTGGTGTTCGCCGGTCTGCTCTATTCGGGATCGGCTGCTCTCGCGCAAGATAATGCCGGAAACAACCAGGAAGCACCACCCGCCGGCGCTCCGCCCAATCATGGGCATGGGCGCGGTCACATGGATCCGACACAGCACGCAGCCATGCTCGCAAAGCGGCTGAATCTCAGCTCGGACCAGCAGTCAAAAGTGGAAGATATTTTCAAATCGGAACAGTCGCAGATGGAAAGCCTGCACTCCGATACTTCTCTTTCGCAACAGGATCGGCGTTCTAAGATGATGGACATTCACAAGGCGTCCAATGATCAGGTTCGCGCCTTGTTGAACCCCGACCAGCAGAAAAAATGGGATGAGATGCAGAGCTGGCGAGAAGAGCGCATGCAGGGCCATCACATGGGCAACCAAAACCCCGGGAACGCCCCCAATTCCACTCCGCCGCCGCAACAGTAAGCCAAATCCAGCGGGCGGAGAGCCACTATTCGCCCGCTTTTTTTCCACTCGCTAACAAATCTGGTCGCGGGCTGCCAGTCTAGGGCCGGACGATGATCTTTCCCGTCATCTTGGGATGCAGCCGGCAAAAGAACGTGTATTCTCCAGGATCGCTGAACCGGAACTGAAAATGGTCGTCGGTGTCCAGTGCCCCCGACCTGAACTTACCCTCCGTGCTGTCCACAGTATGCGGGATGTCGTCATGATTGACCCAGATGACTTGGGTGCCCGCTTTGACCGTGACCGCGCTCGGGTGAACGCAAAATTGTCGATCTTCACTTCGATTCCGGAGTCTGCGGATGTTCCAGCTGATGGTGCAACTGACCCGGCGCCAGGCTCTGAGGCTGAAAGTCTGCCAGGCAATATCAGCGACAGCACTGCAAGAATCACCAGCCCACCCCATTGAAGATCGCTTAACTTGCATCTACTGCTCGTCCACATCGTTTTGCTCCTCAATCTCCGCTCTCACCTCGAGTTACTAAGCGGAGCATCCAGAATCGCCAGACTTGTGCCGCTGACCAGGTAATTCACGTCCGTAATGCCAAGTACTCTCTGCAGCTGTTCGGCCGGTACCTTCATCGGGCCCGCCGAAGGTGCCGTTCCCGGCGCGGGCTGAGGAAACGCCGTCGACATCGCGGTGTGAAACGACAGTCTGCCCTCAATCTTCTGCATCACCTGATGAATGTGCCCATTCAGCACTGTCACCGAACCGAAGCGTTTGACGTAAGACAAAGCCTGCTCACTGTCATCGGTTCCCCAGCCCCAGTCCGGATAAATCGTCCACAACGGAATGTGAGCGAAAACAACAATTGGAGTGCTGCCAGACCGGCCCTTCAGATCATCTTCCAACCACCCCAGTTGCTCGTGACCCAGCGATCCCAGCCCTCCCGCCTTCAAATTTGCCACGTTGACCAGTCCAACAAAATGCACGCCTTTGTGATCGAAGCTGTACCAGCCATTGCCCTTTGTCCCTCTGCCATAGCGTTGCAGGTATTGCTCCCCATTGTCGGTCAGCATGTCGTGCTCACCAGGCACAAAGAAAATCTCCTTGGCTGACGCGCCCTTCAGCAATTGATCAAGCGTGTCGAACTCACTGGGCTTCGACAGATGACTCAGATCACCCGTGTGAATAATGAAATCGGGACTCTCCGGCAAGGCATTGATCCGGTTAATTGCAATTTCCAGCGTTCCTGTGACGTCAGGATTAGCCGCCTTATCAAAACCTATATGGGTGTCGCTGATCTGCACGAAGCTGAAGTCGCCGCTTTTTGCGGCAGGTTTGCCACGGCTCTTGGCAAATGCCCGTGATGCTGCCATACCGCCGCTCATTGTCCACACCAGGCCCGTGCCTGCCCATGCCATACACTTCAGGAAGCCACGACGGTCCACGCCGTCGTTATTGAGATCCTGCAAGCGCTGGTCAATCAACTCTTGTTTGTCATATTTCATTACTGCCCTCCGCGCCTTCTGCGTTCATAACTGACAGCAAGCGGTTTTATTCCCGCGAAGACAACTCGGACAGGAAAAATGTTGTGCAACACTTCTTTGGGCTTAGGACGAGGAGGACTGTGGCCGCTGCAGACTCCAGATGCTCTGCCGGTCTAGATAAGTAAAATAAGATCGGTTCAATTCCCGTAGAAAGTCGCGGGCATGGGCCGCCTACGCCGTTATGACAACGCGAGCTCTCCATCGCAGCCTTTATGCCTTCGCCGTCTTGGTGTGTGTCCCCGCCTTGCTCTGCTCGTGTGGTCCATCCCGCAACAATCTCATCGTGATTGGATCCAAGAACTTCACCGAGCAGTTGGTGCTTGGCGAACTTATCGCCCAGCAGATCGAAAACAAAACTCAGCTTCCGGTGGAGCGCCGTTTTTATCTTGCCGGGACCTATATCTGCCACCAGGCCATTCTGTCCGGACGCATCGACATCTACCCTGAGTACACAGGAACCGCGCTCACCGCAGTGCTTAAGGAAAAGCCGCAAGGGAACGAGCAGCAGGTCTACGATCGTGTGAAGGCAGAATATGCGGAGCGCTTCAACTTGGCCCTCGGCCCGACCCTTGGCTTCAACGACACTTTTGCTATCGAGATTCGCGGCGAGGACGCGCGCAACCTGCACCTGAAAACGATTTCTCAGGCCGCCGCCTACACTCCGCAGTGGCGTCCCGGCTTTGGATACGAATTCATGGAGCGCCCCGACGGCTATAAGGGATGGGTCGCCACTTACGAGCTGCGCTTTGCCGAGCCGCCGCGCATCATGGATCTCGGCCTGCTCGACCGCGCGCTCAAAGACAAGCAGGTCGACCTCATCGCCGGCAACATGACCGACGGCTTAATCCCCGTGCTGGATTTGTTTGTTCTCCAGGACGACCGCCATTATTTCCCGCCCTATGAGGCTGTCCCGATCATCCGCCAGGAAACTCTGTCTCACCATCCCGAGCTCAGCGGAGTCTTGAACGCGCTTGCTGGAAAAATTTCCGACGATGAGATGCGCCAGCTCAATTACGCCGTCGACGGCGAGCATCGGGACGTAAAGGAAGTCGTGCGCTCATTTCTTCAGGTCAAACACCTGTGACTCGCCACGCCTTCTGACTTCTGCCCTCTCACATCAACCACACAGCGTCAACATCCACAATGATCTGGGTTCGCGGAATCTTCTCTTCCGTCGCATAGGCCAGCATCGCGCGCAGCAGGCCGTTGAGTTTCTCGCGGCTGTCTGACTTCAGCACAAAGTGGTATCTGTAATCTCGCTTCAGCCTCAGAATCGGAGCGGCTGCCGGACCGAGCACGCGAATCCCTTCGTGCGTAGTCTTGTCGAACCATTTTCCCAGGCTTCCCGCCCACTGCAATGCTTTGTCCAGCTCATCGCTGCGCACCAGCACGTTCGCCAACGCGCTGTATGGCGGATAGCGCATCCAACTCCGAAAACGCAGCTCTTTCTCGTAGAAGCCGACGAAATCATGCTGCGCAGCGTATTGCACAGCATAGTGATCAGGGAAATACGTTTGCAGCACGACCCTGCCCGGAGTATCTCCGCGCCCGGCGCGTCCCGCAACTTGCGTCAGCAACTGAAATGTCCGCTCTGCCGCGCGAAAATCCGGAAACCCCAACGCCGCATCTGCCCCGACCACCCCAACCAGTGTGACGCCATGAATGTCGTGGCCTTTGGCAATCATCTGTGTTCCCACCAGCAGGTCCAGCTCTCCCGCACTCAGCGCGTTCAGTGCGCGCTCAAAATCCTCCCGCCCCCGCACGGTATCGCGATCAAGCCGTGCAATCCGCGCCTGCGGAAACATGCCATGCAGCAACTCCTCCAGCTTCTCCGATCCTGTCCCGAGAAAATACACATACTCGCTGCCACAATGAATACAAGTCTTCGGCACGGGTGCCGTGTAGCCGCAGTAGTGACACTCCATCCGATGCGAGCGCTTGTGGAGCGTCAATGCGATAGCACAGTTCTTGCACTCCACCGTTTTGCCGCAAGTGCGGCACAACACCAGCGGTGAATACCCCCGCCGGTTGAGCAGCACCATCACCTGTTCTTTGCGCTCCAGCCGCTCCTTGATCTCCCCCGCCAACTTGCGAGAAATTACCTGCTCGTGCCCGGTCTCCTGGAATTCGAGCCGCATATCAACAATCTCGACCTCCGGCAGCGGCCGTTGCTCGACCCGGTCGGGCAACTCCAGCAATGTGTACTTGTTCGCTTTCGCGTTGAAGTACGACTCTAGCGATGGCGTGGCTGAACCTGGTACGACTACACTGCCCGCCATTTTGGCCCGCATCACCGCCACGTCGCGCGCGTGATAGCGCGGCGTTTCCTCCTGCTTGTACGAGGCATCCTGCTCTTCGTCGACGATGATCAATGCCAGATTTGAAACCGGCGCAAATACCGCAGACCGCGTCCCCACCACCACTCTCGCATCGCCGCGTTTAATGCGGTGCCACTGTTCAGCCCGCTCCTGATCGGTGAGTGCCGAGTGAAGAATTGCCACTTCGTCCGCGAAAGCCTGGTGCAAGTCCGCCGCCACCGCTGGCGTCAGCCCGATCTCAGGAACCAGCAGGATCGCCGACCTGCCTGCATCCAGCACATCCCGCATTGCTGCCAGGTAAACCGCCGTCTTTCCCGATCCCGTGACTCCATGCAGCAAGAGCCCTGAAAACTTTGCCGCATTCACTTGCTCGCGAATTTTCTCCAGCGCCGCTCGTTGAGCAGGATTGAACTGAAAGCTCAAAGACGACGGCCGCGGCTTCGCCTCGGTAATGGCAAACGCTGCCGGCTCTTCAACGATCTCTACCAACCCGCGCTTGACTAGACTGCTCAACGAGCCCCGCGGCACCTCCAATGCGTTCAGCTCTTCAACCCGAATTCTTCCTCCCGTCGCGGCCAGGGTTTCGACAATCTGCCGTTGATTCGCATTCAGCCGCCCTTCGGCGCTCTTCAGTACCGCAACCCTCATAAGACGCGCCGCCGTTTGCGCGCCCGACAAATCCTCGCGCGCGATCCAACCCTTGCGCACCATATTTGCTAGTACTGCTTGCGAAGCCCGTGCCGCATTGCGCAGTGTCTCTGCGCGCACATCTTCACGGTCCGTCAGGTACTCCAGAGCTCGGAATTCAGCCAACTCTTCCTGTGGAGTTCGCCGCGACCGTCCTGACGATCCCGACATTCCCGCGAGGTGAAGCGCCATCTGGCCTTGCTCGGTAATCCGATAAACAATGCTGCGCTTAAACTCGGCAGCCAGCGGCAGCATCGTCCGGAACACTTCTCCCAGGGGCGCGAGATAATAATCCGCAATCCATCTCGCCAGCTTGAGCAGTTGCTCGTCAAGCAGAGGCGTCGCGTCCAGCACTTGCAAAACTTCTTTTGTTTCTATCGTAGGAACACGATCATGCAGTTCGGTCACGACCCCGGAAAGCCGCTGGTGGCGGAAGGGAACCAGCACGCGCCCGCCAACAACCGGTCGCATTCCATCACGCACACGGTATGTGAATGGCAAATCTACCGGGACCGCCAGCGCAACATCGCAGAATTGAGTCATTCGAAAAGTGAGCAGGCGTTGGACTCACGCCAAAATCATGCTAACAGCGTGCAGTTCGACACGTTGCCACCTACCGTCATTGGGCGGACGACATCATGAGACAATCGACCCCCAAGAAGGAAACCGCTATCATGCAGAATTTCTATAGTCTTTCCGATCTCGAAAACCAGCGCACGCACACCGGCAAGCTCTATCTCGAGTTCTTGCGCATTCCCGCCATGAGCGCCGGAATCTATGTCTTGCCTCCTGGCAGTACCGATCCCCAGTCTCCCCACAAGCAGGACGAACTCTATTATGTGGTGCGTGGCAAGGCACGTATGAAAGTTGCCTCCGAAGATCGTCCGGTCGTTTCGGGCAGCGTGATCTTTGTAGCCGCAGGCGTCGAGCATCGCTTTTATGACATCATCGAAGACTTGACTGTGCTTGTCTTCTTCGCCCCGGCCGAAACCGCGTAAAGTCGAACGCTTATTCGCCGTTAAACTGTGTCCATGGACTCTGACGATATTCTCAAACTAGCCCCGCCCCCAGCCGATGCTCGCGTAGCTTACGGAAGGGATGCCAACCAGTTCGGTGAAATTCGCGTGCCAAAGACCACGCCACCCTTTCCGCTTGTGATGAACATTCACGGTGGCTTCTGGCGCGCCAAGTACGACCTCACACATGCCGGGCATCTCTGCGCCGCGCTCACCGCCAAAGGCATTGCCACGTGGAACATCGAATATCGCCGCGTCGGCAATCCCGGTGGTGGATGGCCGGGAACTTTCGAAGATGTTCGCAACGCCTACCGCTTCATTCCGCAGCTCACCAGCCGTTACAATCTCGACTCCGCCAAAGTTCTGGTAATTGGGCATTCCGCCGGAGGCCAGTTGGCGCTCTGCCTGGCTGCACACGACCCCGCCCTCAAGCGTGTCATCTCACTGGCAGGTGTCGTCGATGTGCGCCAGGCGTGGGAGCTTCATCTCGGTAACGATGCCGTCGTCGCCTTTCTGGGTGGCAAGCCCGGCGAAGCCCACGACCATTACCGCGAGGCCGATCCCATGCAACTACCCATCCCCCGTCCCTCCACCCAATGGCTGATCCACGGTTCCGAAGATGATACGGTCCCATCGGTCCTTAGCCGGAACTACGCCGAGCAGAAGAAAAGGCGCGGGGAAGACGTCCACTACCTCGAAATCTCAACCGCCGGCCACTTTGACCTGATCGACCCACGTTCCAGAGCGTGGCCAAAGGTCGAGAACACACTGTTGCACGAACTCGGATCGTAGCCTGCGCCTAATAACCTAGTGACTTCAGTAATCTTCTGCCCATCTCGCCCGAGGAACATAATCCAACCATGGAGCGGCGGAAGTCCAAGCGAACCAAGGTCGTGTTACCCGTAAAAGTAACTGTTTCCGGGACATCTCAGCTCGCGCACACCTGTGACCTTACCTATACTGGTGCAAGGCTGGGAGGTCTGCACACGGAATTGAAAAAGGGCGAGATCGTTTCCCTACAGCGCGGTTCGAAGAAAGCCAACTTCAAGGTAATCTGGCTCCAGCACTTGGGACCTAACGAAATTCAGGTTGGCCTCCAGGCCGTTCAGCGACAGAGCAACCTCTTTTGGGGCGTTGATCTCCCCGAGCAGGATCGGGACGCGAAGACCAATGTCGACCTGCTCATGGGCGTGCCCGCCAAAAAATCGTAAACCGACCAGAGATCTTAGACCTTTTCTTTAAAAATCGCTCATATCTCGCTCTAAGCAAGCAATTGTAGTGTTATACTCTTCGCACAATTAGCGCTCGCCTTCGTCTGCCATCGCGTGGTGGAGCAAGACCGGGAAAGATGCAGAATTGAATGAAGTGAAATAGCAGCCAGCTGCATCTCAGAAGTGGCAGATGTTCCCGTCGTCGTCGGCCACGCTGTGCGGAGATAAAGGTCAGACATGGGTGTCAGGTACAGCCTGGATAGTTCTTCCTTTGAGAAGCTACTGGCTGCTGCCTGGGTTCTGCAGTGCCAATCAGACAAAGAAGTCAGCGACTCAAACCCCCAGCCTGTCGATCCTCTAACTCCGTTTCCCAATCGCGCCCTTGAGTCCCAACCCCCCCCGGCGAATCGCGTTGAACCTCAAAACGACGATGCGAACAAGATCGACCTTTTGCCTGCGGCGGCCGCATCAGACCTTGGGGTAAACGCTTCGAAGGACCTCGAACTCGTGCCGATGGCGCTCGTTTCAGCGGGGCAGAATTCTTTGTCCCCCTCAAGCCCTGTCCCACCGCCTGCGGCACGTGAAGAAGCAGCATTCGATGCGCCCGACGACGCCTCGGCCTTGGACGACTCACTCCCTCTGCCCGCGCCTGTGCCGCCTGTTGATGATCTTCACGCGTTACGCCTGATCATCCCCGGCCGTTCGCTGCGTGTTGCGAGGGCCTCGGTTATTCCGATCTCCCTCCTCGTGCTGATGTTTGCGTTCTTTCTTTCGCAACTATGGAAGCAGAGAGCTGCCCAAGCCAGCCAAAGAGTCGAGGCTCCAATCGTTCGACGTTCGTGGCAGCCTCAGAAAACGGTCCTCGCCGAATCTCCCATGCCAGACCAGGACGCGAGAAACGAGCAGCTTCTGACTGCACTCCCGTCGAGCCATCTGCATATGACTGATCCTTCAGTCGCATTCATGGTCGAAGAGCTTAGCGCGTACGAGATTCAGGGTCTGCAACGGCAGGCTGAATACGGCGACCAATTTGCAGCTTCGGCTCTGGGCATGGCTTACGAGACCGGCCACTCCGTTCCTCAAAGCTGCTCCAAAGCCGCCGAGTGGATTGCATTCGCAGCCGCCAACGGCAATGCAGCAGCGCAATACAATCTCGGCTTGCGCTACTTACAGGCAGATGGATTACCGCGAGATTTGGCCGAGGCCCACAAATGGCTGGATAAAGCTGCAGCCAACGGCTATCCGCGGACCCTCACTGCCGAACGGCCCGACTCCCAGCCCGCCGCGCAAACAACCCAACCTTGAAATTCCCATGTCATCCCGAATCCGGCGTTAGCCGGTAGGGGATTCCACCCGCCGTGCTTTTGCGTGCACTCGCCAGGATTCGCCGCAGCCGACCACTGTAGCAAGCATTCAACTCCGCTATCACATGCACGACAGGCAACCATCACTGACAACACCGAGCCCCCGGCGTAGCGTTTGGGCGTCTCTAAATGGGCTCGGCATCCCGTGCCCAACAGGGCACTCTCCGAGCACCCCGGTCAGAACTAACCAACAAATGATAGGAGGATTCCCCCATGTATGCACGTATCGTGGAATTTGTTCCCAGGGCTGAGAAAAAGGACGAGTTCATTAAAACTATGAAGAATGAGGTTCTGCCGATCCTGAAGAAACAGGCCGGCTTCCTCGACATCCTTCCTCTGTTTCCGGAAATGAAGAATGAGAAAGCTGTACACATTACCTTGTGGATGGAAAGGCGGGATGCGGAGCGCTATGAAAAGGACGTCTTCCCCAGGGTCGAGGACATTGTGAGACCCTTCCTGACCACCCCCATCACCTGGAGACTCTACAACGTCGAGACCACGCTATGTGAGCATTTCGTCAATGCCCTGGCGGCATAAGTGAGACTGACGAAATGCCACGGCCGGAGCAGTAAACACTGCTCCGGCCTTTGTGTCTAGCGATTCAATTGCTGATTGCTGTCCGGCGTGAGTTGCACGATCAGCCCGTCGCCCCATCCGTATTTCTGCCGCGAAAGCTCCTGTACAGTGCGATGCACTTCCGGTTCGCTTTCTCCGGAAATCACCCGTGCCATGGCCCTGAAATTCTTGCTTCCCACTCGCACCTCAACCTGGGGATTAGCCTGCAGATTCTGTGCCCACTGCGATGTCGGAAATTCGGCTATGACGTAGTAATTCCTGTTGTGCTGCGTAAACCAGATTTCGATTTCCCGAGGTTTGCCGCTCTTCCGTCCCCGCGTCGTCAGATACAGGTACTGCTGCTCCTGCTTCGGTCCCTCCACGAGGTCACTGGCCCTTGAGTTTTAGCTTTGACTTGTTGTCATCGAGGAACTCGCGAAGCTTGTCGGCTGCATCGAGCAGCCGGATCCATTGCTCGTAATAAAGCGTCACGGGGAAGCGTCCCAGACCGTACACGCTCACTCCACCTTTCTCTCCGACCCGGAATTCCAATGCTCCTGTACGGCGCTGCCCCTGTTGTTTCTCCAGTTCCGCCAGTCGCGCTTTTAATTCTTCATAAGTTGGTTCAGCCATGCCACGCCCTCGCACGAAGTATCGGCTTCCATCATAGGCATTCCGCATTCGTTCGTCGAGAGCAACAGTTTTGCGACTCACAAGTCGCGCGCTTGGATCGTTTCCGCTGTGTGCCGCTCGTGCAAACGCTCTATAATCCTTACTTTCTCGGAGGACTCTTGGCCTACGACGATTTGCGGGCGTGGATCGCCGCTCTCGACCGCGCCGGCGAGTTAAGGAAAATTCGCACCGAAGTTGACCCTATCCTCGAAATCACGGAAATTACTGATCGTGTCAGCAAAATGCGTGGTGCCGGCGTCCCCGCCCGCGGATCTTACGCCGCTGGTGGTCCCGCTCTTCTGTTTCAAAACATCAAAGGCTACCCCGGCTCGCAGGTCCTCATCAACCAATTCGGCTCGGCCCACCGCATGAACCTCGCCTTGGAAGTCGATTCGCTCGACGAAGTCGCGGAGCGCATTCACGCCTTCATGGATGTGAAATCTCCGCAAGGCTTTCTCGACAAAGTAAAAATGCTTCCGATGCTCGCCGAAATGGGCAAATTCTTTCCCAAGGCTGTTTCCAGCGGCCCCTGTAAGGAAGTCATCAAACGTGACAACTTTTCCCTGCTTGATTTTCCCGTTCTCAAGTGTTGGCCGGAAGATGCCGGCCGCTTCATCACTCTGCCCTGTGTGATCACGCGCGATCCCGGGACAGGAAAGCGCAATGTCGGCTGCTACCGCATGCAGCTCTATGACAGCCGCACAACCGGGATGCACTGGCAGCGCCAGAAGATCGGTGCCGAGCACTACCGCGAGATGTTGCGCCGAGCCGCTGCACAGTCCACGTGCGGACAGCCGCCCAAGCCTGCCCTGAGCGCAGTCGAAGGGGCTGTCCGGGCGAGCGAAGCTCGCCAGTCCAACAATTCTCCCCGCGCCGCCGTCGACATCATGGCTCGCACTTCCGGTGGCTCTCAAATTCCCGATACGAATTTACCCTCTGGCAAGATGGAAGTTGCCGTTGCCATCGGCACCGACCCCGCTCTCACATTTTCCTCAATCGTCCCTGCGCCGCCCGATGTCGAAGAATATTTGATTGCCGGTTTCCTGCGACAGAAACCCGTTGAGCTGGTGAAGTGCGAAACCGTGGACCTGGAGGTTCCCGCCACCGCGGAGATCATTCTGGAAGGTCACGTTCATCTCGACGAGCTCCGCACCGAAGGCCCATTCGGTGATCACACGGGCTTTTACTCTCTCGAAGATCTTTATCCCGTCTTTCACGTGAGCTGCATCACCCATCGCAAAGACCCGATCTACTCCACCACGATTGTCGGCAAACCCCCGATGGAAGACGGCTGGATGGGCAAAGCCGTCGAGCGCATTTTTCTCCCGCTCATGCGCCTCACCATTCCCGAGCTTGTGGACATCAATCTTCCCGTTGAGGGCATCTTCCACAATCTGATGCTCGTCTCGATCAAGAAATCCTATCCCGGCCAGGCCCGCAAAGTGATGAACGCCATCTGGTCGCTCGGCCAGGCAATGTTCACCAAATGCATCGTTGTCGTCGACGAAGATGTGAACGTGCAGGACATCGCCGACGTCACGCTGAAAGCTCTCAACCACATCGATCCTGAGCGCGACATTCAGTTCACGCTTGGCCCCGTCGATTCCCTCGACCACGCCTCGCGCCTGCCGAATTACGGCTCGAAAATGGGCATCGATGCCACTCGCAAATGGCCCGCCGAAGGCTTCACCCGTCCCTGGCCCGACGAAATTCTCATGGACGAAAAAACCAAGGCCCTGGTGGACAGAAAGTGGAAAGAGCTAGGGCTGGAGTAGGCCTATGGCAGACCTGCCGGACGGACGTCAACGCAACACAAACGCCAGCTTTCTGTGCGCTGCAGCCTTCCAAAGAGTCGCAGAACCATTCCTCCCGAGAATTGCACGGCGCGACGAAGGAGGCATGCAATCTCCTCCTACGAGTCTCGGGGATTTGGTGGTGGCCGCCGCAAACCTCGCCTTTGCATTAGAGCCGTATATTAAGACTTTGCTGCCGAACTACAGGTCAACGTGCCCCGGGGACACGATCTCGGAAAGCTATACCGCGAAATTCCTCCGATTGTCAGGGATGAGATCGAGAAATCATACGCAAGCTGGAAGAAAGATTGGTATGGCAGACCTGCGTCCGTAACGATCGCCAAGGGACCACTAGAGCAGCCGAGATGGGGCGATTACCCAAGCCAATCCCAAGATCTCACAGCAGTCCTTCAGAGATCAGGAGATGTCTTCAGTTCGTGGCGATACATCTACGAGTTCACTGCGCCCGATCAAGGTGCCTACCAGTTCCACACCTTCGAGTATGGTCTTCTCCTTTCTGCATACCGCGCGATCCAAACCGCCATCAACAACAGGATGCAAAATGCCGGCGGCTAGCCTGACCTTCCCGGGAGGCTGATCGGCCCGTGCTATGCTAGGCGCAGGCATGTCCACTGCCAAGCAACAAGTCGAATCGCTGTTGAGCAAGTTGCCTGAGAACTGCTCCCTTGAGGACATCCAATACCATCTTTATGTTCTTGAGAAAGTTCGTCACGGCCTGGAAGACGCCCGGCAACAAGGCACCATATCGCAAGAAGATGTGGAGCGACGCTTGAGTAAATGGCTTACTAAGTAGTCTGGTCGCCACGCGCCGTTGCAGATGTCGAAGCAATCGCAGCCCACATTGCCTCCGATTCGCCCTCTTACGCACATACGGTCATCAGGAAGATCATCACATCTACCGTGTCCCTGAAACAATTCCCGTTATCAGGCCGAAAAGTCCCGGAGTTCGACGACGAAAGCATCCGAGAGTTGCTCGCGTACAGCTATCGGATCATCTACGCAATTGAACAGCGCCAGGTAACTGTGGTCGCTGTGATTCATGGGAAGCGAATCCTATAGAGCAACCAGGCTTACGTCATCGCGCCAACGAGGGGCAGTTGCATTGTTCCATCAAGTACTCTTCCGCGCGGAAATGAGCCGGTGGCAATGACTCGATTCAGACATCGCTTGCTGGTTAAGCTTTTTGTTGCTCCCGCACAGCCCGCGCAATCTCCGGCAACTTCTTAAACACTGCGGAGCACTTGAGCCACAATTTGTTGTCGATTGCCGGATATCCGCTCACTGTCCTCCCCGCCGGCACGTCGTTTGGAATTCCACTCTGTGCCGTGGCAATTGCGCCGTCCCCGATCTTGCAATGCCCCGCGACCCCGACCTGTCCCGCCAGGATCACACGATCGCCGATCTCAGTCGAGCCCGCCAGCCCCACTTGCGAGCACAGCAGAGTATCTTGCCCCACCGCCGAGCCATGTCCGATCTGAACTAAATTATCGATCTTCGTACCTCGCCCGATCCGCGTTGCCCCAATGCTGGCGCGGTCCACGCAAGCGTTCGCCTGCACTTCCACGTCGTCCCCAATCACTGCCGGACCGGACTGCACAATCTTGTGCCATCTGCCCGCATCATCCTTCGCGAAGCCAAAGCCGTCCGCCCCAATGACCACGCCATTCTGCAGGATGACGCGATCTCCTACCCGGCAAAACTCCCGCACCACGGAATGCGCATGCGCGAAAAAGTTGCCTCCGATCTTTGCTCCACGATAGATCACAACATGCGCCAGTAGGACCGCATTCGCTCCGATCTCTACGTCTTCGTCGATGACGACGTAGGGTCCAATATGCGCGTTCGGCCCAACCTTGGCGGAACGATGCACCACCGCCGTTCCATGGATCCCGGATGCGTACCGTGGCGGCTGATAAAAAAGCTCAAGGCAGCGTGCGAACGCGAGATACGGATTCTTGCTGCGCAACATCGCCGTGGCTATAGTAGGAAAGTCCTCTGTCACGATCACGGCCGATGCTCTCGTACTCTTCGCCGCGGCGGCGTATCTCGGGTTGGCAAGGAAAGTCACTTGGCCCGGCCCGGCTTCTTCAATTCCGGCCACTCCACGGATCTCGGTTTCCGGTGAGCCATTCTCCAGACGCGCATCCAGCGTGGAAGCGATCTCAGCTAGTTTCATAGGTGTATTCCAGGGACAGATTTCGAGGTGATTGTAACGGACGCGAACATTACTCGGGGATCAAGACGTTGTGATATGCCGTGAACCCCGGCGGCCACCGGGGAAGCCGCGCTTCCAGACGTACCGCCCAAACCCCCTTGACTTGCCCTTACCGCAGTGGGATGATTCGCGGCACACACCAAAAATCGAGGAGGTAATATGCCAATCTTCTTGCACCAGGTTTCCTATACGAGCGAAGCTTGGAGGGCGCTCACTGCTCAGCCACAAGACCGGATCGACGCGGTGCGCGCGCCAATCGAAAAACTAGGCGGCAAGCTGCTGCACGGCTGGTTTGCCTTTGGAGATTACGACGTAGTCGCCATTACCGAAATGCCCGATAACGTAAGTGCCGCGGCAATCGCCATCGCATTTGCCGCTGGCGGTGCTTGCAAAAGCGTACAGACGACACCGCTCTTGACCCAACAGGAGGCCCTTGCAGCGCTGAGGAAGGCCGGCGAATCCGGCTACCGTCCCTTGACTGCCATGGCTCGCGCCGCATAACTCAAATCCGAAAGAACTGGAGCGGCCCCCATCGGACCGCTCTTTTCTTCTCCTGCAGTCTCGTTCCTGCCTAACTCATTCCCCGAACATCGGCACCTGCCGGGTATCTGCCGCCAGACCGCGCCGCTGCCGTCGGCTTGCCCCAATGACCGCAAGCACCGTGAACGTCTCCAGCGCACTTCTTGGCACAAACATCCGCTGCGTGTTCGAGCGCAAATCCGGAGGATTGATCAGAAATCCTTCCGCCAGGTTCGACGAAAGATCATTCGACATCAAGCCTTCGATGATTTCGTTGTCTTTGAATCTCAGCCGCACCCAAAGCCCTTCAGTCCGCGGCCTCGTCGTAAAAGTCTTGCGGCTCAGCGACTCAGTTTCCCCAAACTCGCGTACAAAGTACACCACCTTGATGTCCCGCAGATCGATTGCGACCACGTTACCCGCGGTATTGAGCAATTCCAGCTTGCCTTCCCGTACGAAATTGGCCGGTGCAACGTAGCCGTTCACCGAATCACGGTCCATCTTGCGTACCACGACTTTTTTATGGGTCGAAGGCATCCTGTGATGAAAAGTCGCCCCAATAAAGGCTTCTGAGCTTTTCGCTCACCCAGATTCTCACATTTTGTTGCGAACATCGTGAGTCATCGCATTCTTAGTAGCCAAATTGTCAACGCTGTGGTATTTTCTCTAGTTTGGCGGAGCCCATCTCGTCTAGTATAAGTCTATTGTGCAGAGTAGTTTACGAGGAGGCTGCCCGGAGCTGCGGACGGCGCGCGCCTATCCCTGTGGAAATCTCGGGCCGAACGGGACTCTGCTCGATTCGTCCCCAGCAGCTCTGAGCTAGGCATGGCTGACTACATCTACACCATGGAAATCAGGCTGACTCCCGATCAGCTTCGGGGCGTCACTCTGGTTCAGGATATCTCCCGCAACGCCGGCATGAACGTCTACCTCACCGGCGGTGCCGTGCGGGACATCATCAGCGGGTTCACCATCCGCGATCTCGATTTCACCGTTCAGGGCAATCCTCTCAAGTTGCAAAAGGAGCTGGAACGCGCCGGTGCCCTTGTTTCCGCTGCCGATGACGATCTCAAGACACTCTACTTAGTGCTCCCGGGGAATGTGCGCGCCGAGATCGGCGCCGCTCGGACCGAGCGTTATGAAAAAGTTGGTAAACCGCCGATCATCACTCCCGCCACGATCATTGAAGATCTCCGCCGGCGTGACTTCACCATTAACGCCATGGCCCTGTCGCTCAATCCCGGATCGCGCGGTCTGCTGATGGATCCTTTCAATGGTGCAGCCGATATTGAAGCCAAACTCATTCGTGTCCTGCACAACTATGCATTCGTCGAGGACCCATCGCGGCTGATCCGGGCCACGCGATTTGCCGCGCGTTTCCACTGGCCGCTTGAGGAACGCACCCAGGCCCGCTACCAATCAGCAAAAGAGAACAACTACATCGAGTACATCACCGACCGGGCCATCGGTCAGGAGATCGAGCAGATCGCCTATGAAGACGATCCCCTGCACATCCTGCGTTCGCTTGAGAAAGAAGATTGGCTGAAGGTGCTGAACCCGCACTGGACCTCGGCGAAAGTCGACACCACGGGCCTGGCGCAATTGCTGAAGACGCGGCAGCAGATGAATGAGCTCGGATACGCGCCCGATCCGGCTCCCGCTGTTTTGTATTTCCTTACCTCCCGGCTTGGCGATAAAGACATCGCCGACATGCGCAAGCTGATCCCGCGCAAGGACCTGGTCGCCGCGTGGAAAGACCTTGAAGACAACGCCAAGGAGCTTGCCAAGCGTTTGACTGGCAAGGAGGCTGCCACGCCTTCGCGTACCTGGAAGCTGCTTTCGGAAGCCCGGCCCGAGATGGTGCTATTTTTGGCCATCACCGCGCGCCAACAGACGGTGGCCCAGAAGATCAAGAATTTCTTTACTAAGTGGCGTCAGGTGCAACAGAAGATTCCGTTGCCTGAGATGACAGAGCTGCATATCACGCCTCAGCTTCCCGCGTATCCCAAGATTGCACACGATGTTTTCATGTTGTTATTGGATGGCAAGCTGCGCTCTCGCACCGAAATCCTGAAATTCCTGAAACCCCTCGCTCCACCTCCTCCACCGCCTCCGCCGCCAGTGAAGCGCGGGCGTGGCGCGAAAGCTGCCGCTGCTGCTGCTCCAGCTGGCAAGAAAAAGGCCAAGGGAGAAGCTGCGCCCGCTCCGGTTCCTCAGATCGCCGTCAAAGCCGAACCGGCGCCCGTACCGAAGAAAGCCGCCAACGCGCACAAGAGCAACTCTGAAAAGCGCCAGCTCGCGAAGAAGCCGACAAAATCTGCGCCTAAGAAAACCAAAAGCAAAAAGCACTAGTAATCAGAAAACCGGTTTCAGACGCTCAGGCACGGATTGCATGAAGAAACACAAAAGCATGTACACTACTACGACTTCTTTAGGGGCGTTCCATGGGCAAAATTGGAAAAATCCTGCTCGCATCGCTCTGCGCGATCATCGTCCTGCTGGCCGTCGGCATAACCGCGACCATCGGTTGGCGGCCGATCATCGGTCCCAAAGCCCGGCCTCTCACCAGCCGCAAATTTGAAGTCACTCCACAACGCCTCGACCGCGGACGCTACATCTTCAACTCTGCCGCTGGTTGTATCGACTGTCACTCCGAACATGATCCCAACGGACAGGATCATCTAGTGCTGCCGACCATGCAGGGCTCGGGCACCGTAATGCCGCTAAGCGATCTGCCTGGTCGCGTCGTTGCGCCAAACCTCACCTCCGATTCCGAAACTGGCGCCGGAACCTGGTCCGACGATCAACTCGCTCGCGCTATCCGCGAGGGCATTGGCCACGACGGACGGGCGCTTTTCCCCTTAATGCCTTACGAACATTACAAGCGCATGTCAGATGAAGACCTGGCCGCAGTCGTCGTCTACATCCGCTCATTGCCGCCAATCCATCATGAAGTGCCCAAAACCGAAATCATCTTTCCGGTGAAGTACCTGATCAACTCCGTCCCGGAACCTATCAGCGCTCCAGTGGCCGCTCCAGATCGCGCCAACCAGGTGCAATGGGGCGCGTACGTCGTCAACATGGGTGGCTGCGTGGACTGCCACACCCCCATGGATCGCGGACAGCCCATCGCTGGACTCGAGTTTGCCGGCGGGCAGGTATTTCAAGGAGGCTGGGCCAATACCGTCAGCGCTAACATTACGCCCGACCCATCCGGCATCTCTTACTACGACGAAGCCCTCTTCATTCAGGTCATGCGTACCGGCTTCGTCAAGGCCCGCAAGCTCAATTCCCTTATGCCAATTGATGAATACAAGAACATGACCGACGAAGACTTGAAGGCGGCCTTTGCTTATCTGCGGACCGTCAAACCAGTGAAGCATCGTGTCGACAACACCCAGACCCCAACACTCTGCAAGCTCTGTCGCGCCAAGCACGGCGCCGGCGATCAGAATTGACAACCGCCGAATGAACTCGGCGCTATAATTTATTCATGCGGCGCTGGCTGCCAGTTGCGGCCTTGGTCACGGGTTTCCTCACCGCGACGTCATCTGCACAACACATGGGCGGCGGTGGCCACATCGGCAGTTTTGGTGGCCATGTCGGCGGCAGCTTCAGCGGCCACTCCGGCTTTGCATCCCATAGTCCAGCCGGCAGTATGCGTGCGCCGTCGATGGGCTATCACGCCTCCGGATTCGTCGGTCCACATCCCGGATTTCGTCCCGGCTTCGGGTCCCCACGCGGTCCCGTTTTCCCGGGCCACTTCCCACATTACCCTCGCGGTTATCCGTGGTGGGGCTGGGGCTACGCATCTCCCTGGGGCTGGAGCTACGCCTATCCCTGGTGGTATGGCGGGCTTGGCTGGTACGGAGACTACGGCTGGTACGACAACAACTCTTACGTCCAATACTACCCTAATCCGGATTACCAAACTGACTACTCCTCACAGACCAACCAGCTCGACCAGCAGCAAGCCGAAATTGATCGCTTGAATGACGAGGTCGCTCGCCTGCGCGAGGAACAGCAATCGTCGCAGCCCGCCGCCCGGCAACATCCCGGTTTCGAGCCAACCGAACTGGTCTTTCGCGACAAGCGCACCGAGGAGATACAGAACTACGCCATCGTAGGTCAGACGCTCTGGGTGCTGACCGCCGATCGTGCGAGAAAAATTCCTCTCTCCGATCTCGACATCGCCGCGACCAAGAAAGCCAATGAGGATCGGGGCGTAGAGTTCGAAATTCCCAAGTAGCTGCGGACAAACGCACAGTCTGTGGATAACTCGCCGGCCCGTCCCCAGCCACTTTCCGCTTACAATCACTCAACGTAAAATCAATACAGAGCCCTAATGTCGCAATTCGTTCACCTGCACCTCCACACCGACTACTCCATGCTTGACGGCGCCTGTGACGTGGAAAAGCTCTGTCACCGGGTGAAAGAGCTGGGCATGCCCGCGGTCGCCATGACCGATCACGGCAACATCTTCGGCGCGGTGCATTTCGTGAACGCCGCTCACAAAGCCGGAATCAAGCCGATCATTGGCTGCGAACTTTATATCTGCAAGAAAGAAGATCACAACATCGAGCGCACCCCTCCCGAAGGTGACAGCTACAACCACCTCCTGGTGCTCGCCGAAAATGAGGAGGGTTATCGCAACCTGGTGAAGATCACCTCCGAAGCCTCGCTCCACGGCTTCTACTACAAGCCTCGCGTCAGCAAGAAATTTCTCTCCGAGCATGCCAAGGGCCTGATCGGTCTCTCCGGTTGTCTCAAGGGCGAAGTCGCCGAATTTCTGATGGAAGGAAAATACGAAGCCGCCCGCAATTCCGCAGCATTTTTCAGTGACATCTTCGGCAAAAACAATTTCTTTCTCGAGATTCAGGATCAGGGTCTTGAGATGGAGCGCCGCATTCATCCCGATCTCTTCCGCCTGCAAGATGCCCTCGGTTTGCCTCTCGTCGCCACCAACGACAGCCATTATCTCTGCGAAGAGGATGCCCACGCTCAGGACGTGATGGTCTGCATTCAGACCGGCAAATCCATCCAGGACACCAACCGCATGAAGTTCCAGGGCACTGGCTTCTATGTCAAAAGCCACGGCGAGATGTATCACGTCTTCAAAGACGCGCCCGACGTGCTCTCACGTACGCTCGCCATCGCCGAGCGTTGCAACATTCGCCTGGAAAAGGTCAGCAGTCCATTTCCGCATTTCGAAGTCCCGGCCGGCTACACGCTCGATAGCTATTTTGAGCATGTCACACGCAAGGGATTCGCGCTCCGCCTCGCCACGCTCCGCAACCTGCACAGTCAGGGCCGCCTCAAGCACAGCATCGCCGATTACGAGCAGCGCCTCTCGCGCGAAGTCTCGATCATTCAGCAGATGCAGTTCTCCGGGTATTTCCTGATCGTCTGGGACTTCATTTGCTACGCCCGCGAGCACAACATTCCCGTCGGCCCCGGCCGCGGTTCGGCGGCGGGTTCGCTGGTCTCATATTCGCTGGGAATCACCGACCTCGATCCGCTGCAGCACGAGCTGCTTTTCGAGCGATTCCTGAACCCCGAACGCATTTCGATGCCCGACATCGACATCGATTTCTGCATGAACCGTCGCGGTGAGGTGATCGATTACGTCACCCGCAAATACGGCCGCGAAAACGTAGCCCAGATCATCACCTTCGGCACCATGGCCGCAAAGGCAGCCATTAAGGATGTTGGTCGCGCCATGGGCATCCCCTACAGCGATGTCGACCGCATCGCCAAAATGGTGCCCAACCAGCTCAATATCACGTTGGAGCACGCTCTCAAAGAATCTCCGGCCATGCAGCAAGCCTACGAGAGCGATTCGCAAGTTCGCCAACTGCTCGATACTGCGCGCAAGCTCGAGGGTCTCGTTCGCAACGCCGGTGTCCACGCCGCCGGCGTGGTGATCTCCCCGCGCCCGCTCATCGAGTTGGTTCCTCTACACCGCACCAAAAACGACGAGATTGTCACCGCTTTTGACATGGTCGCCATCGAGAAGATGGGCCTGCTCAAGATGGATTTCCTTGGGCTTACCACCCTGACCATTCTCGATGACACGCTGAAGTTAATCGCTCAAACTCAAGGCAATCAGATTTCCCTGGATGACATTCCCCTCAGCGACCACGAGACCTACAAACGCGTGTTCCACAGCGGCCTCACCTCCGGCGTGTTCCAGTTTGAATCGCATGGCATGCGTGATGTGTTGCGCCGTTATCAACCCACCACCATCGGCGATCTCACAGCCCTCAACGCGCTCTACCGTCCCGGACCCATTCAGGGCGGCATGATCGACGATTTCATCGACCGCAAGCATGGCCGCAAGAAAGTCGAGTACGAACTGCCCGAACTCAAAGAGGTCCTCGAAGAGACACTCGGCGTCATCGTCTATCAGGAACAAGTCATGCAGATTGCCAATCGCCTGGCCGGATACTCGCTCGGCGAAGCCGATCTGCTGCGTCGCGCCATGGGCAAAAAGAAACCGGAAGAGATGGCGCAACAGCGCGAGCGCTTCGTCCAGGGAGCGGTACAGCGGGGTTATCCGCCCCGGAAGATCGAGAAAATTTTCGATCTCATGGCCCAGTTCGCCGGATACGGTTTCAACAAGTCTCATTCCGCCGCTTACGCCCTGCTGGCTTATCACACCGCCTATCTCAAGACCCATTACCCGGTCGAGTTTATGGCGGCTTTGTTAACTTCCGTGACTGGGAACACCGACGATGTGGTGAAGTACATCAACGAATGCCGCGAGATGGGGATCGCTGTGGAGCCGCCCGATATTAACGTCAGCGATGCCACCTTCACCCCGCACGGCAAAGCGATCCGCTTCGGCCTCGCTGCGGTCAAAAACGTCGGCCACAACGCGATTGAATCCATCATTGCCGGCCGCCGAGAGCAAGGCCGTTACCAGTCGATCTACGAATTCTGCGAGAAAGTGGATTTGCGCCTTCTCAACAAGCGCGTGCTGGAATCGCTGGTCAAGAGCGGTGCCATGGATTCGCTCGGCCGCCGCGCCCAACTCATGGCGGTCCTCGACAAGGCGATCGAGCGCGCACTCAAGACCCAGCGCGATGCCGAATCCGGGCAGCACGGTTTGTTTGGCGTCTTTCAGTCCGCAGAAACTCCCGCCAACAATGACAAGCTTCCCGAGACTCCCGATTGGGACGAGCACACCCGCCTCGCCGCCGAGAAGGAAATCCTGGGTTTCTTCATCACCGGCCATCCGCTGGAAAAATACAAGGAGAAGTTACAGGACTTGCAGGCCCTTAGCACCACCGACATTGCCGCGGTCAAATCCTCCACCGGAAAAGACGAAAACATCACCACCGCGGGAATCATTACCAATGTCCGAGTACTCAAATCGAAAAAAGGTGATTTCTACGCGCAGGGAGCCCTGGAAGATATGCAAGGCTCGGTCGAGATGATCGTCTTTCCCGAGGCTTATCGCAAGCTCCAGGACAAGGTCAAACTGGAAATTCCTGTGCTGGTCCGCGGAGGATTGCGCATTGAGGAAGGCGTCAATCCGAAACTGACGGTGAACGATATCCTTCCTCTCGAAGATGCCAGGGTCCCACTGCCACGCTCCCTTCGCATCCGCATTCCTGCTGAGTCCCCGAACGACTCGCTCGTCGATGATCTCCACGCCCTCTTCGCCCAGCGCAAAGGCGAGGCCAAAGTATTGTTCGACGTGGAACGCCAGGGTGATTTCATGGTCGTGATGGAGGCGGAAGGCTATAATGTCCAACCAGACCGCCAATTCATGGCTCGAGTCGAAGAGCTATGTGGCCGGGGCGCGGTCCGCATCGTCGATTGAAGTCCGTGCATGACAGCGAGCCCACGCACATTCCGTGCCAAGACCGCAACGCCTGCCGCAGCCCAGGATACCGACCTGGCTCTTAGAGGCGCCGAGCTTCTGCTGACTATGGTCGAGGACCGCTGGGCCTCCCGCAACGGCGACGCCAGACAGATGGAATCCCAACTCAGGGCCCGTCAGGAGCTGGAGAAGATCGAAGAACAGCTCACGAAGTTAGAGTCTATGTCCGGGCAAAATGAAGACGCGCGCCAACAAGTGCAGCAGCTCCATAGCCGCATTCACGCGCTGCGTACTGAAATCGCCGCCCACTTCGACGCCTGGCAGAAAACTGAGCTCGCACGCCACCCCCAACGTCCTCATACCATCGATTACATCGAGCGCGTCTTCACTGATTTCAGCGAGATTCATGGCGATCGTGGCTTTGGTGATGACACCGCCATGATCACCGGCATGGCCCGTTTTCACGGGCAGGAAGTCATGCTGGTCGGTACTGAGAAAGGCCGCGATACCAAGCAGCGAATGTACCGCAACTTCGGCTTACCCAATCCCGAGGGTTACCGCAAAGCCATTCGCGCGATGAAGGTCGCAGAAAAATTCTCCCGTCCCGTCATCACGCTCGTCGACGTCACCGGGGCCAATCCGGGGTTAGGCGCCGAAGAGCGCGGGCAAGCCGAAGCCATCGCACATAATCTGCGCGAAATGGCTCGCCTTCAGGTTCCCATCATCACCGCCATTACCGGCGAAGGCGGCAGCGGCGGCGCGCTGGCCATCGCCGTCGCTGATCGCGTGCTCATGCTGGAAAACGCCATCTATTCGGTAATTTCCCCTGAAGGCTGTGCTTCCATCATGTGGCGCGACGCCAGCAAGAAAGAACTTGCCGCGCAAGCCCTTCGTATCACAGCCCGCGACCTCAGCCAGCTTGGGTGCATCGACGATATTGTGTCCGAGCCCGAAGGTGGCGCTCACAGCGACTACGATGCAGCCGCGAAATTTCTCGACGCCGCGCTGCAGAAGCATCTCGCGGAAGTGCAAAAGCTGCCGGTGAAGGAATTGGTCGCATCACGATATAATAAGTTCCGCAACATGGCGCAGTTCTTCCGCGTGGAGGGGTAAGAAAGCAGATACGGTGGTCCTTGTATTCCCATCCGCGCCTGGTTCGCGTGCCGTATAATCATGAATACGATTTGAAGATTCCACTCATCCGAGCAGGCGAAACCTTGCTCCCATCAAAGGAAGGACGGGAATGGCTACCACAGATGTAGCGCTCCACGAGGCGTCTCGCCCGTTGGAGCGAAAACGCATCGTCAATAACCTAAGCATTCAGGTTGCTACGGTGAATGGCTCTGGTTCGCAGAGCTCTAACTCGGTTCTGCTGCGCAGTATTTTTCAGATGGGCGTGCCGGTTTCCGGCAAGAATCTTTTCCCCTCGAACATCGCCGGGCTGCCGACCTGGTATACCATCCGCGCCAATAAAGACGGCTATATCGCGCGCAAGAAGGAAATCGATTTCCTGGTGGCCATGAATTCCGAGACGGCGCAGGAAGACGTAATGTCGCTCGCGCCCGGCGCGGCTGTGTTGTTCGATGAGCCGCTCAACCTGAGCAAGCTCCGTTCCGACGTCACCTTCTATTCCGCTCCTTTTGACAAACTTGTCGCCCCGGTCTGTCCCGAGGCCAAGCTGCGCAAGTTGGTCAAGAACATGGTGTACGTAGGCGTGATGGCCAGGCTACTCGACATTGAGATTGCTGAGGTGGAAAAAGCCATTCGCAAGCAATTTGCGACCAAGGTCAAGGCGGCGAATTTGAACTTTGCCGCCGCTAAAGCCGGCTTCGATTACGCCACTGCCAGCCTCACCAAACAGGACCCCTACTTCATCCAGCGCATGGATAAGACCAAGGGCAAGATCATCATCGACGGCAACTCCGCCGCCGCCCTCGGCTGCATGTTTGCCGGGGTCACTGTCGTCACCTGGTATCCGATCACGCCTTCTTCTTCGCTGGTGGAAACCCTGATCGATTACATGAAGGAACATCGCATCACCAAAGACGGCAAAGCCACCTTCGCCATCGTGCAAGCCGAAGATGAGCTTGCTGCCATCGGCATGGTTGTGGGTGCAGGCTGGGCTGGGGCTCGGTCCATGACCGCGACTTCCGGTCCCGGCATTTCCTTGATGGCCGAATTCGCCGGTCTGTCTTACTATGCCGAGGTTCCCGGCGTAATTTGGGACATCCAGCGCGTCGGCCCGTCCACCGGCTTGCCCACTCGCACCTCTCAGGGCGATGTCCTCTCCACTGCCTTCCTGTCGCACGGTGACACCAAGCACATCATGTTATTTCCCAGCTCGGTCTCCGAATGTTTCAGCATGGCGCAGGACGCATTCAACCTCGCCGAGCACTTTCAGACTCTGGTCTTCGTCATGTCCGATCTCGATCTCGGCATGAACAACTGGATGTCCGATCCCTTCGAATATCCCGCCACCCCCATCAAGCGCGGCAAAGTTCTTTCCAAAGAGGACCTCGACCGCCTTGGCGGGTTCGAGCGCTACAAGGATGTTGATGGCGATGGCATTGGTTATCGCACCCTGCCCGGCACCGACCACCCCGCTGGAGCATATTTCGCACGCGGCAGCGGACACAACGAATCGGCGCGCTACAGTGAGCGCCCCGACGATTACGAGCGCAACATGGAGCGGGTCAACAAGAAGTTTGAAACCGCACGCTCTTTTGTGCCGCGCCCGGAGGTCATCACCGGAAAGTCGAAGATCGGCATCATCGCTTTCGGAACCTCGCATTGGGGAATTGTCGAGGCCCGCGACCAGCTCCGTAACGAATACGGCATCGAAACCGACTACCTGCGCATCCGGGCTTATCCGTTTACCCGTGAGGTCCACGACTTCATCAAACAGCACGATCGTCTGTACGTGGTCGAGCAGAACCGCGACGCGCAGATGTTGAGCCTGCTCAAGCTCGATGTCAAACCGGAACTCGTGACCCGCCTGCGCAGCATCGCCCACATTCACGGACTGCCGCTCGACGCTCGTTCCGTGACTGACGAACTTATGAGCATGGAGGGGAAGTAAGATGGCAACTACACCGACCAGCACGCCGCCGCCAAAAACCAACCGCATCGGCCTCACCGTGCTCGATTACCGTGGCAGCAAAACCACCCTCTGCGCCGGCTGCGGGCATAACGCCATTTCCGAACGCATCATCGACGCCATGTATGAGATGGGCGTTCAACCCGAGCGCGTGATCAAGCCCAGCGGCATCGGTTGCTCCTCCAAGACTCCCGCGTACTTCATGAGCCGCTCGCATAGCTTCAATGCCGTTCACGGGCGCATGCCATCCGTCACGACCGGCGCAATCCTGGCCAATCACAAACTTGTCGCACTCGGTGTCAGTGGCGACGGCGACACGGCTTCCATCGGTATCGGCCAATTTGTTCACCTCATGCGCCGCAATCTCCCGGTCATCTACATCATCGAAGACAACGGCGTCTATGGGCTGACCAAAGGACAGTTTTCCGCCACTGCCGATCTCGGTTCCAAGCTGAAAACTGGCGTCATCAACGATCTCCCGCCCATTGACACCTGCGCCATGGCCATCGAACTCGGCGCAACCTTCGTCGGCCGCTCTTTCTCGGGCGACAAAAAGCAGCTCCTGAGCATGTTGAAAGCTGCCATCGCCCATCGCGGCACTTCCATGCTGGACGTCGTTTCCCCATGCGTCACTTTCAACGATCACGAAGGCTCGACCAAGTCCTATAAATACATGAAAGACCACGAGGAGCCGATCCAGGACATCAGCTTTATTCCAGCTTTCGAAGAGATTGACGTCGAATATGACCCCGGCGCCACTGTCCAGCTCACCATGCACGACGGCTCCCGCTTGCAGTTGCATAAAATCGAGGAAGACTACGATCCCACCGACCGGGTCCGCGCCATTACCCGTCTGCACGAGGCTCGCGATAAGGGCGAAGTGCTGACCGGCGTCTTCTACGTGAATCCCACCGCGCCAACATTCATGGACGTACTTAACGTGGTCGATGATCCGCTGGCGACGCTGCCGGAATCCCTCGTGCGTCCGGGAAGGGAAGTGCTCGAGCAAGTGATGGAAGAGCTGCGCTAGTTTGTGATTGTCATCCCGAGCAAACCTGGAGTATCTTGTCCCCACCTCAACAGGGGAACAAGATGCCACTGCGCCGTTCCGCACTGACTCGTCGAGAAATTCTGGAAAACTGCCTCGCTCTTGGTTCGCTCGCCGTCATGTCCTCGGCTCCGGCAGCGGCCATGCTTGCAGCCTTGCAGGAGCGGGAACTTCAATACCGCAAACCAACTCCGCCCAATGAGATTGGTCCGTTCTACAAGAAGCGTGCGCCAGACACAGCGATGCTTCGTGCCCCCGGCGACCCGGGAATGCCTCTCGCCATTTCTGGACAGGTCTTCAACACCCGCGCCGACGCGCTCTCCACTGCCGTCATCGAAGTTTGGCAGACCGATCACCTCGGCCACTACGATCTCGAGGGATACCGTTACCGTGCCAAGCTGCCGGTCGACAATCACGGTTCCTACAAATTTGAATCCGTCATGCCCGGTCACTATCCCGACCGCGTCTGCCAGCATGTTCATTATCTCGTCACAGCGCCGGGACACAAACCGCTGGTGACTCAGTTGTACTTCGCTACCGATCCAGTCTTCGAAGGCGATCCCGACCGCAACTTCGGACGCGATCCCCTGATTCACAACCGCGAATTGGTTCGCCCCGTCATCCTCTCCGGTGACCCCAAGACCATTCAGGCCGTCGTCCGCTTCGAACTTGTCCTGGAGCTTCTGTGATGAAGGGAGCCCGCCTGCTTCTCCCGATCGTGGTTTTGCAGGCCTTTCTCTTCGGCGCTTCAGCTGCAAAACTTGACAAAACCATTACTGTCCCGCCCGGCGCAGTTGTCCGCTTCACTGCTTTTTCGCCCAAAGGTGATTTCATTGCGGGTGCTTGTCAGGACGGGCAGGTCCGGCTGTGGACTTTTCCTGCTGCAGAGCTGCGCCAAGCTTTCAATTTGCAGGATCAGCCTGTATCCAGCCTCGCATTCTCACAGGATGGAACACTGCTCGCCGTCGGCGGCACGCGCGGTGCAGTCAAGATCTTTACGATTCCTGCCGGCAAGCTGAAAACCGAATTGAAAACCGGCCAGACTGTCCTGGCGCTATCTCTTTCTCCCGACAAAACCCTGCTCGCGGTTGCGCCGCAGGAGCGGCCTGCTCAGCTCTGGGATTTGGACGTCAGAAGAGTCATTACTGATCTCCCCGCCAAGTTTTCCGGCTCTCTGGCCGTCGCCTTCTCGCCCGATGGGAAGTGGCTGGCCTCCGCCGATGCCGACACCACAATCCGAATTTACGAGGCCACTACCGGCGCATTACGGGCCACAACCGACGACCTTCTGCTCGAAACATTCGCAATTGCCTTTTCCTCTGACAGCAAGTATGTCTATGCCGGCGGAGCCGACAAAACCGTCTCCGAAATCAACCTGACCAATGGCAAGGTACTGCGTGCTTTTCCCAAACAATCTTACGTGGTGGGCGACTTGCATGATTCGCCCGACGGGAAGTCTTTGGTTGCCGTTTACTTCGACGAAAATAGTTTCAAGAATCCGGCTCCCGTACTCTTGTGGGATACCGCTGCTGGCTCGGTTCGAAGCACCTTCTCCGAGTCGGGCGTAACTCCCAACGGCGGCGGCTACGCTAAAGATGGGCGGGCGCTAGTCACCAGCAGCTCCGGACCCAGCTTGCAAGTCTGGTCGTTTCGGTAGTTTTCGCGGTCAACTTTTTGGATGAAATTTCAACTCAGGCTCTTCCGTAACTCCCGTCGCAGGATCTTGCCTGACGGGCTTTTCGGTATGGCATCCACGAAGTGAATGTCGCGCGGCTGCTTGTAGTGTGTGAGCCGGTCCGCCACAAATCCGCACAGTGCTTCTTTGGTCTCATCCGACGCGACTGTTCCTTCGCGAAGAACTACGAAGGCCACCGGAATTTCACCTGCAGCGCAGTCCTGTCGGCCCACCACTCCGCAGTCGCGAACCGCCGGGTGTTCCAGCAGTACGCTCTCGACCTCCGCCGGCGCAACTGGAAATCCCTTGTACTTGATCATCTCCTTGCGGCGGTCGATCACGTAGTAAAAATCATCCGCGTCGCGGGTCACGATGTCGCCCGACCAGTACCAGCCGTCACGCAGGACTGCCGATGTGGCTTGCGGCTCTTTCCAGTATCCCCGCATGAATTGTGGCCCGTGCATGACGAGCTCGCCCGGCTCCCCGCAAGTTGCATCGTTCCCATTCTCGTCGAGCACCCGGCACTCCGTCTGGGCGAGTGCCTGTCCGATCGACTCAGGTCGATAGAGCTCGGGTTCGAGATAACCCACATGCGTGACTGGCGACGCCTCGGTCATACCGTAACCCTGACAAATCGTTATCCCCGTGAGGGCCGTGAATCGACGCGCAAGTTCAGGAGCGAGCGGCGCCGCTCCTGACTTTACCCACCGCACCCTGTGATCTTTAGGGAATTGGCCCGCCTCCGCCGCCTGGCACAGCGCGTTCAGAGCCGGCGGCACAGTCCCCATCATCGTGATGCCTTCCTGCGACATCAGGCATACGACCTGGGCAACATTGAACCGCGGCATCAATACCAGCGTGGCGCCCAGCGTCAGAATGGGGTTCAAAATCACATTCAGTCCATAAATGTGGTACAGCGGCAGAAAACAAAGTCCGATGAGGTCGTGGTTCATCGGGGTTCCGTGCGGTCCAAGAAACTGAAATACGTTTGCCACCAGGTTGAAATGCGTGAGCATCACTCCTTTGGGCAATCCAGTTGTGCCGCTCGAATAGGGAAGCGCTCCCAGCGTCTCATCCGAGGGTTGCTCCAGTTTCGGCAGCGAGATGCTTGTTCGCTGCAGGAGATTCGCGAAGGGCTCAGTCCCGGACGTTGCTTGTCGCGTTGTGTAAACCCGGCGCAGGCTCGGCAGCCCGCTCAGATCGATACCTTGCAGATTTGGGCCATCACTCAGCAGCATGGCCGCTCCGGAATTTTCCAACTGGTAGCGGACCTCCCGTTCGCGATAGCTGGAGTTGAGCAGTGTAGGAATCGCTCCCGCTAACGTGGCCGCATGATAAGCGATACAGTATTCCCATGAATTCGGAATGAAGATTGCAAGAACCTCCCCCGGCCGGAGCCCTGCCCCTGCGAATCTGCGTGCAACTGTCTCCACCAGTTCCCCATATTCTGCGTATGTAATCCTGCGATTGCAGGAGGAATCGACCACCGCAGTTTTCTGCGGAAATCGTCGGCAACTTTCCAGAATTACGTCGTGGACAAAGCGGCCGCGCGGGTCGGCATAAAGCTGGGTGCGCAACATAAGGCTCTAGATTGTAGCGGAAACACCCGGAGAGGCAACTACCCGGCGAGCTTGCGCAGGAATTCTTGCTCGGTCATGCGGTATTTGAAGGCCTTGCGGCCGTCGATGAATACGACTGGAACTTCGTCCGTGAATCGGCGCCGCAACTCTTCGTCAGAGTCAACGTCAATGTCTTGCCACGCGAACCCGCCACGCCGATGCAACTTCTCCACCGTCTCCTTGACGATTTCGCAGAGATGGCATCCCTTGCGCGAGTACACCGTGACCAGATGCAGCTCTGACATGGCGGCAGTGTAACAGAAAATGACTTTCCAACCCCCGTGACTATTGGTCCGAAGATCAGACCAGTCACGACCGCTTCAGCGTACAATCCCATCCATGGCGAAAAGCAAACCTTTAGCTGGCAAAACGGTTCTGATCACGGGCGCGGCGCGGCGCCTGGGACGGGCCAGCGCCTTAGCCATGGCCGAAGCCGGCGCTGACGTCGCCATCACGTTCCTGCGGTCCGCCGCGGATGCCCGTCAGACGGTCAACCATCTCCGTCGCCTCGGGGTCCGCGCTCTGGCGGTTCGATGCGACGTCACCGACGAAACCAGCGTACGGCTTGTCATCAAGAAAACGTCTGACGAACTCGGCGGAATCGACGTGCTGATCAACAATGCCGCGAACTACGAATCCGTCCCCTTCGAGAAGCTGACCCTGAGGCAATGGGACGCAATTTTTGCCTCCAATGCACGCGGGCCATTTCTTGTTTCGCGAGAGGCGCTCAAATTTCTCCGGCAGCGCCAGGGAAAAATCATCAACATGGGGTCCCTCGGAGGAATTCAACCTTGGGCCAACCATGCTCACTATTGTTCGTCAAAAGCCGCGCTGCACATGCTCACCAAAGTGATGGCAAAAGCGCTAGCTCCCGAAATCGCGGTGAATTGCGTTGCGCCGGGCATGATTGATCTTGGCGAAAAATCTGCAGCCGCTTTCATGAAACGCATGGCCGCCCAAACTCCCATGCGGCGCAACGGGTCTGACCACGACGTCGCCACCGCCGTTCTCTTTTTCGCTACCGCTCCTCACTTCATTACCGGGCAGATTTTGGCCGTGGATGGCGGCTTGAGCCTCTAGACGCCGATCTGCCTATTCGGCCGTCGTCGGGTCGATGATGACCTTGACTTCGGAGATGCGGTTTGCCGGAAAGCCGCCCTGGCTGGCGTGTTCGCGAATCAGCTTCTCGCTGGCAGCGTTATAGATGCAGTACAGCTTGTCCTGTGTCACATAGCTGTAAACCCATTGAATTTCCGGCCCCAGATTTCGAAGCACTCCGCAGGACTTCTGCGAAATCGCCTGCAGTTGCTGCGGCGTGAGTTGCCCAGCGCCGGGCAGCTCTCGTTCGATCACATATTTCGGCATGAATTCCCCCGGTGATTACGTCCTCAGTTTGCCCGCTCCCCAGCGATTAATCAACTTGAGGCGTTTTGCGGGCGTGTGAGCCCGCGCCGAAATCCTGGACCTGAGCATAGCGAATAGGGAAGGACCTCGGTGATAATCGCGCGCTTGGATCGCTTCTTTGTCGAACTGCACCACTACCAAAAAGTCACCCAGTTTGTGCCTGAGTCCAGCTTTGCGATATGGTGCAAGTCTGAGCCATGCTGCGCCGGACCCGACAATTTCTCGTGATCTATGTTCTCTTCGGCTCATTGGCATGGGCACAGGCGCGTCCCGAGGACGGCGGACATGAGTTGCAAGTCTGGACGGGCGGCGGACATTCTGTCCCAGGCGGCACCTCGCACACCAACGTTTGGAACGCGGGCCTGCGCTACGGCTGGATTCTCACTCGTCCCCACGGCCCCGGATTTCTCAAGGGACGCTTCGAGTACCTCCTGGATGCCACGCCGGTGTTTGTCGTCTGGCAGAGGTACAACACGGCTTACGGCGGTGGTTTCAGCCCTTTGGGATTGAAATGGGATTTCGCCAGCCGCGGCCAGGTCGCCCCTTATCTCGAACTCAACGGCGGAACACTATTCACAAATAAGGATGTGCCTCTCGGCACATCTGACGTGAACTTCACTTCCGCGGCCGCGTTCGGAGTTCACCTGTTTGGCCAGAAATACGCTTGGACCGTTGAAGCGCGCTATATGCACATTTCGAACGCCGGACTCAGCAATCCCAATCCCGGAATCAACACAGTGCAGGTGCGAATCGGCGTGGGAAGGTTCTGGCACAAATAGTCGGAGCCGCCTCACTGCCGGTTCTTGCTCTTCTTCATTTTCAGGCTGATCGCCATTTTCAGCACGGCCCCATCGGTGGGATCAACTTCGAACACCGCGTCACTGGTGTAATCGGGTCCTTTGATCCGGTATTTGAAAACGCTGTACCACTGAAAAATGTTCGTGTCATACGGATCTCCATACTTGGCCTGTAGCTGCGCAGCGGTGTAACTGTGGTCGGGAAGCGCCAGCATGAGATACGCGTCCGGCTTGTCGTCGCTTTTCACCGCCGCAACTTCTGAAAAGGGAAAAGGCTGCTGCGACAATTTGTAATCGACGATGGCTGATTTGTGCCGGTGCAGGATTCCTTCCCGCACGATGTCGTCAATGCGCTCGGTCACTTCGGCGTTCAGAGCCGAGCGGTCGCTGAGGGTTGCGCATGAGCTGTTCTTCGTCCGGCACTCATTTCGAATCTCTTTCACCACATAGGTGCGAAGCACCCTGGAACGTTCCAGCAACACCTTGATCGCTTGTTCACTAGGTAAAGTGGCAGCCTGCTCTAGCGGCGCAACTATGTCACGCCAGTCGAAGTCGTCGGCCGAAAGCTCACGTGGGGCCGCCGTCATGGGGTCATTGTCATCCGACGCGCTGGATAGTGGTGCAGAGGCGCAAAACAAGAGAGTAATAGGCAGGATCAGGATCGCCAGTTTCATGGACGCAAAAAGGATTCCATGCTACTGCAGATGCCATGCCAGCGCCAGACCGATCACCACAATTCCCGCCACAATCCTGTAAATGACAAAAACTCGCAAGCTGTTCGATTGCAGGTAGCGGATCAGCCAGGCAATCGCCCCATATCCCACGACCGCCGAAACAACTACTCCCACAATGAAAGGCGCATGCATTGCCGCCGGTAAGCCCTCTTTGCGCAGTTCATGAGCTTTGAGCAGCGCCGCTCCCGCTATGATTGGAGTTGACAGCAAAAAGCTGAACCGCACGGCCGCTTCTCGCGTCAGGTCGCGAAACAATCCTGCCGTGATCGTCGCACCTGACCGCGAAACTCCCGGAATCAGCGCCGTTGCTTGCGCGCAACCGATGATGATCGAATCCAGCAGGCTCACCTTCGTGAGCGTTTTCGTCATTCGGCTGCTCTTCTCGCCCCAGGCCATCAGCAAGGCCACAACAATAAGCGCGCCTGCAATCAGGTAGATGTGCTCTCGAAAGTAGTCTTCCGCCGAATGTTCCAGCAATTTGCCCGCAATTGCCCCCGGTATCGTCGCGATGGCCATGAACCAAAGCAGTAGCCGTTCTTCCCGTTGTTCGTCGGGCGTCAGGCTTCGGTCTGAACTGCTTGACTCCGAGAATCGCACCACCTCTCCGCCGAAGGCCGCGCGGATGATTTGAATCCAGGTGCGCCGGAAATAAATTAGCAAAGAGAGCAGCGTCCCAAAGTGCAGCGCCACGTCGAACGTCAGTTCCTGCGCCGGCGAAAGCTCGTTCCAGCCCAGCAGTCGCCGCACGATGATCAGGTGACCTGAACTGGATACCGGGATAAATTCGGCAAGACCTTGAATGATGGCCAGAACCACTGCTTGGTAGATGGGCAACGGTGGGTCCTTTCTTGGCAGTAAGAGTATCGCAGAAGATCGTTTGACGCGGACGTCCTGTCACCAACTTTTCACAGTTGATTTCTTCCTACTGCTGTGCGTTCCCGTATGTCGGCACCCCCTGCTGAATCAGATACAGCAGGCGTTCCGCGCGCGCACCCCAATCACTCTGCGGAAATTGTGTCGCTGCCTTCTGTGCAGTCGCAATCGCCTTAGCTTTCGACTGTTCGGATTTCTTGGGCTGGTCCTCCGTCTTGTAAATCTCCATGAGCGCCGAGAAGCGCCATGCCGCGTCATAAAGTGCCTCGGCCACGGCCGGAGACTGCGGGTGCTCATTGGCATATTTCTCGTACAACTCCGCTTCTTTTTCCGGGCACTTCGAGGAACCCTGCCAATCGCCGCACAGCTTGTTCTCGATCAGATGAAACGCCGCCAAGTCCGCCCATTTTGTCCCCGGAAATTTCTTGATGACCTGCTTCATCAGTTCTTCATCCATCCCCTGGCGCAGGAACGCTTCTTTTTCCCGCGCCGACGGCCGCGACATCACATCAGCCTTTTCAATCTGCCATTTGATATCGGCCGTCCGATACAGCGCCTCACCGGCAAACGGCGACTTCGGGAAGAGATCAAAAACCCGATAGTACAGATGCATGGCATCCTGGGCGGCGCCCCGTCTCCCGTGACGCTGGCTGGCCTGGTCCTCCGAGTCGACGGCCTCGCCAAACAGAATTCGATCGCCGTCCGGCGTGGAGGTCATCACCACGCCTTTTCCCAATATCCAACCCGTGAGCGTCCTCTCCTCAGTCACGTTGGCCTCGACTTTGAGCCAATCCCGGCTGGTCTCGAGAACGATTACCTCCCGCCCCAGATCGATATCGCCCAGTTTGGCCGACGAGGCATCTGGCGCGATGTAAATGCTCGCCACTCGCATCATCGCCCCGCGCTGGATATCCGCGAAGCCAATCACGGTCAGGACCAACACACTGACGACGCCCGTTACGAGTTTCAGGGTTTGGCGCATATGTGAGCACGAGGTCGCAACTAAGCCTCTGCAGGTTTCGGTGCGGGCGCGAATGGAGACGTTGCCTGCAATTTCTCGTTTAGAATCTCTTGCAGCATCTGCGGTTCGATATTGCCGCCGCTGATCACTGCCACGTTAACCCGTGTATTCGGCAGCTGGTCCCAATGAAACAAGAACGCTGCCACCGCAACCGCCCCGCTGGGTTCGGCAAGTGTCTTTGGATTCGAAGCCAGCCTCCGCACCGCCTCGCGGATTTCCCATTCACTGACGGTCACGATGTTGTCGACGTACTTGCGAATGTGCTCGAAGTTAATCGGCCCGATGCTCTCGGTCCGCAGTCCGTCGGCAATCGTCATCGAGACTTGCTCTGCCGCGGAGTGCACGATCTGACCTTCGTGCAGGCTCGCCTGCGCATCGGCTGCAAGCTCGGGCTCGACCCCGATCACGTTCACCGATCGCTTGCTGAGTTTGATCGCCGTCGCGATCCCGCTGATCATGCCTCCGCCGCCCACCGGCACTAGCACAGTTTCAACTTCCGGCAGGTCCTCCAGAATCTCTAACCCGATTGTTCCCTGGCCGGCGATAATCCGTTCATCGTTGAATGGAGGCACCATCGCATAGCCGTGTTTGCCCGCCAACTCCTCCGCCCGATGCTGCCGTTCCAGGCTCGATGGCCCCACCAGCACGATCTCTGCGCCTAACCCCACTACGGCATCGCGCTTGATAGCAGGCGCAGTTCTTGGCATCACAATCACCGCTTTCGTGTCCAGGGCGCGCGCCGCGTAGGCGACTCCGTAGCCATGATTCCCGCTCGAGTACGTGATGACGCCACGCTCCCGCTGTTCCCGAGGAAGCGACGCTAGCTTGTTGTAGGCCCCGCGAATCTTGAACGCTCCAATCGGCTGGAGGTTCTCCAGTTTCAAAAGCAGTCGGCGTCCGCTCCCGTCGGCGGTATCCCCCAAAGGAACTTCGAGCAGCGGAGTGCGCACCGCCACGCCTTGCAAACGGGCCTGTGCATCCCGAATGTCACTTAGACTGACCATGTCGGCTCCAGTTTACCCTTTCGTGAGCGTCGTAAACCGAAGTCTAACGAAAGCGGTCTGTTGAAGCGAGCGCTTCGGGCCCGTTGGTCAGTCATGCAGAGTTGGGTGCCTTGACAATCGAGTACGGGGGCGTGTGCTCCACACCGCGGATCGGGATTTTGCGCGCTTTCCCGGCTTGAGGTGGGTCAATCCGCTGAGCTAGGATGCCTGGTTTGTCGCATCCCACGGCTTAAATCTCCAATATCACCGGCATAATCAGCGGCCGCTTTTGCATCTGCTTGGAAATGTAGCGCTTCAAATCGGCCCGAATCTTTTCCTTGATCACGCCGTAATCGGCTTTCTCTTCCTCACTCGAGACTTCCAGCGTCTGCATCACCAGCTGCCGCGCACCCTCAATAAACCCATCCTCGCCGGGCTCAAATCCCCGGGTCACAATTTCCGGCGGAGTTTCTACCCGTCCGGAAAGCTTATTGATCGCAATAATCGGCAGCACGATGCCATCTTCACTCAGGTGGCGGCGATCTTTGATCACCAGGTCTTCCACCACGTCGGTCCGCGAGCCGGAGTCAATACAGATCCGCCCAACATTCACTCGCCCGGCAATCCGCGCGCCCAACTCGTCAAATTCCAGGATGTCCCCGCTCTCGATCAACATCGTACTTCCTACCGAACCGTGCATCGCCGCCGCCATTTCTGCGTGCAGCTTGAGTTGCCTATACTCGCCATGAATGGGAATAAAATATTTCGGCTTCACTAAGTTGATGATGAGTTTGAGTTCTTCCTGGCTGGCGTGTCCGCTCACATGCACCGGCGGCGACGATCCGTCCTCGTAAATCACGTGCGCCTGGCGCCGGAACAAATGGTCGATCATCCGGTAGATTGCCTTCTCATTTCCCGGAATGATGCGCGACGAGAGAACCACACTGTCTCCCGGTTCGATTTTGGCGTGCTTGTGATTGTCTACCGCCGCCCGCGACAGCGCCGACATCGGCTCACCTTGTGTGCCGCTAATCAGCACACAAACTTTCTCCGGAGCAAAATTCTTGACCTCACCCGGGTGAATCAGCAGACCATCAGGAATTTCGAGATAACCCAGATCCTCGGCGATTTCGGCCGAACTGACCATCGATCGCCCTACGAACGCCACCTTTCTCCCATGCTCCCAGGCCAATTCCACCGCCAGCTTGATGCGGTGAATTGACGACGAAAAGCAGGAAATGAACAGACGCCGCTGGGCACGGGCAAATACCTCATCAAACTTCCTTCGGACCGCGCGTTCGCTTGGCGTATATCCTTTACGCTCGACATTCGTCGAATCCTGAAATAGAGCCAGCACTCCTTCCTTGCCATACTCGGCGAAGGAATGCAGGTCGAACAGCCGGTTGTCCGTGGGCGTGGGATCGACCTTGAAATCTCCCGTATGCAGGATCACACCTAGCGGCGTATGAATGGCCAGCGCCACGCAATCCACCAGGCTGTGCGTCACCGGGATAGGATGAATCGTAAACGGACCGATTTTGAAGCGCTCCCCGGGCCGAATCTCGCGCAGGTCGGCGTTGTCGAGCAAGCCATGCTCATCCAGCTTGTCCTCCACGTAGGCCAGCGTGAACTCCGTCCCCCACACCGGCACGTTGAGCTCGGAGAGCATCCACGGCAGTGCGCCGATATGGTCTTCGTGGCCGTGGGTTAGGACAATGGCGCGGACTCGCTGGCGGTTCTCGGTCAAATACGAAATATCAGGAACCACGATGTCGACGCCCAGCAACTCGGCTTCGGGGAACATCAGGCCCGCATCGATGACAATAATGTCTTCGCCCCAGCGCAGGGCCATGCAGTTCATTCCGAACTCGCCCAGCCCGCCCAGCGGCACGACATGCAACTTCCCAGTTGGCATCAGAGGTTGAATTGATGCTAGCACACACAGAAGTAGCCGGTAGTCGGTAGCCGGTAGTTAGTATTCGAGTTTGGGGATGCCTTACGGCTGCTGCCGGACTGCCAGCTACTCGCTACTTACTCCTGACTACGATAAGCTGGTGAGGATGCCGGATCACGCCAGAAAGTCGTGGTTGATGCACCGATTCGAAGGCGCCTTGCGACGCGGATTTCAGCACGCCTATGAGACCGTAAAGGTTGATCCCAACCGGTTCCTCCTCCAGCTCCGCCTCGCGCACGGCCTGCCCATCACCACTTTTCAAGGCATCTACTCGGTCGACGTCGGCCATCTCGACGATCTCGCAGATCGGATGATCCGCAGCAGCATGAGGCTCGCGGCCGCCGAAGGTGCGGGACTGGGCATCGGCGGCGTTATGACCGTCGTCCCCGACCTCAGCATTCTTGCAGGAATCACCCTGCGCACTCTACAGAAACTGAGCCTGCTCTATGGTTTCGAATTCAACACCGAAGAAGAAACTGCCCAGCTCTGGATTGCCGCCGCCAGCGCCGCCGGTGTGGACATCAGCCGCGAGCTCCTCGAAAAAGAAATCGTCTGTCGCTTTGTGCCCAGGGTCATTCGCCGCATCGCCATGCAAGCCAGCAAAGAGTTCGTGGAGAAATGGTCCGGACGAATGATTCCGATTGCTAGCTCAGTGATCGGTGCGGCACTGAATTATTATTTCGTTCGCGCCTGGGGCGAACGCGCCAAGAAGCACTTCCGCCAGCGGCACCTCGAAGTTCGCAGCCGAATGAACCGCCAACAGGCGATTCCGGCCGTCGTCGGTCCTGCTCTACTGTCATCCTGAGCCAAGATGCCGTTCGCGTGGCGAACGGCATCACAGTCGAAGGATCCCTATCTGTCAACCTCTGCCTTGCTGGACTTCCGGAGGAAAACCTACCGCAACCACTCTTCCAGCTCAATCCCGCTCTCCGTCTTCTCGTCTCGATACTTCACAATCACCGGCGTGTACAACGACAACTTCCACTCCGTGCCTTTCCCCTTTTTTACCGCCCTCGATCCCGGCACCACCACCGCGTTCTCCGGTACTTCAAGCGGCTCATCCTCACTGGCCCGGTAGATCTCCCCTCGCACGAGATCATAAAGTGGAGTGGAGCGCGTCAGCACCGTGCCTGCTCCCAGCACCGCCCGTGCCCGCACCAGCGTCCCTTCGTACACGCCGCAATTGCCGCCCACGAGAACATCATCTTCTATGATCACGGGGGCCGCGTTCACCGGCTCCAGCACTCCGCCAATCTGGGCGGCCGCGCTCAGGTGTACGCGTTTTCCAATCTGCGCGCACGACCCTACCAGCGCATGCGAGTCCACCATCGTTCCTTCGTCTACGTATGCGCCCACGTTGATAAACATTGGCGGCATGCAGATTACCCCCGGTGCCACATACGCGCCCATTCGCACCGACGACCCCCCAGGCACTATCCGCACGCGGTCTTCAACCCTGAATCTGCGCACAGGAAATGTGTCCTTATCGACAAAGCTGAAGCATGCATCATCGCCCATTCTGCTGAGTTCGCCGAGCCGGAATCCCAGCAGAATGCCCTGCTTCACCCAGACGGTGACGGTCCATTTTCCATGTATCTTTTCGGCCGCCCGAATCTTGCCCAGCGTCAACTGCTCGCGAAATTCAAGAAAAACCTTCCGTGCTTCTGGGTCGCGCTCCACTTCGCCCAGTGACGCGAAGCGCTCGATGGAAGATTGAAGTGATTGCATGGAAGGGAAAGTATAAGGGAAGGCAGAAGTAAGAAGTTAGAACTAAGAAGCTAGAGTGCAGAATTCGACGTCACTTCTGCCTTCTCATTTCTGCCTTCAAATGCACTTGCATTCGCTGCGAATCAGCACACCGGCCATGTTGTGCGAGGCTTCGCGCGCTTCGGAGAGTGTCGCATACGGCCCATGCCAGCGCGCATGGTTGGCATCGTGTCCGGATGGCCGCCCTTTGCCGTGATTGCATTGCCCGCATGTGGAGCGGTGCAACACAATCTTGTGCGGCCCGGCCAGCCAGTTTTCATAGATAAAGAAATTCACTCCTTCAGCCGCCGCCCCGCTGGGTTTCGAAATAAGTCCGGCTTCAGCGGCGATTTTCTGCAGCCGGGAACGCGTGTCGCGTCGCATTGGCGCGAGTGGCAGCCGGTACACCTCCTCCAATTTCCCCATCATCGCCAATACCGCTTTCACCGGCAGCGGATTCGATTCGATGAAGTTCCCCTGCATCAGCCCGAAATATTTGCGATGAATTTGCCGGGCCGTCGCCCAATCATTATTCAGGGCCGCCCGAGTCATCTCCGCCATCTCGCGAGGAATCTCGTTCGACGCGACCGAAATAATTCCCACTCCTCCCAGCGCGATCACCGGCAGGGTGAGGGCGTCGTCGCCCGAAAAAACCAGAAACTGCTCCGGGACCACGTTGCAGACCTCGGCAATCTGCCCAATGTTTCCGCTCGCCTCTTTCACTCCCGCGATGTGCGGTACCTCTGCAAGCCGCGCCAGCGTCCCCGGTTCAAGGTTCACCCCGGTGCGGCCCGGGATGTTGTAAACCACGATCGGCTTCTCTATCGCCTCAGCAATGGCGCGAAAATGTCGGTACTGTCCTTCTTGGGTGGGCTTGTTGTAGTAAGGAGACGCAGTCAGGATCGCATCCACTCCAGTGCGCCCCGCCGCTTCTTTGGCCTTCTCGATTGCATCGTGAGTTGAATTCGATGTGGCGCCGGCAACAATGGGCACGCGACCCGCTGCGACTTCAATCGTGATGTCGATGACCTGCAGCCACTCATCGTGAGACAGTGTCGGGGTCTCACCCGTCGTGCCGCAAGGAACTAGAAAATCGATCCCTGTTTCCACCTGCCATGCGACCAGGTTGCGCAGGGCCGGCTCATCGATCGAGCCGTCCTGACGAAACGGGGTTACCAACGCTGTCCCGCATCCGCGAAGTTGCATGCGACTAAGATAGCGCGAACTGTCAATGCGTGGAAACTGAACGTAGCAAAAAACCCCAGGCGCGCAGCCTGGGGCATTCTTGACTCCTTGCTTCCTACTTTAAGCTCTTGAGGTATTCGGCCACCGCCTTGGCATCGTCGGCGCTCAACCCGCTCACTGGTTTCTTGTGAGGCACCTTTTTGGCCTCGTCGCCTTTAGTGAGCACACCCGCAATCTGGTCCGCACTGAGGCTTGTACCCTTCAGTGCAGGACCAACCTTGCCTTGCCCTTCGGCACCATGACATGCGGCACATTTTGCTTTGTAGATGGCAGCGCCATCGTCCGCCAGAGCTGCTGGCGCGACAGCCGCGCACATAATTAGCGAGATTACGACAACAGGAATTAACAATTTGCAAAACCTCATTTGCAACAGCTCCTTATTTTGAAATAAACGTCCGAGAACGCCAGCTCGAACTCAAATGTGCTTATTGTGCTCCTGAGGCTCTAAGTTGTCACTGTCAGTGCCGGGGTGCCCAAACAACCCTCCCTGAGCTGCCAGATATTGTCGTTCTGAGCGAAGCAGAAGGATTCGTTCGCGAATCCTTCTGCGTAGTCGAATCCCCTGCCCCCCGGTCGCACTACACGGGCGAATGATGCCCCAGCACAATCATTTCTTCTGCAATACGTCGCGCCTCCGGCAGCGTGGCAGCGGCCTTCCGGTCGATTTCCGACGGCAGATCGCGCTGGATCTTCTCCAACTCCTCATCAAACACCCGTGTCACCAACTTTGGCGTGTGCTCGATTGGTTTGCCATCGTCTCCGGGCACCCGCGCTTTGTGCCGCACGCGCTGCCCAATCATTAGCCGATAAATCCTGTCTGTCGCCAAATCCTCCATGTAGCCATCGAGCAGGCTGGCGCCCTTTCCATTCAGCGCGCCATTGCGATAGCGAATCACGGTTCGTGCCGCTGCCCGGGTACCCGCCAAGGTCGTCTTTCCCACTCCCTTCGGCGCCGGACGAAGGTCTGGATGATCGCTCTTCAACTTCGGCCTCTTCGAAATCTGGTTCGGATAGGGAAACTGCGCCACCGCAATTTCGTTCTGGTCAGGATGTCCCGTCCATGCGCCATCCATCAGGCAGTTCGCCTCATTCTTCTTGTCTTCCTGCAGTACCTTCAAAGCGCGTTCGTTCAGCTCAGCGTCGGTGCGGCTTGGATAAAGCGCGGTCATCCCGCCGATCGCATGTGCCCCGTGTTTGTGGCAGATCTCCGGCATCAGTATGCGGAAGTTCTGGAAGAACGCCACATCGTGCGGGATCGTATTGCGATCCGGCAGGATCCAGTTCGGGTCCTCGAACATGAAATCAATGAGCGATGCCATGTAGTCCCAACGCCCGAGATTCAAACCGAGGCAGTGCTCGCGCAGGTTAAACAGAAATTCTTCCATCTGATACGCCAGCGGATGCGCCTCCACCAGCGCCATGCACTTTATGTAGTCTTTGGCCAAGCCCTTGGTTGTGGCCAGTGCCTGAAACAAATCGCGCCACCAGAAAGCCTCTTCCGCCGATTCACTCTTGGGAATGTAAACCGAGAAATTGTGCGGCAGCCACGCCGGATCAAGCTGGCACCAGATCAGCGCCAAATCGAAAACTGACGCTGAGACGATCTCATTCCTCAGCACCCCGCCTTGTGAAAGGTGCAGTCCACGCGGCCGTACCCATGTCACGGTTTTCGAACGCTGCACCGTCACATTCTTCTTTCGTTTCTGGTCGTAATAGCCGAGCTCGTACTTGTACGCGGCGACTGTATTTTTCACCGCTAGCGTGATGTTCTGCCAGGTGTTGGCTGTTGAATCCTCCAGATCCAGCATGACTGCGGGCGATCCCGAATTCAGCAGCTTTACCGTCAACTCAGCATCATCGGCCGGACCCGTCATCTGGTTTCGTTGGTCGGCGCACCAATCCGGTACTTCAATGCGCCAGCCCGTTGTGGTCGCCTCTGAAGCGGGCAGATAGTTAGGGTGTCGGCCGCGATGCGAAGCATTCAGAACCTCAGCTCGTTTCGCTGCCAGCTTTTGTTGCCGAGGGGTGAATTGTTTATGCAAGGGTAAAAGCAGGTCTAATAAGCCTTTGGGAAGGTCCCTTTCAGGATTCAAATCCGCGGGAGCAAAATTCATGCGCTGACGAACCGCATCTTCCACCTGCGAAGCCATAATCCTCTCCTTGAATAGTGCGGAACTTGCCATCAGTGTGGCCCGTTTCCCATGCGATTTCAAGCCACGCTACCCCGCGAATTCCGCCCAGGTTCATCGTATATTCTGAAGTCACTTATCGTTATCTCCAGAGGCAGGGCCCATTCCTAAAAAAACTTAAATTTGTGACGTAGATCACAGCCTCCACCCTGCGCCACTCTTAAACTGCTTTGGGATAGTGCACTTCCAGCATAACCGTCGCAGGGGGCAGATCGTGGGGATGAATGGCAGAAAACCGAAAAGTAAGCTGGATGAAGAGCATCTTCTTCGCATTCACAAGCTGCATCTTGGTCTCTACGCACGCGTAGCCGATGACCTGGGGGTCAGCCCGTCTTATGTGAGCCTGGTCGCCAACGGTATGCGTCGCTCCGACCGAATTCGCCGTGTCCTGGCGCAGCAGATCGCCAGAATTCATGACAGCGTGAGATAGCCGGCCATCCGCGCTGTCTTGCTGCAAACTCTTCATTGCACAGTACCTCCGTTTCCTTTACAAATGATGCCATCTTTCTGCGATGGCCACTCCCTCTCATGCTCGGTCCTCGGTTAAGCCTCGGCCTCACAAAGCCGGACTGCTCGCTTTCGTTTTCGTCATGTACTCCTACACGACCGCCGGGCCGTTTGGCTTGGAAGACCAGGTCACCAACAGCGGACCCGGCCTGACCTTGCTTTACCACCTGATTTTGCCCTTCTTTTGGTGCATTCCGGTTTCCCTCGTCGCGGCAGAACTCACCACCACCTTCCCGGTAGAGGGTGGATTTTATCGTTGGGTGCGCTCCGGGTATGGGGATTTTTGGGGATTCCTCGCCGGGTGGTGGAACTGGAGCGCGTCCTTCATTCTGGGCAGCGCGTATGCCGTTCTTTTCAGCGACTATCTGGGTTTCTTCTTTCCTGAGATTGTTGGCTGGAAACACTACTTGGTTTCTCTCGCCTTGGTTGCCGTTATCGCCTATGTCAACGTGCGCGGCATCCAAATGGCCGGGCTGGTCGCGACCGTCCTGGAAATTTTTGTTCTCCTGCCGGTCGCCGTCCTCTGCGGAATCGCCGCCACCAAGTGGCGCCACAATCCTTTCGTGCCTCTGATCCCGCCTAATGTCCCTCTGTTTCAGATTTTTGGCGTGGGATTGGCCTTAGGCCTCTGGCTCTATTCCGGATACGAGCAGCTCTCAACCGTTGCCGAAGAAGTCGACAATCCCCAGCGCAGTTATCCAATTACTCTGGCGATTGTTGTGCCTTTCTCCATTGCGACATACTTCCTGCCAACCATGCTGTCCCTCGCGGCCCTGGGCAATTGGCAGCAATGGCACACCCGTTATTTCTCGGATGCCGCGCAACTGATCGGCGGCGGCTGGCTGGCCTTCTGGATGACATTGGCCGCTACCGTCATGAACGCTTCCATCCTCAACGCCACCGTCCTCACCAGCACGCGCATGCCCTTTGCGATGGCTGAAGACGGCTATCTGCCTCCCGCACTCAGCGCCAGGCATCCCCGCTTTGGGACCCCCTGGATCGCAATTCTTCTCTCGTGTGGCATCTATGGACTGCTGGCCTTTCACACTCTCACTCAACTCATCACGGTGTACATGTGGTTGCGCATTGCTACCACAGTAATGACCGTGCTTGCCGCCTGGAAGCTGCGCCGCACCTTGCCCGATCAGCCGCGCCCCTTCCGTATTCCATGGGGTCACGCGGGTCTGCTCTATGTCGTAGGCGCACCGTTAATCATGGCAGGTGTCGCCCTTCTCGGGAGCGACCGCTTCGCCTTGCGCTGGGGGCCAGTGGCAATCCTGATCGGCCCTGTTGCATACGTGTTCATGCGCCACATGCGCGCCGCCTACGAGCGAAAGCTCAAGTCCTCGACACAATCGAGCTAAGGAATTCCACTGTCATCCTGACGAAGCGGGGACTTCGCGCAGCCAAGTCTCCCGAGGAACGGATCTATGTATTTCCGGCATCAGCTCACCCAATCCAAAAACTTGTAGTACGCCCCGGCCAGTGGCAACGCCCAGGTATGCCCGCTGCGCAGACCTATCGGAGGACTAGGAAAAGGAATGCCATCAAAAGGAATCTCATTCGGCTCACCGCAAATCACGCCGGCCAGCATCGTTCCCAAGTACGTTCCAATAGCCACCCCGTGTCCCGCATATCCAACGGAATAATGCATGCCCTCGATCCGTCCGGTATGCGGCATCACGTCAAATGCAAAATCCAGAGTTCCACCCCACACAAATTCCACTTTGGCGTCCCGCAACTGCGGATAAACCCCGATCATGCCCTGGCGCAGAATTTCAGCGCTCGTGCGCACCGTGTTTTCTGTTTCAGGGAAAAATGCCGCGCGCCCCCCGAACAGCATCCGGCGATCGGGAGTGAGCCGGTAATAATAAAGGAAGTGCTTCGAGTCATAGATCATGCGGTTCTTCGGACTCAACTCCCGTGCCAGATCCTCGCCCAGTACCTCCGTTGCGATGATGTACGAACCAATCGGAATAATTTTCTTCCGCAGTTCGGGAGCCGCATCCGTCGTGTAAGCTCCGCTGGCCAACAGGACGTCTCGCGCCAGAATGCTGCCTTTCACCGTTTGCACACGGAATCTCTTTGCGCCATTACTGCTCTCCTGTTGCACGCTTTCCACCCGCATGTGGTCAAACAGAGAAGCCCCGGCCCGCCTCGCAGCGCCGGCAAGACCCACGACATAACGCGCCGGATTCACCCCTGCGCTGATTTCATCCACCAGGCCGCCGTAGTAAATATCCGATCCGATCTCCTCGCCAAGATCGGCTTTCTTCACAATGCGCAGCCTGTGATTGAATTCTCTTTCAATCAACTCCGCCGCCTTGGCGTAACCGTCAAAATGCGCCTGCTTGCACGCAACTTCCAGATGCCCGCAGCGCGAAAAATTGCATTCGATCTGCTCGTCGCGCACGATCTGCTCGACGCAATCAATCGAGGCGATCGAAGCCGCATACATGCGCTGAACTTTTTCTCGTCCATAACGCGATATCAAAGTCGGCACCGGCAGCTTCATCCCCGTCAACACCATGCCTCCGTTCCTCGAACTCGCGCCCCAGCCCAGCGTCTCCGCCTCCAAAACGGCAACTCTGACCCCACGCTTCGCTAGCACCCTCGCTGCCGACAGCCCAGTCACGCCGCTTCCGACGATGGCGACATCTACGCTTTCCGGCAACGGCCCACTTTCGCCCGCCGGCACATCCACCGTTTCCAGCCAGTAGTTCTTTTCTTTGATCGCCATCTGCGCCATACCAAAACGCCCAATCTTAGCATCGACTGATTTATAGTTTCTTCGCCTCAGAGGATCTCCATGAACTCCCATCCCCGAACCCTACTGCTCATTCTGGTCGTCCTTCTTCCGGTTCCGCTCGTGCTTCGTGCCGCGGAAGCACAAGCCGGCAAGCCCCAACCGAAAGTCATTCCGCTGCAGTCGCAGGGAAACCAGGTCGCCCCAGTGCTCACTGGTCCACCCGAAACCGTTACCATGAAATCAGGCTATGTCGTCCTCGCGCCCGGCAAATCGGTGGGCAAACATAGCACGCAGCAGAATGAGGAACTGCTGGTCATCTTTGAAGGTCAGGGTGAAATGACGTTCAGCGATGGCTCCAGGCTTCCCGTCAAAGCCGACACTGCTCTCTATTGCCCACCCGAGACCGAACACAACGTCACCAACACCGGCTCTGGCCCGCTGCGCTACGTCTACGTAGTCGCAAACGCGAAATAGAAATCGCCGTTCCCTGGTCTCATCCGCACCCACAACGGTGATCTGCATCATTGCCCATCCTGCCAGTTGGTTCGACAATCGACTCGGAAGTCGCCCAGGAGGCTTTCATGATCATCGCATCCGATTTGCGAGCGGGCATGGTGTTGCGGATTGAAGGCGACATCTACAAAGTGCTTGAGGTCGAATCCAAGGCCGGTGCCGCCAAGATGGGCGGAGTAGTCAAAACCAAACTCAGCAATGTCCGCAGTGGCCGTCTTTGGGAACCGCATTTCCGGCCGCTGGAGCGCCTCGAGGATATCGAACTCGAGCGCCACATGATGGAATTTCTTTTTGCGGAAGGCCAGAGCTGCACTTTCATGAACCCGGAAACCTACGAGCAGATTGAGATCCCCGGCAGCATTCTGGGTCTCGGAGTAAAATTCCTCGCCTCCGGCATGGAACTTCCCGTCGAATTCTTCAACGGCGAGCCCATCAGCGTCGTGTTTCCCGAGATCACCGATGCCCGCGTCATGAGCACCGCACCACCATCGCACTCACCCCAGGACAGTGCCTGGAAAGAAGCTCTTCTGGAGAACGGGGTTTCCATCCGCGTTCCGTTATTTATTGGCGCCGGCGAACTTGTTCGGGTCGAGGTCAAAACCGGCCGCTACATCGAACGCACCCACGCCGCGCACAAGCGCTCCGCGTAGAACGCTTGTCCCTTGAAACGTGATGCCAAGGGATAATTGCCTCCAGCTCTTGACTTCGCCTTATATTCGCCTACAATTGAGCCATGGCAATCACCAAGCGACAGCGGCAGCTCTACGATTTCATCTCCGACTTCGTCCAGAGAAACGGTTACTCTCCCTCCTACGACGAAATTCGCCTCGGCATGCGATTGAATTCTCTCGCTACCGTTCACAAGCACATCACCAACCTTGAAAAAAAAGGACTCCTCACCCGCGACTACAACCGCAGCCGCTCCATCGACCTCCTTCCTCCCAGAGGCCGCTTGAAACAGGCCATGAGTGTGAACACCACCATGGTGTTGCCCCTGCTCGGGCGCATCGCCGCCGGTCACCCCATCGAGGCCGTCGAGAATCCAGAAACCATTTCTCTCGCCGACTTCGTGCGCTCCAAGGAAGTCTTCGTGCTCGAGGTGCGCGGCGATTCCATGCAGGACGAGCACATTCTCAGCGGCGACTACGTTCTCGTCGAAAAAGCCAAAACCGCCCACAATGGTGATATCGTGGTAGCGCTGGTCGATGGCTCCGATGCGACGCTAAAGCGTTTTTACCGGGAGGGCGACAACATCCGTCTGCAGCCATCGAACGTGAGCATGCAGCCCATCATCGTTCCTGCCGCTAACGTGGATGTTCAGGGTCGGGTGATCGGTGTTCTGCGAAAATACTGATTGTCCGCGGGCCCAAATGTTTCGGAACACCAGATCCCTGATCCTTCTTGTCTGCCTTCTCCCCGCCTGCTCTGCGCTTCTATCGCCGCAAGTTGATCCTCTTCACACCCGCATGCCCCGGTTCATGCTGCTGGTCCATCAGCAGTTCAGACCCGGCAAGGCCAGAGCCAGGCAAAGCCTGGAAGCGCAGATGGCGCGGGACTTTGACCGCTACGACGTGCAGTTGCCATGGATTGAAACTGAGGCGTTGACCGGCGCGCCGGGCGCACTCTTCATCGATCCCTTCGATTCTTATGACGACCTGGACCGCGCAGGCGCAACTTTTGCCTCGGCCTACGCTAGACATCCCGAACTGGCGCACCTGCAGCAGGAAATCGATGACCTGATCTCGGACTCGAAGACGCTCATCGCCGTCCGCCGCGACGACCTCGGCTATCGCTCCGATACTATCGATCTCTCAAAAGCGCGTTATTTCCGCGTCGACGTCCTGCACGTTTATCCGGGCCACGAAGCCGACTTCACCCAGGCGGCCAAAATTGCCGCTGGCGCCGACCAGCGTGTTAACGCACCGCTTCCCTGGGTTGTCTATGAAGTCGATGCCGGATCCACCCGCCCCTTATACCTCGCCTTTACTACCATGCATGCTCTCAAAGAGGCGGATGAAATCCTTAATGCGCAAAAGAGAATCCAGCAAACTGATTCTGCCACCAGCGGCTTGCTGCGTGACATCGCCCGCGATACCTACTCCAGCACCGAAACCAATTTCTATGCCGTGAATCCAGCCATGTCCCATGTTTCTCAGCAATTCGCCGCCGGCGATCCACAATTTTGGATCGTTAAGAGCGCCCCGCCCGCCAAGCCTGCCGGCGAGAAGAAATAAAAAAGCCCGGCGCGAACGCCGGGCTTCTGCTCACCACTCCAATTTATCCGATGTGCTTATCCAGCGCCTTCTGGATCGTCTCCTTGGGCACATACCCCACGATCTGCTCTTTTACTTGTCCACCCTTGAACACCAGGAGCGTCGGGATGCCGCGCACTCCATACCGCATCGGCGTGGCGCTGTTTCGGTCCACATCCATCTTTCCGATCTTTACCTTGCCCTGATACTGCTGCGCCAGCTCCTCGACGATCGGCGCGATCGCGCGGCAGGGGCCGCACCACGTCGCCCAAAAATCCACCAACACCGGCGTCTCAGACTTGAGCACGTCCTGATCGAAATTTGCATCCGTTACTTCAACAATCCCATTTCCACCCATCAAACCCTCCCCTTGGCGTGCCGGCTCGTGTGCGCGCCGAGCGAAACCCTATCAATGCCAATGAATTCTAGCACCACCATTAGATGCAACGCAGTGCGCAAAGTCGCAACGCCCGCGCGGGGTGTCCCATGTCTCGCGTTCTTTGCGAGACGATAACCGAGAAGGGAACACTCAGCCGTGGGATGCGTATCTGTGCCGCTGATACCACCCATAGCTCAAGTCCCCCCACTTCGGATTCATCGTGGCAATCAGGACAAGCTTCTTCTCACGTCTCCAGGCTTTGATTTCCTCCTCTCTCGCGATCGCGGCTTGAATACTTGCGTAGCGCTCGAAGTACACAAGCGATGTGACGTTGTAGCGGGTCGCGAAGCCTCCATTTGTATGCGCCTTGTGCAGATAAACTCGCCGCTCCAGATTGCCGGTGACCCCGACGTAGATCACTCCCCGTTGACCAGCCATAATGTACACGTAGTAGCAGCTTGGCATACTCTGATCTTGCGCGAAGCGTACGAGCGGCCGCTGTGTCCCACGTCACAGCAGTTTAATGTCATCCCGGATCCGCCTTTCACGTTGCCCCAGGTTCGCGAGGTCGTTTTCCGGACCGGTGGCCCAGGTTCCGCGAGCGCTTTTGTGAGCTAACCTGGGTTCACACCGGTGGCCCGCTTATTCGCGTTCTTTGCGAGACGTGGGATTCCGTCTGAAACACCACCTGTCATCCTGAGGCGGTGGGTTCGTCCGCCAACGGACGAATCCCAACGAAGGATCCATGAATTTAGGGGGATATCAACTTCGTCACCAACCCCAATTTCCCCTCCGACATCGGAAATTTTCCGCACACTAGTTCCCCCAATTCCCGTTCCGGGAAAGCCTTGTCAAGCCCCCAAATCCCTCGAATGTCCCCCAACTGCTTCATTCTATTCCAAAAAAATTTCTCCAAACCCTGTCATAGAAGCTATACCAAATTTGCTATTCTATACTTAGAAGCAAACTAATCAGGCGCGGCCTATGGCCGCGCCTTTTTCATTTCCAAAGGAATTCTGACTATGCCAACCGCAGTAGACATACTCATTCATCGCAACACCAAGCGCACCGGAGAGCTCTCCGAAGCGGCATTTCTATTAAAGGCCGAAAGCCTCGGCTTCCACGTCTCCCGCCCCTGGGGAGACAGTGAGCGCTACGATTTCATCCTCGATACCGGCTCCCGCCTCTGGCGCGTGCAGCTCAAATGCACCGAAGTCGTCCGCGCCCGCGGCTACGACATTCAGCCCATCTACGCCATCTATGGACAGGGCAAGGTCGTCTACACCGCCGACGACATCGACGTTCTGGTCGCCCACATCATCCCCAAAGACACCTGGTACGTGCTCCCCATCGAAGCGTTCGCACCCTGCAAAAGCCTCCGCCTCTATCCCGATATCGAATGTAAGCGTGCCCGCTGGGAGCGCTTCCGCGAAGCCTGGCACCTCCTGCGAACCTAGGAATCGGCACCCCAACCTTCGGGTGCCCCACCCTTCCCGCGTTTTTTGCGAGAGGGTGGGATGGAACAATCTGCACCCTCTCCGGCATGTGAAGACCACGATTGGCGCCGCTGTCTTCTCCACGCCGTCCGCCAAGCTTTGCGCCATGCTCCAAAACACTCCTGAAGCCCATATCATCCCGACAGAGCAGCGCTCTGGAGGGACGACCGTCCTTGACACCGAAACTGCCGCGCAGTAAGCTTCTGCGCCATCGGGCCCTGTAGTTCTCCATCGAATTGCGCTTCGTCTCGGAGGACACCATGCGCCAGCCACTTTGTCTAGCAGCAGCGCTATTTTTGTGCACGCCGTGTCACGCACAAGGTTCTCAACCATCAACCCCAAGCAACCAAGCCGCTCCCGCCACAACGGCGACCAGCCCAGTTTCTTCAAAAGGCTTCGTTCTGGAAGACGGAACTCCAGTGAAGCTAAGAATTAACCGCAACGTTTCGTCCGCCGACGCCCACGTCGGCGATACAGTCGATTTCGAGGTGCTGGAAGAAGTCTTGGTAAATAACGCCATCGTGGTCCCAAAGGGCGGACTTGCGTTCGCTACCGTAACCGAGGCACAAGCCAAGCGTCGCATGGCGCGTGGGGGAAAGCTCGATATCAACATCGATTACGTCCGCCTGGCCGACAGTGAGAAAGCAGCACTGCGGGCCGTTAAAGAAATGAAAGGAGGAGGCCACACCGGCGCGATGACCGGGGGCATCGTGGCCACGAGCTTGGTTTTCTTTCCCGCCGCTCCGTTCTTTTTATTCATGCACGGCAAAGACACCACCATCCCGAAGGGCACCGAAATCACCGCTTATATAAATGGAGACATGAAGCTTGACGTCGCAAAGTTCCAACCCGCGCAACCGGCAACCACGCTGGCCGCTACAACGAACCCGCCATCAGCGGCCGCGCAAAGCCAATTGCAGATTTCTTCCGACCCGGCAGGTGCCGACATCGAAGTCGATGGCAATTACGTAGGCAACACGCCCTCAACGGTTGCAGCCGCTGCTGGCCAGCACGAAATCTCAATTAAGAAGAATGGATTCAAGCCTTGGCAGAGGAAGATTACGGTTTCTGCCGGTCAGATCAATGTCGCTGCCCAATTGGAAGCGAACCCTGCGCCAGTATCTCCTGCATCATCTTCGCCTAGCCCAGTTCCGAATAACGCACCTGCCACTAGTCTTGCGAAATCGCAGTCACAGGCGAGCGCCAATCCACCTTCGGCAGCCACGCCGGCTCTTCAGCCTGCCGTGCTTAAGTCCACGGAACAACCTCCCGTCTCC
>DASPTU010000092.1:0-56763 GCA_035623255.1 Terriglobales bacterium | reverse complement strand
TTATTCGCTCCTCGGAGTGACAAAGAAATAATCAATACAACAGAAGCGGCGAAGCCGCAGGAGACGTATGGCAACGATACCGACACAAGCACAGTGTGACATCAAGAGCATCGATTTTGCTGATCTTGGCAAGAAGCGCATTGATTGGGCAAACCAGTCGATGAAGGTTTTGCAGATCATCCGCAAAGAATTCATCAAGAACCAGCCGCTGAAAGGGATTCGCGTGTCGGCGTGTTTGCACGTGACGGCGGAGACGGCGAACCTGGCGATCACGCTGCGAGATGGCGGCGCCGATGTGGTGTTGTGCGCATCGAATCCGCTCTCCACGCAGGACGACGTTGCCGCCAGCCTGGTGCGGGACCACGGGATTTCCGTGTTTGCAATCAAAGGCGAGGACAACGATACGTACTACAGCCACATCCTGGCGGCCATTGATCATAGGCCGCACATCACCATGGATGACGGAGCGGACCTTGTCACCGTTCTTCACACCAAGCGCACGGATGCGCTGGAAGGCGTGATCGGCGGCACAGAAGAGACGACAACCGGCGTGATCCGGCTGCGGGCGATGGCGAAGCAAGGCGTGCTGCGCTTCCCGATCATTGCAGTCAACGATGCTGACACCAAGCATCTGTTTGACAACCGCTACGGCACGGGGCAATCAACAATTGACGGAATCATTCGCGCCACGAACTATCTGCTGGCGGGATCGAAATTCGTGGTTGCAGGTTATGGATGGTGCGGACGCGGCCTGGCGAGCCGCGCGCGTGGCGCTGGAGCGGAGGTGATCATCACGGAAATTGATCCGACGAAGGCGCTGGAAGCGGTGATGGATGGTTTCCGCGTGATGTCGATGAATGAAGCGGCCAAAATTGGCGACGTGTTCTGCACGGTAACGGGAAACAAAAATGTTTTGGCCAAGGAGCACTTCGAACTGATGAAAGATGGCGCGATCATTTCGAACTCCGGCCACTTCAATGTCGAAATCGATATCCCTTCGCTGGGGAAGATGGCTTCCTCGAAGCGCACGACGCGCAACTTCGTGGAAGAGTATTCGATGAAGGACGGGCGCAAGATCAATCTCCTGGGCGAAGGCCGGCTGATTAATCTGGCATCGGCGGAGGGACATCCGGCGTCGGTGATGGACATGAGCTTCGCCGACCAGGCTTTGTCGGTTGAGTTCATGGTGAAAAATGCCAAAACGCTGGAAAAGAAAGTTTACAAAGTTCCCGAGGAGCTGGATAGGCGCGTGGCCAAGCTCAAGCTGGAGTCGATGGCGATCAAGATCGACAAGCTGACGCCCGAGCAGGAAGAGTATCTGGCGGGCTGGAGCGAGGGGACGTAGGTTGTGTGACGCGGGCGCCCTCGCCCGCGTATCTGTGTGGCCCAGACATTCTTATCCACGGATTTTCGGGGCGGCGTGAGCCGCCCCGATTTATTTTGAGGCGTTCCCACATCGGAACTGAGAATGAGGGCGTTGTGATGTTTGAACTAGGCTGGACGCGGCCGTCTTTCTAAAATTGTGTGGGGCCCGTGGTGTAACGGGAGCACATTAGCCTGTCCAGCTACAAGGTGCGGGTTCGAATCCCGCCGGGTCCACAGGTTCCTCTCTGGTAGGGAACCTTTTTTAGGGAGTCTGAGGACAGGCAGGCTCCTCAGTAACCTTGACTTCGAGTTGGAGGTTGCTCATACTGATCTCGTAGCTGGACAGGTTACGCCCCGGACGAAAGCGGTCCGGGGTTTTGCTTTGTGCGGGGACGGGCGTTTCGCCCGACCTCGTCGAGCAGCCCAGTGCCACACACGCGGAATCGCCCGGTCAACCATCGATTTCCTGATCTGTGCCGTGGCTCATCAGCGGCAGTGGCAGGTATTCACGACCGATCGCGACTTTAAGCGCTACGATCGGGTGCTGCCGGTAAGACGGTATGGATCGACCCCACAATAGCTGCAAGAGCGAGTGGCTCAGGTTCGCGTTCCGGTCTTGGACGCTAACCTGGGAGGGTTGGGTTCGGTGGTTTTTCGGCATGGCTGAAGCCATGCCCTGGCCAAAGGAGGAGGGCGTTGCCTCCCACCCTACATCGCAAAGAGCGCTCGGTTAGGGTGCGGCACCCAGACATGGTCAGTCAGCGGCCTGGATTTCAGCGGCAAGGCGTGGGAAGAAGAGTTTGAAAGTCGTACCGCGGTTCTCACCCGTTGTTTCGCTACTCACCTCAATATAGCCGCCGATCTTGGAGACGATGCCGTGGGTGATCCACAGGCCAAGGCCGGTGCCGTTTTCGCCTTTGGTAGTGAAGAAAGGCTGAAACAATTTGGAAAGATTTTGCTTGGAGATGCCTGAACCGTTGTCGCGCACCATCAGAAACACACCGGGTTCTGAATCCCTGAAACGAGTGTCATCAATCGTGACTTCGACTGTTCCGCCTAGCGGGACAGCATCGATGGCGTTGCCAATCAGATTGGAAACTACCTGGCGCATTTCGGCGGGGTATGCGGAAATGCGCGATTCGGTGAGAACGTGGCAGGAGAAGGTGACCTGCTTGTCACGCAACGGGCGCTGGAGAATGACACTGACGCCGTCGAGAACCTCGCCGAGTTTCAGGGGCACAGGGCGTTTGGATTCGCGGTAAAGGCTGAGCATGTTCTTGGTGATCTGGACGACGCGGGAGAGCTCCTGCTCGGCCATCCCAATGAATTTTTCGGAATCCGAGCCGGCCTGCTTGCGGATCAGATAAAGAATGTTGCCGATGGTTTCGAGAGGATTATGAATCTCGTGAGCAATACTGGCGGATAGCTTTCCCGCAGCGGCGAGCCTTTCGTTCATCTGCAAAACTTTCATCATTTCTTTCTGCTCGGTGACGTCGCGAAAGACCAGCACCACGCCTTGCACCTGACCGTGGGCATCGCGAATGGGAGCGCCGCTGTCATCGATCGAAAGTTCGCTGCCGTCCTCGCGCACGAGTGCGGTGTGGTTGGCGAGCCCGACGACGGTGCCCAAACGCATTACCTTGTCGAATGGGCTTTCAACCGGCTTACGAGTTTCCTCGTTGATGACGTGGAAGACTTGATTCAGAGGTTTACCGATGGCGCGCTCGAGAGAGTATTGTGTAAGATTTTCAGCAACGGGATTCAGAAATGTGATCTTTCCACTGGAGTTGGTAACGATGACGCCATCGCCGATGCTGCGCAAAGTGACATGGAGGCGTTCGCGGCTTTCGCTCAGTTCGTCGGTCCGCTTTTGCAGATTCTGCAGAATGGAGGCGTACTCGGCATCGACGGCGCGGATGCTGGTGCGCGTCTGAACGAACAAGATGAAAGCAAAGGCGACAACCAGGCCCAGCAAGGTCAAGGTGAAGGCGCGTCCGGCGCGCTGCGAGCTTTGCGCGCGAACCATTTTGAGCCGATCTTCCTGGTCGACGAAGTCCTGCTGTCGTTGACGGAGGTCATCCATCAATTGCTTGCCAGCCAGGTTGAACTCCGCGGAATTAACTTCAGGGTCCCCGACACGAAGCCGGTTGATGGCGCTCTCTGCCCAGGTGCGCCACTGGTCACAGCCGCGGCGAACACTGGCCAAGCGTTGCTGCTGGTCGGAATTGTCGATGATGCTGGCATTAAGTTGGTCGAAAAGGCCAGGGAGACTCTGGTCGGCTTTGTGGTATGGCTGCAGGAACTGCTCGTCGTGGGTCAAGAGAAAGCCGCGAAGCCCGGTTTCCTGGTCAATGATGACGCGCAGTAAGAGTCTGGCCTGGGAGAGGACGACATCGGTGTGATCAACCCAGTTCTGCGCTGCGGTCAGCCTGTGCACCTGGAACTCCAGGAGGGCGGCGATGAGCAGCAAAATCAGCAGCGGAACCAGGACCAGCCATCTGACTTGTCGCTGGAAAACTTTTTGGCTGGTGGTCAAGCGGCGCGACCTCCATTCCGCGTGATTAAGCTCCGAACCAGCCCAAGCAAGACCTCTACAGAGTCGCCCTTGGTGACACAGGCGTCGGCTAATTTGACGTGCTTCTCGGGCAGAGTCACATAGGCCGAAAGGAGAATGATGGGGATTTCGGGGTGCAAGCGCCGAATGGCCTCTGCGACTTCGCCGCCGTTCATGCCAGGCATGCAGTAGTCCAGCAAAACCAGATCGAAATCGATGCTGTCGAATAGTTCAAGGCCGGAGTTGCCATCGGGGGCAACGGCGACCTCGAAGCCCTCAGACTCCAACATCATCTTGCGAACAAGCAGACCAAGTTCCTCGTCATCGACGCAAAGGATTTTACCGGCTGGCATGTTACTTCGGCGCTTCCCCGGGGCTGCTTTCCGCCTCGCTGGCAGGAAGCACGATTGCCTGGATGTTCTGGCCGGCCATCATTTTTTCGAAGGCGGCAAGATCAGTCCGCTGCAGTTCGGCCCAGTGTGCAACAGACTGGTCGGCCTGTTTCTTTAACTTATCGAAGGTGCGAACTTCCGCTTCCGTGGGCGCCGAGTCGGTAGCGTTACCGATCTTCATTGCCAAGGCGGCCAGTTTGCTGTCGGCTCGCTGCGGATAGGAGAGCGAGTCTTCGTTTGATCTGACCTTCATTTGCACCAGCTCGTCGCGGACCACGAGCATCTTTTGGTCAAGATCGCCGGCGGCGGTGAGCACAGGCTTGGTCCCCGTGTTGGAGGGCAGACGCTTCTTGAGACCATCCAATTGCGAGCGAACATCCTGAATCTGGTTAACGGTGTCGTAAACGCGAGTAAGTTCGTCGCGGATTTGAAGGAGCAGGTCGAACTGCTTCTGCAAATCGGATTGTTGCACGTGCACTCGAGAATCGAGCAGAACCTGTACGGGCACGGTCTGGCTGCTGCCATCTGCTGTGACGCGAACGCGATAGTTGCCCGGTATAGCCAGTGGACCGCGGCTGCCTGCGTGGTATTCCCACAAATAGTAATCCGGGACGTGGCTAGTTCCTTCGTAGCGCAGATCCCAAACAAACCGGTTCAGACCGGCATCAGGCTTGATCTGCTTTCCCGGTTTTTTGTCGTCCGGACTCAGGGGTTCCTCGAGTTCTTCTGTCTTGCTGCTGGAGTATTTGCGAATCACGGTTCCTGAGTCGTCTAGAATTTCGATGGTGGTTTCGCCCTTTGGTTTGTCTTTGAGGTAGTAGTAGATCAGCGCACCGCTCGGAGGGTTTTGCCCGGTAAGGACTGGTTTGAATCCGCGTTCGATGGAGTCGTGGTAGCGGACGGCAGAGGCCGGGGTATAAAGGTGGAAATCTGCCTTGGCGATCTGGTCGTTGTATTGGCGAAGGGGAGAAACGTCGTCGAGAATCCAGAATGAGTGGCCGTGGGTGGCGAGTACGAGATCGTTGTCTTTTACTACGAGGTCGTGAACAGGCGTGGTGGGTAGATTGAGCTGCAGCGACCGCCAATTCGCGCCATTATCGAATGAAACATAAACCCCACTTTCTGTCCCGGCATAGAGCAAACCCTGCCGCTTGGGATCTTCACGCACGGCCCGGACGAAAACATTGTCGGGAATTCCCTTGGTCTGATTGGCCCAGGTTCTTCCCGAATCGTGGGTGATGTAGATATAAGGGTGGAGGTCGTCGAGCTGATGGCGATCGACGGCGACATATGCAGTTTTCACGTCATGCGGCGAAGCATCAATCTGACTGATACGGCTCCATTCCGGCAGATCCTTGGGAGTGACGTTGGTCCAGTGATTACCTGAATCTTCCGAAAGCTGGATGAGGCCATCGTCCGTGCCAACCCATAAGAAGCCCTTCACACGCGGGGACTCTGCAATGGCGAAAATGGTGTCGTAATACTCGGTCCCGGTGTCGTCAATGTCGATGGGGCCGCCGGAAGGTTGCTGCTTGGTCTTGTCGTTGCGCGTGAGATCGGGGCTGATGGCTTCCCAGTGCATGCCGCCGTCGCTGGTTTTGAACAGACGCTCACCGCCGTAATAAAGAGTGTCGTCATGATTTGAAATCAGTAATGGCGCAGTCCATTGAAAACGGTGCTCGAGATTTGCCGCGCCGCCGCCATCACTGATCTCCGGCTGCACGTCGATGTCCTTGATTTGTCCGGTGCGCTTATCGAAACGGGTGAGCAAGCCCTCGTAATCTCCAGCGTAAACAATATTCGGATCGCGCGGGTCAGGCGCGATGTAGCCAGCTTCGCCACCGCCGACGTCATACCAGTCCTGGCGATCGATCGCGCCCTGGTCACTGCGGCTGGCGATGGCGACTGTACCCGCATCCTGCTGCGAGCCATAAACGTAGTAAGGCGTGCGGATGTCAGTGATCACGTGATAAAACTGGGCAGTTGGTTGATTATCTTCACGGCTCCAGGTTTTTCCGCCATCCAGAGTGAGGGTCACGCCGCCATCATTAGCGACGATGATGCGATTCGGATCTGTTGGATCAATCCACACGCCATGATTGTCGCCGTGCGGGACTTTCACTTTGTTGAACGTGTGTCCGCCATCGGTCGACTTATAGAACTCTACGTTTGCAATATAGAGCGTGTCGGGGGACTGAGGGTCGGCAAACACGTGCATGTAATACCAGGCGCGTTGCCAGAACGATCGGTCATCATTGACCGGTTCCCAGTTTTCGCCGCCATCATTGGAGCGATAGAGTCCACCTTCGGGAGCCTCAATTAAGGCGTAGACCCGGTCAGAGTTGGCAGCGACTGCGACGCCAATGCGGCCATAGGGTCCTTTCGGTAGACCGTGCTCCGTCAGCAGTTTCCAGGTGCTGCCGCCATCGTTCGAGCGATACAAACCGCTGCCTGGGCCACCGCTGTTCAAGCTCCATGACGTACGACGCGCCTGCCAGAGAGAAGCAAAAAGAATGTGTGAATTGTGCGGGTCGAAGGCGATGTCGATTCCGCCGGTGTTTTCGTCTTTGTAGAGGACCTTATCCCAGGTTTTACCGCCATCAGTGGTGCGGAAAATGCCGCGTTCCGTGTTTGGGCCGTAAGGATGGCCCAGGGCGGCAACGTAGACAACATCGGCGTTTTTCGGATCGACAATAACTTTGCCGATCGCACGCGAGTCGTGGAGCCCGACGTTCTTCCAGGTTTTGCCTCCGTCGAGGGATTTATACACTCCGTCGCCTTGGGCGATGTTGCCGCGGATGCAGGCTTCACCGGTGCCGACGTAAATGACATTCGGATCGGAGGGGGCCACGGTGAGGCTGCCGATGGAGGAAGCAGTTTCTTTATCAAAGACAGGATTCCAGGTCATGGCACCATCGGTGGACTTCCATACGCCTCCACCTGTGGCGCCGAAGTAGTAGGTACTGGGGTCGCCGGCGATGCCACTCGCGGTCAGCGATCTTCCGCCCCGAAACGGACCAATGAGGCGATACTTCATGCCCTTGAATTGCGGGTCTCCGCTATTGTTGTCGTCGGAGGCTGTGTCGGTAGCCGCTGTCTGGTCAGCGGGCTGTAACGGCTGAGCACCTTTGCGCGTCTTCACACTCTCGGACTGCGCGAAAGTTCTGAGGGAACCGGCGGTAAACAGAAGTAACAGGAAAAGGGTGCGGAGAGATTGTTTTAAAGACATGGGAAAAGCCCCCCTGGGAAACGCTAGTTCATCTTACCGCTGGAAAGTGGATTGGGAAAACAGGCCTGAGCAATCAGGGCTTGGTTTCAGCGGCACATCACGACTTTTCGCTCTTGCCTTCCAGTTGTTTGTGCGCGGCACTGAGTTCCTTGCGTTTCTCGGGATCAACTTTCGGGTAAGAGAGCTTGAGCTGCTTCAGTGTATCCACGATCGCCGCTGCGACTATGACCCTGGTGAACCACTTGTTGTCTGCCGGAACCACGTACCAGGGCGCATGTTTGGTGGCGGTGTAGGTGATCATCTCCTCGTACGCATTCATGTAGGCGTCCCAGAACTGGCGCTCGTGAATATCCGCGGCGGAGAACTTCCAGTTTTTCTCCGGCTCGTCCAGGCGATCCAAAAAGCGTTTCTTCTGCTCTTTTTTGGAGAGGTTGAGAAAAAACTTGCAGACGACGATTCCGTTTCGCGTCAGATGATCCTCCAGGGCGTTGATATCAGCGAAGCGCTCTTTCCAGATATCTTTTGTGACAAGCGACTGGGGAATTCTCTCGTGCTGGAGCGCCTCGGGATGAACACGGACCACCAGCACCTCTTCGTAATAAGAGCGATTAAAGATGCCGATGTGCCCGCGCTCGGGGAGGCGGCGCGTGGCTCGCCAGAGGTAATCATGATCCAATTCCTCGTCAGAGGGAACCTTGAAGGAATAGACCTGACAACCCTGAGGGTTTACGCCGGACATGACGTGCTTGACCGCACCGTCTTTACCGGCAGCATCCATGGCCTGAAAAATCACCAGCACGCCCCAGCGGTCCTGGGCATAGAGTTTGTCCTGCAGCTCGGCCATTTCGGCGATGCCGCGCTCCAACAGTTTCGTGGCATGCTCTCTGGAGTGCAGGTGCCCGGTGTCGGCCGGGTCGAAGTCCTTTAACTTAAATTTCTTACCGTCGTCGACGCGATACGGTCTGACAAGCTTCGTGGCCCAGGTCATGCGTACCTCCCGGCGCAAAGCAATGAGTCTACAACAGGGGAAGACCGGAACGCCGCGGTCGGAGAGCACCGGCGAGGATCGGAAGCGAATCTTTTACCGAATGTTAACGGAGGTCAGTGTATACTTTTGGCCGTTTTTGGCGGATATGGAAGGAGAGCACGATGCGAACCCGATTGCTGAGTCTCGGTTTCCTGATAACGGTTTTGAGCGTTGCCCACGCAACGGCGCAGCCGCCATACTATCTGGCGCTCGGGGATTCTCTCGCGATTGGAATTCAGCCCTCCGGGGCTGGCGTTGGTATAGACGTTCCCACCAAACAAGGGTACGCGGACGACCTCTACCTATTTCTCCGTGCGCGAATTCCAGGGCTGCAACTCGTCAAGCTCGGATGCTCCGGCGAGACGACAGGTTCAATGATGACGGGCGGCATCTGTCCGTATCCTGAAGGCAGCCAACTGGCAGCAGCTGAAAATTTCCTGCAAACACACCGGGTTGACCTTGTAACGATCGATATCGGCGCAAACGATGTGGATCATTGCATTAGCCCGGTCTTCAGTTTGGAGTGTATCGAGGCAGGGACGGGCTTGGTGGAGTCCAATCTGCCTTTGATTCTTGAAGGACTCCGTGCGGCGAGCCCAAACACGCCGATCGTTGCGATGAACTACTACGATCCATTTCTGGCGGCTTCGCTATTGGGACCTGCCGGACAGGCGCTGGCTGAGGAATCGCAGTTAGCGACTGACCAATTTAATGGCGTGTTACAGATCATTTATGAAACATTCAGCGTGCCTGTGGTAGATGTTGCAAGCGCGTTCCAAGTCGACAATGGCACCCCTGTGCCTTTTTTCAACGTCCCTCTCAATGTGTTTCTGACGGTGATCTGGACGTGGGCGGCAGCACCAGCGCCTTTCGGGCCGGACATCCATCCGAATGTATTGGGCTATGCGGTGATCGCACGCGCGTTTGCTGAGAAACTTGGGAGTCCATAACAAAACATTCAGCGGATAGTTTTGGGCGATTTGAATTTTGCATCGGTGCCATACACCAAAGTCTTGAAAAGTGCCGGTGCCCGATGGTATACCGCTCGGATACATTCTTCGTATATTCGTAAATTTTTCGCGGCATAAGCCGCACCGGGTTTCCAACGCGCACAGGGGGGAAGCATGCGTCGTACAGGTAAGATCGCTGCAGCGGTGTTGTTTCTCTTTTTGACTGAGATGGGCTTCGGGCAAGGGGGTGCGACTGGAGCTATTACCGGAACGGTTCAAGACGCCGCCGGCGGAGTGCTATCGGGCGCACGAGTGGACGTGATCAGCGAAGCTACCGGACAGGTCGTGCGGCAGATCACGACCGACACTTCCGGCTTCTTTACGGTCCCGCTGCTGCCGGTGGGGAATTATGCCCTGGAAATCAGCTCGCCGGGTTTCGCCAAGACAAAATTTCCGGGAATTGTGGTGCGAATCACCGAGACCACACGGATGACTGCGACTTTGAAACCGTCGACGGTGCAGGAGGTCGTGGAGGTACAGTCGGAGATTGCAATGGTGAATACGACGAACTCCACGACCGGAGAATCGCTCGGCTACACGACTATCAATTCGTTGCCACTGGCGACGCGAAATTTCCAGCAGATCTTGACGCTCTCTGCCGGAGCCTCTTCGGATTTGAACAACGCGGCGCAGCTGGGGCGCGGGCAGGTGTTTATTCATGTCAACGGCGGGCGCGAAGACAATAACAATTACATGATCGACGGCATTTCGGCGGCAGATTACGCGTTCGGCGAATTGACCTACACTCCGTTGCCAAATCCAGACGCGATTCAGGAATTCAAGGTTTCCACCAGCCTTTACGACGCCAGCCAGGGCCGAAATGGCGGAGGAAATATTAATGCGACGCTGCGCGGGGGAACTGCTAAGTTCCACGGGGACCTCTGGGAATATTTCCGCAACACGTCGCTGGATGCGCACGATTATTTTCTGGGCAAAGTTGTGGTCAAGCAGAACATCTTTGGCGGGGATCTGGGCGGGCCGGTCGGGGCCAAGGCGAAACTGGGTTATTTCTACGTGAATTACCAAGGCACGCGGCAACGCAGCGGCGACTCGCCGGGAACCTACATCAATACGACGATTCCGGTGGTGCCAGTGGACCGCTCAGCAGCAAGTTTGATCGGCACATTTTTCCCGAACGGCCTTCCGCCGGGGATGACGACCATCGATCCGGTGGCGCTTGCGCTGCTCAACGCCAAGGGAGATCAGTTCGGAGCATCACCGGGTGGCTATCTGTTTCCGACGGTGCCCGGAACTGCAGGACTGACCAACGGCGCGCCAAACTATGGTCCGCTGATCATCAGCAATCCCGGAAAATTTACTGACGATCAGTTCACCGCAAACTGGGACCGCGAGTTCCGTGGCGGGAAGGACCATTTAGCGGAGCGCTTTTTCTGGTCGGACTCCGCAACTTTTGAGCCCTTTGGTGCCGACTCGTACGGAATCCAGACGGGAGGCTTGCCGGGCGTCAACAACCTTAATTTTCCGCTGGACATCCCGCTGCACAGCCGCTTTGGCAGCATCACCGAAACGCATATTTTCAGCAACGCGCTGGTGAATGAATTCCGGTTCGGGATCAACATCATCAGCGACAAATTGAACAACGAGGCACCCATTACCGGAGCGCAGCTCGGGATTAATTTGCCGACAGCCAACCAGAATCCGAATATGTACCGACTGCAGTTTGGGACGTGGGCCTTCGGACCTTATCCCACGCAACTGCAGTACGCGCTTTCGGACAACTTCGCATGGATCGACACGTTGAGCTGGACTCGCGGGCCGCACCAGTTGCGAGTAGGCGGTGAGATTGATCGCGTTTCGCTGCGTCGCAGCTTACCTGTGGCCAACAACGGCCTGGTATTTTTCGCGCCACCAACGGCGCTGTTTGGGAATGACTTCACGAGTTTCCTCGGAGGCGATCCTTCGCTGGGGAACGGTGGCGGCGGCTTGGGAACGCACGACTATCGGATTCCGTCGTATGCATGGTTTGCCCAGGATGACTACCGGCTTCGCAAGGACCTGACGCTGAACCTGGGGATTCGCAATGAATTTGTCGGCGCTCCTCACGACACTTTGTGCCGCACTGGCAATACCAATCCCCTGATTGCAAATGCAACCGGGCAACCGTTCGTGTACCCGACCTGCGCGAATAACTACCATTTGGCCGGGCTCACGGGAACCCTGAATTCGGCCGGCTTGAAAAACGAATTTGCCACGGTTTTTGAGCCGCGCATTGGGTTTGCTTACGACGTTGGTGGGCACCATACGACTTCCGTTCGCGCCGGTTATGGCATATACAGCGTTCGCGAAGATCTGGGTGCAGTGGACAATCTCGCTTTTTCGCCTCCTTATTTCCCGCTGCTTTTTCCGGGAGCACCTGGACCAGGTGGCCTTGCCAATTTATTCGCGCCAAACGCCAGTGGATTCCCGGGCCTCCCACCGATGGGCGCTCCGCCGACTGCGCCTTATGTGCCACAGCCCTCGTTCTTCACCGGCTTCCCGGCGGGCGGCTGCACGCTGGGAAATGGTGTTGTAGCGGGGTTGCCACAACAATGCGGTCCCGGTTTTTCCGGGAACATCGAAAGCATATTCGCTCTCAATGTTCCACTGCATTGGGTGATTGGCACGACACAACAGTGGAACTTCAGTGTTCAGCGGCAACTCGGGCATGACTGGTTTGCGGAACTTGGTTACGTTGGGACCAAGGGAACGCGTCTGCGTGCGGACTATGATCCCGATCAGGCCACTTTGGCAACACCGCAGAACCCGGTTACGCTTCCATTCGCTTGCGGGGGCGGGGCGGGCACGTGCAAGATTGTCGACTCGACGGTTGAGAACGCAACTGCCAGGGCTCCCTTCTATCCAATCGGGCCGGCGCTGTACGAAAGCTTTTCGCCCAACTCCGATTCCCATTACAACGCGCTGCAGGCCACGCTGGGCCATCACTTCGGGTCAGGGCTTTATTTCCAGAGTGCGTACACCTACGCCAACTCGATTGACGATGTTTCCACCGCTTCGGTGGCGTTTGTCGCCCGCATCAATGACCAGACCGACCCACGGGCCTCCCGCGGTTTGTCCGACTTCGCTCGGCGCCAGCGCTTTGTGACCAGCGCTACCTATCAGCTGCCTTCGCTTAGCAACGCCAACCAATTCGAGAAAGGTTTACTCGGCGGCTGGCAGGCGAGCACGGTAATTATCCTGCAGTCGGGCGTGCCCTTTACGGTCTTTGATCCGGCGGGTGGCAGCGCCTATCAACTGGCGAGTCCATCGTCGAGCGCGACGTTTGTGCCGGGCTTCAGTTGCGCCAATGCTCCCAGCACCGGCAGTGTCCGGCAGCGGTTGGGAAGCTGGATCAATGCCGCAGCTTATCAGCCGGACCCGGTTGCGACCTTATCAACTGGTGGCCTCAGCGACGCGACCCTCTATGGGGACACGCCTCGCAACTGCATCATCGGACCGCCACAAAAGAATGTGGACTTCAGTTTAGGCAAGATATTCAAACTGACTGAAGGACAGAATCTGCGGTTCCTGGTGGATTTCTTTAACCTGTTCAACCATCCGTCGTTCGCGAATCCGGCCTTTGCGTCGGTCGGCTCGACGCCGGGATCGGGGTCTGCGCCGATTACTTCGACGATTGGAACGCCGAGGCTGATTCAGTTTTCGTTGAAGTACTCGTTCTAGACTCGTGGTGGAAGCGTCGGTGGCGCCCTTGCTTGGGCTGCTAACTGTGGGTTGAACTTCGCTTCTCTGAAGCTGGGAACTGCCGGAGCGTCGTGATGAAAGTGGTAGTTGGACGTGTGTGAGTGCGATCGCGGCGGTAGGCGAGACCCAACTCCCGCCAAAGCTCAACGCCATGCAGGGGAATCAGCACTACTTCTCCGGTGGCGACCTGATCGCGGGCAAAGCTGACGCTGATCAAAGAGACGCCGAGACCCGCGGCCACGAAGCTTTTGATCATCCCCACGCTGGGTAATTCCATCCTGATTTGAAGTTGCGAGCTGTAAGGGCGGAACAACTTGTCCATCAGGTGACGGGTGTAGCCGGTCTTGGGAACCAGCAGGGGTTGCTTGGCGACATCTTCGATAGTTACGCTCTTTTTCCCAGCTAACAGGTTCCCCGGGGGAACCATAAGCATCAGTTGATCGCGAAAAATGGAGTGGGTTTTCAGGCTGGGAGATTTGACCGGAAGAGTGACAATCCCAACGTCTATCGAGCCATTTTCCAGCTTCTCAATGATCTTGTAACTGAAATTGCGGTAGATACTGATTTGCACCTCGGGATGGAGACGGCAATACTCAGCAAAAACCCTGGGTAAAACGTACAGGCAGGTAGCCTCATTTGCGCCGATGATCAGCGTACCTCGCGGAGTGAGACCTTGATCGGCGACGGCCAGAAGCGACTCTTCCCGTAACTTCTGCATGCGTTCGGCATAAGCGAAGAGAACCCTGCCGGCAGGAGTGAGTTGGACCACTTTGCCGGAGCGGTCGAGCAGTTTGTCGCCGTATTCCTGTTCGAGTTGGCGAATTTGCGCGCTGACTGCGGATTGCGAGCGAAAAACTTTCTGTCCGGCACGAGAAAAGCTGCCGAGCTTGGCGACTTCCAGGAAGGTGACTAGCTGGTCGAAGTCCATGGGTGATTATAGAGGAAGGGCCGCTAGAATCGCGCAACCCTGAATTTGCTGCTCACCCCAAGCCCCACCTTTCCGTACACTCCACCTCCGACTCTGGCATAATCTTGCAGATTCAAAAGCTCAGGGGATCAGCAGTGCCGGAGGACAAACATGCTCATATCGAGACGACGTTTCGTTCACGTGGCAGGAGGCGTAGCCAGTGCGCTTGCGACTCTGCCGCTAACAGCCGAGGCAGTAAGGTCGTTCGAGGCCGCAGAGGAAGCGAGTGTCAGCGGGCCGGTACGCCTGGACAGCAATGAGAATCCCTATGGGCCGTCGGACAAGGTGCTGCAGTCGATGCGCGAGTGTTTGACGATGGTGAATCGGTATCCGCGGCCGGAATATAAACCGTTAGTGCAGCGGCTGGCAGCGCTACACAACGTGGCGCCGGAACGCGTGCTGGTGGGGTGCGGATCAAGCGAAATCCTGCGAGTCGCCTCGATTGCACTTCTCGGGCCAGGTAAGAAACTGGTGCAGGCTGGACCGACGTTTGAAACAGCGCAGAGTTTTGCGAAACTTACGGGCGCGGAAGTGGTCTCGGTGCCGCTGGATCAGCGGTATGCGCATGACCTGGACGGCATGCTGGCGCGTATCGACGCCAATACGCCGCTCGTTTACATCTGCAACCCTAATAATCCGACTGGAAGCCTGACGTCGAGAGAAGCGCTGGAGGTGTTCGTTGCGAAAGTGCCGGCAACAACAACGGTGTTGATTGATGAGGCCTACCATCATTATGCTGCTCAAAGACCCGGATATACCTCCTTCCTGGACCGGCCGGTGGCGAATGAGCGAATCATTGTGGCAAGAACGTTTTCGAAGGTGTACGGGCTTGCCGGGATGCGATTGGGATATGCGGTCGCGTCGCAAAAGATGATCGCGCAACTCCGGCCCCATATCAGTCCGATCAGCGTCAATGCGGTGGTGATTCGGTGTGCTTCGGTTGCGCTGGATGATACGGAGAGGGTGCAGGAAATTGTGCAAAGAAATGAGAGTACAAGGCAGGAATTCTTTAGTCAGGCAAGCGCCAGAGGGCTGAAGCCGATTGATTCGTGCACGAATTTCGTGATGGTGGATGTGCGGCGTCCAACCAAGCAAGTGGTCGAATATTTTCAGACGAAGAATGTGTGGATCGGACGCGAGTTCCCGCCGCTCAGCACTCACATTCGCGTGTCGCTGGGAAGGCCAGAGGAGATGAAAGAGTTCTGGCGCGTTTACGACATGCAAGCGCGAGCTTGATTTTCAATCAGTGCCGGCGGCATTCACGATACGGATCAGTTCGACGAAACCGGCGATGATGCCGATGATCAATCCGACCAGATAGAGCCACCTAGTGTGCAGCCAGTGATCGAGCGCGACGCCGAAGAGCCATCCGGCAAAGGTCGCTGCCGGGAAAATGAACGCAATCTGGCTGTAGTAACCAATCTGAACCCAGAGACTCTTTTTCTGAGGTGTGTCGTGGTCTGGCATAATCACGCAAACAGCGAATCGACAAACTCTTTGGGATCGAAAGGCAGCAAATCTCCCGCTTTTTCGCCCACTCCGACGTAGCGAACTGGCAGCCCCAGTTCTCGAGAAATTGCGACTACGACACCGCCCTTTGCCGTGCCGTCCAATTTCGTAAGCACGATTCCGGTTACACCGGCTGAACCGGTGAATTGACGGGCCTGCTGCAGTCCGTTCTGGCCGGTGGTGGCATCCATTACCAGCAGGGTTTCGTGGGGCGCACCGGGCATCAGACGCTGCGCCGTGCGGCGCATCTTCTCCAATTCAGCCATCAAATTGCTTTTGGTGTGCAGTCTACCGGCGGTATCGACCACGACGTAATCCGTGTGCCGGGCTGAGGCCGCCTGCAAGGCATCGTAGAGAACGGCGGCCGGGTCGCCTCCGGCCTTGGTGCGAATGACTTCGGTTCCGGTGCGTTGTCCCCAGATCTCCAACTGCTCAATAGCCGCTGCCCTGAAAGTATCCGCGGCGCAGAGTAAAACAGTTTTGCCTTGCGACCGAAGCACGTTGGCGAGCTTGCCGATGGTAGTAGTCTTTCCGGTTCCATTCACGCCGACCACCAGGATGACTTCCGGTGTGCCGTCAACCCGCCGGATCGGCACACTATTAGCAGAATTCAGGATGGCAAGCAGCTCTTCTTTCAGCAGCCGTTTAAGTTCGTCGACGTCCTTGATCTGCTTGCGATCAGCCTTGTCGCGCAGCTTAGCCAGAACTTCGGCGGTCGTAGTGGTGCCGAGGTCGGCGGCGATCAGGGTTGCTTCCAAGTCGTCGAGCGTGTTGCGATCGATCTCTTTGCCGAAGGAAACGGCTTCCTCAATGCGCTCGCTCAGGTTCTCGCGGGTGCGCGTGACCGCTTCTTTCATGCGCTCGAGGAAACTGGGCTTTTGCTGTTCGTCCAGGCTGCCAAAAAGGGTCTGAATCATAAATCTTCGATCTCTAAGCGATTATAGCGGGACAGGAAGAAAGGGAATTGGTTTGCGATCGGGCAGGATCGGCGGCGCAGAGGTACAATTTGCTTTTCTACTTTGAGAAGGAGCAGAGCATGACGCAAAAAATTATTGAAATTGTTGGAACCTCGAAGCAAAGTTTCGCCAAGGCTGCAGAAAATGCTGTTGCCGAAGCGGCCAAAACCGTGCGGGGAATGAAATGGGCGCGGGTCGCGGAGTTCGAGATGGAACTGGATGGGAAGAAGGTTCTTCAGTACCGCGCGACAACGAAAATTTATTTCGATATCGAGCGCTAGCGTCTCTGTGCTTGAGATCGTTTTGAGGAAGAAGATTGGCGGCTGACATGCCCGTGATGTGCACGCTATCCGATGCGCAGAAGCGTGAGCGCGAAGCCACGCTGCTGACAGGCTTCAAGTCGGTGGTGATTGCGACAGAGGAGATCGATAGCGGATATGCTTTTCGAATACCTGGAGAGCACCTGGCCCTGGTAGCGAATCTCATGATCGCAGAACGCGAGTGCTGCCCGTTTCTGACGTTTCAGTTATTCGCTGAGCCGCAGATGGGAGCGATAACACTGCGGATCACGGGGCCGGAAGGGACAAAGGAATTCCTGAAATCGGCGTTTATTGGCTAGTTGGCATGCGCGCCGCCAAGCCTTGGTGGTTCGCCGCTGTAAGTGTTCTTGTTGCTTAACCGCGTTTGCGGGCAACGTTGCCGGCGCTGACTTCCGCGGGATCGTGATCGTAGTACTCGTAGGCCGACATTGGCTTGTCATAGTTAAGAGCCCACGGCCGCTGCTCCTCCGGCAGCTTGCCCAGCACGCGCGCCATTTCGCGAATATGGGTGGCGACGGCTCCGCAGCACGCGCCGATGTAGTTCACCCCAATGTCTTGGGCGCGCTGGGCGTAGGCGGCCATCTCCTTGCGACTCAGCTGCAGCGGATCAAGCTCGAACGGAAACTGCGGCAGGCTGGTGAAGTCCGGCTTCTCCGCCGGCGTGTGATAGGCGACAGGCTGGGCTGCAAGAAAAGCGTTCGGGACTGCCTTGCGCATTTGCTCGAGCTGCGCAAGCATATGCTCCGGCGGACGCAGGCAGTTCATGCCGACGATATCGGCGCCGGCATCGACCAGAACTTTTGCGGCTTCAGCCGCACTCTTGCCTTCTGCGGTCTTGTTCTCATTCTCGAAACAAATCGTGACCATCACGGGCAGGCCGGTTTTCTTTGCGCATTCGACGGCAATCAGCGCCTCGCCGAGCCAGGAAAAGGTTTCGCCGATGATGAAGTCAACGCCTTCCGCCGTCTGAACCGCTAGCTGCTCGTTGAACGTGGAGCGGACACGATCGGCAGCGGATTGGCTGTTGGGCTCGTACATCCAGGTTAGACTCAGATTGCCGGCGACAAGGCAGCGATCCCCCGCGACATTTTTGGCAATGCGGACAGCAGCGCGGTTCAGATCCTCGAGGCGGTCCTGGAGGCCCACCGTGGCGAGCTTGTCGCGGCTCGCGTAAAAAGTGAGTGATTGCAGAACTTCGGCACCGGCTTCGCGAAACTCAATGTGGAGTTGCCGAAGCGCTTCGGGATTCGTGAGCGCAACTTCTGGGGTGAACGGGCCAGCGCGCACCCAGCCACGCTTCTCGAGTTCCAGCAAGTAGCCACCATCTCCGAGGACGGGTCCGTCTTTCAGTTTTTGCAGGATGCCCTTTTTCACGCTTTCTCCTTTGCCCGCCGCGTACTCAAATTCGGGGGATCAGGTTGCTTTCGGCAGACCGGCCCCTTCAAAATGATGTGGTGGCGGGCCGTCGCCGACGATGACGAAATCGCCACATTCGTAGTTCTTTCTATGCGCTTGCCTCTTTGTGCTTTCTACGGAGATCGCGCAAAACTTGAAATGCCGCATTATGCCCTGGCGCGCCGGTCACTCCACCACCGGGATGCGCGCCCGCGCCGCACAAGTAAAGGCCGGAAATCGGGGTGCGGTATTGCGACCAGCCCGCCACCGGACGCATAAAGAAAAGCTGCTCTAGCGTGAGATCACCGTGAAAGATATTTCCTTCGGTGAGCCCGTAAATGCGCTCCAAGTCTAGCGGCGTGAGCACCTGCCGCGCAACTACGGCGCCGGCAACGTTGGGAGCATATTCGGCGATTTTCTTGATCACGCGATCGCCGAGCAGGTCACGGTTTTGATCCCAGGTGCCGCTACGGAGGAAATATGGCACGTACTGTACGAAGCAGGTCATAATGTGTCGGCCTTCGGGGGCGAGTGTGTTGTCCACGTTGGATGCGACGACACAATCAACCCATAACTGCTCGGGAATCTCGCCGAACTTCGCAATGTCGTAGCAGCGCTCGGCAAACTCCAGCGACGGGACAAGCGTAAACAGAGCTCGTTGCGCAGGGCTGGCATCGGAAGGCATGCCGTTGACCCTCGGCTCCTCCGCCAAAACCAGATTCACTTTGGCGCAGGGGCCGTTCATCTTGATTCCCTGAACCGCGTGACGAAAATCCTCGGGCAGCTCACTTTTTTCAATCAGACCGAGAAAAGTTCGCTTGGGATCGGCGTTCGAGAGGATGACACGAGCGGCAATCTCGGTTCCATCCTCAAGGACAACACTTCGGACCCGACCGTTGCGCACATTGATGAGCGCGACGGGAGCCGAGGTGCGGATTTCAACGCCACGCTTGCGAGCTGCTGCCGCAAGCGCCTGCGTGATGGCACCCATTCCACGAATCACGTGTCCGTAGAACCCTTGCAGCTCGAACTCGCCGCCACTCAGAAGATGAAACAAAAGGCCCAGAGCCGTTCCCGGGTCATAAGGCCCACCGTGCTTGCCATAGACGTTGTTCGCGAGGAAGAGTGTCTTGATTTTTTCTGATTCGTAATTGCGATCGAGAAAATCTCCCAGGCTGCCTGTCAAAAATGAGATGAGCTGCGCGATTTCGTTGTTGGTAATTCCGCGAAAGCGCTTGCCTACGCGCAACAGATTCCACCAGCTCTGCAGCCCGTCCACTTCGAATTCTGGGGGCGGCTCGAGAAAAAACGGCTGGAGGTAGCGGGCGAGCTTCTTGAGTTCGTCATCGACGCGCACGAATGTATTGGCATCTTTCGCTGAGATCTTGCGCAACTCGGCGATGGTGCGATCACGATCTGCCCACCAGGGGATAACCTGGCCGTCTGGAAACGGCACCTGCAAGGCTGGGTCACAGGGGACCATGCGCAAGCCGTGGGAAGCGAGCTCCAGATCACGGATGATTTCGGGGCGAAGCATGCTGGCGATGTAGGAGGTGGTGGAGGCGCGGCAACCCGGCGCAATCTCCTCGGTGACACAGCAGCCACCGACAATCTCGCGGCGCTCGAGGACGAGCGTAGATAATCCTGCGCCAGCGAGGTACGAAGCCGCGGTAAGGCCATTGTGGCCGGCTCCGATGACGATCGCGTCATACTGAGAAGAATGAGACATAGCTTGTCAATCGCCGCTGGCCGCGACGGGGGAGGTTCTTCGTTTCTGGGTTGCGTACAGAAGACCGCCCACGGCCAGCAACACCAACGTCCCTCCAACGACCTTGGCAATGGCAAGCGGCGAGTTGGCTTCGTCAGGGTTCGGCACAAAAGACAGAGCAATGGTCAGCAGTGCAACGGAAAAACCGACAAATGAGAGCAGCAGGGCAACCGGTTTGCCGCCCGGGACGCGGATTACGTCCGGGCCCGCTGGCTCGCGCTGCAGGCGGATCATGGCTGCAAACAGAAACAAATAAGGGAGGAAATAAGTGATGATGCCGAGGCTCACGAGAACATCGTAGGCACCTTTTACCGTGGTGCCCGATTGTCCGAGAAAGACGAATATGACGCCGCAGACTGACTGCAAGATCAAGGCGACGTAAGGCGTGCCCCAGCGCGGATGCAATCTTCCGAATGCTGGCGGCAAGAGTCGATCAATGCCGGCCACGAAGGGTAGACGCGCGACCGCGGCGAGGTAGGCACTGGCTGCTCCCAGATTGCTGAGCGCGATGAGTGCAGCGGTGACGGGAATGACCCAGAAAAATCCGATCCGAACTGCGGTTTGCGTTACCGCCTGCATCAGGCCCTGGAGGTCGTTGACTTGATCGTGGGGGAGCGCCAACAGGATTCCGACGGTCCCTCCAACGTAACAAAAGGTGACAACCAGGCCGGCGGTGAAAAGGGCCCACGGGATGGTGCGGCGGGGATTCTTGATCTCCTCGCCCATAAATGAGCCGGTTTCACAGCCGCTGAAGGCAAAAATCAGGGTCGACCAGAAAATCATGTCCTTCAAATGCCTGCCCGGAATCATGGTTTGGGCAGTAAAGGATGTCGCGGATCCGAAGCGATGCCACGCGATCAGGCCCATACCGATAATGATGACTACCGGGAGCCACATTGCGAGTGCCCCAACATTGTGCAGCCACTTGCCGACATCGAGGCCGACGATGTTCATGATGGTGATGACGGCAAGCACCAGAATTGAAAAGATGATGTAAAAACGCGCATCGGTCGCGAGATAATTCCACCGATTTCCAGACATGTATAAGGCATTGCTTGCGGCGAAATAGAGAACTGCAGGAAAGTACGGGAGGTTGCTGGTCCAGTAAATCCAGGCGCAAATAAACGCGCCGAATTCACCAAAAGCCAGTTTGGTCCAGACGTACAGACCACCCTCCTGCGGATAACGCGACGAGAGCTCGATGACGGACAGCGCGAGCGGAGTGTAGAACATGAGCCATGCGCCAAACCAGATTATGATTGCGCTCGGACCGGCACTGGCGGCGGTTGCGGCCCAGCGCAAACTCACACCCGTGACGACATAGAAGAGGACGAGATCGAGAAAGCCCATGGTGCGCCGGGGCCGGATTTCGGCGTCGGAGGCGGGGAGGGGAATGAGTCTACTTTCGACGTCCTCGCGAAAGCCGCTGGGATTGGTCGTTCCCATTAGAGCGTCTATGGTGCCTCAAAGAAACGGCGGCGGCCAGCAAAAAAGCTACTGGTGATCTCGCGGGATTGCCGCCTGCCAGGTCTTTTGACGAATCACACGGCCGTTCTCCATCAGTTCGCGATGATAACGGTAGTAAAACGTCTTGTGATCGCTACGCATTTCGAGGTGCCCGCGATAGAGCAAGGTTCGGTTCTTCAACGCAAACTTAGTGTCGGAGTCTCCACGAACGATGTTGTTTTCCGGGTGCGCATCCTCGACGTCATACGTGAGTTGCTCGTGGTGAGTCTGTTTGCCCCAGGGATATTGCGTTTTGTCGGAGCCGCGCCATAGAACGTGGGTCGCCTGACGGACTTCATCGCGGCTGAAATGGTACTCGCCCGGCCATGGGTAGCCTTCGGAGTGAACGCCAGTCAGATGATCGGAAGGTTCGGGTTTCTGAAAATTTGGCTGCGAGGATGATGTGAGGGGAACGACGGGCAAGTGCAGCCGCGAGGCTTCGTTTCCACCGAGCTGAAGAGAGGTTGTCATCGGATACGGAGTGGACCAGATTGTCGGCCACCAGGAATTTGATACTGCCAGCCGGATGCGATGTCCTTTGGAAAAGACCCACGACGTGAGGTGTAGCTTGATATCGAACGGATATGTCTGTCCTGGTTCGAGGTCAGTGGGATTGCTTTGGGAATCCCGCTGCGCGCCATTGATTCCGCCTCCACTCACCAGGGTTACGGTTCCATCGGGGGCGACATCCGACAAACGGGCAAACCAATCGGCCAAAGGAGCCGAAGCGGAAGCGCGCAACTCGGCGTCGGGCCGTCCTAAGATTGCCAAGTCATCCGCCAGAGGCGCGGAGTCATATACCAGGCTGAATGCGTCAGCAGGACGCTGATCGACGGTGAGATCACCCCACCAGAATCCTGCCTCAACTCCGGCTGATGGAATGTAGCGCAGCGAATCCACCAAAGTGATTGGAACAGAATTTGTGAGTGTATGCGCTTCCCCCAAATACAAGGTCTGCCGTGTTGCCTCGGGAGGCGGCCAGCGTTCTTCGCTACGCCAGTCGCCGGGGATTGTGGTGAGATTCAAGTCGGGCGCATGCCAATGCTGCATGTAGACGGCGATCCGGGGCTCGTTCATGATTCCTGTGTCGCGTTGCTTGAGCCAGTAATCCCACCAGCGGACGGCTTCACGCCGCCATTCAATCTCCGGACCCGGCGTTGCGTCATCGGGGAAAGTGTGGTTCCACGGGCCGATGATGGCCTTCATTGGCACCTTCATGTTTTCGAGCATGCGCGGAATGCTGTCGCGATATCCGTCGAGCATGCCGCCGATCATGAACACCGGAATCTGAATTGAATCGAGGCCTCGGACCGGTTCGCGCCAAAACTCGCTTTGGCGCTGGTGCCGCATGTAGGAGAGCGACCACGGCTCCTTGTCGAAACGGGCCGCCATGGTTTTTTCGTCAACGGGAAAGTCGGGCGAACGGCTTAGGGTCTGATCGAGGTCCATGGCTACTTCGAACTCATCTACGTGCATCATGCCGTCGATATAGTGGACATCTTCGTTGTAGAGGTCCTCGGTCGCGCAAACCGCAATGATCGCCTTCAAGGCGGATGGACGCCGCATGGCCATCTGAATTGAATTGAATCCGCCCCAGGAAATTCCAAACATGCCGACGTTGCCATTCGACCACGGCTGACGCGCCAGCCACGCGATGACTTGTTCACCATCTTGCTGCTCGCGCTGTGAGTATTCGCGTTCCGGAGTCTCGCCTTCGCTGGCGCCGGTGCCACGGATGTCCACTCTCGCGGTTATGTAGCCGCGGTGGGCAAAATAGGTGTGCAGAGGATAGTCGCGTTCGATCGTGCCGTCGTCTTTTCGATAAGGCAGGTATTCGAGCAGGGCAGGGAACTGCTCGCCTGGCTTGCCGCCTGTTGGCATGAACAACGAGGCTGCGAGGCGCACGCCGTCATTCATGGGAATCCAGACCTTCACAACCTTTACGCCGTACAAGGGCGGCGATGGCGGCTCGGGGGCAGCTCGATCGCCCAGCAAGGGAAAAGCAATCGCGGCTAACAGACATACTTTCCAGAAATCTTTCGTGATCACAGGGAAGCTCAGGCGAGTGGAGCTTTGTACGCGTTCGCTGTTGCCTCCACCCTTCGAAAATTGCGACGGGTGAGGCAGCGCAGCTCAATACCGGAACACTATACCTGAACCCAGCACTCCACTCGGAGGGACTGTGCTAGTCTCAGTTGCCAATTTCTTCAAAGTTGGAATTGACTGGAGAAGGCGAAGGGGACCTCTTGCGAATACTCAAATGGAATGCGATTGTGCCGCTGCTCTGGTGTGCGTTTTTGTCTGCGCAAGTTGTCGTGGTGAAAGCTGGCAAGCTTGTTGAGCCGGAGTCGGCGACTGTTTTAAAAGATCAAATCATCCTGATTCAGGATGGCAAAGTGGCTGCGGTGGGCCGCGATGTTGCGATTCCGGCCGGAGCTCAAGTCATCGATCTGTCGTCGAAAACGGTTCTTCCAGGATTGATTGACTGCCATACACATCTCGCCGATGGCGCGCATGACGACGATCCGGTTGGCGTGTTCCGCAAGACTGCTCAGCAGCTCATTCTCGAATCCGTTCCAAATGCCAAGGTAACGTTGGAGGCTGGTTTTACTACGGTGCGCGACGTTGGCACGTATCGCGCTCTGGGAGATGTTGCGCTGCGGGACGCGATCAATCACGGCTACATCGTAGGGCCGCGCATGTTCGTCGCGGGCGCGTACGTGACCATTACCGGTGGCGCGGGAGCGGATAGCGGGCTGGCACCAGATATTCAACTGCCATGGGACATGCACTACGGCGAAGCGAACAGTCCGTGGGAGGTGCGGCAGGTGGTTCGCAAGTTAGTTCATGACGGGGTGGATCACATCAAGGTTTTGTCGAGTGGAGCTGTGCTGACCCACGGGAGCAATCCCAAGTCTCAGGAGTTCACGCTCGAGGAGTTGCAAGCGGCGGTGGATGAAGCCAGCCACTTCGGGTTGCGGGTCGAAGCACATGCGCATTCGCCCGAGGGCATAAAGAATGCGATTCGCGCAGGAGTGGCGTCGGTCGAGCATGCCACGCTGATTGATGATGATGGCATCGCGTTAGCCAAACAGCACGGCACATATCTCGACATGGACATCTATGACGAAGAATGCATTCAGGAAGCCGGGCGCGCCGGTCACATGCCGCAGGATTTTCTCGAGCACGATGCGCATCTTGGGCAGATTCACCGGGAGAATTTTCGCAAAGCTGTTCAGGCGGGAGTCAAGATGTCGTTTGGGACCGACGCCGGGGTGTGCCCATATGGCATTAACGCGAAGCAGTTCGGGTTCATGGTGAAGTACGGAATGACGCCGATGCAGGCGATCCAGGCTGCAACCATCAACGCTGCCGACCTGCTAGGGAAGCGGGATCTACTGGGATCGGTGAAACCCGGGAAGTACGCGGACCTGGTTGCTGTCAGCGGCGACCCGCTCTCGGACGTTTCCATTCTGGAAACTGTTGAATTCGTGATGAAGGATGGCTGGGTTTACAAACAGAAGTAAGTTCAGCTACGTGTCATGGAGACGATGGCTTCGATCAGCCCAGGGATGGTGTATTGCTTTGCTTCGATGTTCACAGGCAAATTGAGCTCCCGCAGGGTTGACGACGTGACTGGACCGATTGAGGCGAGCTTGACGCCGTCGAGGTAATTAGTGGGGCGGGCATTCTTGCCGGCGATGAGCGCCACGAAATTTCTTACAGTCGAAGAACTGGTGAACGTGATGACATGAGGCCGGCGTGTGGGATTCTTCAGGACAGCTAGCAAACGTGCGCGAGACGAAGCGGGGATGACAGTCTCGTAGGCCTCGACGACGTCCACCTTCGCACCAAGGTTTGTTAGTTGACGTGGAATCACGTCGCGGGCGATCTTCGCCCGCGCAAGGAGGACGCGCTTTCCTGAGATTTGATCGCGAAGACTCTCGACTACAGATTCGGCGACGTACTCTTGCGGCATGATGTGAACGCTCATGCCACGTTTCTCAATCGCTCGTTTTGTTGCGGGGCCAATGGCAGCGACTTTCAGATGAGACAGGTTACTTTTTCTGATGTGCAGTTTCTTGAGACGGTCCCAGAAGGCTTCGACTCCGTTCACGCTGGTGAGGATGAGCCAATCGTATTGGGGAAGGTTGTGCAGCGCTAGATTGAGCAGGCGATAGGAACGGGGCTTGCGAATTTCTATGAATGGAATCCCGATGACGTCCGCGCCGAGCTTGCGCAAACCGGAAGAAAGCGCACCTGCCTGATGGCGGGCGCGGCCGACGAGAACGCGAAGGCCAGCCAGTGGCAGTCGGCCCGGACGGGCAAGGGCGCCCGTCCCCACATGAGTTTTGGCTCTCATCACGGTTGTTGAGGAACGGCAGTGCCCTGGCCGTAGACCGCTTCCAGTATTTCTTCACCGCCGCGGCGTAAGAGGGCTTCGCCGACCTCCTCACCTAGTTGGATCGGGTCGGTTCCATCGCGCGACTCGCGAATGACGGAGGAGCCGTCCGGATCAGCCACGATGGCTTCAAGGTGCAGACGTCCGGCACGAATTTCGGCGAACGCGCCGATGGGCACCTGGCACCCGCCGCCAAGCTTGTTGAGTAGAGCACGTTCGCAGGTTGTGGCCCTTCGCGCCTCTGCATCATCCAGGAACCTGAGTTCCTGCCGTACAGCCGAATCCCCGGCACGAATTTCGATGCCAAGCGCGCCTTGGCCTGCGGCCGGGCAAACAACGTCTGCGGGTATGATCTGCCTGACGAGATCAGTTTTGCCCAAACGAGTCAGGCCTGCCGCAGCCAGAATCACGGCATCGAAGTCGCCCGACTCCAACTTGCGGAGACGCGTGTCGACATTGCCGCGCAAAGGGTGAATCTTGAGATCGGGCCGCAAAGCCTTTAATTGCGCTTGTCGCCGCAGGCTGCTCGTTCCAACGCGCGCACCGTGGGGCAATTCATCGATGCTTCCAAAGCGACAAGAGCAGAATACATCGCGCGGATTTTCGCGTTTAGTAATGGCGGCGATTTCGAAACCGCCCTCAATGTCGGTGGGCAAGTCCTTCAAACTGTGCACCGCGAGGTCGACTCGGCCCTCAGCGAGCGCCTCTTCAATTTCCTTGGTGAACATGCCTTTGGTGCCGACCTTTGCGAGGGCCACATCGGTGATCTTATCGCCGGTGGTCTTGATGATTTCGATTTCGATCTGGTGGCCGTGTTGGCGCAACAGATCGGCGATGTGATTAGCTTGCCAGAGCGCCAGTTGTGATCCGCGGGAACCGATGCGCAGCAGAGCCATCAGTTCTCGCCTCCTGAGTCGCTTGCCGATGTTGCTGCTTTCTTCTCTTGGAGATTGAAGAGGCGCCGAACGATATCGACGACCGTTGTCGCCTCGGACTCGCGCGCCGCGGTCTTCAAGGTGCTGATGGGCGTGTGCATGATCTTGTTCACAATGCCGCGAGTCAGAGCTTCGATCGCGAGTTCCTGCTCGGGTGAGATCGCGCCCAGTCTGCCGCGCACGCGATCGATCTCAGCCTGCCGAATGGTTTCGAGGTGATCCTGCAAAGAGACGATGGTCGGCACGACGTCGAGGGTTTGAATCCGCGCCTGAAATCGCTCCACTTCAACATTGATAATGCCGTCGGCCTTCTCGGCTTCCTTCTTGCGATCGGCAACATGCGAGGCGACAGCTTGCTGCAGGTCATCGATGTCGTAGACGAAAATGCCGTCGAGCTTGTTCATCTCCGGATCGACGTCGCGGGGAACCGCGATATCGATGAAGAACATGGGGCGATTCTTGCGACGGTTCAGGAAAAGCTCGCCGTGTTCGCGGCGGAAGATGGCGTGTGGCGCGCCTGTGGAAGTGATGACGATATCGGCGCGATCGCAGGTTTCATAGAGGCGGCTGAACTCGATTGCCTGGCCATTGAACTTTTGCGCCAGGCGGATTGCGCGATCGTAGGTGCGATTGGCAACAAAAATTGAGCCGGCGCCCTGGGCCAGCAGATGACGCGCGGCAAGCTCGGTCATCTTTCCCGCACCGACGAGGTAGACGTGTTTGCCGTTTAGAGAGCCGAAGATTTTTTTTGCCAGTTCCACCGCGACCGAAGCTACCGAGACGGCGGACGATCCTACTGCGGTTTCGGTGCGGACGCGCTTGGCGACCGCGAAAGCGCGAGTCAAGAGCTGATCGAGTTGCGAATTCACGGCTCCGACGGCACGCGCTGTCGCGTACGCCTCCTTTACCTGGCCGAGAATCTGTGCCTCGCCAACCACCATGGAATCGAGGCTGGAGGTTACGCGAAAGACATGCCGGACGGCATCCTTCTCGCGATATTCATAAAGATGGGGGTCCAAGAGGGAACACTCCAACTTGAAGAATTGGCCGAGAAAACCGCGCAAGTCCGCGCCACCATTTTGCGTGCGGGCCAGCAACTCGACGCGATTGCAGGTGCACAGGATCAATCCTTCCTGCACACCCGGGTGTTGGGTGAAGGTCCGCAGCGCTTCGGGCAGGTGAGACTCGGGAATGGCGAGCCGCTCGCGCACTTCAACCGGCGCGGTCTTGTGATTCACGCCGATGAGCTGGAAGGTCATGATTTTGCGAACCTGTGAATTGTGCTGAAGTAGTTGGCGGCCCAGGCGATCAGCGCGAAGACAAAAGCGCTGGCCGCGAGAAAGGCAGCGCGGCGGCCGCGCCAGCCTGCACTCCAACGGGTGTACAGCAGAATTAAATAAACAGCCCACATCAGGATCGAGAGCAGGATTTTGGGGTCGAGAAAATCGACTCGGCCGAAAGTCGCTTGTGCGACGACCGTGCCGGCAACCAGACCCAGCGTCATAAAAGGGAAACCAAGCAGCAGGGAGCGGAATCCGATCTCGTCGATCACCTCAAGTGCGGGCAGACGGGAAAGGATCCCATTTGGTTGCTTCGACTTCAACGCGCGCTCCTGTACGAGGTAGAGCAGGCTGGCGCCGAAGCTGAGTATCAGGGCGGCATAGCCGGTGAAGATCAAAGCAATGTGCGCGAACAGCCATCCGGTCCGCATGGAAGGGGAAGTGAGCAGGAACGGAGCTTCTCCGGTGGCAGCAACAAAAGTGAGAAGAAACACCACAGGAAAGACGATAATGCCGGGGGACGTGGTCTGATAGACCAGGTAAACGAGCAGGAATACCACCATGATCAGAAAGCCCAACACCGATTCGGCGTTGTGCACGGAGACCAGGGCCATCTGACCCGATTGCAAGAAAGCGTCGGTTAAAGAAACGAAGTGGAACACCATTCCCAGGTAGGCGGCGTGCAGGGCGATGCGGTTGAGCAGATCACTGCTGCGGGTCAGGGCCACCAGAGCGTAAAGCAGGCCGACGGCGTAACAGCCGAGCGCGACTCGCAGCCAAAGTATGGGCATATCTGCTTTGAGTTCTCCCCGCCGGACGGGCCATCCTCTCCCATTCCAACTGGGTGATTATAGTCTGCAATGCCGGGGCGGCAGAAGGAAGGGGGTGAGGTCACAGGCCAGTGTGACAGGGATCACAAGGGAGAACCGAGGGCCTGCGGAGGCTAGGCTACGCCCAGTTTGCCGAGCGCATTTTCCAAGGTCTGGGAGTCGACGGTCAGGCGACGCCCGTCAGCCAGCATGTTTTCAATCTCGTCAAAAGCCTGGAACAGGCGCATTTTAACCGCGCCGTACTGTTCAGCGTCAGTGAGCAGGCGGCGATGGGACGCGGACCAGGACTGCAGTGCGGACTCTGGCAAAAATACGCTGACTGCGAACATGGTTTTGCGGTCCGCGGTGACGTCGAAGATGTATTCCGTGCTGGGGCCGGCGTCGACCTCAATGCCGGGTCGCTTCCCGACAAAGTAATACTGATAGACGTAGCCCTGTTCGCCGGTGTATGTCTTCATGCGGCGGATCGACATAGGACAGTAGACTCGCTCCTAACTTAGCCACCAGCTACTCGATTCTTGCTTCGCGCAAACGTTTTACAGCAGTTTCCGAAGTCACTGGCGAATAGTAGACCTCCTTAAAGGTATACGACTTGGACTTACCTCCGATGACCGGAAGTATCTCGATGTGCCAGTGGTAATCTTCATCGAGGGTCTTCCAATAGCCGAGACTCTCAGATACGTGCAGGCTGTTGGGAGTCGTGTGCACTACGAGGTGAAACTCCTCGGTAACGGTGCGGATGCGCTGTAGAGTGCGGCGCAACAAGGCGCCGAGATCCCGCACCAGGCCCGGCCGGGTGATGCTGATGCGTTCGAAAGCAGCTTCGTGCGAGCGGGGTAGAATCCAGCTTTCGTAGGGCACACGCGGCGCAAAGGGCCCGACGGCGATGAAATCACCGCGAATCTCAATCACTCTTTGGTCCTGCTTGATCTCCTGGGAAATAATGTCGCAAAAGACACAGCGCTCCTTCTGCTCAAAGTAGTCGCGGCTAGCGCGCAGCTCGTAAAGCACACGGCGAGGCACGAAAATCGTGGCTGTCGACTGCGAAGTGGGATGTTCGAACTCTTGCCCGGCGCTGGTACCGTAATCCTTGAAAACGCTGACGTACTTAAAGCGGGCATCCCGCTTAAGGTCCTGAATACGTTGGGCCGCGAGCAGCAGGAACTGTTCAATTTCGGCGTCGCTCGCATTCCAAAGATGGCGATCATGACGGGGATTCTCGACCAGCACCTCATGAGCTCCGACGCCGCGCATGCGGTCGTAAATGCCGTCACCGCGGCGGATGGGATCGCCTTCGATATGGTAGAGGGCGGTGGGATGGACGACGGAGCGCGCCGACCATGGCATCCCAGCCATTCCTGAGACGCTTGCTATCAGCTGCGCGGGTTGTGGTGAATCTGGGCAAAACCTGCAGACCGATCCCGGACGGGACGTTGCGTCCGGAACGTCGTCGCCCGTGATCACCCAAGACCGGGTAATCGGATCCTTGCGGAGCTCCATGATGCAAGGAGACCACCGTCCACGAATGGCGTCAACTGTGATTTCCACCGCAGAGCAATGGGGTACGCTTTGCTATAATCCGCGCCAAAGTTATCCGAAATGAGCGAGCCGTCCACACCGCTGATGCGGCAGTATGCCGCCATCAAGAAAGAACACCCGACTGCGCTTCTTTTCTTTCGTTTGGGCGATTTTTACGAGCTGTTTTTCGATGACGCAGTTTTGGCTTCGCGCGAGCTGCAGATCACGCTGACTTCCCGCAACAAAGAAAAAGGGATTGCCGTACCCATGTGTGGAGTGCCGTATCACGCAGCCGAAGGCTACATTTCCAAGCTGATACGCAAAGGATTCAAGGTGGCCATTTGCGATCAGGTGGAAAACCCGCGATTGGCGAAGAAACTGGTTCGCCGCGAAGTAACTCGCGTGGTAACGCCGGGGACGGCAGCGGATTCGTCGCTAAGCTCAGAAGAAAACAACTTCCTGGCTGCGATCGCCCGGATAGAAGACAGGGTGGGCTTTGCGGCCCTTGATCTTTCGACTGGAGAGTTTCGCGCGACCGAATTTCGCGGAGCGGACGCTCTCAGACGAATTCAAGAAGAGCTGCGACAGCTGCGGCCCAAGGAGCTGTTATACGGCTCATCAACACCGTTGTTCGACCGGGACGGGCAGGATCCGGCTGACAATGCCTATCTTGGGGCGGCGTTTGCCGAAACGCCGTTGGATGATTGGATCTTCGCCCCTGACCACGCCATTCCACTGCTCGAAAATCATTTCGGCGTCTTGTCGTTGGAGGGATTTGGTTTGGCAGGAAAGCTGGCTGCTGCATCGGCTGCCGGGGCGATTGTGCATTACATCCGGTCGACGCAACGCGGAAGGCTGGACCACGTAGACAGGATCGGGTTTTACGAGCGCCAGAACTGCCTGGTGCTGGATGCGGTTACGGTGCGCAACCTGGAATTGATCGAACCTCTGTTTGCGAGCAGCGATGAAGGTGTGACTCTTTTCCGCGCCATCGATGCGAGCGTTACACCTATGGGCAAGCGCCTGCTCCGCTCGTGGATGCTCCGGCCTTCTATTGAGATGAGCGAGATCAACTCGCGATTGGATGCTGTGGAAGCACAGGTCAAGGACATTGTGGCGCGCGAGGAGCTTCGTCGCGCACTGGATGGGATATTGGATTTGGAACGGTTGCTAAGCCGGGTCACGCTGGAAACTGCCAATCCCCGGGATGTGCTGGCGCTCGCGGCATCTTTAGCGAAACTTCCCGGACTACGCAAGGCACTTAATCACTTCAACACAGAGCGACTAGCGGCGCTATACGCCAACATTGATGAACTCGGCGATTTACGACAGCGAATCGACAAAACGATTGTGCCGGAGCCTCTGATTGTACTGAGCGACGGTGGGGTGATCCAGTCGGGGGTGGACAAGGAACTGGACGAACTCCGCGGCCTTAGCCGCAACAGCAAGCAGTACCTGGCGCAGATCGAGCAGCGGGAGCGGCAACGTACCGGGATCGGGTCGCTGAAAGTCAAGTTCAACTCGATTTTTGGTTACTACCTCGAGGTCTCAAAGGCGAATCTGCATTTAGTGCCGCCGGATTATGAGCGCAAGCAGACATTGGTGAATGCCGAGAGATTTACTACGCCGGAATTGAAGGAGTATGAGGCCAAGATTCTGGATGCGCAGGAGAAAATTGTCGACATCGAGCGGCGATTGTTCGTGGAATTGCGTACGGCAATTGCCGGTGAAGCGCGAAGGATCCGACAGACCGCCTTAGCCCTGGCGGAGGTAGATGTACTTGCATCTCTGGCCCGCATTGCGGCCCTGCGAAATTATTGCCGGCCAAGATTTGACGAGTCCGCGGACATCGAAATCATCGGCGGACGCCACTCGGTGATCGAGCAACAGGACATGAGCGAGCGCTTCGTGCCCAACGATCTTTATCTCAACCCGACCACGCACACAGTGCTAGTGCTGACTGGGCCGAATATGGGAGGCAAGTCGACATATCTGCGGCAGTCAGCGTTGATTGTGATCCTGGCGCAGATGGGATCGTTTGTGCCGGCAACTTCGGCACGGCTGGGCATTGTGGACCGTGTATTCACCCGAATCGGCGCCAGCGATAACCTGGCACGCGGGCGGTCGACCTTCATGGTGGAGATGACAGAAACGGCCGCCATTTTGCACACCGCAACCCAGCGATCGCTCATTCTTCTGGACGAAATCGGCCGTGGGACAGCGACCTATGATGGTCTGGCAATCGCCTGGGCGGCGGTCGAATATATTCATGCGCGCACGCGTGCTAAGACGCTTTTCGCCACGCATTACTTCGAGCTGACGGAATTGGCAGAACGGCTCTCGGGAGTAAAGAACTATCACGTCTCAGTAAAGGAGACTGGGGGCGGAATCGTGTTCCTGAGGAAGGTTGAGCCGGGCGCAGCAGACCGCAGTTATGGCATCGAAGTGGCAAAGCTTGCGGGCTTGCCGAACGAAGTTATCGAGCGGGCACGCGAGGTGCTGGCGGAGCACGAGACGGCCGAGCAGCGGTTGACAGAACAGTTGGCCAGCGATGAATTGCAGCCGCGAGCGCCGGCACAGTTGACGATATTTACTCCAATTTCGCAACCTGTTCTGGAAAAAGTGCGCGAAGTGGATTTGAATCGCCTGACTCCGCTCGAAGCGCTGAATTTGCTGGCGGAATTGAAGAAGCAGGTTCAGTAGGTACAGCGAGTATCCGGAATAACGGGAAAGATGAAGTCCAAGTCTGCTACTCCTCACATCGGGCAGTTGCTCGTTGTCGGTTTTGACGGAACAGAAATGTCGCCGCAACTGCGGTCGTTGTTGAGCCGCATTCAGCCAGCCGGAGTTATTCTTTTTGCGAGAAACATTGCCGCGCCGCCACAAACTTATCGGCTGCTTAAGGATTGCCAAGCCTGCGTTTCCGCGCCGCTGTTTGCTTGCGTCGACATGGAGGGCGGCCTAGTGGACCGCTTTCGCAAGGTATTGGGGCCGTCGCCGTCGGCGGCTGATGTCTACGCCAGCGGCGACCGAAGAGTCTTCCGCAAACACGGCAAGATCATTGGTGAGTGCTGCCGTGCCTTGGGACTCAACACTGATCTGGCTCCCGTGGTTGACCTGGCGTTCGAGACGTCGCGCAAAGTGCTGGGTTCCCGGGCGGTGTCTGACAATCCGAAAGAAACGGTCCGATACGCGCGAGAATTTCTTGCGGGCTTGCGATCAGCGGGCGTGCTGGGATGCATTAAGCATTTTCCTGGGCTGGGCGAGGCCAACCTGGACACTCACCAGAAACTTCCGCAGGTGGACAAAGGGTGGAAGGCGCTATGGAAGGAAGATCTGGTGCCATATCGTGCGCTGCGGCGCGAAACTCCCATGGTGCTGATTGGACATGCGGCGTATCCATCGGTTACGCGAGACCGGACCCCGGCCTCGTTGTCAGCAATGTGGATCAGCAACATATTGCGCAAGAAAATCGGTTATCGCGGACTGGTGATGTCGGACGATCTTGAGATGGGAGCGGTGCTGAGGGCCGGTTCCACCGAGCATGCCGCCATCGAGCATATTCGGGCGGGCGGCGATCTCGCGTTAATCTGCCATGCTGAAGAGAACGTGATGCACTCCTACAAAGCCTTGATCAAGGAGGCAGAACGGGACCGCCGGTTTGCGGAAAGATGCGAGGAGTCGATCGAACGAGTGCTGGCATTCAAGAGAAAATGCAAAGGCCTTAGGCGGCGCGTGTCGGTTCCGTCAGACGCAAAGATTGCGAAACTTGCACGCCACTTGTGGGAATTCAGTGAGCAAGTGAGGCTGGAGGCATTGGCCTGCATGAACCAGCAAGCCCGAGCGAAAGCATGATTGTGGCCGGTGTGATGAGCGGAACTTCCGCCGATGGAGTTGATGTGGCCCTGGTGCGGATTGACCATCGGCCCGGAGGCGTCTCGCACAATTTGAGGATCAAGCTGCTCGCGCACGCTGGATATCCATATCCGAAGAAGGTTCGGGCGTTCGCCCTGTCGGTGATGAATGCGAGACGTGTCAGTGTGGCCGATCTGGCACGGCTAAATTTTCTGCTCGGGGAGTTGTACGCCGAAGCAGTGCTCTCGACCGAGAAGCGCTTTCGGATCAAGGCGCAGCTTGTGGGTTGTCATGGACAGACCCTCTATCATCAGGGTGACCGCGCGGAGTTTCTCGGGCGCAAACTTGCGGTGACTTGGCAGACAGGGGAGGGGGCGATCGTTGCCCGGCGGTTAGGGATTCCGGCGGTTTCCGATTTTCGCCCGGCAGATATGGCCGCGGGAGGCAAGGGCGCACCGTTGGTTCCGTTCCTGGATTTCCTTCTGTACTGCGACTCTCGAGTTGGCCGAATCGCGCAGAACATTGGTGGCATCGCGAACCTGACTGCAATTCCGCCTGGCGCGTCACTCCAGCAAGTGACGGCATTCGACACTGGTCCGGGAAACATGGTGATCGATGCGGTTACCGAACGGTTGTTTCATCGGCCTTACGATCGGGACGGTAAGATCGCAGCTGGCGGAGTGGTTTTGGATGAAGTGCTCAATAAGATGTTGCGGAGTCCTTTCTTTCGACGCAAACCGCCGAAAACCGCCGGGCGCGAAGAATTCGGTCGTGAATTCGTGAATGACTTCATGCGCCAGTGCCAAGGCGCCAAACCGGCCGACATCGTGGCGACCGCTACTGCATTGACCGCCAGGTCGATCCGCGATGCGGTCCGGCAATTCGTGCTCGGTGGGAAGGACGATTATGCAGATTTCATCGTCTCCGGGGGAGGGGCAAGAAACGCAACCTTGATGGCCAGGCTCGGCACCGAACTTGGCCCACTAGGCTTGCGGATCCGCTCGTCGGATGAGTTCGGGCTTCCTTCGGAGGCGAAAGAAGCCGTGGCTTTTGCAGTTTTGGCATACCAGACCTGGAACCATCTGCCAGCGAACGTGCCGTCAGCCACCGGTGCGAGGCGTCCCGCAATTCTTGGGAAAATCTCCTATGCGTAGTTTTTGGCGGCGCCCAGCGATTGCGCGGGCGACGGAGGCTATGACTGCGCGATCTGGGCTGATTGTCGTGTTTGCGGTGATGAGCTTGTTGTGTTCGTGCGCATCGAAAGCCGATCCAAGTGCGTTGGTGATGATCATCGAGAGCAGTCCCACCAATCTTGATCCGCGTGTTGGGATTGATGCGCAGTCGGAGCGCATTGACAGCCTTCTCTTTGATGATCTGCTGACGCGGGACGAGCACTTGAACGTGCAGCCTCAATTGGCAGAGCGATGGGAGATCCCTGATCCGCGAACTTACATTTTTCACTTGCGCAAGGGGGCGAGTTTTCATGACGGGCGGCAGCTGACCTCACGCGATGTCAAATGGACGTTCGACTCGCTGCTTCAGGGCAAGGTTCGCAGTACCAAGGCCGCGGCATATCGCTTTGTCGATCGAGTTGATGCCCCCGACGCCTACACCGTCGTGTTTCATATGAAGGAGCCATTCGCCACGCTGCTGTGGAACCTCTCCGATGGAGCGATGGGGATTGTTCCTTATGGAAGTGGAAGCGAGATTACGCAGAATCCCATTGGCTCCGGGCCTTTTCGCTTTGTGAGCGCAGAACAGGATAAAGAAGTCATCATCGAGCGTAACGACAAATACTGGGGCGAGAAGCCTCAGCTGCAGACGGTGCGATTTGCCGTGGTGCCAGATACAACCACACGTGCGCTGGAACTACGCAAGGGAAGCGCACAAGTTGCTATCAATGACTTAACTCCAGAGCTAGTGCTTACGTTGCAACGAGACGCCAATTTACAGGTACTGCGTGGCCCCGGAACGGTCCTTTCTTACCTGGCTCTAAACCTTCGTGATCCAATTCTGAAGGATCAACGGGTACGGCAGGCGATTGCTTACGCCACTGATCGGCGACCAATGATTCACTATCTGTTGCGTGACATGGCCCGCCCGGCATTCAGTTTGCTGCCTCCGGAAAGCTGGGCTTATAACGGCGACGTACCTCATTACGAACACAATCCTGATCTCGCACGGCAGTTACTGGAGCAAGCGGGCTATCCCGAAGTCAACGGAGTGCGTTTTCATCTCACGATGAAAACATCGAACACTGAGGAAAGCACCCGGTTGTTGGCCAGCGTTCTGCAGCAGCAACTGAAAGAGGTTGGCATCGTGCTTGACATCCGCACGTTCGAATTTGCCACGTTCTTCGCGGACGTCACGCGCGGCGCATACCAGGTGCACTCACTGCGCTGGGTTGGCGGCAACGAAGACCCGGATATCTTTGAGTACGTGTTTCACTCGGACAAGTTCACACCGCATGGGGCAAACCGCACCTTTTACTCGAATCCGCGAGTGGATCTATTGATCGACCAGGCGCGAAGTGAAATGGACCAGAATGCGCGACGAGAACTTTACGGGGAAATCCAGCAAATTCTGGCGCAAGAGGTGCCTTACGTTGATCTGTGGTATTGGGACAACGTGCTGGTACATTCGAAACGCGTGAAAAACATCACGCTTGATCCGGCAGGAAGCTACGATTTTCTGAAGACGGCAGAATTGGCACCCTGAGCGACGGCCGCAACTCTCAGCGAAATGCCGCGTGCTACCATCAAAGCTTGTCTGCAGAAGCGGCATGAAAATCCTTTTCATTGGCGACATTTTCGGAAGGCCGGGGCGAACGATCGTGAAAGAGCGTCTACCCGGCCTGGTCAAAGAACACGCGATCGATCTTGTGATCGCCAATGGCGAGAATGCAGCGGCGGGGTTTGGTATCACACCTCCGCTCACGGAAGAACTTTTTGAGCTGGGGATCGATGTGCTTACCACCGGTAATCACATCTGGGACAAGCGGGAAATTATTGATTACTTCGACGCGGCTGACGGAAACCCGCACAGCCCGGCGCGGCGGTTGCTGCGGCCGGCGAATTATCCGCCCGGGATGCCGGGTTGGGGGATGTATCAAGGGAAGAAGAAAGATGTTCCCTATGCAGTTTTCAACTTGCAAGGGCGTGTTTTTATGGCGTCGAACGATGACCCGTTCCGCGTCGCCGACCAACTGCTTGAGGAGGTCAAGGCCAGAGTTGTGGTCGTGGATTTTCACGCGGAGGCGACTTCCGAAAAAATGTCGATCGGGTGGTATCTCGATGGCAGGGTCACGGCAGTGGTAGGGACACATACACATGTTCCGACCGCGGATGAGCGAGTTCTGCCGGGGGGTACGGCATACATTACCGATGTCGGCATGACTGGGCCTTACGACAGCGTAATTGGCGTGAAGAAAGAGTTGATTCTCGAGAGATTCCGAACGAACATGCCGGGCCGATTTGAAGCGGCGTCGGGTGACGTTCGCCTCTGTGCCATTGTCGTGGATTGCGATGAATTCACGGGAAAAGCCAGGGTGATCCAGCGAATCATGGTGAGTTAGAAGTACTGCTTCAGGGTTTTCTGAAGTCTTTTCTTCTGCTGAACCGGCAAGCGATTCAGGGAGGCTTTTCCCAAACTCAAATAGACGTCCCTCGCGGCAGGAATGCGCCTCAAAATACGCAGATGCTGGCGCACGACTTCGGCGTCGCCGCGCACCCAGGGCCCACTGAATGCTCCCGCTGGTCCCAGACGGCCGTAGTTTTCGATAGTTTGCCGCAGAATGGGCAGCATCTTTCGGCGCGCGTCGGAAGCGGAGACTCCGGCAACGCGGGCGACCTGTTCAGCACTGACCAGTAGTGCCACTAAGAGTGGGGATGCGAACGCTCCCCATGTGTGATAGGCGACTTTATCCTCGGCGCGGATCTTGAAGGGCTCTCCACCGAGATCGCGCACAATTTTCTGCGCGATGCGCAGCGCATTCTTGTCTCCTTCGAGGGCGAAGGGTACTCCTTCCAAGGATGGAACTGCACCGCGTACGAAAGTCATCAACGGATGAACGGAGGCGACGGCGGCTCCGCGACGTCGTAATACATCAAGTTCATGGCTGCTCAGAGCGCCGCTCGAGTGGAAGGCGGTTTTTCCGGACCAATCCACCTTTGCGGCGAGGGCACTAGCTGCGCGTGAGATCTCACGGTCCGGGACACAGAACCAGATGACGTTCGCATTCAGCAGCGCGGACTCTATGGTCGGAACTCTCGTCCGCAGTCGTGGAGCGGTTGATTGGGTGCGCGGTTTAGTTACGTTGACCTCGCGGCCGATGAGGGCCGCAATCTTATAGCCTGCCTGACTCAGATGCCGGACTAAGGCGGTGCCGAGCCGGCCGGGACCAACGATCGCGATGCTCGGCTTTTTTGCCATGGCGGGCAGCATATCAGGGCGGTTCTGTGCTCAGCAAAAGTTCCGTGACTTCTTCGTCGCGCATCGCTCCCGTATATTGTTGTAATGGCGAAATCAGGACGAGCAAAGCTGCTGTCATCACGGGTATCGTACCGAGGGCCGGTCTTCTGGGTAACGACTGATCGAATTCGGGAGCCGTCCGGCATAGACGTTCGGCGCGATCTGGTTCGCCACAGCGGGTCGGTGGTGGTGATGGCGGTGGATGACAGCGGCGCTGAGCCACGAGTTCTGCTGCTGCGACAATATCGACATGCAGCACAGCAATTTCTTTGGGAACTCTGTGCCGGGCGCATTGACGAAGGTGAAAGTGAACTGGGGGCGGCCAAACGAGAGCTCCTCGAAGAGACCGGTTATTCTGCCAGGCACTGGAAGCGCATCCTCAACTTCTACGCGAGCCCTGGCTTCCTGGCGGAAACGATGTCCCTCTACGTGGCTCGAGGTTTGCGAGCGGGAGAAGCGCAGCCGGAAGACGATGAGGTAATCGAGTTGAAGTTTTTTCCGTTAAGCAAAGCTGTGCGGTGGGTTATGAGAGGGGTTATCAAGGATGCGAAGACCATTGTCGGAGTGTTGTGGCTGAGCCAGCAGTATCGTTAGCCGACCAGCATACAGGGTTTTTGACGGTAACGTATCTTGACAGGCCCATGGAGTAGACGCAGAATGACCTCAAAAGAACGGCACGACTCGGAGCAGGAAGATGCGTGCCCGAGGGGGCGCAAGTGGAACGGCTGAAAGGTGTTGTGAAATGGTTCAACAATGCAAAAGGTTACGGTTTTATAGGACGCGAGGGTGGCCCCGATGTCTTCGTGCACTATAGTGCGATTACTGGCGAAGGATACAAGAGCCTGCAAGAAGGCGATCAGGTAGAGTTCGAGATCGCACAAGGGCCGAAAGGCCCTCAAGCCGCGAACGTTGCCAAGACTTCCTAAAGTAAAAGATTAAATACCTCTCCAGCCCGCATCAGGGCCGCTGCGAGAAGGTCGACTGCGACCTCTACCCATTGCGGAGCGCGGCGGCGGCCTTCTATAACTTAGTGTTCGAAGCCCATGGACAACAAAGCCATCGCCGGCATCTTGTACGAGACTGCGGACCTGCTTGAAATCGATGGCCAGGACTCGTTTCGCATCCGGTCGTACCGAAACGCCGCGCAGTCCATCGAGGCATTTCCTCAACAAATCTCGGAACTGATCAGCGAACCAAAGAAGGTGCTGGAAATTCCCGGCATCGGCAAAGGAATGCTGCTGAACCTTCAGGAGATGTTCAAAGAGGGGCGGCTCTCACTGCATGCTGAGATGCTGAAAAAATACAAGCCCTCGATGCTAGATCTGCTGAAGGTCCAAGGGCTGGGGCCGAAAACCATCGCGCTGATCTGGAGTGCATATAAGGTGTGCGACATCGAGGGTGTCGAGAAGCTCGCGCGCGAGGGAAAGATTCAAATCCTTCCGCGGATGGGCGAGAAGCAGGAAGCCAAGCTGCTCAAGGCGATTGAGGATTATCGGCGGATTGCCGGCCGGTTTCTGCTGGATGCCGCAGAAGCTCAAGCCGCCAAGATTGTGGAGCATCTTCGTGGTTACGCCGGAGTGGAGAAAGTCACGCCTGCTGGTTCGCTGCGGCGTGGCCGGGAGACTGTGGGTGACCTCGACATTTTGGTCACGGGGAAGCCCTGTTGTGAGGCCGAAGCCCGGCAGAAGTTGATCGACCACATCATCAAATTACCGGGGCTCCTGGAAATTATCGCCCGCGGCGAGAACAAAGTGAGCTTCCGCATGCGGGGCGGGATGCAGGTGGATGTTCGTTTTCTGGCGCCGGAGTCGTTTGGCGCTGCCATGCAATATTTCACGGGAAGCAAGGCACATAATGTAGCGCTGCGGCAGCGGGCCCTCAAAATGGGATACACGCTGAGCGAATACAGTCTGGCGCGATTGGATGATGAGAAAGCGGTTGCGGGCAAGACCGAAGAAGAAATTTACTCCAAGCTGAAGCTCGACTACATCCCACCAGAGCTGCGTGAAAACTGCGGAGAGATCGATGCCGCGGAGGAGCACGCTTTGCCGGCAATCATTTCACAATCAGATCTGCAGGGCGATGTGCATATGCATACCGTCGAAACCGACGGCCGCAACACGATCGAGGAAATGGCCGAGGCGGCGCGGGAACGCCGCTATAAGTACATGGCCATCACCGATCATTCCAAGAATCTGGCCTTTGCGAATGGTCTGGACGACGCCCGCGCGGTCGAACACATCAAGCGAATCTGGGCGGTGGACGAACGGACGGAAGGAATCAAAATCTTCGCAGGCGTTGAGGTCGATATTCTGGCGGATGGCTCGCTGGACCTGTCGGATTCCGTTCTGGCGCAGATGGATTTGGTAATCGCCAGCGTTCATTCCCATTTCAACCAAAGCCCGGGGGAGATGACGGAGCGGCTGCTGAAGGCGATTGAGAATCCGAACACATCGCTGATCGGGCATCCCACGGGTCGAATTCTGCTTCGGCGTGATGCGTATCAGTTCGATGTGGACGCAGTCATGAAAGCAGCGGTACAGCGCAAAGTCGCGATGGAATTGAATGCATATCCGGACCGGCTGGATTTATGCGACCGTCACTTGCGGCTCGCCAAGCAGTACGGTGTCAAGATCGTCATCAATACCGATTCTCACCACACCTCGCATCTGGACAAGATTCGCTACGGTGTTTTGCAGGCGCGGCGCGCCTGGCTCACAAAAGAGGACGTGCTGAACACGTTGCCCCCGCAGAAATTTGCCAAGGCGATCAAGCATGCGTGGAATTAGTGCCAATCACTGAGAATCTTGGTGGCACGATTCAGCGCGGCCGTGAGAGCGGCAACCTGCTGGCGGGTGAGGTTCAGGTCGCGTTCGTCGATTGCCTCGTTTACTCCCGGGATTACCACAGCGGCGTATCCGGTGTATCGCCCGGGAGCATAGATGGCGTGCCGAAACCAGGGCCGTTCCGGCAAACCATCAGGGATAAGAAGTGCCCGCTCGGCGCGGGCCAAAGCCTGGTTAAGTGTGAGCGGGTCAAGCGGTGAATGCGTTTCGTGCTCCATGATCTTTTCTCCTGCTTGAGCAAAACGACCCGCAGCCTTGGCCGCCTCGTCAAAGCTCACCGCACGAGCGCCGAATTGAGTCTCGGACTTCTTCCTCGCCAGCTCGATGTACGCTTGCACCTCTTCGCCATATTCGTGGTAGTCAAGTGGGAGCACATCGGCGTCTGCCATGCGAATGACTTCCAAGCCAAAGATGCGCGCCATCTGCTGCTCGTAAAGAAAGTCAGGATCCGCAAATCTCTTGAACCAGGCGAAATCATCAAAAGCCGAGTGGTACACGCCGTAGGACCCGGTCGAGCTGATATCGGTCGAGGGGACGCCCAGATGCTGCAGAAAGACGGTGTAGTCGGAACCGCTCCCGAGATCACCGACTGGCGCATCAGAGTTGGTCGCGGCGGTTGGAATTCGGCGGACATCGCCCACGGCCTCTGTCGGCTCTTGTCCAGAGTTGCTTCCAGCGCGATTTTCCGCCTGCCAATTGTCGTAGACCACGCCTCCTTTCGCTGCAGGAACTACCTTGGTGATTTCCCGCAAGAAGGGTTTAAGGCTGGGAACGGAGGACGCTCCAAATTTCGGACCAGACACCGCGACATCCATATTGAAGTAGGCGGCGGCGTTCGACAATTCGGCCTCGTGCTGCTCGCCCCACTCGGTTGAGCCGATCAGGCCTTCTTCTTCGGCGTCCCAACTGCCGAACACGATGGAGCGCTTTGGCCGCCAACCAGATTTCAATAACTCGCCGATTCCGTGGACTGATTCGAGCATGGCGGCGGTGCCGCTGTTGGGATCGACGGCGCCATACACCCAGGCGTCGCGGTGATTGCCCGCCACTACCCACTCAGCTGGGAACTGCGTTCCTGGCAATCGTCCGACGACATCCCAGATCGTTCGGAACTGATAATCCTGCTTGAGATGCATCGCCACCTTCACAGGTCCGGGGCCTAAGTGATAAGTGAATGGCAAAGCACCCTGCCATTCGCGCGGCGACACCGGACCTGCCATGTGTTCGAGGATTGGCCAGGCGTCGGCATAAGAGAGCGGTGTCGTCGGAATCGTGGGGAGCTGTGGAGAACGCTCGGGTGGAACACGCTTATCATCTGGCAGGGAAGGCAGAGAGGCGATGCCTGGAGTGGTTGGATCACCGGGAAACTCGAACATGTAACCGATCGAGCCGCGCTGTACTGCTGTAGCGGGGCGCCACGGACCTTCGGGGTATTTGTCGCCACGACGCCAGCCATCGTCAGCAGGGTCGGAGTAAATGATCAGACCTGCGGCGCCGTGCTGTTGGGCGATAAAAGCCTTGACACCTCGAAAATTCTCTCCGTAGCGCACCAAGACAATCTTGCCCGTGACCTCGATCTTGAGTTGCTTGAGTTTGTCGAAATCCTGGGGTGCACCGTAGTTGGCGTACACCACCTCGGATTCTGCATCCCCTGATGGAGACATGCCGCTGTAGGCCGTAATTACCCGCGGGTCATCGCCGGAGGGATCGCCATCAACGTGCTCGGGGGAGGGGCCATGCAGGTGAACGCCGCCGGGAGCGGTGATGTCTACGCTGATTTGGGAGGGATAGTTCATCCAGACCCGGTACTCAACCTCTTCGGTATCGAGTCCGGCGGCGCGAAATTTTCCTGCGACGTAGTCGGCGGTTGCCTTGTCCTCGCGGGAGCCGGCAACGTGAGGCGCCTGGGTCAAAATGCGGAGGTGCTGTTCTGCCAGTTTCGGATCCGGCACAGCAAGAAACTGGTGCTCTACTTCTGCTTCCGCGGTGGCATCGCGAAACCCGAAAATTACAGGACGGGAGCCATCGGAAACTCTGGATGACTGGCCCCGGTCGCTGGTGACTGCAGCAAAAAGAAAGGCGACTGCAATAAAGAAAGAAGTGGTTTTCATCGGGTACGTCATCGAGGCACGAAGCCAACCAATGCAGCCTTCATGTTAACGCAAGCGCCGGATAATCCGCAGGTGCGTGAGCGCAAGTGATGCAGCTAAACTGTCACTATGCCGGCTAAGAATGCAACCGAACGATTTTCATCGAGAGTGAGCGATTATGTGCGATACCGGCCGAGTTACCCGCCGGAAGTAATTGGGTTGCTGAAGACGGAATGTGGTCTAAAGCGGGAGCACGTGGTCGCTGACATTGCTTCAGGGACTGGAATCTTCACGCGAATGCTTTTGGAAAACGGAAACCGCGTGTTGGCCGTCGAACCAAATGCGGAAATGAGAAAGGCCGGGGAGGAATATTTGCAAGGTTTCTCCAATCTGACCAGTGTAGCGGGAAGAGCGGAGGCCACCACGCTGCCATCGCGAAGCGTAGATTTCGTAACGGCGGCACAGGCGGCACATTGGTTCGATCGGCAAAGGGCCCGAGCAGAGTTCGTTCGGATATTGAGGCCGGACGGCTGGACCGTGCTGGTGTGGAATGAAAGAAAAGTGGATGGGGCAGCTTTCCTCCGCGAATATGAGCGCCTGCTTCTGAGCTACGGAACAGACTACCGGGAAGTGCGACATGAGCGTACGACAGCAGAGATTGCCGATTTTTTCACGCCTTCACAATACGATTCCCGAACGTTCACAATGCGACAGGAGTGTGGTTACCCTTCGCTTGAAGGGCGCCTGCTCTCATCCTCGTATACGCCACAGGCTGGAAATCCGGCCTATGAGCCGATGCTGGCCGAGTTGCGGCGGATCTTTGATGCGCACCAGGCGGGAGGGCAGGTGTTGCTGGAGTATGACACACGGGTTTTCTATGGTCAGCTTTCGTGACTAATTCCTGAACCTGGTCGCCACAATTGGATCTGGTGACCTAAGTTTTGCTCGACAACGGAGTGCCAATGAGTGAGAAGAGCTCGTTTCACATGACTCCCGAAGAGTTCCGCAAGAACGGCTACACAGTGGTGGATTGGATTGCGGACTATTACGCTCGGATCGAATCTTATCCGGTATTCTCTGGCGCGGAACCAGGGCAAGTCCGCGGGTCATTGCCCGTGAATCCGCCGGCGCAAGGAGAGTCGTTCGTGGCAATCCTCAGCGACGTCGAAAAACTAATCATGCCCGGAATCACGCACTGGCAGTCCCCAAATTTTTACGCATTCTTCCCGTGCAATGCGTCTGGGCCGGCAATCTTGGGTGACTTGATCTCCTCCGGCTTGGGAGTGCAAGGGATGCTGTGGGCGACGAGTCCGGCGTGCACCGAATTGGAAACTCATGTTCTGGATTGGCTAGTGGGAATGCTTGGCTTGCCAAAGAAGTTTCTGTCGACAAGCTCAGGCGGTGGCGTGATTCAGGACACAGCTTCAAGCGCTTCGCTGTGTGCTTTGCTCGCGGCACGTGAACGTGCCACAGCTTTCTCCAGCAATCGGCGGGGCGGCAATGGCAAGCTGGTGGCATACACATCAACTCAGGCGCATTCATCCATCGAGAAAGACGTGCAGATCGCGGGGATAGGGCGGGATAATTTGCGGCTGATTGAGGTCGACGAAAAATTCGCCATGCGTGCCGAAGCGCTCGCCAGGCAGATTAATCAGGATCAGCGGGCAGGGCTCACGCCGTGTTTCGTTTCGGCGACGGTTGGAACAACCTCTTCGAACGCGATTGACCCGGTTGCCGAGATTGGCAGGATTTGCAAGGAGAAAAATCTGTGGCTGCACGTGGATGCAGCGATGTCGGGAACGGCCGCGCTTTGCCCTGAATTTCGCTACATCCACAATGGACTGGAATTCGCCGACAGCTACTGTTTCAATCCGCACAAGTGGATGTTTACCAATTTTGATTGCGATTGCTTTTGGGTTGGGGATCGCGCGGCCCTCATAAGAACGCTGAGCGTCCAGCCGCAATACCTGAAGAATAAAGCGACGGAATCGGGAGCAGTGTTCGACTATCGCGACTGGCAAATTCCACTGGGGCGGCGGTTTCGCGCCCTGAAACTTTGGTTCGTGATCCGCCATTATGGGATCGAGGGGTTGCAACACCATATTCGTCGGCACATTCAGCTGGCGCAAGAATTCGCAACTTGGGTGAAAGCCGACAGCTGTTTCGAACTTGCGGCTCCCGTGCCACTTAACCTCGTATGCTTCCGGCACAAAGGCGGGGATGATGTCAATCAGGCGCTGATGGATCGCCTGAATCGAAGCGGGGATCTGTATTTGACGCACACCAAACTAAATGATCGCGTGACGCTGCGGTTCTGCGTCGGACAGACGAACACGGAGGCGCGCCATGTGCGTCGAGCCTGGCAAAGAATTCAAGAAGAGGCCGGCGCCGTGGCAGCGAGTAAAACTGCTTAGCGGCGAATGATTCGAAACGCGAAGTTGGGGCCCAGGCCTTGCGCGTACGCCAGACGAATCCACAGCATGGCCAAAGGTTCGAGCAACCTCGCCGATGTAATTTCTCCGGCATCGATCGGTTCGAATCCGAGATCGCTGGCGAGCTGGGCGGCGACTTTCTTTGCGCCCGGGTCGTTCCCGCAATAAAACATCGCCGGAGGACCGTCCGGATAATGGGAGTTCGCCATGTTGCCAGCTCCGGTCGTGTTAAAAACCTTTACAACTTTGGCGCCCGGAGCCCAACTCGCCACCTGCTCTGCCGCAGACGTTGTCTGTCCGAACTGCAGGCCGGATAAGTCGGGTTTTACCGGATTGTTGCACTCGAAAACAATTTTGCCGTTCAAATCGCCTGCGCTACGTATCGCATCTTGAGTTGCCGACCATGGAGTGGCAAAGACGACTACTTCTCCAAAGGCGGCTGCTTCCTGAACGCTTGCGGCGCCGGCATTCGGACCGGCCTCCTTGAGTAACGATTTGAGTTTCTCGTCGGCTTTGTCGCGGACTCCAAATGTGACCGAGTGCCCCTTCTTCGCCCAACCCTTTCCTAGAGCGCCACCAACGTTCCCCGTACCGATGACTGCAATCTTCATTGACCTGCTCCCATCAAAATTGACTTTCGGATGGATTGGTTGATGCGAAACGGCTGTGGATTGATGCGGGAAAATGCGCAGAAGTTAGCTTTTGTTATGGATTGTTGGTCGATTGCCTGGGCTTGTCAGACGGTGCGAGTTCCGGCTTGAGCGCGCCCGAATTTGCAGAAGCGGATGGGTTGACTCCGAAATCCCAGACAAATGTGTTCATGCCTTCCTTGCCTAAGAGTTCCACGACGGCATATTCGCCCGGTTCGAGTGGGGCGGTAGGAGTGACTTTGATCCAGCCGCCGGTGAGGCGCTCCGAAGTGGCGGGCACCAGGTTCTGTTGCTGGCTGACTTTGCCGACCATGCTGATCCTAATGTCGCCGACGATCCTTTTCCCGCTCTTCAATTTTGTGCGAACTATGTGAAAACGGTCCCACGGTTGTTCGGGCTGTTGTGGCTGCTGAGGCTGTTCGGAAAACTGTGGGCTGGTGCCTGTACCCTGCGACTGCTCCAAGTTGACGTAGATCGAAGGCAGGCTGGTGTGTGCCTGGACGGCGGCATGTGGTCCGTCCAGCTCAATCGTCTGCTTGCTGCTGGCAATCGGATTGATTGCCGCGTGGAGAACGTTGGCTTTGCGATTGCGGTTCAGCTCACCACCATTCTGTTGCACTTCCACCAGCTCGGGCTGATTCTGATAGGTATCCAGCAATAACACGGAGCCGTCCTCAGGCAGGTGCAAACCTGGAGCGACCACCGGGCTCTTGGCCTCTTCCGCGGCGCGCTCGGCTGCCAGTTCCTTGTCGAGCTCGATCGCCTCGGGACTGGAAACGCCAGCGGCGCGGTCCTTCTCGAATTTATCAGTTGCTGCCCAATCCACCAGCGAGTAGGGAACTTCTTCCCATTCATTGCGCTCTGCACTGAGATAGCGCACACGCTCACCGTGAACCTCCCACTTGGTGACGAGTTGGTAGGAGCCATCTTTGAGAATGAGCCGTTTGGCGAGTTCCTGACCGTGGATGCACGGCGAAAGAATGAGGAAGGCGGCGAGCAGGAAGAGCAGATGAATGAGAGGTGGTCTCACGATACACCTAGCGAACCAATGAATCCGCACACCCAATTTTAGGCTTTTCCACGATCTGTCTGCCGTATAGATCGGGGATGTGCGGAGCTTTTTCACAGTTCCATTCTTCAGGAAACTCTGGCATAATTGATCGTGCACCCATCCTGCACGACATTCCAAACACAATTTAAAGCGAGGAAGCGATGTCGGCGAAGTACATCTTTGTGACTGGCGGCGTGGTGTCTTCACTGGGCAAAGGTCTGGCGGCGGCTTCGATCGGCTGTCTTCTGGAAAGCCGGGGTCTGAAGGTCAACATCATGAAATTCGATCCCTACCTCAACGTCGATCCTGGAACGATGTCGCCTTTCCAGCACGGCGAGGTTTTCGTTACAGACGACGGAGCCGAAACGGACTTGGACCTGGGACATTACGAGCGCTTCACTCACGCCAAGCTTTCCCGCGACAACAACTGGACCACGGGCCGAATTTACGAGCAAATCATCGCCAAGGAACGTCGTGGAGATTATTTGGGGAAGACGGTGCAGGTAATTCCCCACGTGACGAACGAAATTAAAAGCGCGATGAAGAAAGTGGCGCAGGACGTGGACGTTTGCATCGTTGAGGTTGGCGGCACGGTGGGCGACATCGAGTCGTTACCTTTTATGGAAGCGATTCGCCAGATGCGCCAGGAACTGGGCCGCGAACACACTTTGTTCGTCCATGTGACGCTCGTGCCATTTATCGCCGCCGCGCAAGAGCTCAAGACCAAACCAACTCAGCACTCCGTCAAAGAGCTGCTGAGCATCGGAATTCAGCCCGACATTCTGCTGTGCCGTACTGATCGGTTCCTGTCCAAAGAAATCAAATCCAAGATTGCGCTGTTTTGTAACGTGGAGGAAGAAGCGGTCATTACGGCGAAAGATGTGGCCTCGATCTACGAAGTTCCGCTGGTGTTTTCTCATGAGGGCGTCGATTCCCTCGTATTGAAGTATTTGCGGCTCGAAGCGAAACAACGAGATTTGAAGGAGTGGGAAGGCCTGGTTCACCGGGTTTACAACCCCAAGGCGGAAGTCACGATCGGGATTGTCGGCAAGTACGTGGAATACGAAGACTCCTACAAGTCGCTCAAGGAAGCCCTGGTTCATGGCGCGCTGGCGCACAACCTGAAGCTCGTGGTGAACTGGATCGAGGCCGAAGGGCTAGAGGGCGAGGACCGTGCCTACGAAGAGCAGCTTCGCGGCTATGACGGGATTCTCGTGCCCGGAGGCTTTGGCAAGCGTGGCATCGAGGGCATGTTGAACGCTATCCGTTATGCACGAGAGAATAAAGTGCCCTACTTCGGAATCTGTCTGGGCATGCAGACTGCCTGCGTCGAGTTCGCTCGGAACGTGTGCGGACTAGCGGATGCGAACTCCAGCGAATTTGATCCTGCAACACCGCATCGCGTGATTTACAAGCTCCGCGAATTGCGTGGAGTAGAGGAACTGGGGGGGACGATGCGGTTAGGTGCCTGGACCTGCAAGATCGAGCCAGGAACCTTGGCCCATCGAATATATGGGCAACTGGAAATCAGCGAGCGCCACCGGCATCGCTACGAATTCAACCGTGAATATGAAGGCACGCTGACGGCTGGAGGGCTGAGAATCTCAGGTTCAACTCCCGACGGCACATACGTCGAGATCGTGGAACTGCCGGGCCATCCGCATTTCATCGGCTGCCAGTTTCATCCCGAGTTCAAATCGAAACCGCTGGAGCCGCATCCGATGTTCAGCTCGTTTATTGAGGCGGCTTACGAGCATGGACTCAAGCGGCGTGCGGAGGAAGCGGCGGCAGAAGTCGAGATGTTTCACCGGCCGATTCGGACCAGGATGTAGAATCCTGTTGCATCCCCGTGTCACGAACAACAATTGAAATCCGCACCGTAACAGGCGGCTCGCTGGCGGTAGGCTCGGCGGGTCCCCGCACTGTTACGATTGATCGAACCAGAGAAGCCGGAGGATTCGGACTCGGCTTCAATGGCGGAGAGTTGCTCCTTCTGGCAATCGGGGGCTGCTACAGCAACGACATTTATCGCGAAGCCGCCAAACGCGGGCTTCAAGTAACAAACGTGCAGGTGACGGTCCAGGCAGATTGGGGAGGTGAGCCGGTCCGGGCTCAAAATGTGACTTTCTCCGTTAGTGTAGAGGCCGATGCCGCGGAAGATCAGATCCTCGATCTCGTCCATCACACTGATCGGGTGGCAGAAATCCCCAATTCGCTGCGCCTGGGCACGGACGTCAGGTTGGAGCAAGCCCGGGCCATCCCTCGTTTTCCGGCCAGATGAGTCTTTCTTTTCAAATCGAAGGCATTCACGTCGGTTCGGGGGACCTGTTTCTCATTGCGGGTCCTTGCGTGATCGAGAGCGAAGCGCACGCCATTCGCATGGCGGAGATCATCAAAGGCGTGGCCCGGTCGTTGAATTTTCCGTTTATTTTCAAGGCATCGTACGACAAGGCGAACCGCACGTCGATTCGCAGCTATCGAGGGCCGGGCTTGATCGAGGGATTGCGGATTCTGAAAAAAGTAAAAAATGAAGTACACGTGCCGGTACTCACGGATGTGCACGAAACCGCAGACGTGCCCAAGGTTGCGGAGGTTGTAGATGTTCTGCAGATCCCGGCATTTCTTTGCCGGCAGACGGACCTAATAGTAGCTGCTGCCATGAGCGACCGTGCGGTGAATATCAAGAAAGGGCAGTTTGTCTCGCCCTGGGACATGAAACACTCCGTCGAAAAATGCCGAACGGCCGGGAACGATAGAGTATTTGTTACGGAGCGAGGATCGAGTTTCGGCTACAACAATCTGGTCGTGGATATGCGCTCGCTGGCGATCATGCACAAGTTTGCGCCAGTAGTTTTTGACGCCACCCATTCGGTTCAACTGCCGTCAGCGACGCATGGAGATGACGATCAACCTGCGACCAGCGGCGGGCAGCCTGAATTCATTCCTGTGTTGGCGCGGGCAGCAGCGGCAGCGGGGGTGGACGGGATTTTTCTCGAAGTGCACGACAATCCGAAAGAAGCGAAATCCGATGGTGCCAACGCGTTGGAATCGACAAAACTGCGGACTGTATTAAAGGAGTTGCAAGCGGTGTGCCGGGCGGTGCAGAACGCACATAAGACTCCCTAGCCTTCTCCCGGCACAGCCGTGACACTGATGCGAATCTGCTAATATCCCTACCTCATCTAAGCAGCCACGGTAAGCCGCATATGCATGTCTTTGCCGCAATTGCTGGTACAGGGGTAATTCTTGCGGTCCTGCTCGACGCGTTTGAGACGGTTGTTCTTCCACGGCGAGTCCAACGCCATTTCCGCATCACATCGTGGTTTTACCGCCATACGTGGATTCCGTGGCGCACGCTGACCAGCCACATTCAGTCGGCCGGCCGGCGCGAGAATGTCCTCGGCTACTTTGGACCGTTGTCGTTGATCTTCCTGCTGGCTTTGTGGGCCATGGGGCTGATCTTCGGCTTTGCCCTGGTGCAGTACGGCGCCGGTGAGCATTTGCAACTAAGCAACGAACCCATCACCTTTGGCAGGTTGCTATACCACAGCGGTGAGACATTCTTCACGCTGGGATATGGGGACATTGTTCCCACTTCTCCTTTGTCTCGCGCCTTGGCTGTCATTGAGGCGGGAATGGGTTTTGGCTTTCTAGGAACAGTTATTGGGTACCTGCCTACGCTCTATTCTTCGTTCTCACGCCGCGAAGTTCAGATCTCGCTGCTGGATGTGCGGGCAGGCTCCCCGCCAACGGCGGCCGAACTGCTTGCGAGATTAGGGACGGCTTCCGAAAAGCGATTACTCGATCAGGTTTTTCGAGATTGGGAACGGCTGGCCAGCGAGGTCCTGGAGAGCCACATTTCTTATCCGGTGCTGTGTTTCTTTCGCTCGCAGCACACCAATCAATCATGGCTGGGGGCGCTGACGGCAATCCTGGATACGACGGCGCTGGTGATCGCTGGCGTCGATGCGCTGCCGACCGATCAGGCGAAGATGACTTTTGCGATGGCACGGCACGCTATGGTTGATCTGGCCCAAGTTGTCCGGGCCCAGTACGACCGCGGGTTCCCCGATCGCCTGTCGGCGGAACAGCTTGCTTCCCTGAGAAAAAGCCTTGAGGCCCGCGGAGTGCGACTGAAGGAGGGTACCGAATTTACGGAGAAGCTGACCAAGCTGCGTGCGATGTACGAGGCGTATGCGCATGCATTGGCGCAAACGCTCTTGATCACGCTGCCGCCGTGGATGTTTGAGGAGCGTCACAAGGACAATTGGCAGGCCGGTCCCTGGGACCGATTGATCCAGTCCAAAGGCCTGGGAGGATTATCACCGCGTCAGACTTTCGACGATCACTTTTGACTGGCCGAACCAGCCGGTGCCGCTGCCATCTTTCGAAGCTTGTTGACGTGCTAACATCCTTTCCTTCATGAAACACGTTGGAGAAAATGTTGTCCGGATCGAAGCGGACGCGCTGCGTGTGCTGGCGGACCGCATAGCCGGGCCGATGGCGCAGGCTTTTAACCAAGCCGTCGAGCTTATATACCGGTGCGGGGGGCGAGTGGTAGTGACGGGGATGGGGAAGAGCGGGATTATCGCTCGCAAAATTGCTGCCACCCTCAATTCGACGGGAACTCCGGCGCTTTTCATGCACCCGGTTGAAGCCGTTCATGGCGATTTGGGCATGGTAGTGCGAGGGGATGTGGTATTGGCGCTTTCGGCCAGTGGAGAGACGGAAGAAATTCTGCGGCTCTTGGCAACACTCAAGCGTTTGCGGGTTCCGCTGATTGCGATGACATGCGAGGAGCTGGTTCCGAGTTTGGCGGCCAAAAATGAGCGGTCGGCGCAGCCTTCTACTTTGGCTGCCGCTGCCGATGTGGCGCTCGATTGTTCCGTGGCCAAGGAGGCGTGCTCCTTGGGACTTGCGCCTACAGCCTCCACGACAACCATGCTGGCTTTGGGTGACGCTCTAGCGATGGCGGTGGCGGAGAAACGTGGATTCAAAGAGGATGATTTTGCCAATCTGCATCCCGGCGGGAATTTAGGAAAGCGTCTGGCTAAGGTGGAATCGCTGATGCACACCGGCGACACGGTGCCTCGCGTATCGCCGCAAACGAAGATGCCGGATGTGATCTACGAAATGTCGCGCAAGAAACTGGGCATTACAACGGTAGTCGAGGGTGAGAAGCTTGTGGGTGTGATCAGCGATGGTGACCTGCGGCGGCTGCTCGAAAAACGCGGCAAAGATGTGCTTGATCTGACTGCCGGCGAGTGCATGACTTGCAACCCCAAAACTATCGGCGGACAGGAATTTGCCACGACCGCGCTTGCGGTGATGGAAGATAAGAAGATCACATCACTAGCGGTCGTCGATTCAGCCGGAAATCTGGAGGGTATCGTTCACCTGCACGATTTGTGGGGAACAGAGATGATGTGAACCGTCTTCATAGCGCTTTTGTCGTTTGGTGTCATCACTCCCGCAATACGCGCGCGGGATCCGTCCGGCTGGCTCGCCAGGCGGGCAATAGAGAAGCGAAGATGGCTGTGGTAGTCATCACTGCTAGGGCAAGACCGAATACCAGCGGATCGTGCGGGCTTACGTTATAGAGAAGTTGTCCGAGTAATCTCGTCACAGCCAGGGCAGCCACCGTGCCGAAAAGGACACCTCCGGCGGTTAATCGCAGGCCGCGCGAAATGACCAGCCGTAGCAGGTTAGCCGCGTCGGCGCCAAGGGCCATGCGAAGGCCCAATTCGCGCGTGCTTTGCGCGACCGCGTAAGACATCACTCCGTAAAGTCCCACAGCGGCAAGGAGAAGCGCCAAGCCTCCCAAAGTCAAGACCAGGGTGACGGCGACGAGTTGCGGCGAGTTGGCGCGGTTTACTTGTTCCTGAAGCGTGCTCATTCCATACAGGGCAAGATCCTGGTCCAAGGCGTGTACCTCACGGAGAACGGCGGCCAATGTGTTCTGCAGCGATTGTGTAGTGCGGATATTCAAGTCCGGGTCTCGGACAAAGTCCTGCCGCAGAGGCACATAGAAGAAAGGTCTCGCAGTCTCGCGCATGCTTTCATATTTCGAGTCGGCCGCCACGCCCACGACTCGCGCCCAGCGGCCCTTCACTTGCACTCGACGTCCGAGCGGATCCTCACCCCGCCAGTACCGCATCACCATGGTTCGATTAACGATGGCGACCAACGGTGCGTTTTCATCGTCACTGCGCGTGAATTCCCGACCGGAGAGTAGAGGAATTCCTAAGGTGGCGAAATAATTCGGACTCACCTGGTTGTATTCCACCTCGAGTTGTTCCTCAAGCGGAGCTTGGTACCCATCCGCAGCGATCGGCGTAGAAGAGAAAGTGGCGTAGCCCAGCGGCGTGACTGCCGCGAACGCCGTGGACTGGATACCGGACAACACGCTCAGGCGGTCAAGAAGTTCGTCCTGAAAAATCTTTGAGCGAGGCACGTCATATCCCGACGCGACCAGCGACACTCCTGTCACCGCGACACTCGTCGTCGAAAAACCGGGGTTGGTTGTTCGAATCCTCTGCAGGCTTTCGAGCAACAGAGCCCCTGCAACCAGCAGAATGAAGCTTAGGCAGATCTGGAATACCACCAGCCCTGAGCGCATCCGAGCTTTTCCACGGCCGCCAACCACCCCCGAAGATTCAGCTTTCAACGAACCAGCAAGATCCAGCTTGCGGATTTGAAATGCCGGAACCAGGCCAACAATCAGTGTTACCAGCAAGCAAATGCCGGCACCTAACATCATGACTCGGCCGTCAATCGTTCCCGGCAAGTACATTGCTTCGCCTTCGCTCACTGGCAACAACCTCACCAGCAGGTGCCGGCACCAATACGCCATCAAAAATCCTCCCGCGGTTCCTAGCACCGAGAGGATGAGGCCTTCGATAAGAAGCTGCTGCAACAAACGGGAACCGGTGGCTCCAATTGCCAGACGCACGCACATTTCATGGCGTCGAATAAACGACCGGACCAGCAGGAGATTGCCGACGTTGGCGCAGGCAATGAGCAGGACAAACCCGACTACGGCAACCATAACCTCGAGGGTGGGCAGCAGTTCGCCGGCATGGTTGAATGGGGTTTGCCACAGCGCCCACAGTCCGATGCTGCGCCCACGGTTGGTGGCTGGGTAGTCCTTTTGCAATCGTGCCGCGATGGTAGAAATTTGCTGTTGTGCCTGTGCCCGACTGACACCGGGTTTCAGGTGCACATAGGCTTCGATCCATCGCGCACCGCGGTCTTCGAGTTTGTAACCACCGCTGTCGAAGGTTCCCTGCATCGATACCGGCACCCAGAACTGTATCGCCCTGCCTACGAATGTCCCGTAGAATCCCTCTGGCGCGACACCGATGATGGTATGTGGCACATTGTTTAGCCGTTGCACCTTCCCGATGACTTCCGGGTCACCTTTGAAGCGATTGCGCCACATCTGATAACTGATAACTACAACGGGATGGGCACCGTTGCCGACGTCCTCGCCGGGCTCGAAGGCGCGCCCGAGAATGGGATGAAGAGCGATGGCTTCGAAATAGTTGGCTGAGACAAGGCTACCAGTCGTGACTTCGGCATGGTCTCCAATATTAAGCGTACTGCCGGTAATCTTACTGACGAATGAGTCCTCGCAGAGCGTGCAGCTACGGCGCAGGTCGAGGAAGTCCGGCCAGGACAGCATGTCGGGACGGTTCTCTCCCTGCACCGTTGCGGCCAGTGCGAACAGCCGCTCCTGATGCGCGACCATGGGGTAGGGGCGGAATAAAATTCCCTCGACCCAACTGAATACCGCTGTGTTCGCGCCGATGCCCAAGGTTAGACACAAAATCGCCAATGCAGAAAAGCCTGGGCAGCGATACAGTTGCCGGAAACCGAAACGCAGGTCCCGTGCAAAATCGTCCGGGAGGGCACTACCACGTACCTCCCGGCATTGCTGTTCGATCTGCGTGATTCCGCCAAACGCGCGCATGGCGGAGTAGCGCGCTTCTTCCGGAGACATCCCTTTCGCAACATTGTCCCTGATTTGCTGGTCGAGATGCTCGCGAACTTCCTCGGTTAGTTCGCGCTCCATCTGATGAGGATGGAACAAGGACCGTAAACGGACAGGCAAGGAATAAAACCATTGTTCGATGTCCATGTTCAGGCCTCTTCCAGCCTTACTATGCCGGAGATGGCAGCTGACACGCGGTTCCAATTGGCTGTCTCTTTTTCGAGTTGCTTCCGCCCCAGCCGCGTGAGCGAATAACACTTGGTGAGACGATTATTTTCGCTCGCCTTCCACTGAGCTCGAATCCAACCGCGGTGCTCCAGTTTGTGCAGTGCCGGGTAGAGGGAGCCATCGCTGACGCCCAGCACGTGGCTGGAGATCTGTTTGAGACGCTGGCTGATCGCCCATCCGTTCAGGGGCTGCAACGCGAGTATTTTGAGGACCAGCATGTCGAGTGTTCCCTGGACGAGGTCAGAAGGTTTGCTCACGACGCTCTCCTCTCGGTTACCGAGTTAGACTATAGAGGCTCCGCTCGGTTAGCAAGGGATTATCTGGTTATTGCAGTAATTCAAGGGCCTGAAGCGGCGAGGAATCCGGCAATGATGGCCGACCAGTTAGACGCCGGTCCGGAAGTCGTACAGCTCGCCGTTTGCTTGCCTGCCGGCACGGCAGCCCGGAAAACCGAAGTCGATTCCAGGTAGTTGTGGAACAGGTCTT
>DASPTU010000091.1:0-16190 GCA_035623255.1 Terriglobales bacterium | reverse complement strand
GCTTCGCCTTTCGTCCGGATCATGGCTGCGCCCTCAGCAATGCGGCGCAAAGCTTCGCCCAGGTTCCGTGCGCCGCAGACAAACGGCACGGTGAAGGCGTGCTTGTCGACGTGATGAGCTTCGTCAGCAGGCGTCAGCACTTCAGATTCGTCGATGTAGTCGACGCCAAGTTCCTGCAGAATCTGTGCCTCGGCAAAGTGGCCGATGCGGCACTTGGCCATCACCGGAATCGAAACGGAAGCCATAATCTCGCGAATCTTTCTAGGAGAAGCCATGCGGGCTACGCCGCCTTCTGCGCGGATCTGGGCGGGAACGCGCTCGAGGGCCATTACCGCGACGGCGCCGGCTTTCTCGGCTATGACCGCCTGCTCGGCATTGGTGACATCCATAATGACGCCGCCCTTCAGCATTTCGGCGAGGCCGGTCTTGAGGCGAAGGCTATTACCGTTGTTTTGCGACATTGTCATCCTCCGAATTCGCTCTCAGCATATAAAACACAGTGGTCTGTGTGAAATATCCATTTATCTACTATTGTACATACCACTTGTGCGGGCGGCTGTATCTGGCCGCGATATCCTGGGCGTGCGCTAGTGGCGGATTCGGCTGATCACGTAGAAAATGGCGGACAGCACGACACTCAGCAAGATGCAGGTGGCAAGGGGAAAATAGAAGGTCGTGTTTTTGCCGCGGTAAACGATGTCGCCGGGAAGCCGCCCCAGGGGAATGCCGGTACGGCCGAGCAACATAAGGACAATTCCAGCAACAATGACAATTGCGCCGAGCAAAATCAGCAGTTTTCCCAAATCGGCCACGCTTTAATTTTACCGTAATGATGTACTAACGAGAGCCTGTGGCGCTGACATCTACGAGGCTTTGGCCTGCTAGAATTTTGAAGATGAGAGTCAGGTTATTTTTGATTTTTATCGCCTGCGCGGCTATTCCGCTGGCAGCTCAGAAACACAGGGCGCAGGCCAAGCCGCCCTCTGCAGTCGAAATCACGGCGGAACCAAATCACCACCTCATTTTTCAGAACGCCGAAGTGCGGGTCTTTGAGGTAGAAGCAGCCCCGCATTCGGTGACGATGCTGCACCTTCACCGCCACGACTACGTGTTTGTAACCCTCGGTTCTGCCGAGATTTCCAATGAAGTCGAGGGAAAGCCTCCGGTCAAGCTCAACTTGCAGGACGGTGATACGCGGTTTGCGCCGGGGAATTTCGCGCACGTCGTGCGCAATGTAGGTGACACTCCATTCCGCAACGTGACCATCGAGTTGTTGCGCAATCAAGTGCCGGACGAGTCAGCACCGAAATGGGAGGATGACCGCAGTCTGCAGGTGCTGCACGGCGGGACCCAAGAGGTCTTGTTTGTCCAAGACGGCGTCCGCGTTTCCGAAGTCGAACTGCAGATAGCTGGGGTGCTACCCAAGCATCATCATCCCGGCCCGCGCCTGGTGGTCGCGGTATCCGATCTGCTCTTCCGGGATGATGTGGTTGGTAAACCTCCCTCCAACATAGAAATGAGATCCGGTGAGGTGAAGTGGCTCGAAGGAGGAATGACGCACACCGTCACCAATGTCGGCCCCAAGCAAGCAAAATTCGTGATCCTGGAATTGTAGGCGGCGCGACGGATTCAATTTCTCAGAAAATCATCGCAAGCTGGCGCCACGGGCTGCGTTCTCTCTTTGACAACGGCATTCGGCCCTTTCGGTTTCAGTCGTGCCCGCTGCTCTCTGTTACAATTTGGGTTCACGCGCAGTCGTAAGGGTGTTGCTCAGATTTTCGCTAACATGTTGAATTCAAAGCAGAAGCTTGGAACCGCTGGAGCTTTCGGGATTGCCTTGCTCGTCGCGTTCGTCGCCGGATGCAATGGCTTTTTTGTCAACCCGACGCTTAGCAGCATCGCCATCACGCCGTCGAGCCCATCTCTTACGGTGCTTAATCAGACGCAGCAGTTGACGGCCACCGGCACCTACAATGACGGGACAACCAAGAATCTGACGGCCGCCTCAGGCACGACATGGAGCAGTTCCGATCCTGCGGCCGTGAGCGTCGGCACCAGCGGCTTGATCAAGGCGCTGTCTATCACCGCAACTTCTTCAGTTACGATCACGGTCACAAACACCAGTTCCAATGGCGCGGTCAGTGGTACCGCGAGCGTCTGCGTGGGAAGCTCCTGCACAACCACGCAGACGGTCACAATCTCGCCGTCGACCACCTCTTACAGCTTGAGTACGAGTCCCGTCGGAACCGCCATCGATTACACGGCCACAGTTAGCGGTTCGACGGTCAGTGCGACCTGGAGTTCCAGCAACACTGGAGTGATCAGCTTTACCAACACGTCCACCGGAACCGCTCAAATCGTGGGTCAGGGTACGACTACGATTACGGCTACTACCTCGTCAGGCACAGGTACATTGACGGTCACCGTCGGTCCCTAACGGCGATTGGCACTTTGCCGTGAGGTACGTCCGACGGTAATCCCCGGTTGCTTGCGGAGACGGTATTATGAAAACAGCGGGCAAGCAGCCCTAATGTTTCCATGTCCAACGTTCGCTGCATCGGAATTTGCACTGGCGGTGGCGATGCCCCGGGACTGAACGCGGTCATCCGCGCTGCAGTCAAGTCCGCCATCCTGAAATACAAGTGGAAGGTCTTCGGCATTCCGGATGGTTTCGATGGTCTGATATGGCCTGAGAAGTCATACGAACTCGGCCTGAAGGATGTCAGTGGCATCCTCCCTCGCGGCGGAACGATTCTTGGCACCACCAACCGCGGTAATCCTTTCCATTACAAAAGCCGCGAAAACGGGAAAGACGTTATTCGTGACATTTCGGATGAAGTCATCGCCAATTCGCACAAGCTTGGGATCGATGCCGTGATCAGTATTGGCGGGGACGGGTCACAGAAAATCGCATGGGAACTTTTCGAAAAAGGACTGAAGGTGGTTGGCGTTCCGAAAACCATTGACAACGATCTCTCGGCGACGGAGATCACCTTCGGATTTGACACCGCCCTGCATACGGCAACCGATGCGATCGACAAAATCCACACCACCGCCGAGGCGCATCATCGCGTTATGGTCATTGAAGTCATGGGGCGGGATGCCGGCTGGATCGCGCTGGAGGCGGGGATCGCCGGCGGTGCTCACGTCATTCTCATTCCCGAAGTTCCATTCAGCCTGCAGCGAATCTGTGATTACGTTGCGGAACGAGAAGGCTACGGTAAACGCTTCACCATCGTGGTCGTTGCTGAAGGAATCAGACTGCCTTCCGAGTTGAAACAGCTTGCCCGTGGCGGTTCCGTCGGGAATCTCATCGGAGATGGCATTGCGCTTACCGCCCACAAGGAGGTTCGCGTCAGCGTTCTCGGACACATCCAGCGGGGCGGATCGCCTTCGCCTTTCGACCGGATTCTGGGCACGCGGTTCGGCGTCGCAGCGGTGGAGTTGGTAGCACAGGGCGGCTTCGGCAAAATGGTGTGCCTGCGGAATGCGCAAATCGAATCTGTCAACCTCGCCGATGCTGTGGGACAGTTGAGAATTGTCGATCCGCAGGGCGAGATGGTTCGGACAGCTCGAGCAATTGGCATTTGCTTTGGGGATTAGATCAGCGATACCAATCCTCTAAACACTATCCTTTCACTCTGTGCGCTATATTGGCTTGTGATCCACGCGGGAGCCTTCCGTGTTCGCGCCCTGCCATGGGCAATCGTGACCGTGCTTTGCTTCTCCGGCTGCGCGCGACACAAAAAAGCTGCTGAACTCGGGTACGTCTCCGTTCCTCAAGCCGTTCTGCGCGACCGGGTCGCGACCGTCTACAGCAAGGTCGGAACTGTAAAGAACGGTGACCGGGTGGAAATACTCGAGCACGAACGTCGTTTTGTGCGCGTGCGCACCGACACCGGCTCAGAAGGATGGATTGAGCAGCGATATCTGGTATCGCAGCAGGTCTACGATGGGTTCCAGAAACTTGCGCAGCAGGAGCAGAGCGATCCACTCCAAGCCACCGGGACAACTCGCAACGACACCAACATACATCTCGAGCCCGGCCGGGAAACCGAGCACCTGTATCAACTGAACCAGGGGAGCAAGGTTTCCATCTTCAAGCGTGCCACCGCTGAGAAGGTGCTGCCTGGCGCCGCCCCGCCTGCCGCCAACAGCGAATCGCCCAAATCGGCCATCCTGGAGGATTGGTGGCTCATTCGTGATCCTGAGGGGCACATGGGCTGGGTTCTCGCCCGGATGGTGGACCTCGATGTGCCTTTGGAGATAGCCCAGTACGCCGAAGGCCAACGGATCGTCGCATTTTTCGTGCTCGATGAAGTGGCGGATGGTGACAAGAAAGTTTCGCAGTATCTGGTCGGCCTCACTGAGCCGAAAGACGGATTGCCCTTCGACTACAACCAAGTGCGGGTTTTTACCTGGAACGTGAAGCGGCATCGCTACGAGACGGCTTATCGCGAGCGAAATCTTAATGGGGAACTGCCAATCAGCGTGTCACGCGAAAATTTCGACAAGGAAGGCGTGTTGCCTGTGTTCGTACTGCGGGTAAAAGACGAAAATGGAAATGTCAGTGCGCGCAAGTACAAGCTGAACACGCCGATCGTTCGCCGGGTGCTCGCGCCCGGGGAACAACCAGCGAAACCTGCGCCCAAGAAACGCCGGCCCTAGTTTGCTTTGTTCACAATCTCAGTGAACCTATCTAGATCAATGTTACCGCCAGAAACAATCGCTACCACTTTTCCCGAGCCGGCACGACCCGATAGTGCGGCTGCAACAGCACAGGCAGAGGCGCCTTCGGCAATCACACGGTTGCGCTCAGCAAGCATTTTCATCGCTCGCGCGGCTTCCTGCAGACTCACCACCAGCGAACCGTCCAGGAGGTGCCGTGCACGCTCGAACATGCTGGGAAACACCATCTTGCTGCCGATACCGTCGACGAAGGATGGTTTGTAATCGACCGTGCGTGGCTCGTCTGCAGCCATGGAGGCCGCTAACGGCGCACCTGTTTCAACTTCAGCCGCATAAACTTTCACGTTAGGTAGCTTTTTCCGCAAAACGGAGGCAATTCCGCAGCTCAGTCCGCCTCCGCCCCAGGGAATGACCACAGCCTCAAGGTCAGGCAGGTCCTCGAGCAACTCCAACGCGATCGTGCCATTGCCAGCCATCACGTGTGGATCGTCAAAAGCATGAATGAACGTGGCGTCTACGCCCGGATAGGAACGGGTCTGGAAGGTTTTCCACCATTCGGCGAAGGGCACCTTAATCACGTGGCCGCCCATTCGCTCCACCGCTTGAACCTTGGTCGTCGGGGCGGTTTCGGGCGCCACAATGGTTGCGGGGATCCCCAAACGCTGCGCGCAAAAAGCCACCCCTTGTGCCATGTTCCCGGCCGAAGCAGTCAAGACGCCCCGCGATAACTGCTCCAGAGGTGTAAGGGCCATGACATTGGCCGCTCCCCGAATCTTGAAAGAGCCGATCGGCTGCAGGTTTTCCAGCTTCAAATACAATTCGCACGGCGCCTCCGCGTTCCAGCGGACCAGAGGCGTGCGGAACGCAGTGGACTGGATGTTGCGACGCGCTTCTTCCACTTGTGCCAATGTGATGGGCGTTTCGTGATCCGAATCTGAAATTTCTATGCGCGGCATTGCCGGAAGCTTCCCACCTTTGTCCAGAGCCTGACGCCAAGCAGCAAGGGAATGTATGAGCGGTGCTAGATTAACTTTGTAATCACGACTCTGGCCTCCCAGGTTCCTAATTCCACGCTCCATCACGGACCGCATCCCAACGCAGTTTCCAGTCGAATGATGATGGAAGGCGACGGCCAGCTGGACCAAACCCTGTAGGAACTTCTTCTCCTGAGCAGGGGCCGCACGCCAGACGTCTTCGAGCACTTCATGAGCTTCAAAAAAGTGTCCCTGGTTGAACAGGACTATTCCGCGGGTGAAATCGGCGTTCGGCACGTCTTATTCTGGCACAGAAAGGTCGTTACCAAGAATTGGTCGCCGGGAGAGTCACACTCGCGCTATCGACCGAAAATTACGTAATGTGATGCCGTGGCCATAAAGAAAAGCAGGGGCACGGACAAGAACAGATTCGTGCGCGAAGCGAGAAAGACCTGGCGTGCCAAAGTCGGAGCATTCGAGGGAAGCGTTCCCGCGAGAGTGCCACGAATGATTTTCTTGTTGTTTCGCCAGATGATGCCCCAAACGTTAAAGAGCATAATGATTCCCATACCGCCACCAACCCCGATGGAAAGAACATGATTGTCGTCCTGCCCTACTGGTGTGTATTTGAGGAATGCCCAGCTGGCAGCAATCACCACAATGAGAACCACGGCCCCAAGCAAATATCCGCTGGGACTTTTGGAAATTACGAAATAGAGAATCGCCGAAGCGACGATCCAAACGAGCAGGAACAAGCCAATCGTTGCGGCGGCGCTTTTCCCTTCGCGGGCGGCATCGGGTGCCACAAGGATCTGCCCCCAATACCAAAGACCAAAGAAAACGGTCAACAGCGCACTCCATCGAAATATTTGCAGAGCAGGCATGGTCATGTATTGGAAGATCTTCGGCTTCATGCTCGCGTCGACCTGCTTCATGAATGGAACGTTAACGAGGTTGAAAAAATAGAGCAATCCTACCCACGTAATCCCTGCAATGAAGTGAAACCAGCGGAGAATCAGAGCCAGAGCTTCGGTGCCGGTGTGTGTAGGCATGACCCACATTCCGACGAGCGCACTCAGAGATTGCATGTCTTCCTCCAGACGCCACATGTCACGGACAGCGGTCATAATCCTGCGAAAGGATCAGGAGAATGCCCCCGCTAGCGTTACGATCCGCGAATCAGAGGCCTACGAAGTTCTCAATCGCCGGACTATTACACTTCGGAAACTGTTATGTCAACGTTTGCAGCCAGAGCGCCATTTCAGGATCAGTTCGCAGGCCGATGTTCTCTTGAAAAGTCGCCAACAACACCGTATCGTACCAGTGTTGCTCTGGGCGTGGATCAGACCTGTAACCTCAAGCTTCCCATCGAAAGGCTCCCTATGATGTGAGAGCCAAGGAGATCGGCTATGGAAAATAAGCCGGCACAAAATATTCAGGATTCCTTCCTCAACACCGCCCGCAAAGAACGAATGAATATCACGATTTACTTGTTGAGCGGGGTCAAGTTAAGCGGACGGATCCGCTCTTTTGATAAGTATTCGGTAGTGCTTGAAACGAACAATCAGGAGCAACTGATCTTCAAGCATGCGATCTCCACTGTGTCCATGGGCCGGTTACACGCCCACGGCGACAAACCGGCGGTGGTTCCTACAACGAACTCAGCCGCCGACGGCAGTTCCCCGCCCAGCGCTTCCGGCACCGAGGGGTGAATTAACCCTCGCCGTCATTAGAGAATCTATCCATTGAGCAGTCACTCAAGGCATTTACAAAAACGCGATGGCACCCCCAGAGCCACCAGAACGCATTCGCCAAGCGAACGTGCGTTCCTGGTGGGCATTGACTATCGTGTGCGTTTGCGACGCAAGGTAGCAGCGGCCAGCATAGATGAAGACTCAACCCCGACATATCAGGCAGGGCGGGAGAGCGCAGCTTTGGGAAGCAGCTCTTCGAAGGCTCCCAGCATTCTTCAGTTCAGCGCGGAGGAATCGCTAGAAGAGCTGCGCGATCTGGCAATCAGCGCTGGCGCACAGGTTGTCGGAGAAGTACTCCAGCATCGTGACAAGCCTGATCCGGCCACGCTGATCGGCAAGGGCAAGCTCCAGGAAATCGCTGGCGCAGCGGCGTCGGTGTTGGCGGATCTTTTGTTGTTCGATCATGATCTGACAGCCTCCCAGCAGCGAAACATCGAGAATGTCGTGAATACCAAGGTCATCGATCGTACACAACTCATCCTCGATATTTTTGCCCGGCATGCGCGAACGCGGGAAGGACAGTTGCAAGTTGAGCTGGCACAGCTCGAATACCTTCTGCCGCGGTTGGGTGGACGAGGCATCGAGATGTCGCAGTTGGCGGGTGGCATCGGGACACGCGGCCCTGGTGAAACCCAGCTTGAAACCGACCGGCGAAAAATTTACCGACGTATCCGTCATGTAAAACAACAGATTGAGAATGTGCGTCGGATTCGCGCGCAGCAGCGCCAGCGACGCGAGTCTGTGCCCGTGGCTACCGTTGCGTTAGTCGGCTATACAAATGTCGGGAAATCCACCTTGTTCAACGCTTTGACCCAGGCAGCGGTGCTGGAATCACCCAAGATGTTTGCGACGTTAGACCCCACGATTCGTTCCGTGGTGCTGCCCTCGCGTCGTAAGGCGTTGCTTTCGGACACTGTGGGATTTATCCGCAATCTGCCGCACACTTTGGTATCAGCTTTCCGCGCCACTTTGGAGGAGGTACAACGCGCAGCGCTCATCCTTCATGTTTCCGATGCCAGCAGTCCGCTTTCGGCCGAGCAGGATGCGCAGGTCGAACGAGTGCTACAAGAATTGGAGGCGGAGAGCAAGCCCAGGCTGCACGTGATGAACAAAACTGATCTGCTCCCACCAAAACAACGCGAAAGCCTGCTCGACGACGCTGCGACAATTTACGTTTCAGCAGCGAAGGGAGCCGGCATGAGCACCCTCCTCGAGCGAATCGATGCAATGCTCTCGGAAGATGCCATCAGCCGTATTCGCCTTCGGGTGCCCCAGAAAGAAGGCAAGACGCTGGCACTGCTCGAGGCCCGATCGCGAATCTATTCTCGGGCATACAAGGATGGACTGGTGGAATTGGAGGCCGAGGCGCCCGAGTCTCTGGTAAGAAGAGTCAGGCAGTTTGTTGTGGGTGAAAATTCTGGCTAACTACCTCGCGACCCGCCGCTTAGTCCAAAACACCGACTTAGCCTCCATTGCTCGCCCCCGCTGCGCTTTCCACAACCAGGGTAACTTCGCTACCCTTGCCGGAACCAATAAGCTGTGCCGCCGCGGCACGGTTGGAGGCAATCTCCAGGTACCCCATACTGCCCAAAATCCCGAAAAGCTCGTTGGGTGCACCTTCTGAATAGTTACCGTGCAGTGCCGTAACTTCGCGCGAACCGATGACAATTTTGAACGGCGGCGGTGACGTCTGAAAAAGCATCGGGACGTCCGTGGGAGTGAAGTTGGTCACCAGATTGCCAAAGCGGTCTACCCTCAGGACCACGCCACGGAAAGTACGAGCATCGATTGGTTTGGGCTTTGGTGCATTAAATCGCAGGTAGTCTGAAATCTCTTCTCCAAACTTGGCGCCATCTACCCCTCTGGCCAGCCAACCAGCGACCGGCGCAAAAATATCCCGACCGTGAAACGTATTGCTCACTGGTTGCAAGAAATAGTGGTCCATGGTGATGTGCCGCACTCGGATCCGTTCTTCGCGACTGCACACCAGCGAAAGCACCCCATTATCTGGAGCGACAAAATAATATTTCTCGGTAGACAGCAAAATGGGCCGACGCGCCGTTCCCACTCCGGGGTCGACGACCACCACATGAATGGTCGCGCTCGGGAAATAGGAGTAGGACTGCGCGATCGCGAGCGCACCGTCCAGGACATCAAACGCCTGCACAGCATGGCTGATGTCCACAATTTCGGCGTCGGGCGCGATGTTCAGAATTACGCCCTTCATGGTGCCGACGAAATGGTCATTAAGTCCGAAATCAGTGGTTAGCGTAACGATCGGTCTATTGGCCACGTGTTCTCGCCCCGATGAAATAAGAAATTTCCCAGTTCGGGAAAGTAACCTGTTGCCGAATGCCGAGTCAAGACACCGGCGTCATAGTCCCGATGGCTCAAACGAATAAACATCACTGCGGGTAAAAGAGCGGCAGCTAACTGCCAAGGTCATCCGCCGGTTGCAGCACCATCTTGCGGCTTCGGCTGCGTTTGCGCTCTGCCCTGCATTCCTGATACACAATTGAAGTAAGCGAGAAATATTTCATTTTTGGCCTTGGCTTCGCGAGAACGCTAAACTCCCGCCGAGGCAGCATTTGGAGAAATAATAATCGATGAGACTCCGTCTCCGTGTGTCATTGCTGCTGGTTGCGCTTTGTGGCCTGCTGGCCTGCACCACTCGGACCCTCGCACCTGGCCCGATCAGTACGGCGGTCCTTTACCTTGCCACGCAGGGAAACAACGCGGTCCAGGCCTACTCAGCGACAATCAGTTCTGGCGTTGTCAACACCTCTGGCAACCTGCTCCCCACCGGCAGTATGCCTTATGCGATTGCGATCACCCCGTCGCTGGATGCACTGTTCGTGGACAACAACAACTCGGACGACATCTATTCCTATTCCATCAGCACCGATGGTACCTTGACAGCGGGAAGCAAGGCTTCCGATGCCACTGGCACAACGCGAGCCATGCCGACGGGTATGGCAATTGATCGCGCGGGGAAGTTCTTGTTCGTGGCAAACCAGGGCGCGAGCAGCATTGCCGTGTACTCAATTAACGGCACTTCTTTGACGGAAATTGGCGGATCCCCATTCACGACGATTCCGGCAGGGACTACCGTTCCCACTTCGCCAACTGCAGTGGCTGTCAGTGCCAGCGGAAACTTCCTCTACGTGGCAAACAACTTCACGAACACCGTCGGAGTTTTCAGCATTAGCGCTTCCGGTGCGCTCACGCAAAAGGGATTTTCGCCGTATACGGTCGGCCTTGCACCGTCCGGATTGGGTACGGTTCCGAGTGGAGCGTTTTTGTACGTGGCCAACAGTGGATCCAACAACGTTTCCGCCTTCGCCATCTGCGATAAAGTGGTTACCAGTTGCGCAAATCCTAACAGTCCCGACGGCACGCTGACGCCGGTTGCGGGTTCACCGTTCTCCGCCGGGCTCGGTCCGTTTGCGTTCGCCGCCGACCCCAGCTTTAACTTCCTTTACGTTGTGAACAAGCAATCGAGCAATATCTCGGAATTTTCCTTCGCTCCCGGCAGTGGCGTGTTGACCGCGCTTACCAGCCCAACTATCTCGACTGGTCTGACTCCGTTCTCGCTGGTTATCATCGCCGGTACTACGGGATCAAACGTTGGCAATACTCTCACCAACCCCACTGACTTCGTGTTTGTGTCCAACAACGGGGCATCCACTGTGACCGAGTTTAATTTGAACACCACCAGCGGAGTTCTGACGCCAGTCGGCCAGGCCACCACGATCGCGGGCGGCAATCCCTCGGCCGTGGCGGCGGATTAGGTTGGGACTCGAAGGATCAAGTAACCGCCCAGCAATGCAAAGATCAGGTCCGGCGACCAGGCGGCTAGAAACGGGGGCAGTTCGCTGATATTTCCCATCGCTTCAAACAAGCCAGACACGGTCCAGTAAACCAAGGCGATCCCCACGGCAATGGCTACCCCCGTTACGGTGCTTCGCCGGCCGGCTTGCAGGGCGAAAGGAATCGCGAGAATCGCCATGACCAGGACCACCATGGGAAAAGCAAATTTCTTTTCAAGCTGTACTCGCAGCCGGACCACTTCGAATCCGCTCTGCTGCAAATCATGGATGTAGCCGCGTAGTTCCTGATAATTCATCTCCGAGGACTGCTTCACTTCCTTCTTGAAGTATGTCGGAGGCTCGCTGACGGAGGCGAAGGTTGCTACATCGAAGGTACGATAGTTCCCGATAGCCGGGCCGCGGAAATTGCGTTCCCAACCCTGAGTGCAAACCCACTTCCCCACCGTCTCTTCCCAGCGCGCCCGCTCGGCATAGATTCGCTGCGTCAACTGGAAGGTCGCAGGCTCGAATTGGAACACCGAAAGCCGGCCGAATTCATTGCGTTCCGAATCAAACAGCTGGTAGTAGTAAATGCTGGAGTGTTGCCCAAAAATCCACTTGCGATCGGGATTGAGATAAGTTTGCGCGGGCTTTCCTTTGATCGCGTTACGCAGCGCGTCCTGCCGCTTGTTCGAGTAAGGCAGGTAAAGCTGGTCCGAGAGGAACAGACTTACAGCCAGTATGGCGCAAACTGCTAACAGCGGTGTTACCACTCGATAGATGCTGATGCCGGTTGCTTTAATTGCGGTAATTTCGTTCGACCGTTGCATCAGTCCCAGTGTGATGAGGACTGCCAGCAGGATGGCCAGGGGTGCGATGTTGTACAAGAAATATGGCGACACGCTGAGCAGGTACTCTCCCACAACCAGAGAAGAAACCTGATTCCGAACAATGTCACCAAGCAACTCGAAAACCGTGAAGACAAGCAACAGCAGTAGAAACGCTGAAAGCACCAGGGCCAGATTGAGTACAAAGTCGCGCAATACATAGTCGTCCAAAATCAGGGGAAAGCGCGCGCTGAACATGCGGCGGCGAGAAGCAACACGACGAAAAGCATCTTCACCGTGATTCGGACGAGCAGTAAGCAGGTTAACTTCCTTCCTGCTGGCTTTGAACGGATTCCGAAAATTGCGAAACTGATAAAGGTCAATCGGCCTGCGCTCGGCGCGCCACAACAGAATTACGCCTCCCACGAAAAAGAGAATGTCGGCCATCCAAGCGCCGAGCGGAGGAGATAGTTTTCCTTGTCGCGCCAAGGCCACTCCCACCAGCGAAGCCGAGTAGTAAGCAAACACCAGCAGGATTGTAAGAACGAAGCCGGTGGATTTTCCCCCTTTCTTGGCAGAAAGGCCAAATGGAACTCCAACCAGAGCCAGCACCAGGCATGACGTCGGTAGAGCAAAGCGCCGATGGAACTCAATCAAATCCCATCGTCTGGTTGGGTTGTTTCGGTCGCTCGCCAGCCGCCAGAGATCCACGGTCGAAATCTGTGATAGAGGTGGCGGTTCCTGTGATTTGCCAGCGTCGGCTTCGGGTAGCGTGATCGGCAAGTCGGTCTGCTCGAAAGTCGAAACCTGGTAGTGGTTGGGCTCGTTGGGCACGGTTTCGTGCGTCTCGCCATCGGTCAGATGCAGGTGCAGAGCGTTAGGTCCCTCACTGACCAGGATTCCCTGTTTGGCGAGCGTTATGCGCGGGGCCGCGGGTACGCTGGTGTCAGCGATGAAGACCCCATTCCAAATAGCTGCTCCCTGTGCTGGCTTCACGTTTTCCACATACAAAACCAGACGCGGAAAACCTTCATAGAAAACCCGCGGTTGCACTTCGAAAGATGCCTGGGACGACTTGAGCCGATCCTGCAAGCGGGTCATTGCTGCCTGAGATCGCGGCGCCAGATAGACGCCGTTGGCAAGCGCCAGGAGCCACGCCACCACAGCGAAGATCGAGATCACTCGCAGGAAGGTCCATATGCCGAGGCCGCTGGCTCGCATGGCGGTGATTTCACTGTCGGCAGCCAGGCGGCTTAGTCCCACAAGAATGCCGATCAACACGCCGGCAGGAATACTGAAGGTCAGAGTCAACGGAATGATGAAGAAGAAGACTTGGGCAACGCTCGGCAATGGCGCACTGTTGCGGACGACCAATTCAAGAATCTGGCCCAAATCTCGAGTGAAGAGAATGAACGAGAACACCACTACCCCGATCAATGCATGACCGGTCACTTCCCTGAGGATGTAGCGTGTCAGGATGCGCATGGCAAGGAGCTGTTTCCTGCAGTCTAGCACGCGCTCCGGTTGGTATTCCGCGTGCGGGCGTTGACGAAACCTCTTGCCTCTATCCCCTTGGGACGGGAGGTCGGAAAGGATCAGTCCCCCCTCTTGAAAGCGCCGTTAGTGCTCTGCGTAGATGACGACCCTGGTATTCGTGAATTTTACGGAAGCCTGCTAGTACAGGAGGGATATAACGTCATCTCCGCAGGCACCGGCGCCCAAGCCTTAACCCTCGTGCAGACGAGGGATGACACGGTTGATGCCGCGATTCTGGATTACAAACTGCCTGGTATGAATGGCTTCGAGTTGGCCGTCCGCCTCAAACTGCATAATCCCAGGCTGCCCATTTTGATGGTTTCCAGTTGCCATCCTGATCCGGAGGAAATGTTGCCCTTTGTTGATTCAGCCATGAAGAAGGGGGTTCCGATTACCGAGATCCTGGGTGGAATCGAGCTGCTACTGGCGAAAAGTCGAGGGCGTCGATTCGCTGAGTCGGTGGGCGAAGTCTGAAACATTTCAGTGACCAGCCAGTGCCGACATTTCGGCACGTTGCCGTTTATTCGGCTTTCAGAAACAGTGCCGCCAATGGCGGTAAGGTCAAGCTGACCGAATATGGACGCCCGTGGGCAGAAATCGGCTCTGCCCGGACGCCTCCCACATTTCCCATATTGCTGCCCCCATAGTCCCTGCTGTCACTATTCAGGAGTTCTCTCCAGAAACCATCCGATGGCACACCAACCCGGTAGCCAAACCTGGGGATCGGAGTGAAATTGCCGACCACGACAATTCGCTCGTTAGGCGACCTGCCTTTTCTTAACAATGAGATTGTGCTGGCGGCGTTGTCATTGCAGTCAATCCATTCGAAGCCGGCAGGGTCGTTATCGAGCTCATGCAAGGCTGGTTGCTCGCGATAGAGGCGGTTCAACTGCTCCACCCACCTCTGCACCCCGCTGTGAAACGGATATTGCAGGACGTGCCATTCGAGGCTACTGTCATGGGTCCACTCGCGCACTTGCCCGAATTCGCCTCCCATGAAGAGCAGTTTCTTGCCGGGCTGCGCATACATGTATCCGTACAGGAGACGGAGATTGGCGAACCGTTGCCATTCATCCCCCGGCATTTTTCCAATCAGCGACCCTTTTCCATGCACAACTTCGTCGTGGGACAGGGGAAGAACGAAATTCTCCGTGAAGCCGTACAACATCCGAAACGTGAGCTGATTGTGATGATATTTGCGATGGATTGGGTCCTGTTTGAAGTACTCCAGGGTATCGTGCATCCACCCCATGTCCCACTTGAAGCCGAAGCCAAGGCCTCCTACGTAAGTGGGGCGGGAAACCATGGGCCATGCCGTCGATTCTTCCGCGAAAGTTTGAATGTCTGAATGCTCGCTGTAGGCTTCCAGATTGAAGTGACGGAGAAAGTCGATGGCTTCCAGGTTTTCTCGCCCGCCATACTGATTGGGAAGCCATTCACCGTGCTTTCGTGAGTAATCGAGATAGAGCATGGAAGCCACTGCATCTACACGCAAACCGTCAACGTGATACTTGTCCAGCCAGAACATAGCGCTGGAGAGCAGGAAACTGCGTACCTCGGTGCGCCCGTAGTTGAATATGTGGGTCTTCCAGTCGGGATGAAAGCCCTTGCGGCTGTCGGCATGCTCAAACAAATGCGTCCCGTCGAAGTAAGCCAGTCCGTGTCCATCAGAGGGAAAATGCGACGGCACCCAGTCGAGGATCACTCCGATTCCGCGTTGATGCAGGTGGTCCACAAGATACATAAAATCCTGCGGTGTTCCGTAGCGTGCGGTCGGAGCGAAATATCCAGTCGTCTGATATCCCCAAGAGCCGTAAAACGGGTGCTCCATCACCGGCAGAAATTCGATGTGAGTGAATCCCATGCGGCGAACATAATCCGCTAACCGGGGTGCCATCTCTCGATAACTCAGTGGGCGATTGTGCTCTTCAGGAACACGCATCCAGGAGCCGAGATGTACTTCATAAATGGCAATTGGGGAGTGCAGCGAATTCCTGGCGCGGCGCCGCTCCATCCATTCGCGATCAGACCAGTCATAGTTCAAATCCCAGACCACGGAGGCAGTTCGAGGCGGTTTCTCATGCCAGACGCCGAAGGGATCGGCCTTATCAACGATGTGGCCGTGATGATGAGAGCGAATATGGAACTTGTACAGATCGCCCTTTTTTACACCCGGAAGAAAGCCTTCCCATATCCCTGAGCTGCCTCGCGGATGAAGTGCGTGCGCCTTAGGATCCCAGCGATTGAAATTTCCGATTAGGTTCACTTCCATTGCGTTGGGCGCCCACACACTGAAGCATGTGCCCCCTTGGTCGCCCGCATTGGTCAGGTGTGCACCCAGTTTATTGTAGGCGCGGTAATTCCGGCCTTCGTTGAAGAGATAGATGTCCTGCTCGCTGAGCAGGCTCACGTCAGAGCGAGTATCCGAATTTATGGTTTCGTATGCATCCATGACTGGTCGTTCTAGTTTACCGGAATGAGAAAGTTGCAACTAACACGACCATTAGTTTGGAAACTGTCCACAGGACTACCACAAGCTGCGTGCTAGACTGAGCTTTTCATGCCAGTACTTCGCGTCGTCATTTTGTGGCACCAGCATCA
>DASPTU010000090.1:0-24354 GCA_035623255.1 Terriglobales bacterium | reverse complement strand
ACCAGACGAGTGCCGGTTGTCGAATGAAGGTAGAGGACGAAACCGAGACTGTTCTAGTTAAGCGTATCAAATGAATTCTTAAGGGCAATTCCCGATACCTTGAGGTGTCTTATGAAGAAACGAATCTTTGTCGTTCTGGTCCTTTCCGTCAGTTCCTTAACTCCATCCTCGCTGGGCAGCCAACCACAATCAGAGCAGCAACCGGGACATCAGAAGAACTATTACAACTGCTTGCATGGGTATTCGGGGTGCGACTCATCTCTACTAACCGATGCCGAGCGCACCGAGGTACAGCGGGCTGCTCACCAGCGAAACTACAACAACTGCTTGCGTGGATATTCTGGGTGCGATCCATCTCAACTAGGTGATGCTGAACGGACCCAAGTTCAGCAAGCCGCTCACCAGCGAAACTACAACAACTGCTTGCGTGGATATTCCGCGTGCGATTCATCTCAACTAACTGCTTCGGAACAGGAGTCTGTTTCTGAAACCAGGCATGACAAAGCCGAATCAGTGCCTGCTCAAACCACTCCGCCACGTTTCTACACAAACAAGGACGGACAGCGGGTGCAATCCCCAACATACTCAAAAACCGTTCCTCCCGGTGCTACAGCTCAGTGTCGAGACGGAACGTACAGCTTTAGTCAGAATCACCGTGGAACATGTTCACATCATGGAGGAGTCGCTAAGTGGCTTGACTGATTTGAATCGATGAAAAACAAGGGGGATTTCCACGACCTGTCGCATCCTCCGACCCAGGTTCTTCACAGAATAGGAATGATTCAATCGTTTGACGCAGCAGTAGCTGCAGCGGCCCCGGTTGGACTGGCCACTTGGTTTGGTTTGCAGGCAGAAAACTTCCCTGCTTCCTGAAATTTATCTCCCATTCGGAAGATGTATTCATCCTTCGTTAGGATAATTGCTCCCTCGTCCTCTTCGTCGTCAATGTCCAGTAAATCTACGCACTTCTCGTGCAGATCACACAATGTTTTCTCTGCTTCACCAGAGATTTGCGTGTACGGAACGCCGATTTTTGAAAGTACAGCGCCGTCAATTGGATAACCATGGGACTTGTACTTATCGATGAAAGCTGCAACTAGTGTCCTGTCCCGTAAATACGTTCGCATAGTCTCTGTACTTTGGCGAAGATCGACTCGGCCGTGGCGGTCCATACAAACGGCTGCGCATGACGGTTGGAATTCTGGACGTAGTGATCGATTTTCGCGACCAGGTCCTTCACGCTGCTGAACGTTCCCCTGCGAATGGCTTGTTGCGTGATGCGGTTGAACCAGATCTCCACCTGATTGAGCCAGGAGGCATAGGTTGGAGTGAAGTGCACATGGAATCGTGGTCGCGTGGCGAACCAGCGTCTGACTCGCCGATGTTTGTGGGTGGCGTAATTATCCACAATGATGTGCACTTCTAAGTCCTTCGGCACGTTCCTCTCAATCTCCCGTAGAAAACTCAGATATTCCTGATGGCGATGATGCCGCCGACAGTGCGCGAGCACCTTGCCGTTCGCCGTGTCCAGTGCGGCAAACAATGTGGTGGTTCCATGGCGTCGATAATCATGGGTCACGCCCTCGACATACCCCAGTCCCAGTGGCAACATCGGCTGCGTGCGTTCCAGCGCTTGAATTCCGCTCTTCTCATCCACGCACAAAACCACTGCATTTTCCGGAGGATTCAAATACAGCCCTACAATATCCCGTACTTTTTCTACAAAAAATGGATCGCTGGAGAGTTTGAAACTCTTTTGCCGGTGGGGCTGCAAGCCAAACGCTTGCCAGATGCGGTGCACGGTCGATTTCGACAAGCCTGTCTCCGTAGCAAGTTGCCGGATGCTCCAGTGCGTTCCGTCACGGGGTTTCGTCTTTAGCGTCTTGCGAACCAATTGTGCTACTCGTTCGTCGCTGATCGGGCGTGGCCGGCCTGGACGTAACTCCTCGTAGAGTCCGGACACCCCGTGTTTGAGGAATCGGCAGCGCCACACGCTCACTGTGTTCTTACTGGTTTTCATTTGCGAGGCAATTTCCCGGTTGGTCTTCCCAGAAGCACTGAGCAAAATAATCTTGGCCCGACGCACCAATCCAGCAGGAAGAGAACGTGAGTTCGCTAAGCTTTCCAGTTGTTCGCGGAGCTCTGTATCCAAGACTAGCGCCGCTTTCGGTCGTCCCATCGCCATAGGCACCTCCATTGTGCACGGGAGATGCCTGGATTCCCAGCAATACTAATACCAGTTATTTATGGGACATAACACTAGCGCTGCCTTGTCCTTTGGCGTCCAACAATCAACGACTTCTTCGATGTACTGCTTGGAAGCCGAAATTGCGTCTTGGTATGCACCTATGAGGAATGGGTCTAGCTTGTCTGCCATTGCGATTTTCACAAAAGGATCCTTCGTGGCTTCCACCCGTTCTAGGGCTTCCTTAATTGAGTGAGCGGGGAACCAAACGTTTTTCTCAGGATGGCGAACCTGTGGGTCGACAGGACCTAATTGTGCGGATGGCGTCAAAAGGCGTTCGTTGGCAGCCAGCGCAAACAAAGTTGCAGCACTCTTAGCCATAAACGGAACCACTACCCGAAAGGTCCCGAATCGTGCTCGACAGAGGCTTGCAAGGGCAGATGCAGCATCGACGGTTCCACCAAGCGAATGAAGAACCACATCAATACCATCACCGCTCGGAAGGTTACGAATTACTTTATTAAAAACGTAAAGCAGATCACTGAACAATCCCTCAGATTCGACGAGGACAATTGCTTTCTTGCCGCCGATTAACTCCCCGGTGCGTTGCAATAGCGTCGAACACTCCGTTAGCACCGGAAGTACATCAACTTGGAATTTCTGATTGTCCATGAACTACCATCGATTTCTCTTGGTTCTAATTCTAACGTGTCCTTCTAGCAACTTACCGGGCAGCTGTGATCTCCGGTTGCGTACTAATTCAAGCAATGCCTTTAAGTCCCGGTATTCGTCGACCACTTTTTTGATTTCTGCGAATTCTTTGATTTTCTTGGTTGTAGTGTTGGTGGCAGGCATGGGTTGACCGATAACAACAAAATACTGCTGCTAGAGCGGAATAAAATCAAGCCCCTACATATTGTGTTTAAGAAGTCTAAGTACAGGATACTGCAAATAGGGCAGTTTCGCTCTAGCCTATCCCCTATCCCGTCAACGCCACAGGGGGGTATTACGCATTGAGGGGAAAATGCTACACCCCTGGTCTTGGGGGACGTGGGGAGGCCCGGATGCGGTCTCGTGCCCGGGTTCGTGTGCGATTGTGGGCAAAGCAATGTTTCTTAGGGACTGCTGGGAGGGCAGCGCGGCGGTTGACACGACGCGGCGGGAGGGCTAGGCTCTCGGGCCAAGGGGAAGTTGAAAACGGAAACTCCGGCTCACTCTGACTTCTGACTATTGTGAGTGAGTTGCTTGTGTTTCATTTTCAAAGTAGTTCTCTCCGTGATGCGGAAACCTCTCAGTTTCCTGCTGCATCATGGAGCAAGCGGTCCGAGTCGGACGGCAGTTGTCATGAAGAAGTTTTTTCGCATAGCACTGGCGGTGGTGGCTCCGCTAGGAGTTGCCGGGGCACTTATCTACAAGGTGAAAGAAGGTCAGGTATCTGACCCAGTTTTCTTCGTACTGATTGTTATCGTCCCTTCGACTGTGACATCTGCCATTAAATATATCACCGCCGTTTTGCCTCCCGCTAAAATCAAAGTTCGATTCCTTGATGGAACGCGAGCCAAGCATTGGGTACAGGCGTCGAGCTGGGATAAGGACCATACAAGGAAGGTCACGTCAGTTTATGTGCCAATGAGGTTCGAGAATCACGACCCCGACAAAGATGTCAAACTCTATGACGTGACGGTAAGAGACAAAACAGCGGGGACGCTTGCTCCACCAAAAATGGCAGAGATTCAGATTAGTCAGAAAAAGCAATGGAGCTATCTGGCGTGCGACTATGCTGAGGCGCAAATCTTCAATGCCGACGAGACCACAGTACACAAGGCTTCCAAAGTGGATTTGCCCGTCATAATTCAAGAAAATGATGTACATCGAAATGCATACGAGTTGGAAATTTTCTTCCAAGATAACTACGGCCGAAGATACATTCTTAACCGAAATCTTGTGATTCAGGACTTTTCAACTTGGGAGACCGGAACCACTGAGTGGAAGACCTAGCTCGTTCGAAAGCTGGAGCAGAGCAGTCGCGCTCAACGACAGTGGAGTTGTTATCGGATGGAGGCAACGAGGCCCAGTGGTTTGCGGATTTATTGGGTCGTCGGAGCACCGGGCAGTCGACATAGTGCAGTGGAACAGCCAAGGGTTTTATCCGTGTGCCATAAATAATGATGGTCTGGTAGTTGGGGAAGGCGACGACAGGGACGGAAAAAGGCGTGCGTTCATATGGACTTTGGACGGCGGTTTGAGACAGCTCGCAGTGCCCGACGAGTTCCATCCGTCCGATATAGACGCTTACGGCAATGTCCTTGGAAATATTCATTCGCGTCCTTGGCAGCGACCCCGTATTTACGACACGGTCCGCGAAAGGTATTTAGACTTACCATTGGCGTACAACCACCAAACTTCAGTCAAAGCTATAAACCAAAACGGAATGATCATCGGTGAGGCGCACGGAAGTTCCTCCAAGCACCAACATTCACTGATCTGGCGTCTACCTAGGAATTAGAATGCCCGTTCACCGTATGTACCACCCTTGCCCGCTCCTCTGACCTGACCTGTCAGTGCGCGTTCGAGGTTTCACCGAGCGTATTTGCCGATCAGTTCCGCTTGCGCGAGGATGTGGCGCTTCATGGCGCTCTCGAGTTGCGGTTTGGTGGCGCCGGCCTTGAGATTCAGTTTTGCATCGAGCGCGTAAAGTTTGAAGAAATAGCGGTGCGGCTTGCCGGGCGGCGGACACGGCCCGCCGTAGCCGATTTTGCCGAAATCGTTTCGTCCCTGACGCGCGCCACTGGAGAGCTGCTCCTGCTTCGCAACTCCCTCTGCCAGTTCCGCCGTCTCCGGCGGCAAATCATAAAGCACCCAGTGAACCCACGTCCCAACGGGCGCGTCGGGATCGTCCATGATGAGCGCGAAACTTTTCGTATTGGCGGGCGGATCGTTCCACGTCAACTTCGGTGAAACGTCAGGACCATCGCAGGTAAATTTCTTTGGAATCGTTTCGCCGGCCAAAAACGCCGAACTCGAAATTTGCATAGACATAGACACGGTTCCTCCTTTCTCTTGCTTAGGCTGTGCCACGGAAAGAAAAGGCGGGAGGCAGATGAACAGACCGATCACAGCGGTTGGTATGCGGCGCATGAACGTGGACCTTCTTACAGCACAGAATGCACGGAAGAGCATGCAGCGTTTGCGTCGTCCCTGAGGCGGGTCGCGCAGGCTGGCCCGGCAAGGCCCGATACCTTCGGCTAGCGCCGGCTGCGGTCCTTCCGCACGGCCTCATCAATCAACGCGTCGAGTTCACTCCGCGTGAGCGTAACGTGGTCGCCCGCACTTTCGCCACTGTCCGAAGTCATCGGCAGCTCCGCTCCGCCACCCGGCGGCGGCGAAACAAAATAACGCGGCCGCGCCGCCATCAATTTGGCCACTTCCCGTCCGGAAAGCAACATGGGCCCACCGGCGAGCTCTGCCGCCAGGGTAATCTTCGCGCAATGTTCGATTGTCTCCATTCGAAAGAACGCAGTAAGAAGGTCTGGCCCACAGGTCACTGCTCCGTGATTGGCAAGCAGCAGCGCATCATAATGCGGAACGAACGGCTCGAGCGCAGCGCTCAGCTCCGGTGTTCCTGGGGTTGCGTATTGCACCAGCGGCACCTGGCCGAGCCCCACAACCACTTCCGGCAGCAATGCTTTCGTCAATCCGCGTCCGGCCACCGCGAATCCCGTGGCCGTAGGTGGATGCGCGTGGCAAACTGCGTTCACATCCGGGCGCATGCGGTAAAAAAGCAGATGCATGGCCAGCTCGGAAGAAACTTTGCGGTTTCCAGCCAACTGCTTCCCCTCCAGATCCGTGACTACCAGATCTTCCGGCGAGAGCATTCCTTTGTTCATGCACGTGGGTGTCGTGAGGATACGTCCGTCCGAAAGACGAACCGAGAGATTTCCTTCGCTGGCGACAATGTAACCGTGCTCATACATCCAGCGTCCCGCGACACAAATGTCGCGAGCATGCTGTTCATCGCTTTTCGCGTGGCCTGACAAGAGCGAGTCCGGGTTCAAGGGCGGACTCCTTCCTGGCTCGGAACGCTGATCCGCGCCGCTTGCTTTTCCTTGCTTCAGGCACACTCCGTAGCGGAGTTACGAAATGGCCCCACCAGCTCCCAGAGTCTGGTGTGAGCCAGTAGAAACTATAATAAAACGCCCCACGAATCTAGTGTCGTTCCAACTTCTTGCTTCTAATTTCGGAGAGCCAGCAAGCGAGGCGATTCTTGAGGTACCGTCCGCCTTTTCCTGACTTCAAGTATCGCTCACGCTGGCGCGCGTCTTCAGCGCTCCAGCACGCTTCATAATAGAACGGCACTAGGCATAAATCCCGCGTAACTTGAGGGCGCTGGCCACCCGGTCGATGGCCAGCATGTATGCGGCGATGCGGTTATTGACATGATGCAATTCCGCGTAGCGCACCACTTGGTCAAAGGCATTTTCCATGACGTCGAGCAGCCGCTCGTTGACTTCGCTTTCTCTCCAAAAGAATCCTTGCCGATCCTGCACCCATTCGAAGTAGCTGACGGTGACGCCGCCCGCGTTCCCCAGAATGTCCGGAATGGTGAAGATGCCTTTCGCATCGATGATGGCGTCGGCTTGCCAGGTGGTCGGGCCATTCGCGCCTTCGCACAAAATTCTCGCTTGCACCTGGTTTGCATTAGTTTCCGTGATCTGGTTTTCAATCGCCGCGGGAATCGCGATATCGCAGGGCTGAAAGAGCACGTCGCGCGCGGACATTTTCGTGCCGCCGCCGGGGAAATCCTGGAGTGGTTTCTTCTGCGTGTACACCCAGTCGATGACCTTGGGAACGTCGAGACCGTTTTCGTTGTAAAGGCCGCCGCCGATGTCCGCGAGCCCGATGATTTTGTAGCCGACTTTCTGCATCAATTCGGCGGCCATCGAGCCGACGTTGCCAAAACCCTGAACAACGACGCGGCAGGTTTCTTTCTTGATGCCGAGTTTCGCCAACGCTTTGTCGCAGCAGATCATCACGCCGCGGCCAGTCGCTTCACGGCGTCCACGGGATCCGCCCAGCTCGATCGGCTTTCCGGTGACCACCGCCGTCGTCGCCTGTCCGACGTGCATCGCGTAGGTGTCCATCACCCACGCCATGGTCTGTTCGCCCGTGCCAACGTCCGGCGCCGGGACATCGCGCTCCGGCCCAAGCCAGTCCGCCAGCTCCGCAGTGTAGCGGCGCGTCAGGCGCTCCAATTCGCCACGCGACATTTTTCGGGGATCGCAAATCACTCCGCCCTTTGCCCCACCGAACGGAATATTCACCACCGCGCATTTCCAGGTCATCCAGGTCGCCAGGGCCCGCACTTCATCGATAGAAACGTCGGGGGCGAACCGGATTCCGCCTTTGCCTGGTCCGCGCACGTTCGAATGCAGAACCCGGTAACCGGTAAACACTTCAAGCTGTCCGTTGTCCATGCCTACTGGGATGTACAGCGTGACTTCTTTGCTCGGCCATTTCAGGAAGCGGTAGATGCCTTGCTCGAGTCCCAACTTGTTCGCGGCCACTTCGAAGCGCGCTTCCGCGTTCTGGTAGACATTCATCTCTTCCGGCATTGGGGCTTGCGACATGCGAATTTCTCCTCCGCTCGTTCTTTCCGGTTGTTTTTCGTTCTTCCCGCCGCCGAGCTGGGGCGTGCCGTACTGGCACACGCCGTCGAAAATAACTCAGCCGAAGTGACACGAATTCGGTTTTTTAACGGAGCCGGCTGTCCTTACGCAATACGTCCCGCGAGTTTTTCACGGGTGATTCAGAGGCCAAGGAGGGTAAGCTAGAGCGGTCTACCCCACCGCCAGACCTGCCATTTGGCCGGGCCGCCAGTATACGAACCTGCCGGGCATCCCGCAAGACGTTGCTCTGCGGAGCGGGCAAGCCGCCGCAAGTCAAACTGCCAAAGGGCTAGTTCAGTTGGAATCGGGCAAATTACTGCTGCAAGCGGAACTGAAGAGTGACGGTCAAATACATCGGCACCGGTTTGCCGTCCAGTGTCGCGGGCTGGTATTTCCATTGTCTCAGCGCGTCCATGGCTGCTTGATGAAGCAGCGTGGGACCAGAAATGATCTTCATGGTCGTGACGCGCCCGGTAGCGTCAATCAAAGCGTCGATGGTGACGGCGCCCTGAATGTGCTGATTTTTTGCCAAAGCAGGATAGATGGGCGAAACCGACGAAATCAGTTTTGCCTGCTTCACATCCCCACCCACAGGCACGGGCATCGAAGGAGCCGAGGGCTGCTTGCTATCCACCGCCAAACCCGAACCGAGGGAGTCCGTGTTGTTCGGCTGGTCATCGCTAAGTGAAACGCCTTCATCAGGCGTGGTCGCGCTCTGCGCGTTGCGATTCTGCGAAACCTTCGGAGCGGCCAGGTGAACTTCGCCGAGCACCGGCTTCTTCACCTCTGCCGGAACAGCTGCGGGCTGAGCGGCGCTTGCCGTCGTCACCACTCTAGGAGCGTTCGTAGAATTCGATGAAGGTTTCGAATTGCGCACGGGCTCTACCGCAGCGACGGTGGAGAGTTCGCTTGCGGGATTCGTTGTTGCGCCCTTACCGCTAAGAACATTGGCCTGCGTGGGCGATGCTGATGTAGCAGCCGAGCTATCCGCTGGAGGTAAAGCATTGGTTGTCTGCGCCGCCTCGACATGCGATTTGGCTGGCGAATTTGTCGCCGCACTCGAAACAGCGGGGGCCTGCGTTTGTGAATTGACTCCCTGGGCAGTGGATGGACGCCGATTCAAATACCACCAGCCTCCTGCCGCCAGTAGCACGACTCCCGCGGCGATCGCCCCAAACAACAATCCTTTTCCCGAGCCCTTGGGCGCCGCTGCGACTGGGCGAATCTCTTCATCGATCACCAGCGCGGACCCAAACTCGGGCATGCGCGGTTCGGCTACTGACTCTTCCTGTTGCAGCCGGACCTGTTCGGTCTCCGGCGCAGCGACTTCCCTGGCAGCCTCTTCTTTTTTCGGTAGCTCCGTAAACCGCTTTGCTTTCTCTCGTTGTACGAGTTCCTGCGTGGAGGAAGGTGCCGCCGAGTTGCGCGCGAGCGGCTCCAGCCACGCGGGAATCTTGAGTTCTTCTTCCTCGAGCGAGGCAATCTTCGGTTGCTCCGCCGTGACCTTCGCTGGCTCAGCGGGCAGCGCGAAAACCGGTTCCGGCTTTGGCGTGGGAGCTTTGGCAATCTCCAGGACCTGCGCAATGCTTTCCTGCAGCTCTTTCTTTTCAGAAGCAGGCGCGGTTGGCATTTGCGCAGCAGGCTTCGACGCTGCCGGAACGCTAGGCGACGGTTCCGTGAACAGCATGCTGGAAAGTTGCTCTTGCAAGCGAGCAGTGTGCTGCTTCAGGGCTTCGGTCTCAGGATTCGTGGCAGCCGGAGCGTGGGGTGGTGGAGCAGCGACGGGTGGCGGTGGAGGAACCGCAGCAGGTACGGCGGGCTTGACTTCAAAGAAAGGAGCGAGGCTGGACAGATCAATTGTCGCTGGAGGCTTGGGCGCCTGCGGTCCAGGGGCGAGAAACGAAGCCGGTTCATCCGAGCGGCTCGAGATTTCGAATACAGGCGCTACAGGCGGCGGTGGGGAAACGGGATCGGCCGCCAATGGCCCAGGAGCGGAAACCGGGGGCGCCACAGCAACCGGTGGTGCTGCAACTGGCGGAACCACAGCCACAGGTGGTAGGGGAGGTGGCGCAACTGCCGTGGGCCGGGGTTTCGAGGCGCCAAGCAGTGATGCAGAATCGATCGGCGGCGGAACAATCGAAGCAGCCGGTGAAGAAGTCTGCGGAGAACTAGGAACAGAATTCGGCAAAGAGCTTGCCGGGAAGCTCGCAACAGGCGCGGGCTTTGGGGGCGCTGGTGGGGGAGCGATGACGCTGGGAGAGCTGTTCAGAGCGGGCTCCTCTATTCTTGGTGCCACGGGGCGCGGGAGCCTCGGCGGGGCGCTTACCGCGGCCGGGGGGATGGAAGATGGTGCAGGGGAACCCAGACGGTCACCCGGGAATCGCATGCCCCAAAAACCAACCACCGGTTCGGTGAACTCCAACTCCACATAGCCGCTGACGTTGCGGTAGTTCTTGGACTTCACCACCTGGCAGACCACTTCCTTCTTGGTCCGCTCATTGGTCAGGAAAAGCAATTGGCCGGGAGCAACCGATGAAACCAGCCGGATGACGGCGCCATTGCCGAAGACCAAAACAGTTTTGGTGGTTTCGGAGAAAGGTTCGCGCTTGTCGCTGCCATCGATGGTGCGCGCGCCATTCACGGTCACAGAAACTTCCAAGGCCACAGGCTGTTGCTTGGACGCTTCACCGGAAGCAACCGGAGCCGCTCCCGGCCGCGCAGTCGAGTCCGGAGCTATCGTTAAGGTCCCTTGATCTTTCGTGATCGGAGGCATGAGGCGCACACTCGCGAAGAAGGATTTTTAGCCGGCCCTTCCCAAGCAGGGCTCCCCACAAACGTCTACCTTTATATGTTCTCGTCCAGTGAGGAAAGCCAACCATAGTACGCGCGTACTAAGGAAGCGATAAAAACACCTGTCCATTTGGACAGGCACAGCTCGGCGGGACATCTGCTGAAAATTATTGCCGGGGGAAGCGCTTGCTCTGACACCTGAGACGGAAATCAAAAGTTGTATTTGAAGGCGAACTGCAAGACGCGCGGGCCGTTCAGCGTGCTGATGACATTGAGCTGACCAAAAGTGTTGTTGGGGATGAGAAAGCAAGTTTGATTTAGAGTTTGCCCATCCCCGCACGTTTGTCCCTGGGGCTCATATTGGACAAACTGCACGCCGTTTCCATTCTGGACATAGAAATTTGCGTGGTTTAGCAGGTTGAAAGCCTGGATCTGAAACGTGATCGAATGCGTTTCGTGGATGGCGAAGCGGCGCGCCAGCGCCATGTCAATCTGTTGTGTCCACGGGCCATAAGACGAATTCAATCCAATCGCCGGGCTGGGCCCTCCCCCATTGATCCCCAAGGCTGAGTTTGCCGTGCTTTGGTTTGCCGCCGAATCGTTGAGCGTGTTGCCGCTCGGAGCGCTGTCGAGCAGCGCCGCATAAGGCCGGCCGGAAGCGAACAGCATGACCGTGCTGACGGACCAATTCGCAAAAGCACCGCTGAGCAGCTTGGAGTCAAAATGATGGTTGGCAAAAGGCTGATACACACCGGCAACAGTGAGCCGGTGGCGCTGGTCCAGCAGGTACGGCGCGTGGGTGTTGCTGAAATCGAACTGGTTGTTGAAGTCGACGCCATTGGACATGATATTTTTCGCCAACGTGTAAGAGCCTTGCAACGCCAGGCCATCATGAAATCTTCTCTGGAGCTGCACGAAAAACGAATTGTAGTTGTTGATTCCTGGGCTGATCAGCGTATTGATCTGTCCGAAATTCGGGCTGATACGCCCCTCCTGAAGCAGTCCGCTGTCCAGGTTTGGCAGCACGACCTGCCTCCCTACGCAGGGCGCCTGCGTTGCTCCCGCTGGGCAGACGATGTAGGTCGTCGTTCCTTGCGGCGGCATAAGGTTCATGTCATAGGCGCTTGAGGAGATCAGATGGATGCCGTGCGTCCACATCGTGCCGATGCTCAGCGTGGTTTCGGGAAAGATTTCGCGTTCGATTTGCAGGCTCGATTGCAATACGTAAGGATCGCGAAAATGCGGGTCGACCAGCGAAATGTTTGGCGCGCTGAAGAGCGAGGGATCGCTAACCTTATTTGGAAAAACGACCGGCGCCTGATTCGGAGCCACTGCCGGCGTGCCGTCGGGATTCAGTGGGTAACTGATGGAGACGGAGGATTGCTGGGAAGGCAGACCGTTGGAGATGACCGCGTTGCGGTAGTTCAACCCGTTGAAGTCTTCATAGAACATTCCAAATCCGCCGCGCACGACGGTTTTGTTTGCCACTTGCCAAGCGAATCCCAACCGTGGCGCGAGGCGCTGGAATTGATTGGGAAATTGTCCCGTCAATGGAAACGCCGGATTCCCTTTCGGTTGCGGATAAATCTGAAAATCTTCGCGCAGTCCTAAGTCAAGCGCGAGGTGTGGCCGCAGTTGGTACGTATCCTGGGCATAAAAACCTAGACACGGCACGTCAAACGAGAATTTTGGATTGCCGGAGCTTTGCGCGTACGTGTCGTAAATGCCCAGCGCAAAATTCTGTAGGCTCGAGAAGGAGTACGCTCCGCCGAGCGACCCGTTTTGCTTTTGCGCATCGGGATCGAATCCGCCAAAGGAAAGATCGGTCACGTGCGTCCGGTTTCCCTCCACGCCAAATTTGAAACTGTGCTTTCCTCGAATGTAGCTCACCCTCTCGCCCAACTCCCACTGCGCTTCGTTGGTGCGTCCTCCGGCAAATCCGGCGTTTCCCAATTCGAAGTTCGAAGGAACAGAAAGGATCACCGAAGGAATCGCGGCAGGAACGATTCCAGTGGGCGTGGAATACTGGTCGTCCCTGGAAAAACTGGCGTGAAACTCGCTAAGTAGATTCGTCTCGAAGAAGTGCGTCCATCCTGAGCTGGCGTGGTAATCGCGAACAAAGCTGTTTGCCAGCGCGCTGATCCCGAAGAGCGGAGTCGTGGTCGCCGTGATTTCGCCATTAGGAGAGTTGAAGCGATTGAGGTTCAGGCTCAGATAGATGCGGTCCTTAGAGCCGGCAAGCACATCAAATTTTGAAAACAAAGCCAGATCGTTCCGGTAGCGGGAATGCGTTCCGAGATTGGTTTGGATCGCGTTCAATGCGTTTGAGACTTGCTGCAAATATACGGGATTGTTGGGATCCGGCGCGGTGTCCGACCCGGGAAGGGGAAGCGGTCCGTTTGGTGCGGGAAGTTGCGTTCCCGGCGGCAATCCGAAATCCGCCGGGCCAAGATTCTGATAGTCCGAGTTAATCACGGAAATCGGATTCTTTTCCCGCTGCTGCTCGTAATCGAAGAAAAACCAGGCACGTTCCCGTTTGAGCGGTCCGCCCAAGGCTGCGCCGAACTGTTGCAGGATGTCCACCGGCCGCGCGAGACCCGCGGCTTCGTCGACAGCGTCATTTGCCCCGGTGCCCGAATTGCGGTTGAAGTAAAACAAATCGCCATGGAAATTATCGGAACCCGATCTTGTGACGGTATTGACGAATCCTGTGGCGCCCCCGCCATAAGCCGCCGAATAAGGCGACACCGCCACCTGAAATTCCTCGATGGAGTTTTGGCCCGAAACGTACGGAACGCGCTCGCCTCCCCTGGCATTTCCGAAATACATGCTCGTCGCACTGGCGCCGTCCAATGTGAAGGAATTGGCGCCGTTTCCATTGGCGTATCCCGTGTCTTCGCCGCCTTGCTCGCCGGCGAAACTGACCAGGCCAGTCTGTCCATCTGGGGATGCATTGGGCGTGAGCAGCGCAAAGTCCGTGTAACGCCGCCCGCTCAACGGAACATTTTCCAGCAGCGAGCGGCTCACGATGGTGCTCAATGTTGATTCCGTGGTTCGCAACAGAGGCGTGGTGGCAGTCACCACGATCGATTGGGTGCTTCCACCAGGCTGCAAACGAACGTCGGCCGTTGTCGTTTGTCCCACCAGCACGGTCAAGTCGCGAACCTCGGTAGTGCGAAAACCCGACGCGGTCACCTTCAGCGAATATTCTCCGACGGTGAGCCCAGGAAAAAAGAAAGTCCCATCTTTGGCAGTCATTCGCTGATATTTCGCATCGGTCGCCGATTCGCGCAGGTCAACGACTGCTCCAACAACTACACCATCGCTTGGATCGCTCACCCGGCCGCGAATGGCTCCGCTGGTTACCACGGTTTGGGCGTTGGCTGCTCTGTCGATAGAGATTGCGACCAAAAAAAACAAGCACAATTGGAAAAGAGTGCGTTTCATCGTAGCCCTGTGCCGCTACTGTTATCTTGCGATCAGACTTTCGCTGGTAGCGGAGAAAAAAACAGCGTGAACGCTGCAAATTCCCCACAGCGCGGAACTCACAGTGGAAGTTTAGCGGAGAAGTGTTGCGGGAGGTTCGTCACAGTGTGAATACAGTGTTCGAAATTTGTTAATGGATTGCCGCAATTCCCAAGATGGCCAGACGCGCCGAAAAAGGTGAGCCCCAGCTAAAGGGAGCAATGGGAGCCACTCCTGAGATGCGAGCAATGATACAGGTCAGCGAGCAAGCGGAGGTTGGAACTGTTCGTCCACTTCGACCTGATATCCCGTGACGAGCTTGTTGGTTTCGTTGGCCATGCCGATGACAGCTTGCAGTTCTTTGAACATGGCGTCGGTCATTCCTTTGCCGAAGGCCGACGCGGTGTGCGACGCGATGCAATACGCGCAGTTGTTGGTGACGCTGACGGCGACATAGAGCATCTCTTTGGTGAGCGGGTCGAGCGCGCCCGGCGCCATGATCTGCTTGATGCTTTTCCAAGTGCGCTTGAGCAGCGCGGGATCGTGCGCAATCGCTTTCCAGAAATTGTTGATCCAGTCGGTCTTGCGCGTGGCCATGATGTCGTCGTAGATGGCGCGAACTTCCGGTCCGGCGTCCCCATATTCAACTAATCCAAACGTGGACATGAATACCTCCTGAGACTCCTTTAAAGCTGTTTTCAAATTAACAGCAATTGTTTAAGTCCGGCGCAGCTTTTTCCGCGACCCCACGAGTCCTCGTACGGCGGACTTTTGAACATGGGGCTCTGCAACTTCTTCTTCCCAGGCGTTCTCTTTGCCGCTCACTTGTCGTCTTTCATCCGCTGCCAGCATGAAATTTTTTGCTTGGCTGAATGCAATTCATTCTTCTTGACACTGAACGTGAGAGCGAGTTAAATCTTTGACCCAACAGCCATATTGGTATTCGCTTTGTAGCGGTGTAATTGCCAAGAAGGGCGAGCTGGTCCGGGGAGCTTGTCCTGAAAAGCTGAGTGACGGATCACAATTCAAAACCGAAGAAATTCGGTTCCCAATGCGGCTCAAGAGTGGCTCTGTTTTGAAACGTCCTGCCGAAAAGCAGGGCGCGGGTGCTGTCAATTCAGTTTTTGATTTCGAATAGGGGGGTGTTGAGTATATGAAGCGCTTGGTTTTAGCAATTCTAGTTGTTTTGTCGCTCGCAGTGGCAGGGAACGCCCAGACCTTCCGTGGGGCGATCAACGGCACGGTGACGGACCCGTCGGGCGGCGTGGTTCCGAATGCGACGGTAAAGGCCACAGAAGTCGCCACGGGGATCGATCACACCACGACGACCACCAGTGACGGTGCCTTTGCCTTCCAGGACTTAGCTCTCGGCATATACAAGGTTACTGTTACGGCGACAGGGTTCCCTCCTTATACCGTGGACAAAGTCGAGGTGGTTGCAGGCCAAATCTATACCCTCCAAGTGAGGTTAAAGCTCGAGCAGTCAACCACCACTGTAGAGGTCTCCGCCGCAGCCCTCGCTCTCGATACCACCACGCAAACGCAGACGATGACCATCGACGAGAGTATCGTCCAGGACATCCCCCTTAACGGCCGTGACTTCACTCAATTGATTTCCGTTCAACCTGGTTTTGGCGGCTACAACGTCGGCGGATTCGGCTCGCTCAACGGCACGCGTCCCAATCAGATCAACTGGCAGATCGATGGCGTGGACAACAACGATTTCTGGCACAACATTCCGGCCGTCAACCAGGGCGGCGTCTCCGGTATTGCCGGCGTCGTTCTCCCCATCGACTCCGTTACGGAATTCTCTTCACAGACCTCATCCGGCCCGGAGGGCGGCCGCAACGCTGGCGGCACCGTCAACGTAGTTACCAAATCCGGCACTAACGAAATTCATGGGTCGGCCTACTATTACAACCGCAACGAATACTTCGCAGACAATACTCCGTTCTTCTGCCCGGGCACGAATCCAGTTTGTAACCCCTCGAACCCCACCAAATCGTCGCCGAAGCGCAATGAAAACTACGGTTTCTCCGCTGGCGGCCCGATCATCAAGAACAAGACCTTTATCTTCGCAAACTATGAGAAGCAGCAGTTTATCTTCGGGCTTTCGGGCATCGCCACGGAACCATCAGAGGATTGGGTGCAAAGCGCCGGGACTGTGCTTGCCAATAACGGTGTCGCCACCATCAGTCTGGCCTCCTGCAATATGCTGGGGCCGCTCACGGCCAAGCTTCCCGCGAGTATGATTCCTTCAGGATGCAGTGCCTCAGGGAAAGGCTTTTGGCCCACTTCGGGCAATGGTTCGATTGCGGGGTTGCCGGGAACGACAAATAACTTTCTCAGCCCAAGCGCCGAAACAGGATACAGCTACAATGCCGTAGCCAGGCTGGATCAACAGATTGGCGACAAGCACCACCTCTATCTGCGCGCTTACGGAGGGCAGGGCAACCAGATAGCCCCTCTCGGCGGAAGCCCCGCCTTGGGCACGGCTAGTTCAAACTTACCCTACTACTTTGAAGTCGCTCCCATCCACGTCTTCAATTACTCAGCCGTCTTAAACTCCACGCTAACCAACAAGATCACCAATCAGCTTCTGTTTGGGGCAAATTACTTTAACCAGATCTTTCACGACAACAACAACAGCTTTAATACCCAGACGATGGGCCTTTTCCTGAGTCCGAGCGCGGTCAAGGCGGGTCAGTACATCGATGGTGCGCCGAACATCGTGATCGCACCGCCGTCCACCGGCGGTTCTGGTGGATTTGAGCAGGTCGGACTTACTCCCCCCGAAGGCCGCAGCGACCTCACTTGGCACATTACTGACATCGTCTCTCTTACGAGCGGCAAGCACCAGTTCCGGTTCGGCGGAGAGATTCGCGATGCTCACCTTGATGAGTTTTATCACCGGCGCGGAACAGGACAGTTCGTGTTCGACGGAACTGCCGGTCCCTGGGCTGGAAGCGCAGCCTGCTCTTCCACGACTGGTAACCCGCTACTCTGCGCCTTAGCTGATTTCCTTGCGGGCGATGTATCGCCGTGCGACAAGGCCCATAATAACGCAGGCGATCTTTGCGGTGGCAATATCGCCGTTGGTAACCCGGAGCGATGGGTGTCAGTCAAGGCCTTTAACCTATACGCTCAGGACTCGTGGCAACTCACGAAAAAACTCAACATCAACTACGGTCTCCGATATGAGTACTTTGGTCCGATGTCCAGCGGTAAAGGAGACATCGCCAATTTCATTCCAGGAACCGGGTTCTACGTCACCAACAGCGGCCATCCGCTCTTCAACCCTGGCAAAGACCACTTCGCACCTCGCCTCGGTCTAGCCTATCAGGCCAAGAGCGACTTGGTCGTACGCGCTGGATTTGGCGTCTTCTATGACCAAATCAATTTGAACCCCTTCTTGGATTTCCGTCCGCCAGTCAGTGGAGCTCCGCAAGGCATTGAGGGCAATCCGTTCGGCCCCTCTCCCATTTCGACCTATGGCGCGCCGTTTTGCGGCACGTTCGCCACGACTGGCGGCCCGATCGCCCAAGGAGCTTTTCAATGGGATGCCGTTCAAGCGGCCAACTGCCCAGCCGGATACACGAATGCCGGAGCGACCAATACGAACAAGTCGGTGTTCCCAACCGTCCAAGCATGCTCAAACGCGAATTGCCTCGGCGCCGGCGATCCAACGGGGCTGGGCGTCTACTCCGTCAGCCCCAATTTCCGTACACCCTACTTCTTTAATTACAACCTGCAGGTTGAGAAAAGCTTCGGAAACGCCGCCGTTTGGCAGATCGGGTATGTTGGCAGCGAGGGGCGGAAGCTGAACATCGTCTCCAACATCAATCAGAACAACACCTATGCGCAATTCGGACCCATACTGCAACTCAACACCATCGGCACGTCTAACTACAATTCCTTGCAGACGACTTTCCGAACGAGATCATGGCGCGGCTTCTCGTCGCAGTTCGCTTACACGTGGTCGCACTCTCTGGACGAAGTCAGCGAGTACCGCGGGGCTATTTTGACGAACTACCTGAATCCCAAGCTGGACTACGGGAACAGCGACTTCGATACACGAAACCTATTCAGCGTGGACTTCACCTATGATGTCCCGAAGGCTCCGTGGGCCACGTCCGGGTGGTCAAAGCAGCTATTCAACGGCTACCAGGTCAGCAGCATGATGATTTGGCATAGTGGACAGCCTTCCGATGAGGGACGTTTGGGCTTGGACCTCATCGGCAACCCGTATGCCGGGATTAGCCACGCCTTCTCCCTGACACTTCCAGGTGAACAATGGTGGAACCCAGCGGCCTTCTGCAATCCTGGAGGTACGGCATGTCCAGGCACAACCGATAACCTTGCTCGCAACAAGTTTACAGGACCTGGTTTTGGCGACGTGGATCTTTCACTCATCAAGAATATCCACATCACGGAGCGCGTAAGACTCCAGCTCCGGGCAGACTTCTTCAATCTTTTCAACCGCATCAACCTTGCGTCTGGTGTTGGATCGGTAAACAGCGTTTGCGCACCTAACTCCGTCACCGGAGTTTGCACCAGCGCAAGCGGCTTCGGAACCGTAACCGACACCATCGGTGACTTCAACGGCGCACCGGCCATCGGCCCTGGCGAGCCACGCAACATTCAGCTAGTGGGTAAAATTATCTTCTAATATTCTCAACTTTGAACCATCAAGCAAAAAAGGCCCGCTGATTCCTTCGGCGGGCCTTCTGCTTTTGGTTTTACAGAGCAAGTCCCCACTGAGATCCTTGTTCTTGGATGACATACCACCAAGCGTATGAGGGAGAATTGCAGCAGGCTCGGGTTTTGGGGTGCAATGAGAAGCGCAGTTAGCGGTGGAGAAACTGCTCGAGCAGGAGCCGCGAGAGCTGGCGGGTATTGTGGCGAATCACCCCATGTTCTTCCAGCAAGTCATCCAGAATGACGCGGTAACCTAGCTTCTGAAGAGCGGACGGGTCGGCAAGCACGGGTTCCGCGCCTTCCGCGCGGTAACGCTTGGCGACTTCGGGCGAAACGGCCTGGCGGTTCGCCACAACCCAATCGATGACCCGATGCGGCACGTGCTTCTGAATCGCGCACAGGTGGTCAGCCAGCGCATAGCCGGAAGTTTCCCCGGGCTGCGTCATTAGGTTGGCGATGTACACGCGCGGAGCCTTGGATTTAGCGATGGCGTTGGCAATTTCCGGGATAAGCAGATTCGGAAGAATGCTGGTGTAGAGCGACCCGGGGCCGAGCAGAATGAGGTCGGCTTCCTCGATGGCCTCGACCGCGGTGGGAAGCGGACGAACGCGCTGCGGAGAAAGCGCGATCTTGTCAATGGGCGAGTGACTAGCCGTGATTCGCGTTTCACCATGAACGATCTTGCCATTTTCCAGAGTGGCGACAAGATGCACGTTCGAGAGCGTCGAAGGAAAAATGCGCCCGCGGATGGCCAGCACGCGGCTGGTAACTCGAATGGCCTCGAAGAAGTCGCCAGTGACGTGCGTGAGCGCGGCGAGAAAGAGATTGCCAAAGTTGTGCCCTCTGAGGCCACGGCCAGCATGAAAACGGTACTGAAAGAGCCGTCCAAGCAGCGCCTCGTCCTTCGAGAGCGCGACCATGCAGTTGCGAATGTCGCCGGGGGGCAGGATGCGGTTCTCGCGGCGCAGCCGGCCCGAGCTGCCGCCATCATCGGTAACCGTGACAATCGCGGCAAGATCCGACACCGGCCGCTCCGGCGTGGGATGATCGTCTGTGCGCCGGATAACATGTTCCTTCAGGCCGCGCAGGAGCGTGGAAAGACCGGTGCCGCCGCCCAACGCGACAATGCGGAAGCTGCGAGCCAAGGTTTTCGATTTTGGGGACCGTTCTTTCACCGATGGAATTCGTGAAGCAGGCGGAGCAATCGTTTCATCGACCGTAAGCGAAGGACGCCAACCACGAAGGACCTGTTTTCAGTATACGCCGAGAGCGCAACGCGGAGTTAGCTGGCTAGGCCATCCTTTTCAGGATAGAGCAACTCTGTGAAGCGCGGGTCTTCCTGAAGGAAGGCGAAATCCTCGTCGTTGCGCGCGTGAAAGCGGTTCTCCGGCCGCAATTGAATGGCAACTTTCAAATTCTCCAAAGCCGCGTCGGCTTCCCCGGTCAGGCAATCCAGCGCCGCCAGAGCGTAGTGAATATGGTCGGCTTTCGGCGCGGCCTTGCGCGCTTTTTCTAGGCTCTCGCGCGCTTCATCCCAGCGGCCGATGTTCATCATCGCCACGCCGCGCTGATAATGATCTTCTGCGCTGCGCGGATTCTCCTCGTGCGAGGGCTTCATCCTCTGTTCAACGATTTTCAGATGCACGCGGGCGCGGTCGGAGAGCTCCTTGCTCGGGCCTTTCAAAACTTCTTCGAGTTCCTGCTTGGCGCGCGCGAATTTCTGCTGGTGAAACAGGGCCAGCGCTTCGTCATAAGTTTTGAGCTGCTCCTGGACTCGTGGGTCGACCAACTCGACGCCGCCGCGCTGGGGGGGCGGCGGGCTGCCTAAACTCTTCTTTTTCTGTGACTTAGAGGAGCCGTGAGAAGCGCCCTTGGAGTGGCCCGAGGAGCCTGCAGATACCTTCCGCACTTTTGCCATGGAGCGAATGCTAACAGAGGTAATTAAGCGCGTCAACGTAGGGTAAAAATGACACTCGTTAGCGAGCTTGGCGTTCTCACAAGCTGGAACCGTTACCGAACGGAGGCATGCGCGAAAATAGCGCGTGGAGTTTCGCCGCGAATCGCGGAAACTGATAGCAGCCGTAGCCACCCTGCAACACGCGAGTCAGGATTGCTGGCCTGCGCGGAGCGCGTGTGCTATAAATTTGTGGCCGGATTCTGGTCAACGACAACGTGCCTTTCATCAATTTTCCTGCGCGCGAAATTAATTGCAAGCTGGTCTACTACGGTCCCGGTTTGGGCGGAAAGACCGCGAATCTCCAGTGGGTTTACGACCACACCGGGCAAAACCAGAAGGGCAGAATGGTGTCCCTGGCCACGGAAACCGACCGCACTCTGTTCTTCGATTTTCTTCCGCTCGATTTAGGAACCGTGCGCGGCTTCAAGACCCGCTTCCATTTATATACGGTGCCTGGGCAGGTGTTTTATGAGGCCAGCCGCAAGCTGATCCTGAAAGGCGCGGATGGCGTGGTGTTCGTTGCGGATTCGCAGGAAGAGCGGCTCGACGCGAATTTCGAAACGATGGAAAACCTGCAGGAACATTTGAAAGAACACAACCTGAATTTCGACACCATTCCGTACGTTTTGCAGTTGAATAAGCGCGACCTGCCAAACGCTATGGCTGTGCCGGAATTGACCAAGCAGCTCCAGCGCAAGGGCGAGCCGGTGCTCGAAGCGGTGGCCATTCAGGGCGTTGGCGTCTTCGAAACCCTGAAAGAAGTTGCCAAACTGGTCCTCGCCGAACTCAAAAAGGGCGGCTAGGTCCTCGAAGTTCAATACAGCCGGAACATCACCTCAATCATCACCTTCACAGTCGTCGGCTCGCCGTTAAGGGTAGACGGTCTGAATTTCCAGTTGCGAACGGCTTCCATGGCCGCCTCATTCAAACCGTACGGGAGACCTTTCACAATCCTCATCTGCGCTACTTGCCCTTCCGCCGAGACCACCACCTCCATCATCGCCGTGCCGTTTAGCTTTGCCAGGCGCGCGGGCTCGGTGTAGCTCGGATTGGGGCAATAAGCACAGCTAGGGGGTCTGACGCCGTTCTTTCCTGCCTCGCGGATTGCTGGGGGCGAAAATGCTTCGCCGGCTGGGAGTTGTGGCGCGAAAGCTTCCGTCGGGCTGAGATCGTTTGCTGGTCCAGAATACGAAAACGCAAACGACTCCTCCGGCCCCGTCTTTTGTTTCGAGGCCTTCTCTTTCGTGCACGACATCAAATGAACCCTCAGGTGTTGGGATTGGCCGCTCCCCTCGATCGTGCCTGTCAGAATCGCGGTGGCGCCTGCCGCTTGCCCCAGCCAGCGCAGGGCCTTTTCGTTGTTGAGTAGTTCGCCGGGAATGCGTTGCCGTTCGAGATCGGAGCGAAACTGCGCGCGATCGATGATCGGAACGGCGTTCTTCTGCGCGGCAAGCGCCTGGGCGAATTGATCCGCTAATGCCATTCCCAATGGTGAAGTCAGTCCCGAAGAAAAAGTAAAGTCCGCTACCGCGATTCGGCAATCGCGTCCCTTGCAGTTCGCTTTGCTTGCATTCTTGAGAATCCGCGAAGCGACTTGGCCTATCTGCTCTTGCTGGTCCGAGGTGAGTGCCGGACCATTTTGCGGCAACTGGGCAGGTGCCCGGCCGGGGTAAAGCAAAAAGAGGAAAAGCGCCAGGAACAACTTACGACGCTTGCGCGTGCGGTTGGATGAGGACATGGGGACCCCCTGCCCAAAGCAATTATCAAATCATAGAACGAAGAAACGCTCTCCGCTTGCAAGGTTCGAAGTGTCAGGCGAGACCTTGCCGCGTCACCGCCTCAGGCAAGGACAAGTAATGGCCCCACTGCCACTAGAGCAGCTTAAATAGAGTTTCAATCTGGACCCGGACTGTCACCGGCTTTCCTTGAGGATCGCGCGAGGGCTGCATGCGCCACTTTTTCAGAACGTCAATCGACCGCTGGGCAAGTCCATTGCGTGGGTCTTCCACCACCCGAACATCTCGAATCGATCCTTTTTCGTCGACGATTACCGACAGCACGACTTTTCCCTGAAATTTGTTTCGCCGTGCTTCGTCCGTGTAAGACGGCTCGGGGCAATGAACGCATCTTGGTAGAGAGACGCCGTCCATTCCGGGGAAGAAATAGGTATGGGCCTCAACATCCTCAAAAGCAGGGAACAAACCAAGAAACGCAGCCTCTAGAGGCTCGTGGTAGTCCATAGCGTGGATTTCTTTACCGGAAGCTGCTTCGCGCAATGATAGAGACAGCTTGGCATCAGTTGACGAAATGTCGGCCGTCCCTACTAGGATGGCATCAGCGCCGAGGGCTGTCGCTACCTTTGACAACGTCTCGGGCTGTTGAAAGTCCCGTGCCGAAACATGGAGCTCGTTGAGTTGCTTCTGCGCCTCGATGCGATTCACAACCGCAAAGTTATGAGCGTCTTTTGAAAGATTCGTGGAGAAGTTGGAAGAAAAGAAGCAGCCCTTTTCGGAACGCGCTCCAGCGAAATCGAGAAAATCAAACACGTAGACTTTGTGAAAATGTGCTTTCTCAATCTCATTCGCAAAACTTTTGGCCGCGGCTTTTCGCCCAGGCAGCCAGAGTGAAGCAGAGAAATAGGAAAGCTCCAACGGAAATTTTCCGCACATGGCTCCAGTAAGTTTTTTGAGTCCAGAAGCTTTTCATGCGGCGCAGTTTAACACGCTGCCATCATCCGGATGTTCCACATCAAAATTGCTAGAAATTGGCCAGCGCGGCGGATTCGGTGTCGAAGGTGGGGATGGCTTCGATGAGGCGGGTTACGGTGAGCGCGTCGCGGACGCGCCCGGGGCCGCAGACGAGGCGGAGGACGCCGCCTTCGCGGGCAAGTTGGATGGAAATCCGAACGAGCGTGGAGATTCCCGAGCTATCGATCTGCGGAATCGCGTTGAGAACCACCACGATTTTGCGCGCGCCTTTTTTCACGACCGATTGCAATGCGGCGTAAAGCTGCTCCGCAGGCTCGCCGATGGTCAGGCGGCCGTGGACTTCAATGATGGACACACCGGAAGCTTCGCGGACGTTGATTTCCATGGGCAAGCGTTCAGGCATGAGCGTTAGCGGCCAGGCCGCTTCCTTTGTTAATGTGTAAGGAACGGTCACCAAGCCGCTCGGCATTATACGATGCCCGCACACTGGTTCCAAGAATAGGGTCGTTACAAGCTCGTTGAGAATCATGTCGTTGGGAATTGTGAATGGCCCAGGCATCAGAAAAATCAATCGAGAACATGAAAATTTCAAACTGTGCAGCAGAGGGCAGGCGCGTATAATGCTTGGCGACAAAGCGGCGGGTCCCCGTTAGTTGAATCCAGAATCAGCGGAGCAGAGAACTTTATGAAGGTTGCAGGGCGGAAGTGTAGCTTCAGTTTTTTGCTGGCAGTTTTGGCGATTCTGCTCGCCGCAGTTCCGCTCGCCGCGCAACAAGCTCCCGCCCCCGCCGGTACGTCTCCCGCCTCAACAAGTTCCGATTCGACGAAAGCCATCACCGACAAATTGACGCAGCTCGATAAGGACGTGAAAGCGGCGCAATCCGC
>DASPTU010000089.1:0-30644 GCA_035623255.1 Terriglobales bacterium | reverse complement strand
AGCGAATATTCCACTTCGTTTGTGTCGGTGAGAATGTCGCGGGCGTCGAAGTGAATGATTTTCGCAAAGTTGCCGATTCCGGTGACGTAGTTGTAGGTGATGCGCGGCTCAACTACATGCTTCCACTTACGTCCGAGAAACTCCCGGTTGAAAACGCGATCGAGAGCGGGAGGCCGGACCTCCACGGAAGCTTCGAGGGCCTCGCGGTCGATGGCCTGCGAGGAAACGGAACGGGTTCCACCCGAGGAAGGGAGAAGTTGCTGGGTGTAGGCGGTATCCCGCAGGGAAAATCGCGGCCGGAATGACCATCCGGCAAAACGCAGAGGCAGAGATAAGGTGGGGTACAGGTCCAGCCGGGCCAGCAAAGGCGCGGTGCTGAAACCAGGCTCGCTGCGAGAGAGTCCCTCGAGCGATGTGTCGTAAGACCAGTAAAACGGAGAATGCCAGATCTGGTGATCGACGTTGCCAAGTTCAACCCCGGGGGCGTGCAGAATGCTAATTACATCGCCGGGGGTCGTGCTTTCGAAGTCCTGATAGCGCTTCATCTCCAGGTTGTAGAAGTAGCCGTCGCTTAGGTTGGACAAGAAGGCTTCAGACCTGACTTCCGAGTTGATTGCCTGGGTAAAGACCTCACTGAAGGCGAGGCGAAACACGAAAGAACTGAGATAGTCGACATCAGCAACGCCGCGAAAGTTGTGGCCGAATTCGTCTTCGGCGACGAAGCGAACCTCCTCGCCGCCCTGATTTACGTGAGGGTTGCCATACCCGCGATCGAGGACGCTGAAGTATGTGAGGTCGGCGAATGATTTGTCGCTGGGCCGGGCGCGGAATTCACCTTGCGGCGCCCAGCCGCGTTTGGAAAAGTACTCGGCGCCAAAGTGTGCGTCCATGCTGCGATTGATCGCCCAAAACAGAGATTCGCCGAGGATCTCGCCCTTGATTGAGGATGTTCCGATGTTGGGAATGAGAAAACCCGTTTGGCGGGGGAGACGTTCAGCAGGGAGGGTGGCAAAAGGGAGATACAGAACCGGGATTCCCCTCAGACCGAAGCTGGTGTGATAGATCTTGGCCGTGCCGCCGACCTCGACCACTACTTTCCGGGCACTGAACTGCCATTTGGGATGCGGCAACTCGCAGGTTGTGACGGTGCCGTCGTAAACCTTGTAATGATCGGGGCCGGTCTTTTCCAGGACCTTTCCGGAGAAGAAAAACGGATTGGAGGAAGTCAGTACAAGACGATTTCCACGTTTCCCCGCGCCGATGCTGCCAGCGACATGTTCAAAACGCCCGCTTTCCGTCTTCAGGTTGTAAGTAGCGTGACCGGCCTCGACGTGCTCATCACTGGGACCGCCGTCAAGCATGACATGCCCGTCAGCTGTTGCCTCGCCGGTATCGGAGTTGTAGGTGATGTCGTCGGCGTGCAAGACGTAGGTTCCGTACTGAATTTCCGCATTGCCGTGCAATTTGAAGAGCGAGCCTTGCATCTCCTGGGTGAGCGCGCTGGCCGTGAAGTCTTCGTTCTTGATGGCCGAGGGTATTTGGGGCAGTTGCGGTTCCGTTTGCGTTGGAGAACTGGAAGCGAGCAACTGGCTGGTAACTAAGGTATGTGCGGCTAACAGATGACAGGCGACAACCACCGTGATAAGAAATCGTGTGCGGGAGCTCATCGCAAGCGCAAGAATTTCCCGAACGCGCATCTGAAGCCCGGGTAGGGTGAAGTTAGCATGGCACTGGCCCGGGTGGAAAGAGACGCTTCTTGCTCTATGCGACGCTCGAATGAAATGGGTCACATGAAGCCACGGTTTGAAGTCGAGCGAAATCTCGGGAAAGATTCCAATCCACCGCCGACTTTGGTTGATCCTGAGGCGTACGATGCCAGCGAACAGCAGTTTGCTGCCAGCCTGGAGGAAAAGTCCGGGCGTTCCAAGTTTGTAGTGAGCGAACCCTCAGAAGATGTGCTGCCCGCGCCGCAGCCCAGTGACACTTCGCCGCAGGCTGAATCCGATGTCGGGATGGTGGAGACACAGCAGGACGATGCACGTCGTGGGCAGCCGCCGGGCGAAGCCCCCGACGCATGGCGGGAGGAGCTACAGGCGAAACTGAGCCAGTACCGTGCGCGGAAGCGGCCTCGAGCCCCACGCTATCCGTCGTTGCAACTAAAGTTCGAAGGTTCAGAATCCTCATGGAGCAGCAGGGCGGCACCGGTTCAACCGGAAAGTGTCGTTACTCCGCAACCGGCAGCTCCAGCGGCGCAGGATCGGGCGATAGAGGAAGGCTTGCAGACAGAAGAGGGCCCGGGGCCCCTTGCGATTTGCCCGGAGCCAGCGGTAGAGACTGGCGGAAACCTCCTGGAGTTTCCTTATCTGCCGGCTCAAGCTCCGCCGCGAGATGAGTTGGCCGAACCGGTCTTCGATCAGCCGAGGATCGTGGAAGCGCCGGAAATTCTGCCACCCCCGCCGGCCCTAGGGGGAATTCTCATTGAACCGCCCGAGGAGCAGGTGGAGGAACGGCGGCCAGGACTGGACTTGCCCTTGCAAGGAGCGGCGATGTCGAAGCGGTTGCTGGCGTCGATTACCGATGGCCTGCTTGTGCTCGTGGCGGGCGCAGTGTTCGCGTACATCTTCTTTAAGCTCACTTCAAGCTCGATCTCGGTGCGTCACGCAATCTCTGCATTCGGTGCCGTCAGTGTATGCTTCTGGATTGGCTATCAGTATCTTCTGTTGGTGTATGCCGGGACCAGCCCCGGGTTGAAGTTGGCCGGGCTTCGGTTGAGCCGGTTTGACGGCCGGCCAGCTCCGCAGCGACTGAGGCGATGGCGGGTCCTAGCTTCCGCGCTGTCCGCATTATCGCTGGCGCTGGGCTACGCATGGTGTTTTTTTGACGAGGACCAACTGTGCTGGCATGACCGGATCACGCGCACGTACATGGCACCTGAGATCCGCACCAGCCTGTGAAAAAGGCATACGCCTTCCGGCCCAAGCCGGCACCCACTGACCAAAGCAATCGAGGCGACCGCGACGTTCCCAGGACAGCTGTCCGCCCGAATATGCTAGATTCATAACTTTACGCCGATTCAGCTGAGTCCCTTGTCCTCATCCCTACAAAACGTGCGTCGTCCGGCGGCGAAGGTGTTTGTCGCGACGACGGTGATGCTCACCTTTATTTCTTTCTGGCGAGCAGCGGCGATCGTACTTTCTGATCTCGCTTCGTCCGCTTATTACGCGGGCGGCGACGCGGAGAAGGTCATTGGCAGAAGCGCTCCCTGGTTCATTCTGGCCGTCATGCTGTTCAGCTATGCGGTGCGGGCACTCTATATCGAGTCCAGCAGCATGTTCGTCCGCGGTGGGGTCTACCGTGTAGTCAAAGAGGCCATGGGGGGCACGCTTGCCAAGTTCTCAGTTTCGGCGCTGCTGTTTGATTACGTGCTGACGGGCCCGATCAGCGCGGTTTCAGCCGGGCAATACCTGGCAGGCTTCATCGAAGACATCGGCAGCTATTTGCATCACCCAATGACCTTCTCAGAGGACCATTTTGCTGCGGTTTTTGCGGTTGTGATCGTCTTGTACTTCTGGTGGAAGAACGTACAGGGCATCCACGAATCAAGCGAAAAGGCGCTGCAGATCATGGCGATCACTACGGTCATGGTGGTCATTTTGATCGGGTGGTGTACCATCACGGTTTTTCGCGTTCCTATCCAGATCCCTCCCAATCCTTTCCATCCGGGGGTCATGAAGCTGAACAAGGAATCCTTGGGTTGGCTTTACGGGACGCCACTCGCGCACATTACGTGGATCATTATGTTTGTGGGCTTTGGCCATTCTGTGCTGGCCATGAGCGGCGAGGAAACGCTGGCCCAGGTCAATCGCGAGATCGAGCACCCCAAGCTCAAGAATCTGGAGAAAACCGGGCTGGTGATTTTTGTTTACAGCCTGATGTTTACCTCGTTGGTGTCGTTCTTTGCGGTGATGATTGTTCCGAACAGCGTTCGGCCGAATTATTTTGCCAATCTGATAGGCGGCATCACCATGTACCTGGTCGGCCCCATGACGCTGAAGCTCATCTTTCATGCTTTCGTCGTCATTGTGGGAGTGCTGATTCTGGCGGGCGCGCAAAATACCTCGATCGTGGGAGCCAACGGAGTTCTGAACCGAGTCGCCGAGGATGGCGTGCTCACCGGCTGGTTTCAAAAACCTCACACGAAATACGGCACAAGCTATCGCATCATCAATCTGATCGTCGCCATGCAGTTATTAACGATTCTCGCCAGTCTGGGGAACGTTTATGTGCTGGCCGCGCTGTATGCCTTCGGCGTCATCTGGAGTTTTGCCCTGAAGTCGCTGGCGGTTTTGGTCCTGCGTTACACCGAACCGGAGAATCGAGAGTGGAAGGTGCCTGGGAACCTTCACGTGGCGGGACGCGAGATTCCAGTCGGTCTACTCATCATTTCGGCCATATTGTTGATGACGGCGATCGTCAACCTGTTCACCAAATCTGAGGCGACAATAGCGGGAGTGACGTTCAGTCTTGCTTTCTTTGCCATTTTTACTTACTCGGAACATCGGGTTGCCAGGGAACGTCATGGCAAGCCCGAGAACCTCGATCAGTTCCGCATTTACGGGAATCAAGAGCTGGGGAGCGGCGCGCTGGGTGTGCGTCCTGGAAACATTCTGGTGGCTGTTCGCGATCCACGTAATCTTTATTACTTGCGGGATGTTCTACGCGGCACCGATACGCTCCGGCAAGATGTGGTCGTCATGACCTCGCGGCTTTATCATCGGGAGCACTCCTTCAGTGGCAGTGCTGTGCTGGATGCGACCCAGGTTTTTGACCATTACGAGCAGGAGCTGTTTACGGCGGCAGTAGCGGTGGCCGAAAAAGAAGGCAAGCCGGTTTCATTACTGGTAGTGCCGGCGACCGATGTTTTTGAGTCGATCGTGGTCACCGCACAACGGTTGGATTCCAGTCGCATCGTGTGCGGCCGCTCCAACAAGCTCAGCACCGATGAGCAGGCAAAGCTGACGGGCGACGCCTGGGAGCGTTTGCCTGAGCCGCGTCCGCGGCTGGCACTGGAGATCCACGCTCCCACCGGCAGTGTTCACGAGTATCCGTTGGGGCCACACACGCCGCGGCTGCGTCCAGAGGACCTTGAGTTGATGCACAAGGTGTGGCTCGATATCACGTCAGACCCAAAATACGCGGGAGCTCATCACTACCATATAGTCGCGTTGGCACTCGAGGAATTGCGGCGGGAGCTGAATAGTCCTGAACGGGCTGCGCTACTGGCAAAGCTCCTGGATGAGATGCATGAGGATCCTCCGCCGAGCTAGTGCAGTTCAGTTGGCCGTCGCCTTCGTGCTCGCCAGCGCTCTGCTAAGATCAAACCTGTGAGCACAAGCTCTCCGGTTCGCGTGCGTTTCGCACCATCTCCAACCGGTCATCTGCACGTCGGAAACGCGCGCACAGCTCTGTTCAACTGGCTTTTTGCGCGACAGAAACGCGGGACGATGGTGCTGCGCATCGAAGATACCGACCTGGAGCGAAGTGAAGCACGATTTGAAGATCAACTCATTGGCGATCTGAAATGGCTGGGCCTGGACTGGGATGAGGGACCTGATGTCGGCGGACCGTATGCTCCCTACAGGCAGTCTGATCGGCTGGAAATCTATCGCGAACATGCCGAACGGCTGGTGAATGAAGGCAAAGCATATCTTTGCTTCTGCAGCGAAGACGATCTGCAAAAAGAGCGGGAGAGGGCGCTCGCCGAGGGCGCTCAACCGATCTACTCGGGAAAATGCCGCAACATTGACGTTGACGCCGCGAAAAGTCGCCGGGCAGCGGGCGAAGCGTGCGCGATTCGGTTGAAAATACCGGAGCACCCCATTCGCTTCCACGACATTGTGCACGGAAACGTGGAATTTTCGAATGAAGTCGTGAGCGACCCCATCATTTTGCGATCCAACGGAATGCCAGTCTACAACTACGTGGTAGTGATTGATGACGCACTGATGAAGATCACGCACGTGATTCGAGGCGATGATCACCTTTCGAATACGCCCAAGCAAGTGGCCCTGTACGAAGCTCTGGGCTGGCCCCTGCCGGAATTTGCCCATCTTTCTACGATTCTGGGAAGCGATCGGGAACGGCTTTCGAAGCGGCATGGAGCAACCTCGATTGCAAACTTTCGTGACATGGGCGTGCTGCCAGAGGCGCTGACAAATTACCTGGCGTTGCTGGGATGGGCGCCAAGCGGAGGAACAAGGGAAATCTTCAGCCCGCAGGAACTGGTGAAGGAGTTTTCGCTCGAGCGCGTGACTCCGTCAGCGGCCGTGTTCGACATGGAAAAGCTGTACTGGCTGAACCGGCAATATATCAAGCAGGCTTCGCCGGAGAGGATCAACCGGCTCGCGTTGGCTTATTACGGCAGGGAAATGACGGAAGAGATGGGGCGCAATTACACTATCAATTCTGGGGAGCGGACGGCGGTCTGGGTTCCGCCGGAAGAACTCGTCGACTGGCTGGCCAAGGTCACCCAGCTTTTCGTGCCGTATGTCGACCGGCTGGAACAATTGCCGGAGCGGGCGGCGCCAATCTTCAATTATGACGCGAAAACTGCTCTGGCTTCGCAGGATAACGCTGAAGTACTGAGCTGGCCGCAAACGAAGGACGTGTTAACCAGATTCTTCACGAAAATTCTGGAAGACGAGTTTGGAAAGGCCGGGCAAATGACCGCGGAGCAATTCAAGAAAATTGTGAATGAGGTGAAAGCGGAAACTGGAGCGAAGGGCAAAGAACTGTTTCATCCGATCCGCATCGCCATTACCGGATCCCACTCAGGGCCGGACTTCGACCGGCTGGTTCCGATTGTCGAAGAGGGCAGCCGCCTGACCCTGCCACATCATGTTTTGAACATCCGTGAACGGGTAGAAGAATTCTGTAAGGCTTATAACACGCAATAGTCCACAGGCTTGCGGGATAGGCGCCAGCGTGGTGGCTGGCGCCTATTCCTTTTTCAAAACTTCTACTTGCCTGTGTCGTCGTGGTGGTGCTGCATCCCGCAGTGGTCACCGGTTGCGCCGCCACAGCAAGCCATTGCGCCTTGGTCGGAATCTTTTGATTTCGAGCAACAGGCTTTTTGATCGCCTGATGCACAGCAACTGCCGCACTCAACCTCGGCCGCTTTGGTAACGTCATGTCTCATGCAGGACATCGCATCTTTGCCTTTGCAGCAGCCTGTCCCATCCTTACCGTCTTTACCTGCAGTCTCTGAATGACAGCACGGCTTTGCATCCTTAGCGTCCGCCATGTGCTTGCAGCAGGGACACCCGACACTTGCCTCGGCTTGCCCTGCTGTTGGTGCTTGCGGTTTGGATGAGTCGGATTTGCCTTGGCTAGCGGTTTGAGCGAACGAGATGATGGAAACACACAAAACAAGAGTCATTAATTTGAATTTCATGACGGATCTCCTTTTTTGCAAAATATGAAACGATCGCGAATCGCGATCCAGATTGCACGTCAGCTTGTCGGGCAGGAGAATTAGATCCGAAGGACCGTGCTCGAGGCGCGGCGCAAAACGTCGTCGGGAGAGCGTGCGGGCGAGGATAGGTTGCAGGGTGCGACCATATCGAATATGGCGGCAACCGGATGTATGTAGCCGCTGACTCGGGAATTGGTCGAGTTAACGAGTAATCCCGGCGGCACGTCGGGCGCTGAAGAAAAGCAACACCGATGCTGGTCACCACAAGGCGGGGCACCGGTCGGGACAAAGATGACGGTTCGTCCTGTGACTTGGGGACAACACGAATGGCGACGGCTTCCTACATGTTGGAGGTGTGAAGTGCTTGCGACGGCAGTAGAATACGTCACGAGCGTTCGGCCAGAGAGCGGAACCACAATGGCCCACTGAAATACCGTGACTAGTAATGGTCCTGCAATCCACCCGGATTTTATAGAAACTGTCACACGCAACAGCTCAGAATCTCCTGTTGCAGGATACGGGTCTGTGACCAGGGTCACAGCTGTTGGTTATTCCTCAAGATGGTCTTGAAGGATTGCCGCAGGTCCGGCTGCTGAAATGTGTAGCCAGAAGCAAGAAGTGTGGCCGGTTGCACGCGCTGGCTTGCCATGAAGAGTTCGTCGGCCATTTCACCGAAAGCGATTCGGGCCATGAATGCTGGCATCGGAAAAATGGCTGGGCGCGAGAGTACGGAGGCGAGTGTCTTTGCGAATTCGTTGTTCGTGACCGGATTTGGGGAGACGACGTTCACCGCACCGGAGATTGAACTCGTATTGATGATGTGTAAGATTGCGCCCACGACATCGTATAGATCAATCCAACTCCACCATTGGCGGCCATTTCCGATTCTCCCACCGAGTCCCAGGCGAAAGGGCAGAAGCATCTTGGCCAAGGCGCCGCCGGCATCGCTCAGGACCACGCCAATGCGGATCTGAGCGCTGCGAATTCCCGCATCGGCAGCGGGTTTGGCGGCGGCCTCCCACTCGCGGCAGAGTGCCGCCGAGAAATTATCTCCGGAGGAGCTATTTTCGCGCAGAGTCTCGTCTCCGCGATCGCCGTAGTATCCGATCGCCGACGCCGAGATGAATATTTGCGGGGGCTGAGGAGCTCGCACCAGCGCTTCAGCCAAATTCTTGGTTCCCAGGACGCGGCTATTTCGAATCGAAGCTTTCTTGGCGGGAGTCCAGCGGCCAATGATTGTCTCACCAGCCAAATGGACCACTGCATCGAAACCGGACACTGACTCGGGCGTCAGTGACTTTACCGGATCCCAGGGGATCTGGACGGTTTTCGACGATTGATTTCGAACCAAACGGGTGACTTGATAACCGTTTGTCTCCAGCAGTCGGCAAAGGGCATTCCCAATCAGTCCGGACGAGCCGCTGACAAGAACTTTCCCTGGCGTGGCATTCACAAGAACTCAATTTAGCAGCTTGTGGTACCGCTTACCAACGTGCTCTTCGACCGAGCCGAGGAGGCTATAATCAGGGCAAGAACACTGCCCGCTGCGAGCCTCGGCAGTATGTGCCGCGCTATAATCCATCATGGCGACGCTGCGCGAACAGATCGCGACGACCGCGCTCACGGTGACTAAATTTCGTGAGTTATTGCGGATCATGCGCGCCAACCGTCCCAGCGATAATCTGGAACTGGTCCGCAAGGGCTACGAATTCTCGCAAAGGATTCATGCGGGCCAAACCCGCGCCTCCGGCGAGCCCTACCTGGTTCACCCTCTCAGCGTTGCCCTGGTGCTGGCCGAAATGAAGATGGATTCCGTTGCGGTAGCGGCCGGACTGTTGCACGACTCGGTTGAGGACACGTCCGTCACGGTTGTTGACATCCGCAAAGAATTTGGCGAGCAGGTGGCACACATTGTGGAGGGCGTGACCAAGATCAGCCAAATCGACTTTGCCACGCGCGAGCAGCAGCAGGCCGAGAACCTGCGCAAGATGATGCTGGCCATGGTAGACGATATTCGCGTGATCCTGATCAAGCTGGCCGATCGTCTGCACAACATGCGCACGCTGGAGCATCTTCCGCCGGAACGCCAGCATAAGATCGCCCAGGAGACACTGGAGATTTACGCCCCTATTGCCCATCGACTTGGGATGGGGAAAATTCGCGGCGAACTTGAGGACCTGGGATTCCGCTACATCGATCCGATCACCTACCAGCAGGTGCATGATGCGGTCGAAGCGCGCCGAAAACAGGGAGAGCAATTCCTGGCGCGGGTGGAAGAATTGCTGCGAGACAAGTTGAAGGAGGCGGGAATCACTGCAAGAGTGGAAAGCCGCATCAAGCGCTTGTACAGCATTCACAGAAAACTGGTGCGGCAGAAAATCAACGTGGAGCAAGTGTATGACTTATACGCCATGCGGGTAATCACGAACTCAGTGCAGGATTGCTATGGAGTGTTGGGCATTGTCCACAACGTGTGGCGGCCGGTGCCGGGACGAATTAAAGATTTCATTGCGATGCCGCGGCCGAATTTCTACCAATCGCTTCATACCTCGGTGATCACGGAGGATGGGACACCGTTCGAGCTGCAGATCCGCACTGAAGACATGCATCGCATGGCAGAGGAGGGAATTGCGGCACACTGGAAGTACAAGGATGGCCCGGTATCAGCGCAAGACGAACAGCGACTGGCGTGGCTGCGGCAGGTGGTCGAGTGGCAGCGAGATGTTTCCGACCCAAACGAGTTCTTGTCTACGCTCAAGATCGATTTGTACCCCGAAGAGGTTTATACGTTCACTCCGAAGGGAAAAGTGGTTGTGCTGCCGCGGGAGTCGACGCCGATCGATTTTGCCTATTCGGTGCACACTGAAGTTGGGCACTGTTGTGTCGGGGCGAAGGTCAACGGACGCATGGTGCCGTTGCGGCACCGGTTACACAGCGGGGACATTGTGGAAATTTTGACGCAGCCCGGGCACAAGCCCAGCCGCGATTGGCTGGCGATAGTCAAGTCGTCGCGGGCGCGCAACAAAATCAAACATTGGCTGAATATTCATCAGCGAGAGCGGGCCATTGAAATTGGGCGGAAGCTGATCGAGAAAGAAGCGCGGAAGTACCGTGTGGCGCTCAAGGAAATTAAAGAGGAAGAGCTGCGCAAGATTGCTTCCGATTATGGACTGGGCCAGGCCGATGACCTGATGGCGGGGATCGGGTACGGGAAGTACTCCGCGAGGCAGGTGCTCGGGCGACTCACCAGTGCGGCGGGAGAACCTGTCGAAGCAGACAGCGCGGACAAGTCCAGTGGATTGGCCAGTGTAGTACGGCGGGTATTTGGCGGCGATCATCACAATGATGCCATCCGGGTAAAAGGGCAAGGCGATTTGCTGGTTTATCGGGCACGCTGCTGCAATCCGATACGCGGCGAATCGGTTGTAGGGTATGTCACGCGAGGGAAGGGGGTGGCGGTGCATGCGGTGGATTGTCCGAATGTGGTAAATCTTCTTTACGAGCCGGAACGCAAGATTGATGTGGAATGGGCGAGGGATGACACTATTCCCAGTTCCTATCCGGTGAAAATTACGGTTTTCTGTGACGACCGCTTTGGAATGCTGAAGCAGATCACTTCGGTAATCAGTGATTCGAAGACGAATATTCGTAATGTTGAAGCGCGCACCTACAACGGGCACGGGAATATTGACGTGATTCTAGATATTCAGGACCTGAAGCATCTGGAGAACATCATTAACGGGGTGCGGAAGATTCCGGGCGTGCACGATGTGCAGAGGCTGCAGAAGATTTAGGGAATGCAGAACGTATCCAGTGCGGCGACTTGCCGCCTTCTGACTTGGTACTTCGGATGAGGGGATCAGGTTTTTCATGCGCGAAGTGATTTCGACCAAAGATGCCCCGCAGGCGATCGGGCCGTATTCGCAGGCCATCCGAGCGGATGGGTTGGTGTTTGTTTCCGGCCAGGTGGCGATCGATCCACTGACCCAGCAGGTGATCAATGGTGACATAGCCGCGCAGACTGATCGTGTGCTCAAGAACCTGTCAGCTATTTTGAACGCCGCGGGAAGCGGCCTGGAAAAGGTCGTACGTTCCACGGTCTTCCTGAAAGACATGGGAGACTTCGCTGCGATGAACGAGGTTTACGGCCGTTACTTCACGGCAAAACCGCCGGCCCGATCGACGGTCCAGGCCGCGCGGTTGCCCAAGGATGTTCTCGTTGAAATTGACGTGATCGCGCTTGCCTGAGTTCGTCACGCCGCGGCAGCTTCTCATCCCTGCTCGCGATACAATAGAGCGACAAACCGCCAAAATCGCGTTGGACAGTCAGTTCACGGATAGAGCATGTTCGAAGTGACAGTTGAAGATTCGTTTGCCGCTGGACATTATCTGCGCAACTACAAGGGTAAGTGCGAGAAGCCGCACGGGCATAACTACAAGGTGCGTATTACATTGTGTGGGAAGGAATTGGACAAGGCGGGACTACTGCTGGACTTCAAAGATCTGCGGGAAGTCATGAAATTTGTCATCGACCGTCTGGACCATCAAATGATCAACGATGTGGAACCGTTTACCACTCTGAACCCGTCGGCAGAGAATCTGGCGAAGTATTTCTTTGACGAGGCCAACCTCAAGCTTGAGCGTGGAACCAATGGACGGGTACGAGTGAAGAACGTGACAATTTTTGAGACCGATACGACCACCGCCACCTACAGTGAGTAGTTGAGGCATCGGTTTCCAGGTCGAGTCGGCGGTTCTCAGATGCAAGTTACCGAAATCTACAAATCGATTCAAGGCGAATCCACGCATGTGGGGCTTCCTTGCGTATTCGTTCGACTTACCGGGTGCAATCTGCGGTGCTCATGGTGTGACAGTGAATACACCTTCAGCGGCGGTCATCGCATGACATTGGAGGAAGTTCTTGAAGAAGTGGAGCAACTGAGTCCCAGCGGCGGGTTGGTGGAGATTACCGGTGGCGAACCCATGTTGCAGGAAAAGGAGGTTGTGCCGCTTATGCAGCGACTTCTGGACCAGGGTTACACCGTGCTGCTGGAGACCAGCGGCGAACGGCCGCTCGAGCGTGTGCCAAAGGGTGTGGTGAAGATTGTGGATGTGAAGTGTCCTCATTCCGGCGAGCCTGACACATTCTGCATGGAAAATCTTGAAAGCCTGAATTCCGGGGATGAAGTGAAGTTTGTGCTAAGCAATCGAAGTGATTATGAATTCGCCCGCGACTTCATGGCACGTCATAACCTGGGGGGACGGGTCAACACAGTTTTGTTCTCGCCGGCATTCAGCAAGGATGCCGGAGGCGATCGGGACACGTCGCACTGTTTGCTTGATCCACGGGAGCTTGCGGAATGGATGCTGGCGGACAACGTTGCTGCGCGGCTGGGCCTGCAAATCCATAAATTCATCTGGGACCCGGCGATGAAGGGAGTCTGAGGAAGACAGAAGCAAGGAGCAAAGCCAGAGGCACGACGGTGGAAGCTTGCACAACTCGCGTTGTGGTACTCCTCAGTGGCGGGATGGATTCGTGTGTTTGTGCGACGCTGGTGGCCCGCGATTTCGATGCCGCGGCCGTCCACATCAGCTACGGGCAGAGGACGGAAGCGCGCGAGCGGCAGGCGTTCCTGGCGATTTGCGACCGACTGGGAATTCATAAGCAGCTGATTGTGCGGAACGAGGCGCTGCGAGCGATTGGAGGGTCGGCGCTCACCGACGAGCAGATCGCGGTGCCCGAGACTCATCTGGGACCTGGAATCCCGGTCACGTATGTGCCGTTCCGCAACGCGCATTTTCTGTCGGTCGCGGTCAGCTGGGCAGAGGTTCTGGGGGCTGACAAGGTATACATTGGCGCGGTGGAGCAGGATAGTTCGGGCTATCCTGATTGCCGACCAGCCTACTACCGCGCGTTCAACGAAGCGGTTAGAACCGGCACGAAGGATGGGCACATCCAGATCGTGACACCCCTGATCGGAATGCGAAAGTCAGCAATTGTGACGCTTGGCCTTGAATTAGGTGCTCCCTTCGATTTAACGTGGTCTTGCTACAGCCGGGAAGATCGCGCCTGCGGAGTGTGTGATAGTTGTGTCCTCCGCCAGCGAGCATTTCAGCAGGCCGGAACGGTCGACCCGATTCCGTATTTGGAAGTGGTCCAGAACGGCTGAGATGTCGAGTTCTTGGTTTGTGATATCGCACCTCGATTGTCGGAGCAGAAAATGAAGAAACATATCGCTGTGGGCATTTTAATCAGTTTAATTGCTGGGTTGTGCCTTGCGCCGCAAATGGTTGGTCAAAACACGGGTACAGTGAAAGGTGTTTGCAAGGACGCAGACGGCAAGCCAATCACTGATGCGCAAGTCGACTGGACGAACGTAGAAAATGGCAGGAAATACAATCTCAAGACCAATAAAAAGGGCGAGTATTTCTCCCTGGGGATCACACCGGGAAAATACTCGGTGTCGCTCTCGAAAGAAGGCAAAGAAATCTATCACTTCACTGGGGTCAATGTATCGCTGGAAGAAACCGACCTGGATTTCGATATGAAGAAGGAGCAGGCCGCGGCCGCCCAAGGCGCAGGTTTAACGCCCGAGCAATTGAAGCAGCGACAGGAGCAAGAGGCCACGGTTGCCAAGGAGAATGCCAATATCAAGTCGCTTAACGACATGCTCGCTGCTGCCAGGCAGGCGGCGGATGCCGGGGACTTCAACACTGCCAAGACGACGATGGCGCAGGCGACACAGACCGACCCGAATCGCGATCTGCTGTGGGCCAAACTGGGCGATTACACGCTCAGCGCCGCATCCAAGGAGGCCGATACTGAGACGAAGAAAAAAGACTACACCGACGCGGTCGGTGATTATGAAAAAGCGGTTGACCTGAAACAGAAGGCTCTGGATGCAGACCCGACTAAAAAAACACCCGATGCCACGAAGATTCTGGCCCAGTACTACAACAATTTAGGCCAGGCACAGTCGAAGTCAGGTCAGCCCGACGGTGCGATCAACTCCTACAACACGGCGGCCCAATTGGATCCCAGTGCAGCCGCGCAATATTACTTCAACGAAGGGGCGGTGATGACCAACACCGGTAAGGTGGACGATGCCATAGCTGCGTTCGATAAGGCCATTGCCGCCGATCCGACTCGCGCCGATGCCTACTATTGGAAGGGTGTGAACATGATTGGCAAGGCCACCCTGCAGGGCGACAAGATGGTGGCGCCGGAGGGCACGGCCGATGCGTTCAATAAGTACCTGGAATTGCAGCCCAATGGACCATTTGCCGAACCGGCCAAGCAGATGCTGGCCAGCATTGGAGCAAACGTCGAGACTAGCTTCGGCACCAAAAAGGCGAAACCGGTTAAGAAATAGCGAGGGTAGTGGCGGACTTGGATAGGGAGCGGCTTCGGTCGCTCCTTATTTATTTGATGAGGAAACAACTTTTTTGAGGAAAGGTTCTAGTTACGAAGGTTCTTAAGTAGAAAATTCTTCATCATCCGCCACTTTCCTTTCAGTTACAGTGAAATGATGGGGCGGGTGTGTCGCACGCCTCGTGCAAGCTACCACATGGCACCTGATACAGCTGCATTTGGAGTTGTTCTCGAAAAATCGAGCACCAGCACGTTCGAGACGGACGCCCTGCTGGTGGCGATGCTGCGGGTCCATGATCGGGTTAGTGACCTGATTTTTTCGCCTGGCCGCGTGCCGCAGGTCCAGATTCATGGGGAATTGATCAGCCTCAAGGGACAAGCGCTTCGGCCGTTAACGGCAGATGACACACGGCGAATCGCGGCCGATCTTATCGGCAACAATAAACAAGCGATCACTACACTGCGGGAGCAGGGCTCCTGCGACGTTTCGTACGGGGTGTCGGGCTTGGCGCGTTTTCGGGTCAATGTTTTTATTCAGCGCGGCAGTTGCGCAGTGGTAATGCGAGTTATTCCGACGGCAGTTCCCACCCTCGCCTCGCTTGGCTTGCCAGCGGACTTGAAAAAGGTGGCGAGTCTACGCGACGGCATTGTGCTGGTTACCGGCCCGCGAAACTCTGGCAAGTCGTCCACTCTGGCTGCTCTTCTGGATTGTATAAACGGGGAACGAGTTTGCCATATCATTACGGTCGAAGATCCTATCGAGTTCCTTCACAACCATAAGAAAGCCACGGTACACCAGCGTGAACTGCACAGCGACACAACCAGCATTCCGTTGGGGCTGCGCGCAGCGATGAGGCAGGCGCCGGATGTAATCCTGGTGAGCGAATTGCGCGAACGGGATAGTGTGGAGATGGCTGTCGAAGCCGCAGAGAGCGGCCACCTTGTGTTTTCCAGCCTCAACGCACCGGACCAGGCCAAGGCGGTGGCGCGCATGGTAGGATTTTTCGCTTCGGCCGACCAGGAATCTGTTCGCGGCCGACTGGCCAGAAATCTTCGGAACCTCATTTCACAGCGGCTGCTGCCGCGAAAAGATGCCAGTGGCCGCGTTGCCGTGGTCGATGTCTTGAAGATCAACTCCCAATCCGGAAAGGCTGCGGCAGAAAACATCTTTTGCAGCGAATTCGAGGAGACGAGGCGTAACCCCGAAAGCCTGGAGCCGATCGATGCGGCGATTGCGGAGTTGGTGCGCTCCGGACAAGTTGATTTCGATGCCGCCATAGCCCACGCCAGCGATCCTGCGCGGCTCAGCCTTGTGTTAGGGCACCGAGCTTCCCAGTAGCCGCGCCATCTGCCCACTCTAGCCAATTCTGCTGCGGTGCTCGTATCATCTCGTCCATGCCTTCCGGTGGAGTTCCTGAGAAGATATTGAGCTTTGAAGATGCCCGTCATTTGGTTCAGCATCAGGCTCAAGGTCTGCGTCCGCCGGGCAAAGAACTGGTTGAGCTTTTGGACGGCCTGGGTCTTGTCTTGGCTGAGCCGGTCATTGCGGACCGGCAGTTGCCGCCATTTCCCCGCGCCACACGCGATGGCTACGCAGTTCGCAGTGACGACGTAACAGTCGTCCCCGCAAGGTTACGGGTTATCGGTGAAATCAAGGCTGGAGCAAGTTCCACGGTCAAACTTGGACGCGGCGAGGCGATTGCAATCATGACCGGGGCGGCTGCGCCTGACGGATCTGATGCCGTTGTGATGATTGAACACAGCTCGCGCACCGGCGATGGGGTGGAGATCAGGAAAGGAGTTGCGGCAGGAGAAAACATTATTCCGGCGGGATCGGAAGCGAGACGCGGTGACCGACTGCTTTCTCCGGGGATGCGGCTGGATTATGCGGCAATTGCCGTGGCCGCATCAGTTGGAAAGTCGCATTTACTGGCTTACACCAAACCGCGGGTTGCTGTGCTTGCCACTGGGGATGAACTGGTCGACATTGACGTGCCGCCGGCTGCGCATCAGATCCGCAACTCGAACACTTACTCGTTAGCTGCGCAGATTTCCGCTGCAGGAGCTGAACCTGTATTGTTGCCAATCGCGCCTGACGATTCCGAGCGTCTGCGCGAGTTAATTGACGAAGGATTTGAAGCGGATTTGCTGCTGCTTGCCGGGGGTGTTTCGATGGGCAAGTATGACCTGGTAGAGCAGGTTCTCGCGGACGGAGGAGCGGAGTTCTTCTTCACTGGGGCACAAATTCAGCCGGGCAAGCCCATCGTGTTCGGACAGGTCGGGTCGAGGTCCACGCCGGATACTCAAAGATATTTCTTTGGCCTACCGGGGAATCCAGTTTCTACGATGGTCACATTCGAGCTTTTTGTGCGACCGATGCTGGAAGCCTTGGCTGGTATGGCGAGCCGAAAGCTGATGTTTCTGCATGCAAAACTTAAGACCGAGATTAGGACAAAGACCGGACTAACGCGATTCTTGCCGGCGGTTTTGTGTGGTGAGTTTGAACAGCCGGAGGTAGAACTGATCCGCTGGCAAGGTTCAGGAGATATTGTCGCCGTGGCACGGGCTAACTGCTACGTCGTGGTTGCGCCCCACCGGGAGCGGATTGCGGCAGGCGAGTGGGTGCCGATTCTAATGAAATAAGGACAAAGGACACTTCCAGAGTTGCGCCGGAAGTGTCCTTCATTGGTGACCAACCCGGCCGGCACTACTGAGCTCCGCTGGGTTTCTCTTCTGCCTTCTCCGCAGGTTTCTTGGGGGCTGCCGCTAATGATGTCGCGGCTTTGGGTTTCCAGAAATCCGGATCAGCCTTGATCCATTCCGCGGGAGCGTAGCTCATATTGGGATTGAGTGTGAACAGGTTTGTCTCGCTCGACTCAATGGAGGCGGCTCCGAACTCGTCCAGCTTCTTCATGCCCTCCTCGCCCATAGCCATTGCGAAGTCTTTGTTGTGGGCAAAGTCGGTGTCAAGTTCGCTGGCGGACTTACGGGCAACAATGAAGAGAAACGTCCCCTCGGGTGCGCCGTAGACGGACTCATAGCAGGCCCAGTGAGCGTCGGGCAGGGCCCGTTTGTATGCGGCCAAAACCATCTTGACGCCTTCATCCCATTCTTTGTGACGCCCGGGTTTGACGTGATAAACCGAGACTTCGAAGTAACGCGTAGCCGCCGTAGCATGCTCGGCTTGCTGGTTCAGGCTGTATTCCTCGTTGTACATAAAGACGCCAGAGTCAATAGAATCCAACAGCTCGCCATCCGCCACGCTGGCTCGCTCTAGCGCGCTCGACAGCACGGTATTTTTTTGCGTGGCCAATTCATCTTTCTCCCAGGCTGCAAAAGAATCGTAGCCCGCAAAGAAAAGCGACCTTGACTTGCCAGACTGCGAATTCATTCCCAGATAGTGCGTCGGCCACTTGGCGCGAGCCATAGCCTGAACGAACGCGCTTTCGGTTTTGTCGTGCATGGCTCCGGCTTTGCCCGGTTTTACAAACTCTCTCGTTATGGTGAGCACTTTTGGCGGCAACATCATCCCTGAAGATTGGTCTTGCGCGGCTGCCGGTCCGATCGCGGCAACCGCCATTGCCCCTGCGAACAGCCAGTGAAGAGGTTTCATGGTTCAGAATCTCCTGTCTGATAGAGTGAATGAGCCCTGCGGTATCGAATGTGCCGGAAGAAACGTACGAAATCGGGGTCTCAGGAACCAGCGCGAGACTAGTCCTTCGTCTCTGGGAAGTCAAGCGGGGCCATGTAATATAGAACTTCGATGGCGAAGAAACTGTCACATTACGACACCGCCGGGCGCGCTCGAATGGTGGACCTGTCGGCGAAGAAGGTTTCGAAGCGCGAGGCCGAGGCCAGCGCTTTCGTCGCGATGGAGCCGGGAGTCCTCGAAGCATTGCCGAAGAACTCGAAGGGCGACCCGCTGGAAGTAGCGCGACTGGCAGGAATCATGGCGGCGAAACGGACTTCAGAACTGATCCCGATGTGCCACCCATTGCCGCTCTCATACATTGATGTGACTGGGCGGCTGTGCGAGAATGGCGTTGCTATTACCTCAAAAGTTACGACCACCGCCGCCACCGGGGTAGAGATGGAAGCGCTGACGGCCGTGAGCGTTGCGGCGCTCACCGTGTACGATATGTGTAAGGCCCTGGATAAGGGGATCGAAATTCGCGAGATCGTGCTGCGGCGCAAGTCCGGAGGCAAGAGCGGCGACTACATCCGTAAGAAGTAACGATGGCCAATAACGTCAAGATCCTGCTGGTCGATGACAACCCCATGATTCTGGGAATGCTGCGCGGAGCGCTGGCGCCGCTGGCCAGTGTTACAACCGCATCGGACGCGGCCGACGCGCTGCTGAAGGCGGTCGACGATCCTCCAGACCTTCTGGTGAGCGACTATCACATGCCGGGGATGGACGGGCGGCAACTCGTGGAAAAGCTCAGGAGTCGGCCGAAGACCGCGGGCGCGTCTGTCATTCTACTGGCCACCAAGTCTGACATCACCGAAAAACTAAGCGCTCAAGAGCAGGCCGTCGACGATTTTGTAGAAAAGCCGTTCTTTTTGCGGGAAGCCACGCAACGAATCAAGCGAGTGATCGACAAAATCGCCCTGGAAAAGATGGCGAAAAACACGGCTTCGGATGGGGTCCTACGCGGTAGCCTTTCGCAGATGAACGTGATCGATCTGGTGCAGTCGCTAGAGATGGGTAGAAAAAGTTGCGCCTTGACGCTGACCAACAAGGACGAGACCTGCGAGATGTATTTTCGCGAAGGACAAGTGACACATGCGCAATATGGTTCCCTGACCGGTGATCAGGCAGTTTTCAAAGTTTTGCGGTGGACCGAGGGGAATTTCCAGGTCAACTTCGAAGGCAAGACGAGCAAGCAGACCACGACGCTGAACACGCAAGGCTTACTCATGGAAGGCCTGCGTCTGCTCGACGAGGCCCAACGAGACGCCGGAAAGGCCGGGGAGGAAGAAGAAGATGTCCTCCTGGACTCCTGAGGAGCCAACCGCAGCCGTCATTACCGTAAGTGATTCCTGCTCGCGCGGCGACCGCGTAGATCTTTCCGGACCTGCCGTTAGCGATACCCTCAGAAAGAAAGGCTTTTCTATTGTAGGAACAGAAACCGTCGCGGATGAACAGACCGCGATTGAAAAGGCAATGGCTTACTGGGCTGGAGAGGCGAGATTGGTTGTTAGCACGGGTGGCACAGGGATCGCGGCACGTGACGTTACACCGGAAGCCACACAGCAAGTTTGCGATCGCTTGCTGCCGGGTGTTGCCGAACGCATGCGCCTTGAAGGATCCAAGAAGACGCCGTTTGCCGCGCTCAGCCGCGGAGTTTGCGGCGTGCGGCATGGATCCATCATCCTGAATTTGCCCGGGAGCCCGAACGGCGCTGTGGAGTCGTTGGAATCTGTAATTGATCTTCTGCCCCACGCACTGGAATTGCTCGCCGGCAAGACCGAGCACAAGTAAGACCTGCCAACGCTTTCGAGAGCACAGACGGGTTACCTCGTTTGATAGATTGCAGCAACGCCGTCGCAATCATCATATTGGTCTGATTACGAGCAGCCGTTTACACTCAGGGTTTGACAGCAATCAAGAAATTCCTTTCCCACTACACGGCTTACCTTTGGGCGTTGCTGAAGCCGCTTGGCGCGTGGGGTGTACTCGCAGCGGCTATGGTGGATGGAGCTTTCATCGGGCTGCCAGTGGACGCGATTGTCGCGGGTTACGTCTATCAAAACCGCAGCCGATTTCTGTTGTACGTGTTGATGGCAGCGGTTGGATCGACAATGGGGAGCATTGTGATCTACGTAATCGGCTATGCCGGCGGGGAAGAACTGCTTCGCAAGCGCATTCCGGCCCAGCGTTTCGAGAAAATTCACTCGACGTTCGATCGCCACTCTTTTTGGAGTCTGATGTTACCGGCGATGTTCCCGCCGCCTTTTCCATTTAAGCTGTTCGCTCTGGCCGCAGCGGTTTCGGAAATGAGTTTCGGCCGTTACCTGCTGGCAATCCTTTGCGGACGTGCAGTTCGCTTCCTCGTGCTGGCGCTCCTCACCCTTGAATTCGGGCCTGAGGTAGTTCACCTATTCGGCAAGCTGTTGCGTGAACATATTTACGTTGTGCTACTGGTCACTGCGGCAGCAGGTGTGGCTTGGATACTGCGAAGCAAACTAGCAGGCTCGAAGGAGAGATGAGCCTGGCGTTTGCAATTATGCCGCGGCGGGGTGATCGCCTCGGCTAAATGCTCGGTTGAACCCTTCCAACATCGCTGGCGTAGCAAACATCACCATGGTGAAAAGCAGATCCCCTTCGACCGAATGGCGGAAGAAAGGCAGCCCCAGCTGGTAAGACATCAGAATCCCGCTGAGGTTTCGCGGATATGGCAAGGTGCCGATCCACCAGGATGTGAAGTTGGTGATCAGAAAGAAGGAAATGGAACTGGCTAGCGCAGAACCGACAAGAGTAAGAATCTTGGGGTTCCTACCCAGTCTAGTTCCCAACCACAGAATCGCTGCATACCAGGCGAAGATCACCCACTGGTCGCTGACGAGCTGATAATGATAGACGAACCTGTTGAGAAGGAGATCGGAGGCGATCAGCAAAGCCACTGGCGCCCAAATCTGCCGGCGTGGTCCGCGAGCGCCGAAAAACAGCAGCGATCCAGCAACCGGTGTGAACATCCACGGATGGGGCATGAAGCGAACGGCGATGGCAAGCAAGACAAAAAGGTAAGCCAGCATGATGACCTCGCAGTTATCGATTGTGGCGCGTGGCCGAGACGGCGTCAAGTGAGCAAGGGCAGAGTACGTATCCGTTTCTTTGTTGCTGTGTAAATGGCGTTACACAGCGCGGGGGCTAAGGGCGGAACAGGAGGCTCGCCAGCACCAGTCGGAGCCTCTGTGCTGGAAACAAAATAAGCTTCAACCGCAGGGGCTTCGTTCATTCGAACGGGGGCATAATCGTCGAAGTTGCCTTGCACGACGCGGCCTTTCTCGATGGTGATCTGGGCGTGCAGCGCATTGGTCAAAGCGAAAATGACGCCGCCCTGAATTTGCTGCTCCAGGATGTTTGGATTGACGACCTGACCGCAATCGATGGCGGCAACGACGCGATGGATGCGGGGTTGAGCATTATTCATCGAAATTTCCACGACCTCGGCCACATAGGAATTGAAACAGGCAAAGCAGGCGATTCCCTGAAAGTGACCAGGGGGCAGCGGCTTTCCCCAGCCCGCCTTGTCGGCTGCCAATTCTAGTGCGGCACGCATGCGCGAGGTACGCCATATCGTATCGAAATAGCGAATGTCTTCATCTTTTTCGAGCAAATGCAGGCGGTACTCAAGCGGATCTTTTCGCGCGGCATCTGCGAGTTCGTCGATAAACGATTCACTTGCGAAACCCGCCTGCAGTGCGTAGACAGAGCGCATCCATCCCAGGGGAACGGGAGTCTGAATGTCGATGTATTCGAGCAGAACGTTGGGCAAAGAATAAACCAACCCTGCTTCATCTTTCAGATCGGGATCGATTCCGCCGTCGCCCGGAGTTCCCTTTTGCGCACTGATCGAGGGAGAAACAATTCGATGTGAGAGGGCGACGGGCCAGCCTGCGCCGTCGAGCACAGCGCTGAGTTGGTGATAGCTGGCGGGACGATACGTCGAGTTGCGCATGTCGTCTTCACGGGTCCAGATCACTTTCACTGGCGCATTGACCGCTTTTGACACTAGCGCTGCTTCGACCGCGTAATCATGCTCCAAACGGCGGCCGAATCCCCCGCCCATCAGAGTGACATTGACTTTGACCTGATCGGGCGTCAGCCCGACGGCTTGGGCCACAGAGTCGCGAACATCCTGGGGGACCTGGGTAGGCGCCCAGAGCTCGCACCCAGATCCACGAAACTCAGCTACGCAGTTCCCGGGCTCCATAGGAGCGTGGGCCATGAATGGCAGTTGATATGAGGCCTCAATGCGAGGTCCCTTTGCTTTGGAGGCGTCGCCAACTGAATAAAGAGTTGCAGCCTTACCGGAAACGGATTTCTTCAGTGAGTCATAGATGGCGGCAGAATTCAATTTGGCGTTTGGGCCGTCGTCCCATTGAATGTTCAGCGCCCGGCGCCCTGCAATGGCACCCCAAACTGAATCAGCGACTACGGCAACGGCTGAGTCGCCGACTTTGCCGACATAGCTGACGCCTGCAAACTTTTTAGTATCCTTGTCATCGAAATTTGCAACCTTGCCGCCAAACACCGGACAACGGGCCAATGCAACATACTTCAGGCCGGGTGAGCGGAAATCGATACCATATTCCGCCGTACCATCAACCTTCGATGGAACGTCGAGCCTCGGAATGGGTTTGCCGACAATCTGATAATCCTTGGCCTGTTTTAACGGCGGGTCGGTGGGAACGGGCAGTTCAGCGGCTTTCACGGCCAGTTGTCCGTAAGTAAGCCGGCGGTTGGAATCGGCGTGAATCACGGCAGAGTTCTGCGCCTTGCAACTAGCACGCGCGACTCCCCATTCCAAGGCAGCGGCACTGATCAGCATTTCACGTGCGGCTGCTCCCGCTTTACGCATGGGATCCCAGGTGGTGCGGACGCTTGCGCTGCCGCCGGTAGTCTGATCGCCGTATAGGGTGCTGGCGCCCGCCTGCTCAATCGTAATTTGCTTCCAGTCGGCTTCAAGTTCCTCAGCCAGAATCATAGGCAGTGATGTGCGCACACCCTGGCCCATTTCCGAGCGCGCCACGACGACCGTGATTCTTCCATCCGGGGCAATCTTCAAATACGCATTGGGAGCAAATGTATCCTTTGCGGACTGGAAACCGTGAGGCAGATAAAATCCGATAACCAGGCCGGCCCCGGTAGCGGCACCGATGGTGAGAAATTCGCGGCGAGAGAGCGGCGTCATTTTGAGCCTCCCGCTGCGCGATGAATGGCGCGGCGAATCCGGTCATAGGTTCCGCAACGGCAGAGATTTCCATTCATAGCTTGGGTGATTTGGTCATCCGAGGGCTGCGGAGTTTTGGCGAGCAAAGCGGCAGCGGTCATGATCTGACCGGTTTGGCAGTAACCACACTGCGGAACCTGCTCTGCGATCCAGGCCCGTTGAAGGGCATGTAAGCCATTTGCCGACAGACCTTCAATCGTAGTGATGTTCTTTCCAGAAGCTTGAGAAACGGGAATTGAACATGAGCGCGTTGCAGCCCCGTCCAAATGCACGGTGCAGGCGCCGCAGAGGCCCGCGCCGCATCCGAATTTGGTGCCGGTGAGCTCCAAAGTGTCGCGAAGAACCCAAAGGAGCGGAGTGTCAGGCGCGACGCTTACCTTGCGTTCACTACCGTTAACCCGAAGAGTGATGTCTGCCATCTTTTTTGAATGGGTGATCCGGCAGTCATCCTATCCAAGAAGGCGAAAAAAGTGAAATTCGTCACCGTCGAAAGATTCGGCGCCAGCTTCTGGGGATACGGGGCCGAGCATTTGAGCTGCGGCCCCGCGTTATGTTGAGTGCACTAAGCCACGCCTTTGGCCGCGGGTTGGGGGGCGCTTGAAACGGCCGGCGCTGCCAAGTGGTCCGCACCAATGGTACGTGCTGCCAATGGCTTCAGCCAGAGCAATGCCATGAATGCAGCGGTTATGTCGCAAGCAATCATGACGTAGAAGACAGGTACCCAGGAGCCCGTCTTCAGCATGACATAAGCCGCAAGGGGAGCGGCGAAGATCGAGGCGGTACCTTTGGAAGTGTAAACGAGGCCATAGTTGGTCGTGGCCCATTTCCTGCCGTAGAGATCGGCGGTGATCGAGGGGAAGAGGGAGAAAATCTCGCCCCAGGCGAAGAACACCAGGCTGGACAAGAGCACAAACATTACCGGCCTATTGATGGTCTGTAACCAGGCGTAGATGGCCAGGCCTTCAATTAAGAAGGCACTGAACATGGCGTTTTCTCGGCCGATGTGGTCAGAGATCCAACCCCAGAGGGGCCGGGTAATTCCATTCACGATTCGATTCAACTGAATTGCCAGAATGGAGGCCGACATTCCCCAGGCGACAATCACTTTGTCGACCTTGTAGAAGCTGGCAATCTCTTTAAGCTGGGCAGTGACGACCAGGCCGCCGAAAGCCACCAGCGTCATCATGACGTAAATTGCGTAGAAAGAGGGTTGTTTCACCATCTCCCACCAAGCCATATCACGCGTGCTTTGGCGGACTTTCGCTGTTGGCTTCCAGTCCTTCGGGAGCCAACCTTTAGGCGGTGCGACGATAAACATCGCGGCCACGGTCACGATGATGCCCTGAACGATTCCCCAAAAGATAAACGCATGACGATAACCGGATGCTTTGATCATGTTGGCGATAGGATCGACGGTCACGGCTGTGCCGATGCCATATGCGCCGGATACGATTCCGGCACAAAGGCCGCGGTGATCCGGAAACCACTTGAGGACGTTACCAGTGCATCCGCCGTATACAGCACCAGCGCCGACACCCCCGAGCGCATACCAGATGTACAAGCCAGTAACGGTGTTTGCGTAACCAGAACCGATCCAGCCCGCTCCAACGAGCAAGCCGCCGATTCCGATCACCAGTCTGGGACCGAGTCGATCAATCAGATAGCCTTCAAAAGGCACCAACCAGGTTTCGGCGAAGATAAAGGCAGCAAAGGCAACCTGTACGGCGGCCAGGGTCGCGTGCAAGCTTGTGGTTAGGGGTTTTGTGAAAAGGGTCCAGGCATACTGCAGGTTTGCGATCGCCATCATCGCGATAATGCAGGAGACCATCTGTATCCAGCGATTGATGACCTTGGGTTGCGAAGCGACGGAATCTACGGAACCGGCCATAGAAACACCTCCTGGGCAGCTAGTAGTTCTCTACCACTAGTTCCCGAGGCGCGATGAACGCCACCAGGTACAGGTGTGAAGTAAACAGGACCCGAGCAGCGCCCGATTACTCTGAAGGACCGCCGTCTCCTTCCACCTCATGCCGGAATGGAATCACACCCGGGACTAGCCACTTTTCCCACATTTCGTCCACTTTGTGTTGGAAGTAGTCGATATCATCGTCAGTAAAGTGCGCAAAACGTCCCTGCTTCAATAAATAATCTCGAACCGGCTGACGCTTGATCTTGCCGCGCGCAATCTGCTGCGTCCTGCCAGTCAAGCGGAGCACGCCATTTTCCACCTCGTACAGCGGCCACACGCCGGTGTTCACCGCCAATTCACCCATTTCGTGAGAGAGGTAAGGATCGTAATCCCAGCCCTTTGGGCAAGGGTCGAGGGAATGGATGAAGGTCGGTCCGCCGATGGCGAGCGCTTTGCGGATGGAATTCATGCCATGCAAGCCATACGACATGCAAATAGTGGACACATATTTGCATTCGGGATGTCCCGCTGCCATCATGCCAGCCATGTTCTTCTTCCAGCGGCGATGCATGATTCGCTTCACGCTGCCGGGGGTACTGAAGGTGGTATTCGCTCCCCACGGAGTGCTGCCCGAGAGCTGAATGTCGGTGTTGGCGTACGACTCGTTGTCATACATCAAGATGAGGCAGTTGTATTCGGCGTGCGTGAGAGTTGCGGAGATCGCGCCGACACCCATGTCCGCGCCGCCGCCATCGCCGCAGAAGGCTATGACGTTGATGGGCTCTTTCTTCATCTTGCCCTTGCGCATGAGGGCTTTCAGTGCCGCCGATGTGCCAAGGGCCGCCGACCCGCTGCTGCCAAGCTGAGTGTGCATCCAGGGCACGACCCAGGCGGTGCTGTAGTATGTCGTGTTCGCCACATACATGCAGCCGGTGCTGCCGAGCACAATCGTACGCGGACCAGCAGCCTTAGCCATCATCTTCATAACGAGAGCCGACTCGCAGCCCTGACACGTCCGGTGCCCCGAGGTGAAGAATTCTTCCAAGGGCAGCTTCTTCACTGACTTGAAAGGATCCAGCTTCTGAGTCGGATCGATCTGAATGTACGTCGCCATAACTCCGCATCCTTTCTGATGGTCGAAACACATCAGCGAAACTTCCGTCAATCGGGGAGCTGCGTTCAGCCTCAGTATTGGGCGGACTTGCAGCTACTCGCGCAATCCAATCCACCTGGTCAGCGGCTGCTTCTTGCCAGCCGCCGCTTCATAGACAAACTCGGTTACTTTTTCCACATCGGGCACGGTGACTTCGCGCCCACCGAGGCCGGCGATGAAACCTAAAACCGGCAGCTTCGGTCCGGGGGCCGAATATAGAGCGGTGCGGACATCGTTAGTCAGCACTCCACTCATGTAAGGGGAACCGAAGGAATAGTCGCGATCAATCACGCCGATCGCCTTAAAACGTTGCAGCGATTTTGCCAGCTCCTCGGCCGCAAACGGACGGAACCAGCGCATGCGCACGAAGCCGACCTTCTTGCCTTCTTTACGCATCTTCCGTATGGCAACTTTCACCGGAGTGGACAAAGTGCCCATACCCATTAACACAATGTCGGCATCATCGGTCTGATATTCCTCGAAGAATGGATTTCCGTACGAGCGCCCGAAGATACGCTCGAAATCGGCATATGCCTCACGCAGGACATGGGAAACGCGCTCCATGGCTGCGTAGTTCTGGCGCCGAATCTCCATCACCCAGTCCTCGTTACCCTGGGGCGCCACCGTAATGGGATTGTCAGGGTGAAGCAGGAGGTCTGCGCGGTTGTATCGAGGCAGGAATTCGTTGACTTTTTCTTGCGAAGGAATCTTTACCAAGGCTTGCGAGTGGGTAAGGAAGGCGCCGTCGCAACTAATCGCACAAGGCAAGAAGATGCGCCGGTCTTCGGAAACGCGATAAGCGATCAAGGCTGTGTCGAGCGCCTCCTGCGCGCTGTCGACCCATACCAGTTGCCAGCCAAGATCACGGACCGTCAGCGCGTCATTGTGCTCAACGCCGAACGCTCCGGGATCATCCAGTGCGCGATTGCCGACCATGCATACCAAAGGAACACGTAATGCCGGCGTAACGGTCAGGGCTTCCATGGCGTACATCCAGCCGACGCCGCTGCTCCCGCAGAAGACGCGAGCGCCACAGGCGCAGGCATGCTTCACGATTTCGAACTGCGAGTGTTCGCCCTCGGCGACAATGTATTCGCAATCCATTTCACCGTTGGATACAAGTTTTGCGACATACTGCATGACGGTGTCATAGGGGCGAATGGGATAAGCCGTGATTACGTCCACATCGGCCAGCTTGCAAGCGACCGCAATGGCCTCGCTTCCGGTAATCAGTGCAGTTTTTTCAACTCCGCGCTGTTCTTCAACAACTGTGGCCGTCGCCATAAATATGATCTCCTCGCTGCTTAACCTTGCTTTGCAATCTCCAACATCTCAGGGATCTGCTCTTGGTATTGGCCGCGATAGCGGAAGCCATGGGACCGTACCTCGCGCGTCTTGATTTTGTCCGCCAGCCACGCCTGATAGCCAGGTTTGTCTTTTCTCCAGTCTTCCCATTGACTTTCGTTGTTGGTGAATTCGGATTCGTTCACCATGGTGACGCAATCCTTGACCGGGCAAACCGCTTCGCAAACGCCACAGCCGCAGCAGGCGAGCATGTTTGCGTCGTACAAACCTTCGGGAGTGACATCAAAGCAGGAATCGGGGCAGTGCAGCCAGCACAGTGTGCACTTGATGCAGGTGTCGAAATTCACTACCGGCCGCATGGTGCGGGTGGTGAATTTCTTGAATGTCGGATTGCGATCCGGACGCCAGCCACCAGTAGCGTGAGAGGTAGGGTCTTCGACGGCCCCGCCGGCGGGAATGCACGGAATGGCGATGCCTTCGCCCATTTCATGCCACTTGGGAAGATTGAACTTGTAGGGAGTTTCAGGATTGCCTTGATTGGGCTTGACCGGGGTAGTAGTCAGCCGCTCATAGGAACGAGCGGCAGATTCTGCCTTGACCGAATCTTTCCACTCCTCCACGATTGTCTTCTGTACTGACTTCAGGCTGAACAGGTCGGGAAGAATCCTGGCGAGCGCGCCAAGAATCCGGACGTCGGTGTGATCGTCTTTATAGACCCACAACCCGGAAAAGCTGGGCTTACCGCGAATAATGGCCAACTGATACGGGGTTTCCTTGCGATGGGCCATTTCGAGCAGCACTTCCGGCTTTTCCAGTGAGGTCACGATCAGTGTCCCGCCCGGCTTGAGCAATTTATTGACAGGCTGCAACCCGTACCAGGCCCACGACTCGACGCCCTTGCAGAGCGTGTCATCGACGGCGATGGTGACGTCGACTTCTTTGGGCTCATACTTCGCCATCCCTTCCTCGAGCGTCTGTTGGTCGGTGGCTACGATGGCGAAACTCTTGGCGGGAATGCCATTGCGCTCGGGGCTGTCTCCGTACCGGCCAAATGAAATTCCGACCTTGCCATCATGGTGAGCAGCCAGGACGACGCCCCGCGTAAGCCTGGTGCCCAGAGTCTTCTGAAAGATCCCGCGATAAATAACCTCGATTGCGAATAGCCGGCCCATGAAGAACCTCCGTTTTATTGAAACTCGTTCAGCACAATTTCTTCGACATCTTCAATATGGTGCCGCATGGCCGCCTTGGCGGCTTCTGCATCCCGCTTCTTGATCGCGGCCAGAATTTTTCGGTGTCCGGCGAGTGACTTCTGAGGACGCCCTTCCGTCTGCAACGAGCGTTCGCGGGTGTCACGCAGCAAGTCCATCAGGAAATCGAGTACCTTCAACACGACGCTGTTTCCCGAAGCCATCGCGATGGCGTAGTGGAATTCGGAATCCTCCTCGACGGCGAGTTCTCCGATGCGGAACTTGGCTTCCTGACGGTGGAGAATCTCTTCCATTTCTTCAAGTTCTTCCGCGGAGGCATGCGTGGCAGCACGAGCGGCAAGGGGCGGCTCGAGCATCTTCCGGAAATCAATGAGCTCGGTGACGAGTTCGATCTTGTGCCGCAGCACGCTGGTGAGCGGGTTCATCAAAGTTTCGGCTGAGATTTCACGGACGACGGTTCCGGAACCCTGCCGTGGCTCTACCAAACCGACCAATTCCAGACTGCGAATGGCGTCACGAATGGAACTGCGGCTGACGCCCAGGCTCTCAGCCAATTCACGTTCGGAGGGAAGTTTGTCGCCTGGGTGGAGTTTGGTGAGGATCAGGCGCTCGAGTTGGCGAGCTACTTCCTCGTAAACCTTATTGCGACGTATGGACTCGAACCCGGACTGGACCGTCTCTTCTGGCACCTGAGCTCCAACTGGTCCGATAAGTAGACCAGCGCATTATACCCACAGTGTCAAGCAGGTGTACAGATTTTTGCAGAAGAATTTACAAAACACGACTAAAGCCGTGTTGGGGATGATACGCGGGTGATAGAAAGAGTCCGGCACTCATTGGCAAACCTGCCGCTGAAGCTACTTGGTCGCCGCTTCGGCCATCGGCTGCTCCCGCTCCACGTCGCGCAGGCGGGCAGCCTTACCACGCAGGTTCCGCAGATAATAAAGCTTCGCGCGCCGGACTTTGGATGATCGGATCAGATCCACTTTGTCGATCACACGTGAGCTCTCAGGGAAGATGCGCTCCACGCCGTGACCGAAGCTGATCTTGCGTACGGTGAAGCTGGCCTGGGGACCACGGGTGCGCTTAATAACGACTCCTTCGAAGGCCTGCAAGCGCTCTTTGTCACCCTCCTTAATCTTCACGTGCACGCGGACAGAATCACCCGGCCCGAAGTTAGGGAAATCCGTGCGTTTCGTCTTGGCCAAGAGTTTTTCAATGATAAGGTTCGACATATTCTTTATTCCTCTAGGTTTTTTC
>DASPTU010000088.1:0-4192 GCA_035623255.1 Terriglobales bacterium | reverse complement strand
AAGTAGAGCGCCAGCCTTGTAGTGGGCCCGGGGCACGGATTTTCGTTCCAGCTTACGTGCGAATACTCCGACGGATTTCTTAAACTTCCCTTGATATTCCTCCCAGTCAATGATTGGCGCCGGCTCCAAGCATGGCGCTGCTTGGTTCACCTCGGTCTCCTCCTGGGAAAAATCAATTCCGGATTTCTGTTCGTGGAGGGATTCCTGGGCCTGGATGACGCGGCCCCATGGCAGAGCGACGAGCAAGATCATGCGGAATAAAACGCCTTTCCCGGTGCGCATCTTGGCTGGCTTGCCGGCCGATGGCGAGAACTTCGCCAGCAAAACACAGACGGTTTCGGGTTCCATTCGTAGCAATGGAATGCGCTCTGCCATGATGCCAGTTCCATAAGTGCATTCGGGTTGCCATGCCAAGATGCCGCACGGCCTTTGAAACGTCCGAAGGGCATGATCCGGCGGAGGTTAGTCCTATCCGTTCTCGTCAGAACGGCGAGATTTCGTCGGCTGATTGACTTGCCAAGAACTACTTTCTCGGTCACTGCAGGTGGACGCTGCGCAGAATCCTCGTCGGGTTGCAGACTAATGCCTGAAGTGATTTATCAAGTACAGTATCCCGGAAAGCACCAGACTCAGCAGAAGGCAAGTCGTTAAGGGAAAATAGAACGTAGTGTTTTTGCCGCGGTAATAGATGTCTCCGGGCAGATGCCCGAGCGGCAGATGAGTTCGGCCAACCGCCACGAATAGCAGACCCAGTATCAGGAGCATCGCCCCGAAAATGATCAGCAGTTTTCCGAATTCGCCCATGATTGTCCTTCTCTGCTGGGCCGCCCAAAGCTTGCTCACCGGGAGGATTCCGATCTGCCGTCCGCCCGTCAAGGCAGTGTGGCGGAAATCCGGTAAATGACCAGCACCGCGACAGCCAAGGCCAGCATCACCATTAGAGCAACCAGAACTTTGTCTCTATCCTTCATTCTCAACCCACTGCGACTCTGGGCTCATCGCTGGGTCCCGGATGAGCCGAAGCTGTATGTGCGACAGCACGATCGTGGCCATATCCTAAGGGACCATGGACCGAGTAACCAGGAAGAAAAAACGGCTTCCCGCGGGAAGCCGCATGACAAATTTCTGGAACTTGACGTTTAACTAAGCTGCTATAACGAGATCGTCCTCCACTGTGCCTACGCCTGGGGTCGACCACGCCACGCGCTCGGCTTCGCTGCGTTCCGCCCAGGACGAGACACTACCCTTCAGGATGACTTTGTCATCCACGACTTGGACAGTGATGTGCTCTGCATCGACCTCGGCTGCCCGCCGGAGCGCATAGTCGATGTTGGCTTTAACTTCGGAGGGCATCACTGCCGGCTTCTTGATAGCGATCAAGCTGGTGAGGCCTCTGACCCCCGTTAAGTTGCGCACCGCATTTTCGGCTGCGTTCTGCTGGTATTTGAAGTCCACTTCACCATCCAGCGTGACCCAGCCATCGGCCACTTTCACCTTGATGCGATCATGGGGCACCCAGACATCCCATTGCAGCGCGTTAATCGCTGCTCTGGCGATGTCTTCATCGTTACGAACGTGGAAGGACGGCAAATCCACTTTCAGTTCATCGGTTACCGCCTTTACGCCCGCGACCCTTTCGGCAGCATGTACGGCGGTATACTCGTCTGCGTAGCTCTTCACGTAGCCGGTAAGGCTCACGATTCCGTCTTTTGCCGTCACGCCGATTCCTGCAGCATCGATGCTCGGTTCAAACTTCAGTTCCTGGAGAACGTCCATCTGAAGTTGCGCATTGCTTTTGCTCATACTTCCCTCCTTCATGGTTTGGACTTCATTGTTGCTTTGCATTCGCTCCTGGCTTCCAAGTCTGGGCGGATCCAGGAACGAGTAGTGAGGAGAAGCCCGCGCTTGGACGCTCAGCCCAGACGGTCAAGCAATCTTTTGTTCGACCACGACCTTCTTGCCAATTTCCTTCTTGGGTAGCGTGATCTCCAGCTCTCCTTTACTGAGAGTAGCCTTGACCTTGTCGGGATCAACTTCCACGGGCAGATCGATCGTTCGAAACATTTCGTTCGAGCGTTCAGAGTAAACGGTCTCGCCCTTCCTCTTGTCTTCCGACTTCTCCTCTCGTTTGCCAGCAATGAACAGTCGGCGGGGCTCAACTCTGATTTCAATGTCCTTCTCAGTGAAGCCAGGCACTCCCGCACTGACTGTCAGTTCACTTTCCGTTTGGCTCAATTCGACTGGCATCTTGCCGAACAGTTCAGACTCGGCGAAAAGCCAATCTTCCATGTCGTGCCCATCCGTGAATCCGCTCGACGCGAACAACTCATAAGCACGGCGGGCGACTCTGTCCTGTATGTCGGCCAGGGTTGGCAGAAGCGAACCTTCGCTAGTGGGTTTGGGCGCTATAGTCAATGGATGATGCTGCTTCATTTGTTTCTCTCCTTTCCTCAGGGTTCACTCGAAATTCGATCTCGGGATTACAAACAGCGATTGAGACACGTATGCAATCCCTTGAAACCCATGGAGGCATGTCCCGAACCAAACGCGATTTCAGGATGGTTATGGACTAAATGACGGCACACGAATAAGTTAGGCAGTTTCAGGCAGAGGCCGACGTGATATCGCCAGAGCCATACGGCGATATCACGTCAAAACGACGAATCAATTGGCAAATAATTGGCTGCGAGAGATTTGCAGTTTCCGCATTTTCGAATTCAAGGTTGTGCGTTTCATCCCTAGCTTCATTGCCGCAGCGGCAATCACTCCGTTCGCCTCGCGAAGGGCACGGAGAATGATCTCTCGTTCTGAGGCCGCAAACGTTTTCACGTCTTCGTGAGATATCGGCGGCACGGCGCTGCGTGACCTGAGTTCGCCAAGGGGGACGTGGAGTGTCGTCCCTGGCGACAGAATGAGAGCCCGCTCAATCACGTTCTCCAGTTCGCGAATATTGCCTGGCCACTCCCAGTCGGTGAGGCCTCGCATCGTTTCCGGGGGGATTCTCTCAATCCGCTTCCCCATCCGTTTTGCATATTTGCGCACGAAGAAGTCAACCAGCAAAGGGATATCACTGGGCCGCTCGCGCAAAGGCGGAATGTGAATCGGGAAGATATTGAGCCGGTAATAGAGGTCCTCGCGAAACGTGCGCTGATTCACCATCGCCTCGAGATTCCGGTTGGTGGCCACAACCAGCCGCGTGTCCACCTGAATCGTGCGAGTAGATCCAAGCCGCTCAAACTCCTGTTCCTGCAGAACGCGCAGCAGCTTGGGCTGCAGCTCCGGGGGAATGTCGCCAACTTCGTCCAAGAAAAGGGTTCCTTTGTCCGCCAGCTCGACCCGACCAATTTTTTGGGCAATTGCCCCGGTGAAAGCACCCTTCTCATGGCCGAACAATTCGCTCTCGAGCAGTCCGGTTGGGATCGCGGCACAATTCAGCTTCACCATTGCACGTCCGCGGCGACCACTACAGTTATGGATGGCCCTGGCCACCAATTCCTTGCCAGTTCCGGTCTCCCCGAGAATGAGGACGGTGGCGTCAGTCGGGGCCACAACTTGGAGCGTCTTCAGAACAGCCCGGAACTCCGCGCTTTCGCCGACCATGTCGCCCAAGCTCTGATCGAACCGGGCTTCGTCCTCCATGCGAGATTTAATACACTGCCGGATGGTATCCAACAGTTCTTCATCGTCGAAAGGCTTGGTCAGAAAATTCACGGCGCCCGCTTTAACGGCTTGCACCGTCATTGGGATGTCGCCGTGGCCGGTCAGGAATATGATGGGCACCTGAACATCCAATTTGGCAAGTTTCTGTTGCAGGTCGAGCCCGTTGACGCCGGGGAGATTTACATCCAGTACCAAACAACTTGGCAGCTTGGGCCGCGGCTCGGCCAGGAACTCCTCCCCTGACGCAAAAGTCTTCGCCATCATACCGGCGGAGCGAATCAAACCTGCCACTCCCTCGCGCGCCGACCGATCGTCATCCACCACGTAAACCAAAGCTCCGGGGGCATTCATGGGAGACCTCCTTGGTTTAATTGTCGCGTTTCAATTGCTCGGGTTCCATTTCGCAGCCGCGTGGACCGCATCGAGCAATTCCTCTTCGCTGAATGGTTTGGTCAAGTAAGCAACCGTCCAATCGGGGGAAGCCTCCGATTTTGTACGGTCGTCATATCCATGTGCCGTCATGAAGATGACC
>DASPTU010000087.1:0-8005 GCA_035623255.1 Terriglobales bacterium | reverse complement strand
ATCGACGATTGCGACAACCTAATCGCTGCCGATGATTTGCCTGGCGCTGAAAGGAAACTGCAGAACGTTGCCGGGCTAAACGGCCCGTTGAATGAAACCGTCCAGGAGCGACTTGCCGGAGTCGAAGCGGCCATGAAGGACGAGAATGTGCATCGTCTCCGTCTGAAAGAAGAGCAGCTCTGGCAAAACGCAGTGAAGCAGGTTAACGACGGAAAGTTCAGCGTAGCCAGGAGTGACTTTCAGCAGATCCTCCAGCTGGGAGAAGCAGGAACGCGAAAAGCAGAAGCACGGCAATACCTCGATACTGTGATCCCCAGTCGTGAACAAGAGCAGGTTCTGTTTCAACAAGCGAGGCAGGCTTCAACTGATAAAAGTCTTGCCGGACTGCAGCGCGCCGGCAGCCTTCTCGATCAGGTGACTGCTCTGAATGGCCCCCACAAGTTGGATGCGCTAAGTCTTCGTGACAAGGTCAATGAGCAAATCGGGTCGCTGCAAAAGCAGCAGCGCGATCAGCAGATCGCGACCTTGCAGCAGTCCGCCGCGCAAAATATCGCCAAAGCCGATTTTCCTGCAGCACGACGGAACGCGCGAGATATCAAAGCGCTCGGCGGTGATCCTGCTCCTCTGCTATCTCAAATCGATAATGCAGAGAATACGCGGCGGGCAACGTTCGACGATGCGTTCCAGCGGGCACAGCAACGATCGCAGGAGGCTTTGAATTCCGCTGACAAGAGCCGCTTGGAGACGAGTCTAGGCGAATTGAACTCAATCGCCCAGGCTGGGGGACCACATGCCCGGGAGGCGGGCGATCTTTCAAACCAGATTACACAAAAGCTGGCGGCGTTGAATCAGCCTTCAATCGTTCCGCCGTCCTCCTCGAGCAAGGCGGCCTTGCCCGCACCTGTGGACGATGAAGCGGATGTTCGTGCTGCACTAGACAAATTCAATACCGCCTTTCAACGCGGTCAGACCAGGGAAGTGAAGGCCATCTGGCCCTCAGCAGATAAGAAGTACACGGATGCCATGCATCTGGGCGGGGGATACGCTTTTGCTATGGCGCTTACGCCTCAGGGACCAATTCAGATTAACGGTGATAATGCCGCCGTTCCGTGCCAACTGGTAACGACAACGACAAAACCGAATGGGCAGGCTCAATCAAAGAAATCGGTAAAAGTAACCCTGCGTCGCGCCGAGCGTGGTTGGCTGATCCTCGATCCTCTCACACCCAACTAACAGTTCCAAAGGGCGCAATCTCGCCTGGGCCGACTTCACGTCAGAACGTATAACCTAAACCGAAGAGAGGAGTTGTTCGAGCGGTCAGTCCAGTGTTGTCGAATCTCACCAGGAGATTGAAGGTGAAGACCAGATTGCTCACAATCTTGGCCTTGTATCCAAACGCCCCGTTATACTCCCCAAAAGAAACCCGGCCGGCTCCAACCAAACCGGACACAGTCACCTGTTGACAGGTGGCTCCGCATCCCACCGCCGGAAGAAACCCTTGCGATTGGGCGCTGGTCACATTGGCTATGCCATGCACTAACCCGATCTGATTTCCCAAAATGTCAAACGCTACGGTGTTGTGGCTCCCGAAGGCAATCTCGCTCCCCACCGCCCAGGAGAAGACATCTGGCAAGTAGTCCTTGGTAGAGTTGAAAGGCTGGGCGAAAAACGGAGGTGGCCCGGCAGTTACCTGGGTGGGCGCTAACAGTCCGCCCAACAGACTCTTGCCAGAAAACTGCCAACCGACATTGAAATGTGGCGAGAACACAATGCCGTGGGCCAAGGGCGTGGTGTAGAGCGATAAAGCCAGGAATGGCTTGATCGCCGTCGCGCCGGTACCCAGAAAGTTCTTCTCATCGCCGGTGGGCAACCGCAGATCGGCTCCCACTGCGAAGGCAAGATTACGTCTCCTGATCAATGTTCCTTTGGCACGCACGAGCATGTCTCCAAATCCGGTACTGGATTTGTTGGCTGAATTGAGCACTCCGGGCTGGACCAAGCCATTCAGATTGAGGTTTTTGCCCGGCGCGCTCGCAGGAGTAAGGGTGTCCAGGCACCAACAATTCGGGTTAGAGCTACTGGAGCCACCGAATCCATCTCCGGCGTAGATCTGCGTGTTCGACGTCTGCGATGAAATCGAAGCGTGCACTATGGGCAGCCCCACCGAGACGTCCACTCGATCGGTTAGACCGTAGGTGAAAAACGCAACATTTTGTCCAAGATGAACGTCGACACCAATTCCCACCGTAGCCGGATACGTCGTCAGCGCCTGATTGGTTCCGCTAAGAAGTCCGGTTGGCTGCCCGCCGGGATCCAATAGCCGCAGACGATGTAGGGACTGGCCATTCAAAGACGTGAAATGAAAATCCTGGTTAGCAAAGCCAACAAAAAATCTGTGTTTGCCGATCGTTTCTGCACGTTCGGTGAGAATCGGCCCCAGCGTGCTGCTGACCGGGAGTTCGGCTCCGGTTGTTGGGTCAGTTCTTGTGATTACAGCTGAAGCTGGAGATGCTATCGGAATTACGGTGAGCGCGGTTGCGATGCTCGCGTTCAGCTCACTCGTTAGAATGCTGATCGGAAAGGATTGCCCAAAGTTGGCAGGATTTTTCAAATCCGCATTGGGTATTGTGCTGGCTGCGCCATTGTAGGTGAAAACAGCGGGCACGTATCCCGGTGCCTGGCAACCAACGACGCCGGTTGTCGGACAAGTCGCGGAGTAGGGCACGACCTCATAGGCAAACGGCGCTTGCGTTTGTGCATTCGCGAGTGGCAGCGAAAACGCGATCACGGCCGCAATAGGGTACACCAGTCTTCTGTATAGCACCGCTCACCTCCGTGACAGAATTACGCGTGCGAGTGCCTACGCATAGTATTTTGGCTCTGACAGATCCGTCTGGGCTGTTATTGATTCCCCAACTTGCCTACTAGGTTTGCAAAGCATACTTAGGCAGTCGAGTGGAGTCAAGCTGTTGCATGTAAAATTCGCAAGCCGGCGACCTTCCAGAAACCGGACTTGACCCGGGATTCCGTCCCTAAACTACTGGCGCCACTCCTGAATAAGGTTAGCCACCAAACTTGTCCAACCCGTTTGATGACTTGCTCCAAGTCCCGCCCCAGTCTCCCCGTGGAAGTACTCATTGAAGAGCAAGTAGTCGCGCCAATGAGGGTCGTCCTGAAATTTCCGGTAACTACCGAAACAGGCGCGTTGACCCGTCTCGTTCTTGCGAAAAATCGCAATCAGACGATTGGCGATTTCGGCGGCCATCGCCATTGGCGTGGTGGGCTTACCCTGACTGGCCGATGTACTCACTGTAAACTCCTTCCCAAGCGCCCGGCCAAATTTCACCAGGGAGCGGATGAGCAAGTAATTGGTGGGGAACCAGATAGGGCCCCGCCAGTTGGAGTTTCCACCTTTTATGCGCACCATCGATTCCGCCGGCTCATAACCCACCGCTTCAGCGCCGAGAGAAAAAGGGTTTTTCTCGTGGTATTTGGAGATGCTGCGAACGCCATGGGGAGCCAGAAATTCCTCCGTGTTCCATACATATTGCAGCACCCGAGCAAACTGCGCCGAGTCGGCAATCGACAGAACATAGCGTTCGCCCGCAACCGAATAGCATGCGTGACCCACCAGGTCGGGCCGGTTCTTGATAAACCATTCCACGTTGCGCAGAAACTCGGGATGCGGATCCAGGTCCTCGCGATTGATCACCTCCACCGCGTAAAGTGGGATTAATCCCACCATCGAGCGCAGGCGAAATTTCTTGAAGCTCCCATCGGGCAATCGAAGGACATCGTAGAAGAAGCCATCCTGCTCATCCCAGAGTTGACAGTCTCGGCCGCCCATTTTTTTCATGGCGGCGCCGATGTAAACGAAATGCTCAAAGAACTTGGTTGCGAGCAGTTCATAAGCGCGATCAACCTTGGCCAGCTCGAGACAGGCACGCATCATGTAGAGACAAAAAAAACCCATCCAGCCGGTACCGTCGGATTGCTCAAGGATGGCTCCGCTGCTAAGTTTCTCGCTCCGGTCAACCACGGTAATGTTGTCCATCCCCAGGAAACCGCCCTCGAAAACATTGTTCCCGGTGCTGTCAACGCGATTCACCCACCAGGCAAAGTTCATGAGCAGCTTGTGCAGACATTTTTCCAAGAACGCACGGTCTCCCTTACCAGTCGCTACTTTTTCGTTCTGATAAGCGCGCCAAACCGCCCACGCATGAACTGGTGGGTTGAGATCAGAAAATTCCCATTCGTATGCGGGAATCTGGCCGTTCGGATGCTGAAACTGCTCGAACAGCAGGGCCAGTAAGTTTTCTTTCGCAAATTCCGGATCAACCAGAGACAGCGTAGTGCACTGAAACGCCAAGTCCCACGCGGCGAACCACGGGAACTCCCATTTGTCAGGCATCGTGAGTACGCGCATGGAATTTAAGTGCCGCCAATGGACATTGCGAATCTTCTTGTGGGCCTCGGGCGGCGGAATGACGTCGCCGTCCAACCAGCGATTCACATCGAACAGGTAAATCTGCTTGCTCCACAACAGCCCGGCGAAAGCGCGCCGCTGAATCATTTTTTCATCCTCCGAAGCACTCGGAGGATGTACGCGCTGGTAGAACTCGTCCGCTTCTTCTCTTCTCTGCTGAATCACTTTATCCACGTCGCGGAGTGGATCGGCTGCTCGGCGCTCGCTCAGTCGCAGCCGAAACACAATCGAGGCGCCAGCCGGAACTTGTGACCGGTAATGTACGCAGGATTTCGTTCCCGAATGGGCAGGATTCACGCAAGGATCGCGATTTACGATGTAGCGATGAAATGCATCTTTTACATAACGAGAGCGATTGCTTGCACATGGACCGTACAGGAGTTCGGAGTTCGTTTCGTTATTGGTAAACAGTAATTCGCCTCCGCTTTGTGCATACAAGTAGCGGCGACCGAGAGCGTACTGCAATTGAATGTTTTGCAGCGGCTTGGCGGTAGAATCGTCGGCGACCAGCGTTAGGTGTCGTTTTCCACCACTTCCCAGCGTGATGGTAGGTTCACCACCGGGCGGATCCGTCCAGCTCCACGTATTGCGGAACCATAGATGGGGTAGCACGTGAAGCTCCGCAGGTTCGGGGCCCCGGTTGAACGCCTCGACGCGAATGCAGATGTCCTCCGGCGACTTCTTGGCATATTCAACAAAGATGTCGAAGTAGCGATCATCATCGAAAATTCCTGTATCCAATAGTTCGAACTCAGGTTTGTTCGTCGGCCTTCGGTTCTCCTCGATCAGTTGCGCGTAGGGAAACTCCCGTTGGGGGTATTTGTAGAGCATCCGCATGTAACTGTGGGTCGGTGTGTTATCGAGGTAAAACCAGTACTCTTTGACATCCTCCCCATGATTTCCTTCATCTGGAGTAAGGCCGAACATGCGCTCCTTAAGAATGGGATCGCAACCGTTCCAGAACGCCAGGGAAAAGACGAGCAATTGATATCTGTCGCAAATACCGGCAATACCGTCTTCGCCCCAGCGATACGCTTTACTGCGCGCGAGGTCGTGGGTGCAATACCTCCAGGCGTTGCCATCTGCGCTGTAGTCCTCGCGCACAACTCCCCAGGATCGATCGCTAACATATGGCCCCCATTTTCGCCAGGGTGACTCCGCACCCGAATAGGATTCAGCCAGCCGGGAATGTTCTTTTGAACGCGCCACAGTTCTTGTCTTACCCGAACGTGGAAGCCGCTGCTTGGGATCAGTCAATCATCCTCCGGAGCACGACTGTAATCGTGGTGGTCTCGAACGGCGAGGGCCGAAATTGTACTCGAAAATGTTGCGTCAGTCGCATCAAGTTTGTCCTGTACACGGCCGATCTGGCCTCACGTGAAGAAAAAATCTAGTTCGCAGTTGCCGAAGTTAGTGCAATAATGTTCGCTTTCTGCGCGCTCCTGTACTCTAATTCCTGGTGCCGATCGCCAGGGTTACCGTCCAGTGAGAAAGGAAATGACGATGTCTTTCCTGAGCACAACCGCGAAACTCGCGATTCTGTCGACCCTCACGGCCGCGTGCATGAATTGTGGGGGCGGAACCGGCAGTTCCGCAAAGAGCGATCCGCCGCTAACCAGCAGCACCACGCCAACTCTTTCGCAGGCGGATGTGCAGAGCGTGATCCAGAATGCCGCCGCGTCAGTTTCGGACCCATTGGTGATCGCTGTCACGGACCGTGCCGGTCGTATTCTAGGTGTGTTCCAGAAGACAGGCGCCCCCGCCACTGCTCTGGGAAACTTCAGCCGCGTGGTTGACTCCAATGAGCTCGCAGTTTCCCTGGCTCGCACCGCTGGATTCTTCAGTGACGATGACGCTCCACTTTCCTCGCGCACCGTACGCTTCATCAGTGGAGTCAATTTCCCACCGGGCATTCCGGGCCGGCCTAGCGGTGGCCTCTACGGTGTCGAGAATACGAACCACGGCTGCCCGCTGAACGTGAACTTCGCGCCGGGCCAAGCCGTACCGCCGTCGCGTTCCATTGATGGCTCAACTGTCGGCCTGGGCATCACGACCGGCAAAGTTGATCCGGAAGACAGCGATCCTAATGCCGTCAACCCCGGCGGAGTACCCATCTTCAAGGCTGGCGCGGAAGTCGGTGGAGTGGGGGTGGTGGGCTCGACGCCGCAAATTTCGGAATTCGCTGCTTTCAGTGGGGTCGCGGGGGCCGGGTTTCTTCCGAACTTACCGCCTCCGGGAGCAGTCTTTATCGATGGAATCGAACTCCCATTCGTTTTGCAGACGACCCGCCCCGCCGGTGTTTCGGCGGGAACGGCGACAGGCACTTACCTCGTCGGACCTCTCGCCAGCCCGGGACCGCCTCCCGAGGGCTTCATCGTATCGCCGGCGGCGGGCCCGGTTGGCGGCTTGAGCGCCGCTGACGTCAACACAATTGTCACTAATTCAATCAATACCGCGAACCAGACCCGCGGTAACATTCGCGTCCCGACGGGCCAAACCGCCAGCATGATCATTACCGTGGCCGATCTGGATGGAACCATTCTTGCGATTTACCGGATGCACGACTCACTGTTCGATGCGCTTGACGTCACCGTCGCCAAAGCTCGAAATGCTATCTACTTTTCGAGTAGTCAAGTCAACCCCGCAGACTTGCCGGGAGTTCCGGCGGGAACAGCCATCACTTCCCGTGCGATTGGCTTCGGCGCGCAACCGTTTTTCCCATCCGGCATAAATGGTTCGGCACCAGGTCCGTTTTTTCAGCTTTACCTCAATTCCGTGAACAACCCCAACCCATGCGCACAGGGATCACAACCAGCGAATCCTAATCAAAACGGAATCATCTTCTTCCCCGGTAGCGTTCCGCTCTACCGCAACGGAGTGTTGGTCGGAGGTTTGGGCGTGAGCGGAGACGGCGTGGACCAAGACGACTTTGTGGCTGCCGGTGGAACAAAAGGTTTCGAAGCTCCGGCAGGTATCCGTTCCGATCAGATTGTGATCAGAAATGTGCGGCTGCCCTATCTGAAGTTCCCGCGCAATCCCACTCAGCCCTGATTTGCGGGCCTGCTCCCGGCGGTCACTGGCTAGCAAACGGATCTTATTTTGCACCGGGCAGCAATGCCTTGACCTTCTGCATCTGGGCCGCGAACATCGGCGCGTTGTACATGGACGGGTTTTGCAGCAGATCGAAAAGCCGGTTTATGGCAGCTCGTAGCTCCGCTTGGTTCTCGATTTTCTCGTTCTTCTGATAAGCCAGACAGATCGTATCAATTGCCATCGCAGCCTGCTCAGCGGACCGCTCACCCTGTTCAGAAATAGGCGTCGCGTTAGAAGCGATGGCCTGCATCACTCGCGCGCTCAAGTCGCGGTCATATTGTTGTCTTCGAAGTTGCTGGGCGATCTGATCGGCAGCCACAGACGCCTGTTTCGCTGCGGCTGCGATTTGATTGTGATCGGCTCCACTGCCGACAAGAGACGCGACCTTTTCCAGTTGTCCGTTGAATTGCTGGCCGCGGTCCGCGC
>DASPTU010000086.1:0-4243 GCA_035623255.1 Terriglobales bacterium | reverse complement strand
TGCACCGAGCGAAACAGAATCGCTCCTCGAGAGTGCGGATGGAAGCATGGCGACAGTGGCTACTCGGCGGAGAAAAAACCTTGTCAAACAAAAACGGAAATAATTTCACTTGACTCCGGCCGGCCTTCTCATGGAAGGCGTTAACACTCAAGTTCCAGACAGCGTGCGCCTAATCGCAGTGATGGTTCTCGCCACGCCGAACCAGAACAACCAGTTTGTCACCGCCATTGCCTACCATGCAGCAATGTCACCCAACCTGCTCGGTCCCGTCTGATAATTTTGGATCCACGCGCCAACCAGAACGCCCGGCATTCCGAGGATTCCTGCCCAAATGCCCGGCGTCGAATGCCCGCCGTAATGCGCATCTATGACGACCGCTGATACGATTCGCCAACCGCCGTCTTCCTTGTGGTAGACCTGCGTTTCGCGTCCCTTCGTTGTGATCTCCTGCAAGGAGGCAACCGGGGCGAACCCGAGGAGGAACTAGGAACCAGAAGCGCCAGCCTAGAATTTCTCTCAGAGGGACTCGTTAGGAGCAGCGCTATCGTAGCGTCCTCTGGCCCACATGCGACGCTGGGTCGGTAGTGCTTTGCTGTCGGCCGGGTTTTACTTCCTTTCTTTCTTTGCAGCCGAACCGCGGGGGCGTTCGGCGATGTATTCCGCCTTGTCCACGCCAAAATTTGCGCTCAGGTAGTCGATCAGAGCATCGTGATCTTGCGGCTCAACCAGCGCTCCCCACTTGACCATCTTGTCGACTTCCTTCGTCCACGCTGCTTTGCTGAGGCGCTGCTGGAGGATGATGCGCGCGTCGTGACACTCGGTGCAGGCGGTCGTGGCCTTGGCTTGCGTGGGTCCGGCGGGTAATTCCGGGCCCGAAGAGGACTGCGCCCACACGAGCGGCAGCACGCACGCGACCACGAACAGAGAAATAGCAATGCTACGCTTGCACATGGATCTTCACCACATCGATGGCATTGTTGAGATAACCGCTGGGATTCCACACGGGTTCAGGCGGCTGAGTGCGGCCCTGGCTGTCGGTGGCGCGGGAGAGAATGGTGTATTCTCCGGATTTTGGCGCCTTCCACTGATAACTGAATAAGCGCCATGCATAATGGGCGCGCTCTTTACCGAGTTCGGCGGGCTGCCAGGAGTTGCCGCCGTCGATGGAGACTTCGACACGAGTCACGTCGCTCTCGCCGGCCCAGGCGACACCCTGAATGTGGACGTTCGGCGAGCGCGAAGTCGATCCATCCAGCGGGCTCGAGATTAAAGATTTCACGTTGAGAACCGTAACCGGATGCGTGTCTTCCGGCTTTACGGCTTCGCCGGGCTTCACCGGTTGGTTGGGCATGCGGTAACCGGGGCTCATGAAGTTACCTTCGAATTCCTTGTCGAGGACCTTGATTTCGGTCAGCCATTTGCAGGAGGCAGCGCCGACCCAGCCCGGGGTGAGTGCGCGTGCGGGGAAACCGTTGTGTTTCGGCAACGGCGCCCCGTTCAGGTGCGTGGCGACGAGCGTGTCCGGATCCATGGCTTTTTCGATCGGGATGCTGCGAATAAATGGCGGGACCTTCCCGGGAACTTCGTCAAGCCCACGGAACATCACGTGCTTGCCGGAGCTCTTGACACCTGCGCGTTCGACGACATCGCGCAGACGCGCGCCACTGAAACGGCCGGTGCTCACGGCGCCCTTTCCCCATTGCACTCCCGGGACCTTGGGCGTGTGATAGGCGCGGCCATTGCCAGCACACTCCAGCGTATTCACCACAGAATGCGTTTCCATGCGGCCGAGTTCGGCGAGGGTAAGCGTGCACGGCTTTTCAACTTCCCCGCCTAAGCTGATCTTCCATTGAGTGGGATCGATCGTGCTGGGCTCGTGCATGTGGTTGCGGACGAAAAAATGTTCCGCGGGCGTGAGCCAGGTACGGAAGTATTCGACCGGCGTTTCCAGATCGAAGAACCGGTAGGACCGCACGATCAAATCTTCTTTGCCGGGGATGCCAATCTGGGCATCCGTCGCCCAAGAGAGAAGCGGTCTCGCAGCGGATACGGCAAGTGCCGCCCCGGACATATTCCTCAGGAAATCTCTTCTGGAGAACATTGGGTTGCACCTCGACGGAAATTGCACAGCACAGTTATAGCTGAAAACTCCATCTTGCGATTTTCATTCGGAGCAGGTCCCCGACGAGCAATCTACTAACAGGTCCTTACATGCGTGGTTCGCGCGGAAAAATTTTGAGACATCCTTGCAGGGACCAGCAAGCGTCATCACCGCAATATAAATGCCGGGGACGAAAAACATCACAAACGGTTCTCCAAAATCCTCTCCCGATTTGACGGCGGCAGAGCCAGCAATCGTGACAAGAAGCCAAGACGCGATGCCAACAACTAAGACGAAAGCGTTGAAGTGATCACGCCGCGCCCCCCCAGCGGATGACGTCTCCTCCAAGAAGGTGAACTACATTTTGGACGCTGACATCAGAAGCTTTTTCGGTGCGCCAGGCCAAGCCGGGCGCACCAAAGTAGCTGCTGAGATCCGCATCAACGATCTGTCCGTGTCCGGTATTGATCAGCTTGTGGACGTGCTGTACTGCGTCCAGTGCGCTGCGGTCCACCCGATAGGCATACTGTTCCGGCTGCAGGTCGGCCTCGAAGATAGGTTCCAGAACGAATACTGCCGCCGTTTGCACAACCCGATCCCGGATTGTCGGTATTGGTTTAGCAACCGCTGAGAGATTTGCACCATCTTTCGGCGTCTACTACAAAAAGCTCACGAAAGATGTTTATTCGTCACGGAGCCAGATCTCGTAACCGATTTCCTTGGCGATCAACCCATCTCGGATGTGGAAATTGTGCAGCAGGCGGACCTTTACATTTGTGCCGATCGGTAGTGGACAGTTCTCGAAGCCGTTGCCTGTCAGACGAAATATCACCCACATGTCATCGAAGACCCGGTCCGGCGACGCGAAGCGTTCGATCGGCTGAAACCGGATGCCCTCGACGGAATCGAAGATGCGCAGGTACATCTCCTTGATGCGCTCGCGCCCCGTATACATGACGCCACGGGCTGGCGCTTCCCATACGGCATTGTCGGCGTACAACTTTATGCACTCATCGATATCGTCGGGGTTCTCCTCGTGTAGGTGCATGTCGACCAAGTCGAGCGCATATTGGCACCGTTCTTCATAGGTTTTAGGGGTGTGGCGACGCCCGAGAAGTTGTTCGACCAGATTGGAAGCTGCTGTTGCGCTCATAGGGAAACCTCCCAACCGACGTTTCCGATGTGACGGCCCAGGGCCAGCCAGATTCTACACCGGTGTACAAAGCCTAAGAAGGAATCTCTTGTTGCCCCTCGAGCGACAGGCGACCGGCATTGTTGGCGCAGGCAGCGATTTTTCGGCTCCTCAAGAGATCACTGACGCTATCAGGCGATGTAACAAGCTTGTGCTATTTGTTCGCCAGTTCTCAAATGTCAAGGGGTTAATTCGCGCTATCGCGATTTTGCAATAGTCTCTGGACGGTTCTGCGGCCAAATAGCACGAACATGCTCAATGGGGCAGTCTTCGATGTGCGAGCCAGAAATCTACCACGTCGAATGGCACGTGCGTCATTCTGGAGTAGGTGCGTGGTTCCCTAAAGGGTTGGTAGAAATGTTCCAATCTGTGGAGCAACCACGTCTCTGCAATTTTCTGCAATTCGGTACTCGAGAGTCGATCTTGCCAATCGCCATCGATTCCGACCGCGACTTCGCGGGAATCGCCTTCTCGCTCTACTCTGAAGTAGTAGTCGACGGTGTCCCAAATCACATTGTCAACAATTCGTGGGCACGACCTAAGGAACGAGACGGTCAGACCGGAGAATACAGTTTTGGCATCGGTTTTGGGGGGCATTGGAGGGCTCCATTCACCAAACATTGTTGGCCTGCCAGCGATCCACCTCAAGGAATTTCGTCACAGCTAACTGTTCAAGCAGACATGGTCAGCTGTTCTAAACAGGCGTTGAACGAAGCCGCTTTGCGGCAGAAAAACCCCTTTGTAGAAGCCTAAAAATCCGACTCGTCAGAAGAATTCATGGGTAAGCTCGGGCTCAGGTAATTTGCCAATGAGTGATAGAGCGCGAGTTCCAGAATGCGGAAGGTGCGAAAGCCATAGGATCTTCTCATAGTTACTTTGGCCTTGTTGTTTAGCCCCTCGATCACACCGCTGGAAAACTGCTTCCTGGCCTTGAAATAGTTGAGCAGCAG
>DASPTU010000085.1:0-13875 GCA_035623255.1 Terriglobales bacterium | reverse complement strand
GCCGTTTCGCATTCGCTCCCGACTGACCCTGGTCCCGGTAGACCTTCTGCAACTTCCACCCGCGACGCTGGACGTATTCCCGCAACGCCTGTTCCTGCGCTTCCGTGTTCTGCTCTCCCGTACTCACTCGGGTGTAGAGTGCGGCTCGTTTCGGCTTCATCCCTGGGTCTCCTTTACCGAGCGTTTCACTTCGTCTGTAGGTCTTAGCCAAAATGCGATATTCATCGGTTCGTTACCCTCGGTTGTGTGTACGCTTCACATGGAAATTGTATTAGCTTCAAGCTACGGATGACCTCTCAAAAATCGCGACTGTTTCGTGCGTTTGGGTTGAGGGCCGGTTCTCCCTGAATCTGGAGGGTGGAATCAGGGGGTCTAACCGATCCTGTAATCCAGCTGTAAAGCCCTCTAGAACGCACCAGGACCGCGGTCTAGGGGTGGGATAGGGGTTTGGGTGGGTCTTCCCAGGAAACACGTTTAAACGCGATTTATGGCGGTTTTATGTATAACTTAATGCAAATAATGGGTTTACCGAGACTGCAGCCCATTTTTCTCAGAACTCGCGAACTTGCCCAAGTTTCGGTTTTTCATGGGGACATTGGGATCGGGTTTAGAGTGGCCATTGGTTTTCTCTCCACGCGACCTTAGTCATGGGCAGCATCGTTTTCGGCTGGCGAGTTCACATCATCCGCTGTGCCGCAGGCAAGCACGACTCCTGCGAGGAACATTCTGTTTAGCCGCTCCACCGATGGTATCTTTTCCACCCCCAAGAACCTCTCTAGTCCGAACGCCTATTTCGCGCAAATGGCTGTGGATCTCAGCGGCAACATCGTATTGTCCGTGAAATTGTCCGTGAACCAGGTACAACGGGGTGCAAAATGAGTCCACATTCCGCACCCCTCTAGCACATGTTTTGTTATACTTGACTGTCTCAGGTAGCCTGGGTTGGCAGTCCTAGTGCGGCTGTTAACCGGAGGGTTGTAGGTTCGAGTCCTACCTGAGGAGCCATTCTTTGTTTTAGTGTTAGCCCGACCCTTTCCCTGTTCCTCCGAAATACCAGGGGGAAATACCGGGGACCCCACGCGAATTTCGGGCCTGCTGATGGTCTCAACTGCGCTGCGCAGCTCCTCCAAGTTGAAGTGACCGTACTACTCTCCATCTTTAAATTTGCCGTTCTCCTCAGCTTCAGATGAATTAAATTGGTTCATCGGAAGCCTATGGTCAACAGCAAGTGCCGGTTTTGTACCGGGGGGGACCGAAGCAGTGACGCCTCCGCGGATCAAAGTGCAGCCGCAGTCCGCCGGAACCGCAAAACGGTTGCGGGGGAACAACGCGGACATCCCCAATGCTGTCGCTGTCGTCATGAAGGTGGTCGCCTGTGAGCAATGCAGTGCGCGCTTTGCCACATGCCAACCGCCAGCGACCCAGGGCGCAAGCCTCGCCGAATGGCAGGCCGCCTGGCTTGCCGATCGTTTGGTCTGGGATCACATTCAGGAAAGCAAACATCGCGGATCGAGAGTCTTCAGTTTTTCGGAGTTGAAAAGCTAGTCTGCACTGCTCAGACCTAAGCGCAAAGAGAGGAGTTACCGCTGTGGATGTCGACTTCTCGCCGAATTCTTCTTCGATTGGTTCCTCCCGCAAAGCGCCGTTGCAGGGCACCCTGCTGGTCGGGGCCGTTTCCGAAAGTGCGTTGGCTGAGCGTCTGCGCTCCATCCAGAAGAGCGCGGAAGCAGGCCACGCACCGAGACCGAGCGCGCCGGCTGAAGCGGATCTGTGTGCATCTGAACGCCTGGCAATCGATTATAGGGGCGCCTCCGACTTAGCGGCCAAATCGGCGAAGGCTCTCACAGCTCTAACGGCGAACCAAGCGCCGCTATGGAAGCTTCTGCGAGCCCAGGGCATCTTCAGCGGCCACGGCCCTGCCAAGAAAGTAGCATTTCTATATACCGGTCAAGGCTCGCAATACCTAAACATGCTGCGAGTGCTCGCCGCCGCCGAACCGATTGTGGCTGATACTTTTGCCGAAGCCGACCGCATTATGACTCCGCTGCTCGGCCAGCCCCTCAGCGAGTTCTTATTTGTTGATCAAACCGACGCCGCCGCGGTGGCTCGCGCCGAAAAAGAGCTATCCCGAACGGCCATTACTCAGCCTGCCGTAATAGCGAGCGACATCGCGCTGACCCGCCTCTTAGCGGCGTATGATATCCGGCCGGACATGGTGATGGGCCATAGTGTGGGTGAATACGGCGCTTTGGTAGCGTGCGGCGCTCTTTCCTTCGAGGACGCCTTGGACGTAGTCAGTGCCCGAAGCCGTGAGGCCACAGGCATAACCATGGAAACCGGCCGCATGGCCGCCATCTTCGCGCCGATGGAGGAGATTGAGCGAGGCCTGAAGACGATTCCGGGCTACATAGTGATCGCCAATGTCAACAGTTATCACCAAGCAGTCCTTGGCGGAGCCAGTCAGGCGATTGAGCAAGCGATCGACCTTTTCCTGAAAGAGGGCTACGACGCCATCCCGTTGCCGGTGAGCAACGCTTTCCACACCTCGATTGTGGCTCCGTACAGCGAACCACTGCGACGAACTCTGGAGCGACGGCGTCTGCAATCACCGCGGGTCCCGGTTGTAGCGAACGTGAACGGCGAGTTTTATCCCACTGGACCGGACGCCACTTCACAGATGGTGGATCTCCTGACGCGGCAAGTCGCATCTCCGGTGCAATTTGTCCAGGGTCTGCTTACGCTGTACCGTGCGGGCGCCCGCGTTTTCGTGGAAACGGGGCCGAAGAAGGCCCTTCAGGGATTTGCCGAGGATGTTCTCGGTGACCGCGGCGATGTAATTTCGCTGTTCACCAATCATCCCAAGTTTGACGATATCGCGGCTTTCAATCAGGCACTATGCGGTCTTTATGCTGCGGGATTGGGCCGGCCGGTGTCTTAGTGCCGCAGTCGACTAGATACCCCGTAGCGTTCGATCATGACGCGGCATCCTTCTACATTCACTTCTTCCTGAATCCGTTTCAGAGTAATTTAAGAACCGGTTCCCGGAGTGCGAGATCGGCGTTTGGGAGTCTCTACGGAATGGCTGTCTAGGTTGAGCAGATTTCGAGCGTCCGGTGAATCCAAGAGTCCTGAGATTTTCAAACTTACCCGATGTGGAGTCGATGGGGACGTGGCCACCTTTGACCTTTGCAAGGCTTCCGGCTGGACCGTGCTTTGCCGGCCGGCGCGAGTTCCGTGACCTACAATGCTACAGGCTGCGCCAGAAGCGGTCGTCGATTAGCGTTGCTGGAGGTAGCAGATGATTCCAATTCCGGCTATTGCTGCCATCATCGTTGTTTTGTACGTTCTCAGCTCGATCAAGATCCTTCGTGAATACGAGCGGGGTGTGATCTTTCGCCTAGGCCGATTGCTACCGCGTGCCAAAGGACCAGGTATCATCCTGGTGTTTTTCCCGGTCGACCGCATGGTTCGGATTTCCCTGCGCCAGGAGGCGCTCGAGGTAAAGCCCCAGGACATCATTACCCGCGACAACGTCACATTGAAGGTGAACGCAGTTATCTTCCTGCGCGTAATCGACCCGCGGCAGGCGGTCGTCGAGGTGTCTGACTACGTGAACCAGACCTCGCAATTTGCCCAGACCACACTGCGCTCTGTCCTCGGCGAGGCGGAATTGGATGAATTGCTGGCGCATCGGGAAAAGATCAACATGCGCCTGCAGAGCATACTCGACACCCACACCGCCCCATGGGGTGTGAAAGTGGTGAATGTAGAGGTAAAGCAGGTGGATTTGCCGGAGTCGATGCTCCGGGCCATGGCCAAGCAGGCAGAGGCGGAACGCGAGAAGCGGTCCAAGATCATCCACGCTGAAGGCGAGTTCTCGGCGGCACAGCGGTTGGTAGATGCGGCCCGCTTGCTAGCCGAGGAACCGGTCAGCATCCAGTTGCGCTATCTCCAGACCTTAACCGAAATTGGAGTGGAGAAAAACACTACCTTGGTTTTCCCGGTGCCGGTGGACATATTTTCACGCATCACTAAATCAGCGACAGAGTCGGAGCCCAGGGCTTCACGATAGACTTGGAGAGTCGCAGGGAAAAGCTGGCACACTTCGCAGGCAGAACAAAACACTGAAAAAGGAGATGCTGGTGGAGGCCGCAGTTCGCTGCCCTCACTGTGTTTCAGGCAGCGAGTTCATGGCGATGGTGGCCGTTGCAGTTGGATGTTTCGTTTGCGAGAAGTGTGGCCATATAACAGCTCCCAGTGATAAGAACTTCAAGTGTCATTGCTCGATGTGCGTGGAGATGCGGTCACACGTTGGCAAAAGGCGATCGTCGTAACTATTATGTCTTCTCCGCCGATGATGGCTACCTGGTTGTTGCCCAGAGCCCAGAGGTCGTTGAGGAATTTTGCAGTGACCCTTTTGCAGAGCGAAGCGCCTGACGTGATTAGCCAAGAATTCAAAGGTAAACGGGTAACCGTGCAAACTCTGAAGTCACAAGGGCATCGCCCCGATCTGTTTGGCGAATACTTCGACCGTTGAATGCACTCTACGTCTTGGTCGCATCGGGCCGCGCCACCAAACTTAGCGCCAGATCGGGCCGGGCGATGCTATTCAAAATCAAGACAGCATAGAGCTTAGATTTCGGGATTCCACATCCTGACGATGTTGCGAGGATCGGTCACAAAGGGACTGTCCGAGATGAAGAAAAGAGTTGTGGTAATACCTTCTCTGGCTTGTTGGCTCTCTGGGTACAGCTCAGGACGGCGCAAAGTCCCCACACTGCAACGAGAGTTTACGGATTGCGCAGGGACGGCCCGTCCAAGTGCCCTCACTTGCCGAGATTCGTTACTTTGATTTTGACCCGCTGTACGCTTGACGCGCGCCACGGAGTCCAAGTCGTGGACTGGCGCCCGGAATCCTGGCTGGGAAAATATTGATGTCGCCCATTTGTTCGGTAAGCACGTTTAGTCCAGTCCTGCCACCTGATTGCTGCTTGATTTGGGGATCGGTGGGGACAATTGGGCTGCGTTTGGGATGCCGTGCAATGACACTCACGAGTGTGGTCGAGATCATAATAATTGTGGTGATCTACCTAGCGGTCCGGATGTTTAGGAAAAGGGCCCACCAGGAGTTGTTACAGCTTGCGTACGGAACCAAGTTTGGAACTAAATGCCACCAGTTTTAAGCTTGGGATTTCTCTCTTTCACCCCCCAAACGTCCTTTCATCGCAGGCAGAGCTAAAACGTGACGTAGGTAGGTATTGTGGAAAATTGGAGATCCTGGGACGTCGTGCTAGCATAATTGAGTCCGGAATTCTCGCTTTCTGCTGAAGTTGCCGCTCCAGATCAACAGAGCCTGCTCTCTCCATGCGGGCCGGCACCGAAAAGGATCCGCATGGCTATGGATGACCTTAGGAAAGTAATGCCGCCGAAGGGAAAGAAAAGGGCTACCCCACGGACAACCAGTGAATGACCTGATTTCACACGACGTCCATTCCGCACTGGACGTAGACGATTTGCTTACCACCGTTCGCACCCAGGGCCTTGCTGTGCTTGAAGGCAAGCCTCTACTACATCACTCGCCTCTGGAACAAAGGCTGGCGAAGGAATCAGAGGACATCGATCTCATCCCCGCTCCGGACGCCCCTGAGGCGGCCAACGATCCAGTGCGCGTTTACCTGCGCGAGATGGGCGGCTCGCCTCTGCTCACCCGCGAAGGAGAAGTGGACATCGCCAAGCGCATCGAGCGCGGACAACTCTCCGCGTTGAAGGCGCTTTCACGCTCGCCCATTGTGATCCACCAGGTTCTGGCCATTGGCGAGGAGTTGAAACGCGGCCTACGCTCGATTAAGGAAACTGTCGTCTTCAATGAGGAAGAGATCACGGAGGAGATTCTGCAGGCCCGTGTCAAGCAGATCACGCGCCGCATCGATCAGCTGCACCAGTATTACAAGACAGTCCGCCGGCTAGCAGGACAGCTGGCGACCGTCTCGGCGGATAAGCAGGCGCGCAAATACCGCCGCTGCCGATGCCAGCTGGGCCGCGAGATTGTTCGGATCTCGCTCATCATCCGCAACCTCGGTTTTACCTCCTCGGAGCACAAGCGCCAGACGGACCGGGTGAATAAAACCATGGAAATCATGCGCTCGCTTGACCGCCAGCTCAGTGACCTAGACAAGAAGATTGCGAGCACGCGCAGCGAGGAACTCAAGAAAAACTACCGAACCACTCAGCGGCAGCATCGCGCCGACATGAAAAGGCTCGAAAGTGACGCCGGCATGACGTTCGCGGAGTTACAGCGCGCGCAGTGCAAAATCATCAAGGGCGAGATGGACGCGGAGCAGGCAAAGCACGAGCTCATCGAGGCCAACCTGCGGCTCGTGGTTTCCATCGCTAAAAAGTATGGCAACCACGGGCTTCAGTTCCTTGACCTGATTCAGGAGGGCAACATCGGCCTGATGAAGGCGGTGGACAAGTTCGAGTACCGCCGCGGCTACAAATTTTCCACGTATGCCACGTGGTGGATTCGCCAGGCAATCAGCCGAGCGATCGCCGATCAGGCGCGCACCATCCGCCTCCCAGTGCACATGATCGAAATCGTCAACAAGCTGATTCGCACCTCGCGGCAACTGGTCCAGGTATTGGGCCGCGAACCTACGTCCGCAGAGATTGCTAGGCAGATGGACATTCCCGAGGCCAAGGTTCGCAAGGTGCGCAAGATCATGCGCGTGCCGATCTCGCTGGAGACGCCGATTGGCGAGGAGGGGGATTCTCACCTCAGCGACCTCATCGAAGACCGCAACGGAATCTCGCCCGCCGAGGCGGTCATGAACGTGAATCTGAAGGAGCGGACCGCGCAGGTGTTGCGAACTCTCAGTGCGCGGGAAGAGAAGATCATCAAGATGCGCTTTGGCATGGAGGACGGCTCGGAGCGAACGCTGGAGGAGGTTGGCCGGTCGTTCGCCGTCACCCGCGAGCGCATTCGCCAGATCGAAGCCAAGGCCCTGCGTAAGCTGCGCCATCCCTCGCGCTCCCACGAACTCAAGTCATTTTTCGATGACGTACGTGAATAAGCGAACGCTCATAACCAAGCTTAATACGGGGGACACAAACACTATCTTGTTCTGGCATGCAGCGCTTGGCGGGTAGCCTCGAGGGTGCTGATGAGCGACTCCTTGGGGAGCTTTTGGATGATCGGTTCAATGGCCCATCCTAGCCCAAATGGCACGTCACGCGTCAGCGATATGGCTCGGCACTCGACGACAACACCGGCATCACGCTCCTCGAATCGCCAATAGGAATACAGGCGCCATAGAAATCCGTAACCGGTATCAGCCTGCAAGACTCGCTCGTCCTGGCTTCCGGCGTTTTCCACTTCTGCAATTAGCGTCGTATACGAGCGGCACACCCAGCGGGTTCGATCCACGGGACGATAATGCACCTCATGATCAGTATCGAGGACCACGGTGATGATTTTCTTCTTCAGAAGTCGCAGATGGATTTGGAAATCGTTATCGTTACGCCTAATAAGCTTTGAGTCAATTACCTCGGGTTTGTAGATGTTCTTGTGATTATCGTATTCTTGGATCAATGCAAATATTTCTTGGATGGTCGAATCCGGAATGAACACGGCAGCAATCCAGTCGTGGATCAAACCGTTCGGCACCTTGACTGGCCCTCGGCCAGACCAGAATTGCGCCACCACCTGTCCGCGACCGACCTCCTGAGCCCGCTCTGGCGTCTGCTGAGACCAGAGAAATGGCCCGCTTCCGTGCAAAGTCTGCTCCATTTCCGTTTCAGCGTGGTGAATGTAAGCATCAAATGCTTCCAGGGTCCGCGGGTTCAGTTGCACAGGCTTTACAGTTTGCACCATAGCGCGGAACCTCTTGTGAAATCGTGATCCGGGCACAACTGCTTGTCAACATCCGCTCCGAGGTTTACGTGCTGGGAAGCCCGGGCAAAACTATCATTGTGGAACTTCGGGCTGTCACGTACAGTAGGACAGCGCCTCAATGAGAAGACACCACGTCGATCCCCGGGATTGCGGCTCCCCTATTCGTACTCAGGATTATCAGGAAGCTGACGTTCCTATTTTGGGCGAAGTGCTGTCTGCGGCCGAGTTGGTTCTGCTGCATGCGGCACCTTTGTATTACGGTCTAGGAATACCGCACGGCGACGGTTCCGCCGTGGTTCTCATACCTGCTTTTCTCTGCCCCGATGTTTATTTGACGCCATTACATCAATGGTTGGCCCGAATTGGATACAAACCTTTCTTTTCAGGCATAGGTTTCAACACAGAATGTCCGAACCTCCTGATTAGACGTCAACTAAGCAAAACCATCGAAAGGGCGCTCACGAAATCTGGCCGGAGAGTCCACCTGATCGGCCACAGTCTGGGAGGCATTATCGCGCGTGCCATCGCGTCGCAGCGGCCAGCGGATATCGCCTCCGTTACTACTCTGGGTGCGCCTTTTCGCGGTACGGTGGCCCATCCCAGCATTTTACGCGCGGCGGAGATGGTTCGACATCGCATCCTAAAGAAGCACGGCACGGGAGTTCTTCCCGACTGCTACACCGGTCGTTGCACTTGCGATTTCTTGGAGTCTCTCCGCTGCGTTATGCCTGCGTCGGTTTTGGAAACTGCGGTTTACACCGAAGGGGACGGAGTGGTTGACTGGCGGTATTGCAGGACCGACCGCCCGGAAGCGGACTTCTCAGTCTCGGGCACGCACATCGGACTCGCTTTTAATCCCTCGGTATATTCCATCATTGCCGCTCGCCTAGCCCTGGCGCATTCCGAAAAGAACAGGCGGAAACGCCAGATGCACGGAACCACCTCCCGGGGGCCTTCGCCAGTAGAGCGCGTTTAGCAGGATGTTCGCAAAGAGCGTATACTGAAATCACCTTGAACCTCGAAGGTATGTCACCAGAGCATCTTCTGCCTCCGCGATTGACAGATCGAGAGGCGTTCTAATTGCATCACCGATTCTCCCTGAACAACGTACTCGCTGCGACAACTGCCGACGCTTTTAGACGCTTCGCCGACGATGCTCATAAATGCAGACCATCCAGTTAGGTGCTCCCATAAGAGGCGTTCTGACACACCACCGTTCACCAACTCGCCTGACTGACAGGAATTCAGCATGTCCGCTCTTAATGGCGACAAGTCCAGATTTCACAGAGAACGCAAGCAGAAGATCGCTCGCCGGAAGCGAACCCTCGAACTACTGGAACGCGGAGAACACAACGCAAATCTGCGGGTCCTCCAAACGGCGCGAAGCCAACAGCGGTGTCGGCATGAGCATGACAACATCGGCATCGCCGCTCGCCGCACCTATACCCGGGGGAGTCAAGAAGAAACGAGTCCTCCTGGTCGACACGTCGCGTGCGAAGCGCGACTTGCGTGCTGAAGTCATGCGCAAACTCGGTATGGAGGTCGAGTGTGCCGCCGATATCCCGGAAGCGCGTTCCTGGTGGAGAGCGGACTCATACGACCTCGTCCTGATCAACATGGAAAAGGGAGTGGGTCATCGTGACAGATTTTGCGAAGACATTCGTAGCGCCACACCCCGGCAGCAACTAGCGTTCTTTGTTGGCAAACCGGAGTACCTCGCGGATTCACCGAATTTAGACGAAGACTCTGCCGTTGAGCAGAGCAACGACCAGGTCCCTGCTCTGAGTACACAAGCAGCACTTTCCGATGGTCCCGGAGATCCGCCTCAGCACTGGGGAATCCTGGAGGCATCCCGGAGGATTTCCGCAGTCCGATCCGCATCCGTCGCTCGCACCCAAGCGATGCGGGACAGACCTGCACCGCTACGGGATTCTGAGGCACGGCCGCTGAAACGAACTCCAGGATCGGCAACCTTGGATGATTTGCTAAGAGAGGAAACGCTATGAAGAACCTTTATGTTGGCAATCTGCCCCACAGTACAACCGAGTCAGAATTGCGAACCGTTTTCGAGGCGCACGGCACCGTCGACAAAGTCAGTATCGTGACCGACCGAGAGACAGGTCGTGCACGCGGTTTTGCATTTGTCGAAATGACCAATGCCAGTGAAGCCGATAAAGCCATTGCAGCACTGAACGGAACTGAACTGGGGGGACGCACGTTGACGATCAACGAAGCGAAGCCGAAGTCCGACCGGTCAAGGAGCGGCGGACAGCGGTTTGGCGCTAGTGGAGGCGGACGTGGGCGCGATGATTACCGCGGCCACGCGCGTCAGCCCCGAGAACCACGCTGGTAGGTTTCTGATACGCCGGGCGCGCGCCGACGGGCGGTAAAATCGCCCGCCAGCGATGAACAGAATATGGATTGGGGGATCGTGTATGCCGCGAGGCCGAGCGACGTTTATGAAGCGTCAGAAAGAACAAGCGCGCCAACAAAAACAACGCGAAAAAGCAGAGCGTAAGAGCCAGCGCAAGCAGCAGACACAGGAAGGCAGCGTGGACGAGGTGCGCGAGTTGCAGGAGCACGCAGAAGCACAGGCAGCTTTGTTCCGCATCGGCTCCGACGAAACCACTCCCGTTGAAGAATCGACACCGCTCAGCAGAACCGGCATCGATCAGTAGACACCCTGTGAGAATTACCGGAGCTTGATGACCCGGTGATCTCGTTCCGTTTTCACAGAAAAACCTCACCCGGCAACGCGGTCAACGTTCGTGTTGCAAGGGTGTTTTGGATGAATCGCTTCGGTCGATCTGCTGCCAAGAGGTCTCCGTGCTTCCGTTCCATCCGTAACTGGAGCATGCGCTCGATATGCATAAGCTCCAGAACCTCGGCGCCTGCGACTAGGGTGGAGGCGCAGCCCTGGGACCCGGCACGTCCCGTGCGCCCGACACGGTGGATGAAGTCCTCGGCCATCTTTGGCAGGTCGTAGTTGATCACATGGGCCACGTCGTTCACGTGCAAGCCCCGCGCAGCGATATCGGTAGCCACCAGTACCTGGAAGCGGCCTTCCTGAAATCCACTCAAGGCTCCGTTACGCTGGGCTTGCGAGCGGTCGCCGTGAATCATCGCGGCAGAGAAGCCTTCCCGTACCAGTTCCTTGGTAAGCCGTTGTGTGCCGCGTTTTGTGCGCGTGAAGATCAGAGTCTGTCCCTTCTCTGCATAAAGCAATTGCCGGAGAATGTCCAGTTTCTCGCCGGGACGGACCTCATACGCTCTCAACTGTACGCTCTGTGCTGGTTTGAGGACCGAGCCCAAAGCGACCCGTACTGGCTCGCGCATGCAGTCATGGACAAGGCCGACGACTGACTTTTCCATAGTCGCTGAGAAGCACAGCGTCTGCCGGCGCTGTGGCAGTATTGACAAAATGCGCTGGATGGAAGGCAGAAACCCCATATCCAACATCCGGTCAGCTTCGTCGAGCACTAGCATTCTTACCTGCCGCAAGTCAATTAGCTTCCGGGTGATAAAGTCCTGCAGCCGTCCCGGAGTGGCAATTACCAGCCCCGGGCCAGCACGGAGACCATGGATCTGCATCTTCTCCGATACACCGCCGATAATAAGGGCACCTCTGGGAATGCGCTGGCTGCGCAGTTTCTCGTATTGCTCGTGCACTTGCATTGCGAGTTCGCGCGTGGGCGCCAAAACCAGAGCGCTCGCTTGACGTGTTGGCTCGCGGTGAAGCCTCTCGAGCACCGGAATCAGAAACGCCAGTGTCTTGCCGGTGCCGGTCTGGGCGGTGCCGATTACGTCTTTGCCCTCAAGGGCAAGAGGGATCGCACCCACCTGGATAGGGGTGAGGTTAATGAATCGAGCTGCCGCCAGCTTCCGCTGTAACGCAGAAGACAGGGGCAGTTCCGAAAATGTGGTCATTCGAGTTGTTCTCTTTCTGGAGGGCCTTGTCACACACTCAGACACATGTCAAGAGTTTCAGTGCCGCTCACATTGATTTCAGATTTGGCGCTGAACTAAACGGCAGGCAGGAAAGGCGGAGATGAAGCTGGTCTAAACGAGTGACCACCGCGTGACGAGCAAACCGTGGCAAAAGCGTCCTGGTTAGTATAGCAGATCTGGATTTCGACCCTGGGGCACATTCGGAAACTGCTAACGAGGCAGTCTGAAAGTCACAGGCTCTAGCCAATCTCGCTCGCCTGTGTCAAGCTGTGCGTATGGCAGAGAAGCGCACCAAACTCGAGAAATCGCAGCGCCAAGCCGATCAACTGGAAAAGAGAGCAGACACCCGCCCCGAGCAAACGCCCCAAGAGCGCACTCCCCCTGAGAACACTAAGCAGGCTGCTCCGGAGCGCACCAACAGTCCAGTTCGTTAGGGTGAGCTCACCTAGAAACTGGCCCTTCGGTTATCCAGGAGAGAACCTCGTCCGGCGAAACGGAAGGTCGCTACTTGGCGGCGACCCAAGCTGTTACAGGCTAATCTGGCCCCCTGCGATTCTTTTTTCGGGCACGCTTTCGTGCCAAAGCTTGCTTCAGTCTCCGCTTCTCGCCCGGCTTCAAATAGTAAGAGTGACGCTTCACTTCCTTAATAATGTCCTCGGTCTGAACCTTGCGCTTGAACCGACGGAGGGCATTCTCCAATGACTCGCCCTCTTGCAGTCGAACTTCCGCCAAATCATCACCCCCAAACGGGTCCCGACGGGACAAAATACAGCTTACATCATTTGTGCTACACTCCACCGAACTGATTGCCAAACAAGACGTTGGTTGCCAATGGCTGAGGAGTGCAGTCCAACTGTATGCTTGACGGTCAGGCGCTGCAGCAGATCGTTTCAATATTCTTCTGATAAAGTACGATGTAGTTGGCCCCGTCGATAGGTCAAAGGTGCTCTTCTTGGTCGTGGGAACGCAGTGGAAGAGACCCAGAAGCAGTCACCTTTACTGACCCGACTGCGTCGCGGCTGGTTCGGCGGCATATCCTCTACCAAAGCAACTTTACGGATGCAAGCGCGAAATTCCTGCAAGAGTAAATCCGGCACTTCCCCGATTACCTTGACGAAGTGTACGCGCTTCATTCTTCCCACAGCGCTGGCGGTGGCCTAGACCTGGGTCCCTAGAGGCCACTAAAAAGCCGGCAGACCCGCACAAATAGGGGCACGCTTACTCTGAATAGCCATCATCATCTCTGTTCTTATCATCGTCATCGTCGCCTTCGTCTTCCTCTTCGTCTTCTTCCTCGTCGGGCTCTTGTCGAAGGAGGACTTCGACGGCTACCAAGCGATCAGAACGCAGAGAGTTTGCGTCGACGTATTCTGGACGTATTCTGCTCATGCCCAATGGTACGCCTAAGCACGGGTGCCAGCTTGGCCAACCGAACCACGCCAGGCCGGAAGCTGGACGCGAATCCGTCATGTTGCGCCCACCAGGACGGGACTTTCAATGCCTGCGCGGCGGTGAACACGGCCTTCAGTAAAACCAGATTGGCAACGTTGAAGTGGCCAATCGCTATTCCTCCTTCCTGCTCCTGCTCCAAGATCTCACGCAAGACATGCATGACCCCGCCTTCTGCAGAGACCGCATCTACAGCTTAAGACGCCCCTACAAAAAGAGAAGCTCGATTGCCCGGAATGGCTGAACAAACAGGCAAGGAGGAAGCCACGAAGAATCCGCAAATAGACTTTGCCCTGTGGCTCCTCCCGTCGGCCCGAGACGTGACTCAGCGGCAACTGGCCGTTCAAGGCACAGACTACGAATCTGGAATGCGGAGCCCGCCGAGGGTCGAAACACTGTATCGGCTGGTCTGGCTGCCATGGCGTTCCGTTGCCCATGCTGGTGCGGCCTGGTAGAGGCCGGGGAGCGCACCCCATGGAGCCTTACCAACGTAACCCCACGCTCCGCCTTCGAGCATGCCCCACATCCGGGTCATGCTAAGGTTGAAACTGCTGTTTGTTTCCCCCTAAACGCTCCTCAGGGCGGCT